>JBOGHK010000026.1:0-8312 GCA_050744325.1 Acidimicrobiales bacterium
AGCAGCCGCCCAGAATCCACGTTCTGTTAAGTTGATGCGATCGCGACCCAGAAGTCGTCGCCGTAGCGGCGCACGAAGCCCTTCCCGTCGACGTCGAGCACGGCACTGAAGTCACCCGAGCTGTAGCGCCACACGGTCGGGCCCAGTCGTTCGTAGGTCTGCTCATTGCGTTCCAGCACCAGCTCGGGAAACCGCAGCCAAGCAACGGCGAGCGACTGCCGTTCGCCGACCTCGAGCCCGAGGCGGCGGATCTGGAAGGTGTTGGTCGCAGGCGTCCAGCCGAGATCGATGTCGAGGCAGCCGTCCAGCGCTGAGGCCGGCTGCCCGTCCACGAGCCACCGGCCCGTGCCGTCGGCGACGACCTCGATGCGGGTCGTACGACTCGTACGACCCGACACCGTGGGCTGGTCGATCACGACGTCGGCCCGGCGGGCCCGCCATTCGGGATCGGCCACGATCTCGTAGACCAGGTGCGCCGGCCGTCCGTCGATCGGTAACACCACAGTCCCGTGCAGGCGCGGCCCCTCGTCGCGCAGCTCGGCCGTGAAGTGCTCGCTGCTCGCCAGCTCGGCGCTGTGCCACAACACATCAGGCATGGTCGCTAGCTCCTCCCCTTCGACACTGTCTATTTGGGAAGAAGGTTATTCATGCTTTGCCCCAACTGCGACACCGGTAAACTCATTTGATGGTGTCGGAGTCGGATTCCCAAACTGCCCCCGGGGCGTTGGAACAGGTGCGTGGGCTGCTGAACACGCGGCTGATCCCGAACGAGTCGCGCGTGCCGACGGACCGCTTCGACGAGCACTGCCGCGACGGAGGGATCGGGAAGGCCGCCGCGACCGACCTCAGGGACCTCCGCGACGACCTCCGGTCCGTGGTCGAGGGCGCCCCCGAGGCCGACGCCATCCTCACCCGCTGGATAGACCGTCTGGGGCTCGCGGTCGTCGTCGAGGACGGCGCGGTGCGGTTCCACCACGACGCCAGTCCGGCAGGCGCCACGCTGGCCGTGGTGCTCGACACGATCAGCACGGGGACGTGGCACCGACTCAAGGCCTGCCCCGACTGCCGTTGGGTGTTCTACGACCGCACCCGCAGCGGCACCAAGCGCTGGTGCCTCATGAACGCCGCCGGCCCGAACGGTCGAGGTTGCGGCAACATCGCCAAGGCCCGACGCCACCGCGCCCGTCAGCGAGGCACCGGCTCGGCCTGAGGTCCACCGGCGGGCCTCGACCCTGCGGGCCCCGGGCACCGGGCCCGACGACTCCACCGGGCTCTGACAGCGCTCGGCAGGCTGCTACGTCGAGAGCGCACCGACGTGCGAGACTCGGCGCCGATGGATCCCGCGCCGCTCCAGGCAACGGTGGCCACCGACATCGCGTCCGTGCCCTCGACGCCGCCTCCCTCGACCCTGCTGCGCACCCACCAGCTGACCCTCACCTATCCCAGCGGCACGACGGCGCTCGCCGGCCTCGACGTCGAGGTCCCGCGGGGGTCGGTCGGCCTGGTCGGCGCCAACGGGGCCGGCAAGACCACCCTGTTCCGGCTGATGCTCGGGCTCCTGTTCCCGACGGCGGGCGCGATCGAGGTCGTCGGTCGGGCGGTCGCGGCCGATCCGATCGGCATCCGCAGCCGACTCGGCTACATGCCCGAGCACGACTGCCTGCCGAACGACCAGACCGCCGCCGACCTCGTGGCCACCTTCGGCGAGCTCGCGGGCCTGCCTCCGCGGGCGGCCCGTCAGCGGGCGTCCGACGTGCTCGACCTGGTCGGCCTCGACGAGTCGCGGTTCCGGCCGGTCGGCGGCTTCTCGACCGGCATGCGGCAGCGCACGAAGCTGGCTCAGGCGCTGGTGGCCGACCCGGACCTGTTGCTGCTCGACGAGCCGACGGCCGGCCTCGACCCGCTGGGCCGTGAGGAGATGCTCGACCTGGTCGCCCGGCTCGCCAGCTTCGGGATCTCGGTGCTGTTCGCCACCCACCTCCTCGACGACGTCCAGCGGGTCTGCGACCACGTGGTCATGATCGACAGCGGACGGTTGGTGCTCTCCGGCCCGATCGACCAGCTGGTCGAGCGGACAGGGGTGCTGCGGGTCGAGGTCGGCGGCCGGCCCGACGCCGTGGACGTGATCACCGCCGCACTCGACGGTCGCGGGGTGGCCAGTCGTGCCGTCGACCAGCATACACTCGACGTCGACACCGCCTCGTCGACCAACGACGAGGTGCTCGACCTGGTGCGCGACCTCACTGCCGACCTCGGGCTGCGGCTGTACTCGCTGTCGAGCCAGCATCGCTCGCTCGACGACCTGTTCCTGCAGGAGGCCGGCCGCCCGTGACCATCGCTCCACCGACGTTGGGAGGCGCGGTCTACGACCGCGGCTACCGGCCCTACGACGGGCCCCGGGGTGGCCGGGCGGAGGCCCGTTGGGCGCTGTGGCGGTTGACCGTGCGCCGCGCGCTGGGGATCCGTCGGTCGTGGCGCCAGAAGGTGCTGCCCTGGTCGTTGCTGGGCCTGGTCACCGTGCCGGCGATGGTCCACATCGGGATCCGCTACGCCACCCGGGACACGCCGGTCTACGAGCTCGACTTCGAGCTGATCACCTTCCGCGAGTACGTCGGCGTGTCCACGTTGCTGATGTTGTTCGTGGCGGTGAGCGCACCCGACGTGGTCTGCCCGGACCGGCACGACCGGGTGCTACCGCTGATCTTCTCGCGACAGCTCACCGGGGTGGACTACGTGCTCGCCAAGGTCGGCGGGATCTTCGCGATCGTGTTCGGCTTCGGGTTCCTCCCCCAGGTGATCCTGTTCGTCGGCCAGATGCTGGTCGCCGACGAGGGTGCCGTCGACTTCGTCGGCGACAACGCCGACGTGCTGTGGCAGGTCCCGATCGCGGTCGCGATCCTCGCGCTCTACCAGGCGTCGATCAGCGTGGCACTGGCGTCGCTGACCGACCGCCGCATCGTCGGGGGCATCGCGCTGATCGGGCTGATGATGGTGACGACGGCCGTGGCCGGGGTGTTCATCGAGACCAGCGAACCGGACGGCACCGCGATGGCCCTGCTCAACCTGTGGACCATCCCGCTGGTGCTGCGCGACCTGGTGTTTCTCGGGAACGTCGATCCAATCAGCGCGCTCGACGGGGTCGCCGGCGGGGGCTTCGCTGCGGTGCTCGTCTACCTGGCGGTCATCCTGGCGTCGTTCACCGTGCTGCTGTGGCGCTACCGCGAGGTGAACCTTTGACCGCGGCAATGCCTCCAGCCGTCCCGCCCTCTCCCCCAGCCGGGCCGGACGCGCCGGCGGCGCCCGCCGCGCTCGACCCGGCGTTCGTCGCGGAGCCCACGGTCGTGGCCACCGGCGTGTCGATCTGGTTCGGGCACAAGGTGGCGGTCACCGAGCTCTCCTGCTCCTTCGGCGCCGGTGTCACCGGCCTGCTCGGGCCCAACGGCGCCGGCAAGACCACGTTCATGCGCGCCGTGTGCGGTCTGCTGCCACCGAACCAGGGCCAGGTCCAGGTCCAGGGACGCGATCCTCGCCGCGACCGTTCGGTCCAGAGGGCCATCGCCCTCGTGCCCGAGGACGACGCGGTCCCGGCGGCGCTCAGCGCGCGCCAGCTCGTCCGCTACACGGCGTCGTTGCACGGCGTCCGCGACCGTTACGCCCCGGACCGTTGCCTGTCGACGGTGGGCCTGCTCGACGTCGCCGACCGCCGCGTGGGCGGATTCAGCAAGGGCATGCGCCAGCGCGCCAAGGTCGCCGCGGCGCTGGTCTCCGAGCCCCAGGTCCTGGTGCTCGACGAGCCGCTCAACGGTGCAGACCCCGTGCAGCGGATCGCGCTCATCGACCTGTTCCAGGCCCTCGGCCGGCAGGGTCGTACAGTGATCGTCAGCTCGCACGTCCTGCACGAGGTCGAGCGGCTGGCCGAGCGCCAGATCGTCATCATCCGCGGCCGGCTGGCCGCGGCGGGCGGGCACCGGGCGATCCGTGACGCGCTGGCCGATCGGCCCCGGGCGGTGCTGGTCCGCACGCCCGAGCCTCGCCGGCTGGCCGCCGACCTCCTGGCCGTCGAAGCGGTCACCGGGGTCGCGGTGGAAGGCGCCAACGGCCTGGTGGTGTCCACCCCACGGGCCGGCGAGTTCGCCCAGGCCCTGCCGGTGGTCGCGCGGAAGGCCGGTGTTCGGCTGCGCGAGGTGCGACCACTCGACGACTCGCTCGAAAGCGTCTTCCGGGAGTTGTTGAGATGACCGTTGGGCCGCCTCCTACCCCGGCCGCGCCGACGACGGTCGAGCCCTCGGCAGGACGCCCGCTGGCCTCGCCGCTGGTCGCCATAGTCGGCTACACGCTCCGGGCATGCCTGCCGGCCAAGCGCTGGTTCGGCGTGCTCCTCCCCTGCCTCGGTGCACTGCTGTTCGGGTTGCTGACCCTGGTGCTCGACGACGACCCCACCACCATCGAGTCCGAGGACACCACGACGTTCGGAAGCGGCGACACCGACGCCACGGACGCCGAGGCTGCCGATGCGGTCGTCCTCGGTGACCTGGCAGACGAGAGCAACTTCGCCGACGTCGCGGAGATGGGGCTGTTCGCCCTGGTCCTGCCGCTGGCGTGCCTCGTCGTCGGCGACGCGGTTCTCGGCGCCGACGCGCGAGCAGGTAGCTTCCAGCTGACCTGGCTCTCGCCGGTCTCCTTCGGCACGATCGCGTTCGGCCGCTGGCTGGGTGGGTGGCTGGTCACGCTGGTGACGTTGGTGCCTGCGCTCGCGCTGGCCCCGGTCATCGCCGGAGTGCCCGACGCGGCAGGGCCCATGGCTCTCGCCGGTGCCTTCGGCGCCGGCGCGTACCTGGCGTTGTTCATGATGATCGGCGTGGTGACCCGACGGTCCGCGCTGTGGTCGCTGGCGATCGTCCTGCTCGGCGAATGGCTGCTCGGCACGCAACTGTCCGGGGTCGCCCAGGTCTCGCCCCTGTGGGAGGCGCAGCAGCTGTTCGCCGGCCTGTGGGAGCACGGCGTGCTGATCGAACGCGACGGCATGCCGCTCGGCTGGGCGGCGGCCGTACGCCTCGTCCTCGTGGCTGCCGTGTGCCTGGGGGTCGCCACCTGGCGCCTCGGCCGCATGCGGCCCATCACCTCGGCCGACTGACACCGCGGGTACCCGCCCTCCTTCGTTCCGCGTACTGGAACCCCGGCGTCTTTCGCCATATCCAGTACCCAGAATCCGAGGCGCTAGCCTCGCTGCGCACCCGTCTGGAGGCCAGGATCTCGTGACTAGCGCCGCATTCGCCGATCGCCACATCGGGCCCGACCGAGCGGATCTCGACCACATCTTGCGCACCCTGGGCGTCGGCTCCCTCGACGAGCTCGTCGAGCAGGCGGTGCCGGCGTCGATCCGCGACGACAAGCCGCTGGCGCTGGCCGAAGCGGCGAGCGAGGCCGAGGTGCTGAGCCTGCTCCGGGCGCTCGCCGACCGGAACCAGGTGTTCAGCTCGCTCATCGGGCAGGGCTACTACGCCACGCACACGCCCGGCGTGATCCTGCGCAACGTGCTCGAGAACCCCGCGTGGTACACGGCGTACACCCCCTACCAGCCCGAGATCAGCCAGGGGCGGCTCGAGGCGCTCCTCAACTTCCAGACCATGGTGTGCGACCTCGTGGGCCTCGACATCGCGAACGCGTCGATGCTAGACGAGGCGACCGCGGCGGCCGAGGCGATGACCCTGTGCCGCCGCTCGACCAAGCATGCGGGCACGACGTTCTTCGTCGACGCCGACTGCCATCCCCAGACGATCGCGGTCGTCGCCACCCGGGCTGCGGCCCTCGGCATCGACATCGTGGTCGGCGACCCGGTCGGCGACCTCGACCCGGCCGCGGCGTTCGGGGTGCTGATCCAGCATCCGGGCACCTCGGGGGCCGTGCGCGACCTGCGCCCGATCGTCGGGAGCGCCCACGCTGCCGGGGCGCTGGTCGTCGCCGCCACCGACCTGCTGGCGTGCTGCCTGCTGACGCCACCGGGCGAGCTGGGCGTCGATGCCGCGGTCGGCTCGGCGCAGCGGTTCGGGGTCCCGATGGCCTTCGGCGGTCCCCACGCCGGCTTCCTCGCTATCCGTGACGTGCACCGACGGTCGCTGCCCGGGCGCCTGGTCGGGGTCTCGGTCGACGCCGCGGGTCGGGCCGCCTACCGCCTGGCACTGCAGACCCGCGAGCAGCACATCCGGCGCGAGAAGGCCACGTCGAACATCTGCACGGCGCAGGTCCTGCTGGCGGTCATGGCCTCGATGTACGCCGTGTACCACGGGCCTGAGCGGTTGCGGGCCATCGCCGAGCAAACCCGGGCCTTCACCTCTGAGGTGGCCGCTCGCCTGCGACGCGGCGGCTACGAGCTGGTCAACGACACCTGGTTCGACACGTTGACGGTGCGGGCGCCCGACCGGGCGGGCGAGCTCCATCGGCGGGCCGTCGAGCGCCGTGTCAACCTGCGGCGCGTCGACGCCAACACGGTCGGGCTCTCGTTCGACGAGACCACCACCCGCGACCTCGTGACGACGGTCTGCGACGTCTTCGGCCTCGACGGCGGCTGGGTGGCGTTCACGGCGGAAGGTGGCATCCCCGACCGCGAGCAGCGGACCAGCGCCTTCCTCACCCATCCGGTGTTCAACCGCTACCACAGCGAGACCGAGATGCTGCGCTACCTGCGGCGCCTGGCCGACCGCGACGTCGCCCTCGACCGCGCCATGATCCCGCTCGGCTCGTGCACGATGAAGCTCAACGCCACCACCGAGATGGAGGCTGTCACCTGGCCCGAGTTCGCCCAGATCCACCCCTTCGCCCCGCTCCCCCAGGTCGGCGGCTACCTCGACCTCATCGGTGAGCTCGAGACCATGCTCGTCGAGATCACCGGCTACGACACCGTGTCGTTGCAGCCCAACGCGGGCTCCCAGGGCGAGCTTGGCGGGCTGCTCGCGATCGCGAAGTACCACCGCAGCCGCGGCGAGCCCGAGCGCGACGTGTGCCTGATCCCGTCCTCGGCCCACGGCACCAATGCCGCATCGGCGGTCATGGCCGGCATGCGCGTGGTCGTCGTCGCTTGTGACGACCACGGCAACGTCGACATCGAGGACCTCTGGGCCAAGGCCGAGGAGCACCGCGACCGGCTCGCGGCGCTGATGGTCACCTACCCGTCGACCCACGGCGTCTTCGAGGTCGACATCACCGGCGTTTGCGACATCGTCCACGACCACGGCGGCCAGGTGTACATCGACGGCGCCAACCTCAACGCCCTGGTCGGCGTCGCCCGACCGGGCTGGTTCGGCGGCGACGTGAGCCACCTGAACCTGCACAAGACCTTCTGCATCCCCCACGGGGGCGGCGGGCCGGGAGTCGGGCCGGTGGCGGTCCGCCAGCACCTGGCGCCGTTCCTGCCCAACCATCCGCTGGTGCCCGAAGCCGGCCCCGCGACCGGCCCTGGCCCGATCTCGGCGGCGCCGTGGGGGTCGGCCGGCATCCTGCCGATCAGCTGGGCCTACTGCCGGCTCATGGGGGCCTACGGGCTGCAGCACGCCACCGAGGTGGCGATCGCGAGCGCCAACTACGTCGCCGTCCGGCTCGACGACCACTACCCGGTGCTGTACACGGGGGCGCACGGCCGGGTGGCGCACGAGTGCATCGTCGACATTCGCCCGCTGACCAAGGCCACCGGCGTCACCGCCGAGGACGTCGCCAAGCGGCTGATCGACTACGGGTTCCACGCACCGACCCTCAGCTTCCCAGTGGCAGGCACGCTGATGATCGAGCCGACCGAGTCCGAGTCGTTGGCCGAGCTCGACCGCTTCTGTGACGCGATGATCGCCATCAAGGGCGAGATCGACAGGGTGGCCGCAGGCGAGTGGGCGATCGAGGACTCACCGCTGCGCCAGGCCCCGCATCCGGCCGAGGATCTCCTGGTAGCCGACTGGTCGCGCCCGTATGCGCGCGAGGTCGGCGCCTATCCCTTGGCAACACTGCGGCGCGACAAGTACTGGCCCCCGGTGAGCCGCATCGACGGCGGTTACGGCGACCGCAACCTGGTCTGCTCCTGCCCGCCGCCCGAGGCGTTCGAGTCAGGCTGACGCGCGGAGGCGTGGGGTGTCCCGCGGGCCCGCTGGCCGAGGCGATAGTGGTCCCGCCGGCCCGTCGTCGGGTCCGCGTGCGAGGCACCCACCAGGGCTACCGGCGCCGGGCGCCCGCCTTCGGGCTCGAGCGGCGATCACGCGACTCGCTGGCCCCCCGGCTGCGTGCGCCACCAGTGGGTTGCCGGCCGCGGCTCCCGTTGACCGGCCGCGGGC
>JBOGHK010000027.1:0-80109 GCA_050744325.1 Acidimicrobiales bacterium
GCCCCCGACGACGGGTCCCCGGCGCCGCCGTCGGGGGCAGGTTCGGGCCGGTGGGAGTGCTGAGGTCGGGGAAGCATGGCGAACGAGGCGGACCCGACGAAGAACAGCGCCGCACATGCAGCGAACGGAGCCCGGGGATCGAGGGCATAGAGGGAGCCGGCCATGATCGGGCCGCTGACCATCGCCATCTGGAACACGATCGACCAGCGCGCCACCAGCCAAGGGAGATCCTCGCTCGACACGATGTCCGCAGGTAACGACCGCGAGGCGGGGGCGACGAATGCCCGAGCGATCCCGAGCGCCAGCACCAGACCGAACAGCGGGCCGACGGCAGACGGCGAACGGGCCACGTACGCCAGGATCAGCAGCGTGGCCGCGGCTTCGCCCAGCGCCCCATAGGACGCCACCCGGCGTCGCTCGAACCGGTCGGCGACGGTTCCGGTCACCAGCACCAGGAGAGCCGCCGGCGCGAACTCGGCCAATCCGAGCAGGCCGAGGTCGAGCTCGCGCCCACTGAGGTCGTAGACCTGCTTGCCCAGTGCGGTCAGAAGCGCCGCGGATGCCGCGGAGTTGGCGAAGAACCCCGCGAGCAGGGTGACCGTCGAGCGGTCCCACCGCGCGGGCTCGCTGCCGGTCATGCGGCCGGCTCGGGGGCCGGCCTGGCGACCTGCACGAGGGTCACGCCGACCAGCACCACGGCACCACCTGCGAGTTGCGGCCAGGTGAGCACCTCCTGGAGCCACAGCCACGCGACCGCAGCGGCGATGACCGGCTCGATCATCGCGACAGCGCCGGTCGTGGTCGCGTCGAGATGGCGGAGCGCCGCCATCTCGAGGGCATAGGGCAGCAGCGTGCCCAGGGCGACGACCCATGCCACCGCGACCCACACGGGCACGGACGTTCCGTCGAGCGCGCCGAGCAGCGACGTGGACCTGCCGAGGATCGACGGGTCGAACGCCGTCCAGGGCTGGACGACGGCCCAGAACACGGTGGCGAAGCTGAACATCCAGAACGACAGGGTCACCGGGTCGCGGCGCTCGACCGTCTGCTTGCCCAGCAGGTAGAAGGTGGCGAGGCAGCCCGCAGCTCCGAAGCCGGCGGCGACGCCGACGAGATCGAGGCCGACGTCCTTCCACACCTGGGCGACCAGCGCGAGCCCCCCGAGCGAGAGGCCGAGGGCCAGCCACACCTGACGACGGAGGACCTCGCGGAGCACCACCCTCGAGTAGACCGCGATCATCAGTGGGCCGGTGAACTCGAGAAGCAGGGCAATGCCGACCGGCAGGCGGTCGATCGCCACGAAGTAGAGCCATTGGATCAGCGCTGCACCTGCGAGGCCCAGCACGGCGAGCGCGGGCAGCTCACGCAGGGGAACCCGCAGGCGTGACGGACGGGTGAGCCCGAGCACCACCAGAAGGCCGAGTGCAGCGCCAGTGCAGCGGAGCGCAGCGAGCCGGGCAGGTTCGAGGCCAGCGGAGAGTGCCACCCTCGAGACGCTGGCGTTGAAGGCGAAGAACACCGCGCCCCCGAGCACCTGGAGGTATCCGATAGTCGGACGTGCTGGCGTGTCATGAGTCAACGAAGCTATGCTCATGACACTACGACGAGAGAACGTCAGGAGTCAATTGAATTTAGATCATGACAGCCGAGAAGTTCTGGACGAGGCAGTGGCCTTCGTCAACTCCGACGACCACCGCACCGGCCACGACTCGCTCGCGACCGTCGAGGCACTCACCCGCTTCCTCGACGAACGGACGATCAGCGGCACCCGTGCCGGTACCGAGACCGAGCTGCGTGCCGTCCGACGGATGCGCAGCCGCCTGCGGGCCATCTTCGACCAGGCCGCGCTGCGCGACAGGGACGCGGTGATCTCCGGGCTCAACGAGCTCATCGCCGAGGCCCGGGCGGTTCCCCAACTCGTCGAGCACGACGGCAATCCCCTGCACCTGCACTTCACGCCGTTCGACGCGCCGCTGCAGCACCGCTTGGTGGCCGACATGGCCATCGCCATGGCGATCGTGTTGCGCGACGGCGGGCTCGACCGGCTCCGGGTGTGCGAGTCGCCCGACTGCGGGCGGGTGTTCGTCGACCTGTCCCGCAACCACTCCCGCCGCTACTGCGACACCCAGTGCGGCAACCGCCAGCACGTCGCCGCCTATCGCGAACGCCAGGCCTCCACGCCCGGCCCCTGACCGCCAGCGATCGGACGGGAACAGCGGATGGCCCGGACGCCAGCCCGCGGTGACCCGTCCCATCCGATGCGTGCGACGGCGTCTTCCCGGGTGACAAGGTCGCCCGGGGCGTCAACGACCGCGGCGACGTCGTCAGCGCCGACCAGGTGTCGAGATCGGTCACTCACAGCCCACGCCGTCGTTGTCGTGGTCCAGGCCGTAGGGGTCGCCACCTCGGATCTCGACCGGGCCGTCGACATAGGCCGGCCCGTCGCCGCTGCCGCCCGCGCAGTCGACGTCGGATGCCATCGGCACGCAGGCGGAATAGGAGGGGTGACAGCTGGGCTCGGGCGCCGGCGCTGGGGGCGGCGCCGGCGGCGGGGGAGGGGCGGCTGTCGTCGGTGGCGCGTCGACCGGTCCTTCGCCACCGGCCAGCCAGTCGTTTCCGTCCCCGGGCCGGCCGCCCCCTAGACCCAACAGGTCGGTGAGCGTCTGCACTGGTCCCGTTCGCGGCCGGGCAGGATGGGACCCGTGAGCACGATCACCCTTGGCAGCATCACGGTCGGCTACGACGACGAAGGCGACGGCGATCCGCTCGTGCTCGTGCACGGGCACCCGTTCAACCGATCGATGTGGCAGCCGCAGGTCGAGCACTTCGGCAGCTCAGGTTGGCGCGTCATCGTCCCGGACCTGCGCGGCTACGGAGAGACCACCGTCGTACCGGGCAAGACGCCGCTGGCGACCTTCGCCCACGACGTCGTCGCCCTGCTCGACCACCTGCAGGTGGAACGCGTCGCCCTCGGTGGGCTCTCCATGGGAGGCCAGATCGTGATGGAGATCCACCGCCTGTTCCCGGAGCGGATCCGCGGGCTGGTGCTTGCAGACACCACGCCGCAGGCCGAAACCAACCATGGGCGGGAGCAGCGCTCCACCATGGCCGATCGACTGCTCCGCGAGGGCATGCGCCCCTACGCGACCGAGGTGCTCTCCAAGATGCTGGCGCCCTACAACATCGACGCGCAGCCGGCCATCGCCGAGCACGTGCTGACCATGATGCTGGCCACATCGCCCGACGGCGCCGCAGCTGCCCTGCACGGCCGAGCCGAGCGTCCTGACTACGTCAGCATGCTGGAGGAGGTCGCCGTGCCGGCATTGGTCGTGGTGGGAGCCGACGATGAGTTCACCCCGATCAGCGAAGCCCGCCTCATGGCTGATCGCATCCCCCACGCCACGCTGGCCGTGATCGACGGGGCGGCCCACATGCCCAACCTCGAGCAACGCGTCGCGTTCGACGACGTGCTCCAGACGTTCCTGGACTCCCTCTCGAACTGACGACACCGACCTCCGCCACCCAGCAGATCTGATGGTACGCGGCTGGCCCGACACGGACCCTCACCCCTTGGAATAGGTCATCTAGGGTCGAGCAGGTGCGACTTGTAGACGACCTTGCCAACCGCTACGTCGACCAGTGGGCGCCGCTCAGCCCGTCCGGGGCGACCTATGTCGGGATCACCGACTACGACGACCAGCTCGACGACCTCTCGCCCGACGGCTACGCCGCTCGAGCCGAGCTGGGCCGCCGGGCGTTGGCCGAGCTCGCCGGCGTCGAGCCCGTCGACGAGCGCGAGCTCGTCGCCAAGGAGGCGATGCAGGAGCGGCTCGGCCTCGAGCTCGCCCGCTACGACACCGGCGAGACCACCAGCGAGGTCAACGTGATCGCCAGTGCGTTGCACGACATCCGCCAGGTGTTCGACCTGATGCCCACCGACGGCGAGGACGCCGTGGCCAACGTCGTCGCTCGGCTGCGCCAGTTCCCACGTGCGCTCGAGCAGCTGCGCACCACCTGGCTGCGGGCCGCAGCTGAGGGCCACGTCAGCTCGCGGGCCCAGATCGTCGAGGTCGCCAAGCAGTGCGATATCTGGACCAGTCCCGACGGCGACGACTTCTACCGGACCGTGGCCCGCACGCTCGAGGCCGACGGGGCGCTCCGCACCGAGCTCGACCAGGTGGCCGATGCCGCGACCGCGGCCACCATCGAGCTCGGCTCGTTCCTGCGCGACGAGCTCGCTCCGCTCGGCCGTGACAAGCAGGCAGCAGGGCGCGAGCGCTACCAGCTGGCGTCGCAATACTTCCTGGGAGCGCGGATCGACCTCGACGAGACCTATGCGTGGGGGCTCGACGAGCTGCATCGCCTGGAGACCCAGATGCGGGCCGTCGCGGCCGACATCGTCGAGCCAGGGGCGAGCATCGCCGAGGCGGTGGAGGCGCTCGACGCCGTGCCGGGGCGGCGCATCGCCGGGAAGGAAGCGTTCCGGGACTGGATGCAGGGCCTCGCCGACCGGACGCTCGCCGAGCTCCACGGCACGCACTTCGACATCCCGGAGCCGGTCCGGCGGATGGAGTGCATGATCGCCCCGACCAGCGACGGGGGCATCTACTACACCGGGCCGAGCGAGGATTTCGAGCGCCCCGGGCGTATGTGGTGGGCCGTCCCGCAGGGCATCGACGAGTTCTCGACCTGGCGCGAGGTGACGACCGTCTACCACGAGGGGGTGCCGGGCCATCACCTCCAGGTCGGCCAGACGCAGTACCGGGCCGAGCTGCTCAACCGCTGGCAGCGGCTGCTGTGCTGGGTCTCCGGGCACGGCGAAGGCTGGGCGCTGTACTCCGAACGGCTGATGGACGACCTGGGCTACCTCGACGACCCCGGCGCCAAGCTCGGCATGCTCGACGCCCAGGCATTCCGGGCTGCCCGTGTGGTCGTGGACATCGGCATGCACCTCGAGATGGAGATCCCGCGGGACAACCCGCTCGGCTTCCATCCCGGCGAGCGGTGGACGCCCCAGCTGGGCTGGGAGTTCATGCGGGCCCACTGCCGAGTGCTCGACGAGAACCTGCGCTTCGAGCTGAACCGCTACCTCGGCTGGCCGGGCCAGGCCCCGTCCTACAAGGTCGGCGAGCGCATCTGGTTGCAGGCCCGGGACGACGCCGAGGCCCGCCAGGGCGCCGCGTTCGACCTCAAGGCGTTCCATCGCGCTGCCCTCGACCTGGGATCGCTCGGCTTGGATCCCCTCCAGGCAGCGCTGGCACGGCTCTGACCCGGGGCCTCGTGGTCGTGGCCGTCGTTCGTTACCGGGTCACGGTCTCGGGCCGTGTCCAGGGCGTCTGGTACCGCGAGTCCTGCCGACGCGAGGCGCGGGCAGCCGAAGTCGCCGGCTGGGTCCGCAACAACCCCGACGGCACCGTCGAAGCGGTGCTCGAAGGCGACACGGCGGCGGTGGAGCGGGTGGTGCGCTGGATGCGGGACGGCCCGCGCCACGCCGTCGTCACCGGGGTCGAGGTCCGCGCCGAGGCGCCGGAGGGCGAGCAGACCTTTGCCGTTCGATGACCGGGAACCGGAGCACATGCAGCGGTCGTCAGAGAGGCCGTGAAGAGACGTTTTCAGCACCAGGGGGTAGTCATGCGTCCCATCCGGATCGCTGCCGCGGCCGCGGCATTCGCCGTGGTGGCCGTCGGATGTTCGGGCGATGACGACGACGGTGGACCTGGGTTCGCCGCACCCAACCTGCAGTTGGTCAGCAGCCTCGAACGCTTCGACTCGTGCGACGAGGTCGAAACCTGGGCCCGCGACGAGCTGGCGCCCCGGGTCAGCGCCTACGGGCTCGGTGAGTACGGCTACCCCGTGACCATGGAAGGTGACGTCGTCACCTCCGACGACGCCACCAGCGCCGGGGCGGCCGAGATGGCGCCCGGTGAGGCTGGGCGAGCCGACTCGCTGGACACCGACGCCCCGCAGGCGCCCGCAGCAGCCGAGGATGCGGACGGGTCGTTCTCCGAGACGAACGTGCAGGTCGAGGGCGTCGACGAGCCCGACATCGTCAAGACCGACGGCGATCGGATCCTGGTCCTGTCCGAGGGCGGCCAGCTGCACCTGGCGTCGGCCGAGCGGGGACAGGTCGTCGACTCGGTCCAGCTGCCGGAGGGGGTGTACAGCGGCGAGATGCTGCTGTCCGGCGACCGGGCGCTCGTGTTCGCGAACACGTCGTTCGCGATCCCGCTGGCCGACGACGTCCGGCCGGACATCGCGCCGCCGCAGCTGCAGGGCACCCGGGTGGTTCAGGTCGACATCGCCGGCGACGAGCTCACCGTGTCCGAGACCTTCGAGGTCGACGGCAACTACGTGTCGGCCCGCATGACCGACGATGTGGTGCGCTTGGTGCTCCACGCCGACCCGCAGCAGCGGTTGCCGTTCGTCACGCCGGCGAACCCGACCCCTGAAGCCGAGGATCAAGCCCGGCGACTGAATCAGGATGTCGTCGAGCAGGCCGCCGCGGAGGACCTCATGCCTCGCTGGCGCGAGACCGGCACCGACGGCGAGGTCCTCGAGGAGGGCACGCTGGTGGACTGCGAGAACGCTCACGCCCCGCAGACCTTCGCGGGCTTCGGCATGGTCAGCGTGGTCAGCATCGACGTGTCCGAGGGCCTGGGCAGTGGCTTGGCCTCGCTGAACAGCGCAGGCGTCATGGCCGGAGGCCAGACGGTCTACGCCTCGGCGGAGCGGCTCTACGTCGCGGCCCCCGAGTGGGTCGACTGGGCGACTCTGCCCGAGGACGAGGCACGCGTCGCCTCCGAGGACTACGGCACCGACGTCCACCGCTTCGACATCTCCGACCCGGAGCAGGCGGTCTACGAGATGTCGGGCCACGTCGACGGCATGCTGCTCAACCAGTTCGCCATGGACGAGCACGACGGCAACCTTCGGGTGGCCACGACGACGGGCTCGCCGTGGGGTGGGAGCACCGAGGAGTCCGAGAGCCAGGTCGTGGTGCTCGAGCCAGGCGATGGTGCGTTGACGCAGGTCGGCGCAGTCACCGGGTTGGGTCGCGGCGAGACGATCCACTCCGTCCGGTTCCTCGGCGACGTCGGCTACGTGGTCACCTTCGAGCAGACCGATCCGTTGTTCACCCTCGACCTGGCCGACCCGGCGAACCCGCAGCTCGTCGGCGAGCTGGAGATGCTCGGCTACTCGGCTTACCTGCACCCCATCGGTGACGGGCGGCTGATCGGCGTCGGCCAGGACGCCACCGAGGAGGGTGCTCAGGTCGGGACGCAGGTCTCGCTGTTCGACGTGAGTGACCCCGCCGCTCCGGCCCGGGTCGCTCAGGCGGTGCTGCCCAATACCAGCTCCGGTGCCGAGTGGGACCATCGGGCCTTCCTGTGGTGGGCCGACACGAACCTGGCGGCGATCCCGATCAGCTCGTACCAGGACGGTGCATCCTTCGAGGGGCTGGTCGGCTATGGCGTCGACGTGGACGGCGAGGCGATCACCGAGCTGGGCCGGGTCTCGCACCCGAGCCAGCCTGGGGACGGGCTGGAGCCTTTGCCGATCGAGCCTGGGTCCGGTGGCAGCTCGCCCGCTCAGCCTCCCGGCGACCGCGAGTTCGCCCCCGAGCTCGCGTTCCCGACACCGATCCTGCGCTCGCTGGTGATCGGCGATCGGATCTGGACGGTGTCGGGCACCGGTGTGGCGTCGAGCGACCTGGCGACGCTCGGCGATACGACGTTCATCCCGTTCGCCTGATGACCGTGTCGATCAGCGGGCCCTGTGGCGGATGCGGGGCCCGCTGATCGAACCTCTGCCCACGGGCGTAGCCTGGGCCCAAGGGCGGCGGCGAGACGGGTGAGAGGGGCGTAGATGGCGAGCTGGCGAGATTTCAGGGCGTTCGTGAAGAGCACCTATGACGTGGCTCAGGAGCAGCCGGGGATGATCCAGCTGTTGTTCGACCTGGAGGATGGTCGCTCGCAGGCGGTGTTCCTCTGGCGGCGCCAGCTGATGAAGGGCTCCGAAGAGTGGCTCGTCATCGAGTCGCCGTTCGCCGAGGTCGGCCGGGTCGACCTGGACAAGGCTCTCCATGAGGCCGGCGATCTCGTGTGCGGCGGAGTGGTGATCGTCGGCAAGCTCGTGATCTATCGCCATGCGGTGCCGCTCGCCAACCTGGACACCAACGAGTTCAGGCGACCGCTGCAGCTGGTGACGCTGGCGGCCGACCGCCTCGAGAGCAGGCTCGCCGGCGGCGACAGCTACTAGGGCGTGTACTAGGACACTGCCGTGCACTGATAGGCCCGGTCATCGTTCGCCGACCGCTTCGAGCAGCACTGGGGCCACGGCGGGAGCGGTGCCGAAGATGCCGAGCCGGCCGACCATCGGGATCGGGGAGATGGGGAAGGCTCGGCCGAGCACCCAGTTGAAGCCGTCGGGGCTGGCCCAGGGACTGGGATGGTGCTCGACGATGTCGACCAGCTCGACCGCGCCGACCAGTGCCCCGAGCGGCAGGTCCGGCGGAACGTCGAGGCCCATGCGTTCGCACGAGCGATAGCCCGCCGGGTCGGCCCGGCGGCCGGCGTGGATGGCGACCAAGCCTCGCTGGGTGGTTCGCCACGTGCGGTTCTCGACGTCCTTGTGACCGTTGACCAGCGCCCAGGCCCACGGCTGCCGTACCGACAGGACGGCCGGCTGGCCTTGCACCAGGGCCCAAGGGCTGGCGGGCGGGATGTCCGTTGCTGTCATCAAGCTACACCGTTTCATCCAGGGGGGATGGTGGTGCAATGTAATCTCTAGATCCAAACAGTGCAATCCGATATATGTCGTGTCTGTCTGTGTCAGCAATCAGCGCTCGTAGACGGTCACGTCGACCGCCTTGACACTGGCCCAGACCTCCGCACCCGGGGTCAGGCCGAGGTCGGCGAGCGCGGCGGCGGTGATCTCCGCCACTACCGGTAGCGGGCCAGCCAACCGGACGCGGACGCGGTCGTGGTTGGCCTCGATATCGCCGACCGTCGCCGCCCACACGTTGCGAGGGCTGCCGTCGGGCGGGTGCTGGTGCAGTGCCACGGCCTGCGGGCGCACCGCGATCGCCAGGTCCTCGGCCGGTAACGGGTCGGCCACCGTGAGCTCGGCTCCGGAACCGAGGCGGACCGATCGTGGACCCGCCGCCGTGCCGTGCAGCAGGTTGACCCCCACCAGCTCCGCGACGTAGCGGGACCGTGGACGGCCGGCGATGTCGGCCGCGGTTCCCACCTGGACGACCTGTCCCGCCTCGATCACCACCAGGTGATCGGCCAGCACGATCGCATCGACCGGGTCATGGGTCACGAGCAGCCGAGCGCCCGGGAAGCTGGCGAGGTGGCGCCGCAGCTCGGCGCGCACGTGCGGGCGGCTCTGGGCATCGAGCGCGGCGAGGGGCTCGTCGAGCAGGAGCAGGTGTGGATCGGTCGCCAGCGCCCGGGCCAGCGCCACCCGCTGCGCTTGCCCGCCCGACAGCGTCCGCGGCTTGGCCACCGCATGGGCGCCGAGATCGAACCGTTCCAGCCAGGTCTGGGCAACCGCACGGGCATCCGCCTTGGAGCGACCACGGGCGCGCAGCCCGAAGGCCACGTTGTCCAGGGCGCTGAGATGGGGGAACAGCAGGTAGTCCTGGAACACGAAACCGATGGGCCGTCGCGCGGTCGGCACCCGGACGCCGGCGGCCGGGTCGTCCAGGGTCTGTTCCCCGACGACGATGCGACCGGCGTCGATCGGCTGAAGCCCGGCAACCGCGCGCAGCGCCGTGGTCTTACCGGCACCGTTGGGGCCGAGCAGCGCGACGATCTCGCCGTCGCCGACCTCGAGAGCGATGTCGAGGTCGAGGCTCCCGAGCCGAAGGCGGATCTCGGCGACCAGTGCCGCATCAGGCAACATTGGCATCCTTCCACGCCGGCCAGATGACGCCGCTGGCTGCGTCCTCGGCCTCGAATTCGCTGGTGGAGTCCTTCGGCCTGCGTCCTTGCCAGCGACGCCCCTGGCACGCCGTGAAAGGGGCAAACGTTGCCTGACGCGGCACTACCGCGGTGGCCATCGGTCTCGATCCGCAGGGCGGCCACCAGCACGGCGGGGAGTCACGGCTCGATGCACGACCATCACATCGCGAGCCAGCGGTCGCGCAGTGGCACCAGGACGGCGAGCGACACGGCGATCAGCACCAGGGACAGTGCGATCGCGGCGTCGCGGTCGGATTCGAGCGCGAGGAACACGGCGAGCGGCATGGTCTGTGTGCGTCCCTGGAGGTTGCCGGCGAACGTGACGGTGGCACCGAACTCGCCCAGGGCACGCGCCCAGCACAGGACCGAGCCTGCGACCAGCGACGGTGCCACCATCGGCACCGTGACCCGCCGGAAGATGGTCCAGCGGCTGGCGCCCAGCGTCGCTGCAGCGTCCTCGTAGCGGCGGTCCGCCGAGCGCAGCCCTGCCTCGACGGTGATGACCAGGAACGGCAGTGCGACGAAGGTGTTGGCGACCACCACCCCCCAGGTGGAGAACGGAAGCAGGAGCCCGGTTCCCTCGTAGACCGGCTCGCCGAGCAGGCCGCGGCGTCCGAACGCGAACAACAGCGCGGCGCCGCCGACCACCGGGGGCAGGACCATCGGCAGCATCACCAGCCCGCGGACCAACGACCGCCCGGGGAACGGCGTCCGGGCCAGCACCCAGGCCAGGGGAACGCCGAGCACCAGCGACAGCGCCGTGGCGCCCAGCGCGCTGACCAGCGACAGCCGCAGCGCGTCGAGCACCACCGACTCGCCGAGCTGGTCGCCCAGGCTGGTCCACGGCGCCCGTTGGAGCAGGGCGGCGAACGGGAGGGCGACGAACCCCACGGCGAGCAGCGCCAGCGGGATCACGCCCCATGGCGGACCGGGCCCGGCGTCCCGGCGTTCGCCCCTCGACCGGTAGGGCGCGGTCATCCCGTCATGCCGATCCGAACCCGTAGGACTCCAGGATCTCCTGCCCGTCCGCCGAGAGGACGAAGTCGACGAACGCCGCCGCGACCTCGGGCTCGCCGGCCTCGGCGAGCGCGACGATGGGGTAGGTGGCGGTCACGTTCTCGTCGGCCGGGATCTCGACGCCTTCGACCGCGTCACCGGCCGCCAGGACGTCGGTGTGGTACACGATCCCGGCGTCGAGATCGCCGGCCTCGACCTTGGTGAGCAGGCTGCGTACGTCGGGCTCGTTGGTGTCGACCGAGGGCTCGACCCCGGCGTTCGCGAGCGACTCGCGCCCGAACTCGCCGCAGGGCACCTCCTCGGCGCACAGCCCGATCAGCAGGTCACCGGCGTTGAAGTCGTCGAGGCCGTCGACCTCGGCGGGGTTGCCGGCGGGGACGGCGATCTCGAGCTCGTTGGTCACGAACGTGGCGGGTTCGCCAGCCGCTGCGTCGGCGTCGACGACCTGGGTCATGTTCGACTCGTTGGCCGACGCGAAGACGTCGGCCGGCGCCCCGGCGAGGATCTGCTCTCGCAGGGCCGAGGATGCGGCGAAGTTGAGCTCGACCGACGCAGTGGGGTTCGCGTCCTCGAATGCGTCGCCCATCTCGCCGAACGCGTCGGTCAGGGACGCTGCGGCGAGGACGATGATCGACCCCTCGAGCCCGGGCTCGGCCTCGGTCGTCGCAGAGCCGTCGTCGTCGTCACCACACGCCGCCGCCCAGAGACCCACCACGATCACCACCGCCAGCAACCGTCGGAACCAGCCCACCGTCATCGTCCCTCCCACCGATCGAGTAGTCGCACTGACACTAGTCGAGAGCGCCGCCACCACCACAGACCCTGGTCCGTGGCAGGCTCGTCCCGTGGACCGCCGTCCGACGCTGTCGCTCAACGAGTACGCCGTGCTCGGGCTGCTGGTCGAGACGCCCCGGCACGGCTACGACATCGCCGTCGAGCTGGGACCGGACAGCGGCATCGGCACGGTGTGGACCGTGACCCGGCCATTGGTGTATCGGGCACTCGACCGCCTCGATGCGCTCGGCCTGGTCGAGCCCCGGCGGCGCGAGCCGGGCCACGGTCCGCGCCGCACGGTCTACGGCCCGACGCGGCGGGGCCGCGCCGCGCTCGGACGCTGGCTCGGCACGCCGGTCGACCACCTGCGGGACGTCCGTGGCGCTCTCCTGCTCAAGCTGGTGCTCGGCCGCCGACTCGGCGTCGACGCCGACCCACTGGTCGCAGCGCAGCTCGACGCACTCGGCCCCCATCTGGCCAGGCTGGCCCTCGAGCCCGACCCGCGCGACGTCGTCGCTCTCTGGCGCCACCATTCGGCGCTCGCAGTGCGGGCCTTCCTCGACGACCTCCACGGCGGACCACAGGGATCGGCACCGTAGGGGGTAAAGTCGACCGACCCAGTCAGGTACGACGGTGGAGGTCAGAGGGACCATGGCGGTTCGTTCTGCGGTGCGCCTCGTGGGCGCGTTGGTGATTGCCGGCAGTGTCGTCGCCGGTTGTGGTGACAGCGAAGACGATGACGAAGCCTCCACAGGCGGGGGCGACGATGCCGCCGAGGAGAGCTGCGCCACCGACGACCTGACGTTGGTCTCGGACGGCGAGCTCACCGTCGGCACCGACAGCCCGGCATTCCCGCCGTGGTTCCAGGACGACGACCCGACCAACGGCGAGGGCTTCGAGAGCGCGGTCGCGTACGCCGTGGCCGACGAGCTCGGCTTCGAGGCCGAGCAGGTGAGCTGGACGGTGGTGGCCTTCAACAACGCCTTCGCCCCAGGTGAGAAGGACTTCGACTTCGACATCAACCAGGTGTCGATCAGCGAGGACCGCGACCAGGCCGTCGACTTCAGCGACGGCTACTACGACGTCAACCAGGCGATCGTCGGCTTCGAGGACTCACCGGCCGCTGGTGCGACCTCGATCGAGGAGCTGCAGGGCATGCGGTTGGGGGCGCAACTCGGCACCACCAGCCTCGATTTCATCAACGAGGTGATCCAGCCCGAAAGCGAGCCGCTGGTCTACAACGACAACAGCGCGGCGAAGGCGGCGCTCGACGCCCAGCAGATCGACGGCATCGTGCTCGACCTGCCGACGGCGTTCTTCGTCAGCGCGGTCGAGATCGAGGGCACCGCCGTCATCGGGCAGTTCCCGGCGCCCAGCGACGCACCCGAGCAGTTCGGCATGGTGTTCGAGGAGGGCAACCCCCTGCGGGACTGCGTCAATGAGGCGCTCGGCCGACTTCGCGACAGTGGCCGGCTCGACGAGCTCGAGCAGGAGTGGCTGTCCGACTTCGTCGACGCGCCCGTGATCCCCACCGACTAGACGCTGGGGGATGAGCGTCGCCGAGACCGAGGGCGCGCCACCGGCTGACGAGCCACCGCGGCGGCCGGCCGGGCCCACCCGCCGGGCCCTGGCCGAGCGGGCGCAACGGCGCCGCGCCATCCTCGTGGCGGCCATCAGCACGGCAGTGGTGTTCGGCGCGATCTGCGTGGCCGTGGTCACCGCACCCGGTTGGGACGAGGTGCGCCAGAGCTTCTTCTCCGGTGACGACTTCGGCGCAGCGTTCCCCGACGTCCTCTCGGCGTTCTGGCTCAACGTCCGGGTGTTCGTCATCGCCGAGGCACTGATCCTGGTCGTGGCACTGCTGCTGGCCCTGGCGCGCAGCTCCCGCGCGCCGGTGCTGTTCCCCGTGCGGATACTCGCCACGATGTACGTCGACCTGCTGCGCGGCATCCCCGTCCTGCTGGTCCTGTTCCTGCTCGGCTTCGGGGTGCCCGCGTTGCGGCTGGAGGGCGTGCCCAACGACCCGGTGTTCTGGGCGACGGTGGCGCTGGTGATGAGCTACTCGGCCTACGTGTCCGAGGTCTACCGGGCGGGCATCGACTCGGTGCACGAGAGCCAATGGGCAGCCGCCCGGTCACTCGGGCTGACCAGCCCCCAGGCCATGCGGTTCGTGATCCTGCCGCAGGCGGTGCGCCGTGTCGTCCCGCCGTTGCTCAACGACTTCATCGCCCTGCAGAAGGAGACGGCGCTGGTCGGGGTGTTGGGGCCGATCGAGGCCGCGCGCCAGGCGCAGATCTACTCGTCGCGGGAGTTCAACTTCACCAGCTACCTAGCCGCGGCGGTGATCTTCCTGGCGTTCACCGTCCCGCTGACCCGGTTCACCGACTGGCTGGTGGGGCGGCAGCGGCGGCGGATCAGCGGAGGCCGCCTGGCATGACCACCAAGCTCGCGCTCGAGGGGGTGTGGAAGTCGTTCGGCCAGCGCGACGTGTTCACCGAGATCGACCTGGCCGTCGGCGAGCACGAGGTGGTGTGTCTGATCGGCGCGTCGGGGTCGGGCAAGTCGACCCTGTTGCGGTGCGCGAACCTGCTCGAGCCCATCGACGACGGCCAGATCCTGCTCGATGGCGAGGACATCAGCGCGCCCGGCCTCGACGAGAACGCCATCCGGCGCCGCATGGGGATCGTGTTCCAGTCCTACAACCTCTTCCCCCACCTGAGCGTCCTGGCCAACGTCACCCTCGGCCCCCGGCGGGCGCGGCGGATCGGCCGCGGTGAGGCCGATGCCCGCGCCGAGGCGCTGCTGGCCCGTTTCGGCCTGGCGGACAAGCGCGGCGCCTATCCCGACCAGCTGAGCGGCGGCCAGCAGCAGCGGGTCGCGATCGTGCGGGCGTTGGCGATGGACCCCGAGATCATGTTGCTGGACGAGATCACATCGGCGCTCGACCCCGAGCTGGTCGGCGAGGTCCTCGACGTGGTCGAGGAGCTGAAGGCGACCGGCATGACCATGGTGATCGCCACCCACGAGATGGGGTTCGCCCGCGAGATCGCCGACCGGGTGTGCTTCCTCGACGCCGGGCGCATCGCCGAGGAGGGGTCTCCCGACGAGCTGCTCAGCACGCCCCGCAACGAGCGGACCCGCCAGTTCCTCGAACGGGTGCTGGACAGCCGCGCCCGGTGAGGGCGGAACGGGTCCGGGCCCGGGCTGTTCGTGGGTCGCTGGCACCGGACGTCCGACCGACGGACGGGACGGTCGGGTAGCAGGTGCGGGGTCGGCCGATAGCCTGGCCCGCGCCGAAGGGGAGTAGCCCCACGACGGCCGTTCGACAGGAGGCTGCTCGTGGGATCGATGTTCGCAGCGTTGGCGGTCGTGTTCGTCGCCGAGCTCGGCGACAAGACCCAGCTCGTCGCGCTCGGGCTCGGTGCACGGCACCGCCTGGCGCCCGTCCTGGTCGGTGTGGTGGCCGCCTACGCGGCGACCAACCTGCTGTCGGTCCTGGTCGGAGGGTTGCTCGGCGCAGCATTCCCGACTCGGGGGATCGCCATCGGCGGCGGCATCCTGTTCGTAGCCTTCGCCGCGTGGAGCCTGCGGCCGAGCGCACGCGAGGACCACGACGAGGGTGACCCCGAGTTCTGGCAGCGCGACGATTCCCTCGCCGACGTGCTGGCTTCCTCGTCCGCGACCGATGTCGCTGCTTCGGCCAGCGCAACCACCAGGACCGCGGTCCAGCCCTCGCCACGGCAGCGGTCGGTCGCGCTGTCGGTCGCGCTGTCGGTCGCGCTGACCATGTTCGTGGCCGAGCTCGGCGACAAGACCATGCTCGCCACAGGGACCCTTGCCGCGCGGGGCAACCCCGCCTGGGTCTGGGTCGGCGCCACGATCGGCATCGTCGCCAGCGGCCTGCTCGGCGTCCTGCTCGGGCGGGTCATCGGGGCGCGGCTGCCCGAACGGGTCACCCGCATCGGCTCGGCACTGCTGTTCGCCGTGTTCGGCACCGTGCTGGTGGTCACCAATCTGTGATCGTTCTGGACTGAACGGAGAGCTCACCTGGCGGGTTCGCCCCGGTCACCGTGCAGACCGGTGTGGGCACTCATACTGTGGCGCCTACGACGTCCCGACGGCGGGAGGGGGGACCGATGCGCCGCACAGCCAGTGTTCTCGCACGGATCATCACGGTCACGGCAGTGGTGGCGGCCGGAGCGGGGATCACCTCGACCGCCGGTGCCGCACCGACCGACGTGTTCTTCTCGGAGTACGTCGAAGGCAGCGGCTTCAACAAGGCCGTCGAGCTGTTCAACGGCACCGGCGCGCCGATCGACCTGACGACCGGCGGCTACACGCTCGAGCTGTACAGCAACGGCGCCGCGGCGCCGGGCCAGACCGTCGCCTTGAGCGGCACGGTGGCAGCGGGGGACGTGTTCGTGGTGTCCCGGGCCGACGCCGATCCGGCGATCGTCGCGCAGACCGACCAGCTCGCGCCCGCGGTCGCCAACTGGAACGGCGACGACGCCGTGGCGTTGCGCAAGGCCGGCGCGCTGGTCGACGTCATCGGCCAGATCGGCGTCGACCCCGGCACCGAGTGGGGTAGCGGCGCCACGAGCACGGCCGACAACACCATCCGGCGCAAGCCCGCGATCGAGGCCGGCGACACCAACGGTGCCGACCCGTTCGACCCCGCGGTCGAGTGGGACGGCTTCCCCAACAACTCGCTCGACGGCATCGGCCTGCATCCTGGGGTGGTCACACCGCCGCCGGTGATCCGGACGATCGGTGAGGTGCAGGGCGCGGTCACCGACACCACGAACGGAGCCACGTTCCTGTCGCCGCTGCAGGGCCAGCAGGTGTTCGTGCGCGGCGTGGTCACCCAAAAGACGCTGGCCCGATCGTCGACGGGCGCCCTCCAGAACGGGTTGTTCCTCCAGAACACTCCTGACACGGCCGACACCGACCCGACGACCTCCGACGGGATCTTCGTGTTCCTCGGCGGGTTCACGACCCTGCTGCGCGCCGACGGCGGCCCGGCCTACCTGCCCCAGGTCGGCGACGAGCTGGTGCTGCGGGCCACGGCGACCGAGTTCTTCGCGCTGACCGAGCTGACCAGCCCGCGGCTGGTCGAGGTCGCGGCCACGGGCCTCGACCCGGATGCCGACGTGGTGGTCACCGAGGCCGCGCCACCCACCGACCTGGCCGACGCGAACCGCTACTGGGAGCGGCTGGAGGGCATGCGCCTCACCGTGCCGGACGGCAGCCTGGTCACCAGTGGGCGCGACGTCTTCCCGTCGACCGCCGACGCCGAGGTGTGGCTGATCCGGCCCGACGACCCCCTGGCAGGGCGCGCCGACCCGCTGGCGCGCCGCGTGTTCCGCGATCCGCATCCGCTGGACAACCAGCCCGAGCCGCTGTTCGACGACGGCAACGGCAACCGCATCATGCTGGGCAGCACCGGCGTGAAGGCGCAGTCGGGCGACAGCTTCGAGCTGCTCCCGCCGGCCCGGTTGTTCGACAGCCTCGACGGCGCGGTGGTCGGCGGGCTGAGCTTCTCGTTCGGGAAGTACGGCATCCAGGCCGAAGCCGCGGCATTCAGCCCGGGCGCGGATCCGTCGACGAACGCTCCGCCGAGGGCGGCCGACCGGCGCGACGAGGTCGCCGTGGCCGCGTACAACGTCGAGAACCTCTACGACTTCCGGGACGACCCCACCGACGGTTGCGACTTC
The DNA here is from genome assembly GCA_050744325.1 of Acidimicrobiales bacterium. Classification (GTDB taxonomy): domain Bacteria; phylum Actinomycetota; class Acidimicrobiia; order Acidimicrobiales; family VFJN01; genus DASXTK01. Next base: position 17,474 of record JBOGHK010000027.1, read on the forward strand.
GTCGGCAACCTGGGTTGTCCCGGCGTGGATCCGCCGTTCGACTACGTGCCGGCCAGCGACGCCGCCTACCAGGAGCGGCTCGGCGCGCTCGCCGCCCAGATCAGCGAGGCGTTGCACTCACCCGACATCCTGCTGACCCAGGAGTCGGAGGACCAGGACATCTGCCACGTCGCCGCCGGCGCGCTGGTGTGCGACACGACGGCCGGCAGCGGAGGCGACGGCAAGCCCGACACGCTGCAGGAGCTGGCACTGGCCATCGAAGACGCCGGCGGCGGCACCTACGACGCCGCTCTCGACCGCGACGGCGCCGACGACCGGGGGATCGTGGCCGGGTTCCTGTACCGGACCGACCGGGTGAGCCTGGTCGCTCCGGCGGCCACCGACCCGGTGCTGGGTGCCGACCCGGGCGTCGACTACCGGGCGCCGGGCCTCGACCACAACACCGAGGTCGCCAACCCGAAGGCCCTCAACGCCGACCTGCCCGACGACGTCGACACGTCGACCGGCACGGACGGAAGCAACGTCTACACCCGTGCCCCCCAGGTCGCCCGGTTCCGGGTGCTCGCCGCGCCGGGGAGCCGTGACAGCTTCGACCTGTGGGCGGTCAGCAACCACCTCTCCTCGGGGCCGGACACCCGCGTCGGGCAGCGCACCGAGCAGGCCGGGTACGGCGCGGCGATCGTCGACGCGATCGAGGCCGCGGACCCCGATGACCGGGTCGTCTACGGCGGCGACCTCAACGTGTTCCCGCGGCCCGACGACCCGTTCAGCCCGGGCCATCCGCTGTTCCCGTCGGATCAGCTGGCGCCGCTCTACGACACCGGGCTCCACAACCTGTGGGACGAGGTGCTCGCCGACGCGCCGAGCGCGGCCTACTCCTACGTGTTCCAGGGGCAGGGCCAGACCCTGGACCACCTGTTCGTCAACCAGCCGCTGCGCGGCGACCTCGTCGAGGCCCGCTATGCCCACGTCAACGCGGGCTGGCCGGCCGACTTCGGTGGCGACGGCGCCCGGGGGCTCAGCGACCACGACCCGCCGGTCGCCCGGTTCGGCAGCCGGCCCCAGCTCACCATCGACGACGTGTCGATCACCGAGGGCGACAGCGGACGGCGTCCGGCCACCTTCACGGCGACGGTGTCCCGCCCGCTGAGCATCGACACCACGGTCTGCATGTTCACCCTGCCGCTCACGGCCAGCGCCGGTCGCGACTTCGACACCAGGCTCGCCTGCCCCACGCTGGAGGCGGGCGAGACCAGCGTCGACTTCGTGGTCCAGGTCCGCGGCGACCGGCAGCGTGAGCGTGACGAGGCCTTCGCGGTCGTCGCCCTAGCGGTCCCGAGCGTCGAGCTAGAGGACGTCCTCGCGATCGGCACCATCATTGACGACGATTGATCTCGTGGACGACAAGCTCGTGGCGCAGGCGGCGGGGGGTCCGGGGGGCAGAGGCTCCTGCCGGAGCCCCCTGGCGTCGCTCGATCCGGCTCTGCCGGTCGGGCGACAGGAGATGAGCGTCGCCGAAGGCGACACCATCAACTTGCCGAGGAAGCTCCGCTTCCGAGGCGAACCGGGAGGTGTTTGATGCCGCCTATGAAGTTGGAGCGCAGGCGGTCGGGCTGTCCCAGGGGCTCGACACGGGGGACGCGGGTGACCAGCTCCTGGAACAGCACCCGGATCTCCAGCCTGGCCAGCTGCGCACCGAGACAGAAGTGCGGGCCGCCACCGCCGAAGGCGATGTGCGGGTTCGGATCGCGCTGGATGTCGAAGGTGAACGGGTCGTCGAACACCTCGTCGTCGCGGTTGGCCGAGATGTACCAGAGGCTGACCTTGTCGCCGGCCTTGATGGCCTGGCCCCGCACCTCGACGTCGCGCTGCACGTTGCGCCGGAAGTACATCACCGGTGAGGCCCAGCGCAGGATCTCCTCGGTCGCCCCGTGGATCCGGCCCTCGGGGTCGGCGGCAAGCAGTTGGTACTGATCGGGATGCTCGAGGAACGCGTTCATGCCGTGGGCGATCGCGTTGCGGGTGGTCTCGTTGCCTGCGACCGCCAACAGCATGAAGAACATGTTGAAGTCCATGGCGTCGAGCCGGTCGCCGTCGATCTCGGCCTCGAGCAGGGTGCTCACGATGTCGTCGCGGGCCTCGGCTCGCCGCTGCTCGCCCAGCTCCTGGGCGTACATGAACATCTCGATCTGCGCTTCGAGGGTCTCCTCGGCGCTGACGATGTACTCGGGGTCCTCGGAGCCGACCAGCCGGTTGCTCCAGTCGAACAGCTTGTGCCGGTCCTCGTGGGGGACGCCGATCAGCTCGGCGATCACCTCCAAGGGCAGCTCGGCGGCGATGTCGACCACGAAGTCGCAGTCCTGCTTCGCCACGGCTTCGTCGAGGATGCGGGCGGTCATCTCGCGCACGTGGACCTCGAGCGCGGCGATCATGCGCGGCGTGAACCCCCGGTTCACCAGCTTGCGGTAGCGGGTGTGGTCGGGCGGATCCATGTAGAGCATCATCCGGGCGACGCCCTCGGCACCCGGCGGGGGAGCGACCGGCCCCTCGAGACCGACGACGCCGCCGTACGCGGCCGCCGAGGAGAACGTCTGGGCGTCGCGGTTGCAGGCAATGACGTCGGCGTGCTTGGTGATCACCCAGAACCCGGGGCCGCCCGGCTCGTCGTGGTGGTAGACGGGGGCGTTCTCGCGCAGCCACGTGAACCACTCGTGGGGGATGCCCTCGGTGAAGCGGTCCCGGTCGAGCAGGTCGATCTGGTCGATGTCCACGCTTCCCCCTTGGATCCCTGGCGGTTAGCTTTTAGAACAGGTTCTACAGCACACCGGGGTTCGGAACCAGGGGAGGACCACCACCATGAGCCAGACCCAGGATGCCGAGCACTACACAATCATCTCGGCGGACTGCCATGCGGGCGGAAGCCACGCGCAGTACCGCGAATTCCTCGACCCCGCCTTCCATGACGAGTTCGACGCCTGGCGCGGCAGGTACAAGAACCCCTTCAAGGACCTGGGCGACAAGCGGCGCTACCGCAACTGGGACAACGAGATGCGGAACTCGCAGCAGGAGGCCGACGGCGTGGTCGGCGAGGTGGTCTTCCCCAACACGGTCCCGCCGTTCTTCCCCAGCTTCGTGCTGTTCGCGCCGCCGCCCAAGCCCGAGGAGTACCGGCAGCGCCTGGCCGGGATCCGGGCCCACAATCGGTGGCTCGTCGACTGGTGCGGCGAGTTCCCGGAGCGGCGGGCAGGCATCGGGCAGATCTTCGTCAACGACGTCGACGACGCGATCGCCGACGTGCGCTGGATCAAGGAGCACGGGCTGCGGGGCGGGGTGCTGCTGCCGAACGTCGCGCCCGACGTCAACTGGGTGAAGCCCCTGTACGACCCCGTCTATGACCCGATGTGGGCGGTGCTCGAGGACCTGGAGGTGCCGGTCAACGTCCACAGCGGCACCGGGGTGCCGAACTACGGGCCGCACCCGGCGGCGATGCTCTTCTACATCAACGAGGTGCCCTTCTACTCACAGCGGCCGCTGGTGTACCTGCTGCTGTCCGGGGTGTTCGAGCGGTTCCCGAAGCTGCGGGTGGTCATGACCGAGGGCGGCTGCTCGTGGGTGCCGTCGCTGCTCAGGCGGCTGGACGCGGTACTGGCCCGCATCCGCAAGACCGGTGCCACCGGCGAGATCCGCTACGGCGACGACACCCTCCCGCGCCGCTCGGCCAGCGAGTACTTCGAGCAGAACGTGTGGCTGGGGGTGAGCTTTCCCCGGCCCGACGACGCCGAGGCCCGCCACGTGATCGGGTCGCACAAGTTCATGTGGGGCAGCGACTATCCCCACGACGAGGGCACGCACCCGTACACCCGCGAGTGCCTGCGGGCCGTGTTCCACGACACCGACCCCGTGGAGCTGCGACGGCTGCTGGGTGGGACCGCGGCCGAGGTGTACGGCTTCGACCTCGATGCCCTCGCGCCACTGGCGGCCAAGGTCGGCCCGACGGTCGCGGAGATCGCGACCCCACTCGACACGATGCCCGACCAGCCCAACGAGGCCCTCCTCGGCTCGGTGGGCCGCGGCCTCTGACCGAACCGGAGGATAAGCGCTCACGGTAGTTGTGTAGACGCACTGGGTAGCGTCCGGCGTGGCGAGATGGCCGTGCCGGATCGCCGCTCCCATGCTGCGCCTGCTCTCCAAGGTCGGGTTCGTGATCACGACGGCCGGTCTGGTGTTCGCCATGACGGCCAGTGCCCTCACGGTGCCGGTCCAGATCCTGGGCCACGTCGGTCGTGGCGCCCCCGCGCCGATCGCCCTCGGCCAGCTCGAGCAGCGGTCTCTCGTGCACGCCGCCGACGGCTCGGTGCTGGCCGGGCTGTACGACGAGATCAACCGGCAGCCGATCGCGCTGGCGGACGTGCCGCCTGCCGTGGTGGCCACGGTCCTGGCCGTCGAGGACGCCGGCTTCTGGACCCACGACGGCACCGACGGCCGGGCCCTGCTCCGGGCGCTCGCCGTCAACCTCGGCTCCGGTGACCTCTCACAGGGCGGCTCGACCATCACCCAACAGCTGGTCAAGCTGGCGCTGGTCGGCACCGACAAGACCCTCGACCGCAAGCTGCAGGAGATGGTGCTCGCCCGGCGCCTCGAGCGCGAGCTCACCAAGGAGGAGATCCTCACCCACTACCTGAACGCGGTCTACTTCGGCAACCACGCCTACGGCATCCAGGCTGCCGCCGAGACCTACTTCGGTGTGCCCGCAGCCCGCCTCGACCTCGCCCAGGCGGCGCTGCTCGCCGGCCTGATCCGCAACCCGACGGCGTACAACCCGCTGCGCTATCCCGAGCGGGCGCTGCGGCGGCGTGGCGACGTGGTCGAGCGGATGCAGGCCGAGGGTCTTGTGACGGCCGACCAGGCTGCGGCGATCGACGCCGGTCCGCTGCCGAGGGACGTCCACCACGTGGTGCCCGTGGCGAACGACTACTTCGTCGAGGAGGTCAAGCAGCTCCTGCTCGACGACCAGCGTTTCGGGTTGGGGGCGACCCCGGAGGAGCGGGCACGTGCCGTGTTCAGCGGCGGTCTGCGGATCTACACCACCTTCGACCCTCGGGCCCAGCAGCTGGCGCTCGCCGCCCGGGACGAGCAGCTGGGCACGGGTGGCCAGTTCGACATCGGGCCGGCCATCCACCCGGAGACCGGCCAGATCCTGGCCGACCCCACCACCGGCCAGCCGATGGTCGACCCGGCGACCGGGCAACCACGGACCGTCCGGGGCACCGCGGCGATCGTCTCGGTCGAGCCCGCGACCGGGGCCGTGCGGGCGATGGTCGGCGGGCCCGGGTTCACCCAGTACCAGTTCAACCTGGCGACGCAGAACCCCCGCCAGGGCGGCTCGTCGTTCAAGACCTTCGTCCTCACAGCCCTGATGGAGCAGGGCTTCTCGCCCAACGACGTGGTCGACGGCACCGGGCCGTGCACGTTCCCGAACCCGCAGGGGGCACCCGATCCCTACGTGGCCGAGAACTTCGGTGGCAGCGCCGGCAGCGTCGGCACCATCACCGAGCAGACGCTCCGGTCGTCCAACTGCGCATACCTGCGCCTAGGCCAGATGGCCGGGCTCCAGAGCGTCGTCAACGTCGCCCACTCTCTGGGTGTCAGCACCCCCTTGGACCCGAGCGTGCTGTCGACGCCCCTCGGCACCCAGGAGATCACACCGCTGGAGATGGCGGCCGCGTACGCCGCGCTCGCCAACGACGGCGTCTACAACCGGCCCTACTACATCGACCGGGTCGAGGACGCCGCCGGTCGGGTCGTCTACCAACACTCCGGCCAGCCCTGGCCGGCGGTGTCGCCTCGGGCGGCGCGCCTGGTGACCTGGATCCTCCGCCAGAACGTCGCGGGCGGGACCGGCACGGCGGCCGCCCTCGGCGGGCAGCCAGCAGCGGGCAAGACCGGCACCGCGCAGGACTCTGCGGACGCCTGGTTCGTCGGCTACACCCCGAACCTCGCGACGGCCGTGTGGGTCGGCGGGATGGGCGGACGGCTGCCGATCCGGCTCGGCGGAGCGGCGATCACCGGTGGTTCCTATCCCGCTCGGATCTGGGGCTCCTACATGCGACCGTGGCAGGATCCGCTGCCCGTCGTCGACTTCCTGCCGCCGGTGATCCCACCCGCACACCACCCCGCCGAGGAGTGAACGGGCGACCGGTGCCGGGTCACCAGACCTCGCCGGGACGCCACTCGCACACCAGCGGCGTGTGGGTCTCGAGGTCGTAGGTGCGGACCGTCCGCATGATCATCACGCTGCCGTCGTCGGCCGAGGTGCGGACCCGACCGGTCGGGGACTGCGCATAGGTGGGGCCCCGCCAGGGTTCCCAGCCGAGATCGCTGTAGAAGCTGTGGTCGCCCGTCGACAGTGCACCCAGCTCGAAGTCGGACGAGACGATCGTCGCCACCGCCCGCATGACCGTGGTGCCGTGGCCCTGCTTCTGCCATCGGGGCCGAGTGGCGACGGCCTCGACGTAGCCCACCGACAACGGCCGACCACCGGCCACCATCGTGCGGGGCACGACCGCAGCGTGCGAGATCAGCTGGTCGCCCTCGCTCAGCACCACGTGGAGCCCGCCCCGCGCGTTGGTCCAGTCCTCTTGGCTCAGGTCGCCGTCGAACGCCTCGCGCACCAACGCCCACAGCAGGATCAGCTCGATCTCGGTGAGGTCACTGGTCCGCCGGACCGCAACGCTGGCCACGGCGCCAGCTTCGCACGCCGTGGCCCTCCCAATTCGCATGGTCGGGGTGGTCGTCGTCGTCGCTGTCGTCGTCGCTGGCGTTCTTTGACTCGAAGCGGTTGCCGACCAACCACTCGCGGTCAAAGAACGGCGGAAACCCCGAGGATTAGCGCCAGGCCTGGGCGGTTAATGAGGGGCGGTGACCCCAGCCGCCGTGGTGGTCGTGGCGGCACCCGCTGCAGGCGCCAATCCCTGCCCCAGACCGGCGACCTGAGCGAGGGTGCCATGACCGCGACCGCCGTGCCCGCCCCCGAACGACCCGCTACCGGAGGAGCCGGCACGCGGCTCGGCCTGGTCATCGGCGCGCTGATGGTGGCCTTGCTGTTGGCCGCGCTCGACTCGACGATCGTGGCGACCGCGCTTCCCACGATCGTCGGCGACCTGCACGGCCTCGACGAGTACTCCTGGGTGGTCACCGCCTACCTGTTGACGCTGACGATCTCGACACCGCTGTACGGCAGGCTCGGCGACCTCTATGGACGCAAGCGTCTGTTTCAGGCGGCGATCGTGATCTTCCTGGTCGGGTCGGCACTGTCCGGGCTCAGCCAGAACATGGGTCAGCTCATCGCCTTCCGGGCGTTGCAGGGCCTGGGTGGCGGTGGGCTGATCGTGGGTTCGCAGGCCATCATCGGCGACATCGTGTCGCCCCGTGAGCGGGGCCGCTACCAGGGCTTCTTCGGTGCCGTGTTCGGGTTCGCCAGCGTGGTCGGGCCGCTGGTCGGCGGATTGCTGACCGATCACGGCACCTGGCGCTGGGTGTTCTACGTCAACCTGCCGGTGGGCGCCCTCGCGCTGGCGGGCACCGTGCTGGCGCTGGACGACGCAGGCGAGCGGGTCCGCCACGCCATCGACTACCGGGGCGCCGCCCTGATGGCGGCCGGGGTCACCTGCCTGATCCTGGTCACGACGTGGGGTGGCCAGGACTTCGCATGGGGCTCGCCGACCATCGTCGGCCTGGCGGTCGCCGGCGTGGTGCTGCTCGGGATGTTCGTGGCGGCCCAGCGTCACGCGCGTGAGCCGTTGATCCCGCTCCACCTGTTCCGCAGCTCGGTGTTCGTGATCTGCTGCGCTGTGAGCCTGGTTGTGGGCGCGGCGCTGTTCGGCGCGACCACCTACCTTCCGCAGTACCAGCAGGTCGTGCGCGGTCATTCGGCGACCAGCTCGGGGCTCCAGCTGCTTCCGTTGATGGCCGGCGTGGTGCTGGCGTCGCTGATCAGCGGCCAGATCATCAGCCGGACCGGGCGCTACAAGCTGTTCCCGATCCTGGGCACGGGGCTGATGGCCCTGGGGTTGTTCCTGTTGTCGACCCTGAGTGTCGGCACCAACTCGTTCGTGGTGGGTATCTACATGCTGCTGCTCGGGCTGGGCATCGGATCGGTGATGCAGGTGCTGGTGGTCGTGGCGCAGAACGCGGTCAAGGCGAAGGACCTCGGCACGGCGACCTCGACCGCGACGTTCTTCCGGACCATCGGCGGCTCGTTCGGCGTCGCGCTGTTCGGCTCGATCTTCAACGCCACCTTCGCCCGCTACCAGGCCTCGGCCGGGCTACCGCCGTTGGACGGGGCGCCGACCGAGCTGGTCCAGGTCCCGGACGCGACCCGCGGCCCGTACCTGTCGGCCTACGCCGACGCGCTCGACGACGTGTTCCTGGTCGGGGTGCCGTTGGCGCTGGTCGCGCTGGTGGTCACACTGTTCCTGCGCGAGGTGCCGTTGCGCAGCAGTGCCGATGCCGCCGGCAACCTGGCGGGCGCGAGCGAGAGCTTCGGACTGGCACCGATCGCGACCGCCGGCGTGATCGAGGAGGTCACGATCCGGGTGCGTGCCGCCTGGGCCGCGTTGGCCCGGCTGGACGAGCTCACCAGCACGCGGGCGTTGTCGCCGGACCAGGTGCGCCGCTTCCGGCGGCTGTTCGAGGATCGGATCGACTACCTGAACCAGGCGTTGAGCCGGGTGCAGAACGCCAGGGGAGCAGGGGTGCCCTGTGAGCGGTGGGCATTGCTGGTCGAGCTGCTCGGTGTCGAACGTGGTGCGCTGAGGGACCAGGCAAGCTCGGACGCGGAGATGGCGCAGGGGGCTGCGGGCGCGCGCCAGGAGGCCGACGCCCGCATCGGGGCGGCACACGCGGCGCTGGATCGCCTCGACCAGGTGGCCGGCATGGGCAAGGCGCTGCCCGACACGGTCCTGTTCCTGCGGGACTTGTTCGAGAACCGCATCGTGCACATCGAGGACTGTGCACTGCGGGGTTTCGAGGGCGCCGGCCACCTGCCGCCCGCGGGATGGGACGTCGTGCTCGAGGTCCTGGCCACCGAGCGGAGCGAGCTCGCCGGCTATCGCCGCGTTGCCGAGGTCAGCGAGGCGACCGCCCGGCGCGCCGAGCGCGAGCTGGACAACGAGGCGGTGATGGTCGGCGCGTGAGGTGTGGAACGCGACGACTGTCAGAGCAGGTCGTCGGTCGAGACGTAGAGGATGCTCGCCGCGTCGTGGCGCTCGATCATGCTGCGGGCCAGTCCCTCTTCGTAGGTGGTGACCAGCACCTGGCGCAGGTGGCTGTCGCCCTGGGTCACCTGCGCCAGGAGCCGGGCGACCTTGGTGCGGTTCGCAGGGTCGAGGTGCTCCAACGGCTCGTCGAGCCACATGGCGTCCAGCCGGGTGGCCGAGGTGACGAACAGCAGCCGGGTCAGGAGCGAGGCCAACGTCTTCTCACCGCCGCTGAACGACCCGTAGGGGATCGCGGCTGCCGCATGGCCGAGCTCGATGCTGCCGCCGCCCGCCAGGCGGGGCCGTGACGACGTCCCGACGAAGAACTCGGCCCAGCGGCGGGCCAACGTCTGGCTGAGCGGGTCGAGGCTGCGCTCGGTCCGGGCATCCGCTTCACGGCTGGCCAGCTCGGCCAGCGATCCGGCCGCGGCGGCGAGCGTGTGCAGCCGGGTCAGGTCGGTCGCGGCCGCACGGGAACGCGTGGCCTCCTCGTAGGCCCGCCGGGCCTGGACGAGTTGCTCGCCCAGCGCTCCCCTGCGGCCCAGCTGGTCGGCGATCGCTGCGTCCAGCTCGGCGACCAGCGCCTCGACCTCCTCGACGCCATCGTCCGGGCGCTCGCCGTCAGGCTGCGTCGGCGGGTGCAGGCGCGCCAGGGCGGAGGCGAGCGCCCCGATCCGCTGTGCCGCGGCGTCGACCGCTCGCCTGCGTCGCTCGACCTCGGCCTGCAGCCGCTCGATCTCGGCCAGCCGAGACCGGTGGGCCTCCGATGCGTGGCGTGCCACCTCGCCGTCAACCGGCTGGAGGCACACCGGGCAGACGGCGTCGGCCGACTCGAGCTGCTCGATCAGCCCCCGCACCAGGTCGCCTTCGGCCTGGGTGGTGGCGAGCTCCGCCGTCAGGTCGTCGGCGCGCCGGCGGCTCTCGCTCTCCGCCTCGTCGACCGGCTCGCGATCGGCACCGAGCTCGGCGGACAGCCCCAGGCCCTGGGCCTCGGCGCCGAGCCGGTCGAGGCGCACGCGATAGTCGGCAAGGTCGTCGTCGTACCTCGTCCACGCGGCGAGGTCACGGAGCAGCCCGTCCGATCCACGGCGGCGCTGCCGGTTCTCGGCCAGCGAGGCGTCCACCTGCTCGACCTCGGCCGTGATCGCGTCGCACCGGGCACGCGCGGCGTCGACGGCGTCGTCGTCGACGCGGGCCAGCGCGCGGGCGTCGCGGATCTCCCGGGCCGTGCCGGCTTGGACGTCCCGGGCCGCCGCGGCGGACCGGCGCAGATGGTCGATGCCGAGCAGCCCGGCCAGATGGCCCTGGACGTCGGCGAACAGCTCACCCTCGTGGGTCAGGCGCATCTCGGGCACCAGCATGAGCGGGGGGAGGATGTCGAACGGCACCGCACCGGCCCTGCTCATGCGCTGCTGCCACTCGTTCGGTGTGGCCTCGTTGCCGTCGACCCCGAGCCGGACGCTGTGACGACGCCGACCGGTCCGGCGCAGGGAGCGCACGACGGAAAAGGCGGTCTCGCCGATCGTCAGGTCGACCTCGACGGTGGTCTCCTCGGTCCCCGCCCGGATGGCCAGGTCGCCGTCGATGCCGGACGCGTCGCCGAACATCGCCCACGCGACGCCGTTGACCAAGCTGGTCTTGCCGACCCCGTTGTCGGCGATGACGAAGGTCAGCCCCGGGCCGATGTCGAGGCTCAGCTTCTGGTAGCCACGCCAGTTGCGCAGGAGGAGGCGGTCGATCATCGCTCGTCCTCCTCCCCGCCTGCCTCATCCGTCCCTGCATCGAGGGCGTTGCGGAGCAGGTTCTCGGCGGTCTCCCCCGAGGCCGTCGCCAGCTCGTCGACCAGTGCGGCGACCGCCCCGGGATCGGCCGTGCGCAGCCAGTCGGCGGCGGCTTCGTAGCCGGGCCGCTTCCCGGGTTGGCGCGATCGTCGGCCCTCGTCGTCCAGACGAGCCGCCATCGTCCCGAGCTGCTCGGCCCAGCGGCCGACCACCTGGTCCTCCGCGGCAGCCACCACGCCCGTGAGAGGCGGGGGATCCGACCAGCTGATCGCGTAGGCGCGGTCGTAGGAGGCGAGCGCGTCGGCGATCGGCTCGGGCTCGGCCAGTCGGCTGTAGCCGAGCAGCCCGGTGGGTGCGTGGGACCGGGTGACGCAGTCCAGCGCGTCGACCGCGAGCGCCCGGTGCGGGGGCACGCTGGTGACCAGCAGGGCGCCGGTCAGGTGCGACCAGGCGCCGTTGAGCAGGGTGGCAGCAGCCAGGCGGTAGGTGCGCGCGCCGAGGACGGTCGGGTCGCCGGCGCACCGCAGCAGGCCGAGGTGACTGCCCGTACTGGTCCGGACCACCGCGTCGGCACCGAGGACCAGGACGTCCGCGCCAGCGGCCAGCAACGAAGCCAGGTCGTCGGGTTCGATCGGCCACGGTTCGGCACCGGCCTCGATCGCCGTCAGCGGCAGGTCGAGGAGGGCCGCCAGAAGGCGTGCCTCGCGGGGTCTCATGCGATAGGCCGAGCTGTCCTCGAGCGCACCGACGGTCGCCGCGTCGGTCGTGTAGCCCCGCAGGGTCATCTCCCGGGCGATGTCGGCCGTGGTCAGACCGGCGTCAGCCCGGGCGGCACGGACTGCGTGGCCGTCGACGGCGACGTCCGGTGCCGAGCGGATCAGGCCGTGCTCGACCGCGAAGGGACTCTCGGCGATGGGCCGGAGGTCGATCTCCTCGTGCGGGTCGTTCGGGTCAGTCATGGCCTGCTCCTGGCGTGGTCGCGTGGTCGACCGCCTCCTCGTGAGCTGCTCGGGCCTGAGCCTTGGCGCGCTGGACGCGGCGCCGTGCCGCCTCGGCGGTGATCCCGGCGCTGGCTCCGATCTCCGCGAAGGTCAGCCCACCGAGCTCGTGGTCGAGCAACGCGCGGGCGTCGGCCGTGCTCGCCACGGCATCGAGCAGCCGGCGGAGATGGTCTCGGTCGGCGAGCCGGCTGTCCAGCTCGGGGGCGTGCGCCCGTTCGTAGCGTTCGGCGCCTGCCGGATCGATCGACGTCCCGGGGACGGTGCGCTTCTGGGCCTGTGAGCGACGCCGCTGGTCGGTGATCCGGTCGCGGATCAACGCGTTGATGCGGGCCACATGGTCGTCGCGGTCGGCCAGGTACTCCCGGCGGTTGTAGTAGACGACCCAGGCCTCGTCGTAGAACTCCTCCGCATCGAAGGCACACAGGTAGCGATTCCGGCCCGACGAGGCGAGCAGGTGGCGCGCGAAGCCGACGCAGTGGCTCTTGCACTCGCGATAGAGCCGCGCCAGCCGCACATCGTCCCGGGGCGGGTCGGGCCGGACGCTCATCGGTCATAGAGCGTTCGGGCGACGTCCCGCCGGGGTGGGCTGGAACAGGGACAACGGCCGGAAGGGTCGCGTGGCGGACGCCGCCATCCGCCGAGGGGCACGCCGCTGAGGTCGAGCTCGACCCGGCGATCGAGTCCCGGCAGGCCGACGGCCGCCTTGACCACCTCGGCAGCGAGCAAGGTGCCGGCCAGCCAGGGAACGTGGGGCGCCGAGACCAGGTGGGGCACTGCCTCCTCGCCGACGCGGACCGCGACCGTCGCGTAGTGCCGGGCGATCAGGTCGACGAGGCGTCGACCGGGAAGCTCGTGGACCGCCTTGCTGTCCACCGCGCCGGTCCAGATCGCGGTCGCGACATCCTCGACCGTGAGCTTGGCCCCGCCCAGGAGGGCTTGCAGCCGGTTCACCGTGAGCCCGAGCCGGGCGTAGACCTCCGCCTGCTCGCGCCACTGCCTGGCGTCCACGAACTCACAGTACGGGCAGGCGAAGTCGTCGATCGCCCGATGCCGGTGGACGTGCAGCGCCGGGCCGGAGATGCCGGCGCTGACCGTGGTGGAGGCCATGAGGTCGCCGGCGTCCCGGCGGCCGTCGACGTTGTCCACGCTGACCAGGGCGAGGCCCGGGTAGCCAGGCTCGGGACGGGTGGTCGACCACTCGGTGATCTGCCCGACGTAGGGCCGTGCCCGCCAGCCGGCCTGGCGCAGGATCTCGGCGGCCCATGTGGCCTTGGCGCTCCGCTCGCCTGCGGGCACACCGGGACACCGGTACGCGTTGCGGGCCGGGTCGAAGTGGTCGGGGTCGACGACGTCGACCACGCCGCCGAGACCCGTGAAGGCCAGGGCGGCGGCTGCGCTGGATCCGATGGAGCCGGCACCTAGTAGGGCGACAGGCAGAGGCGAGGGCGAGCCCCTGGCGGGGTCTGTGTCGAGCGACGGTGCCGGCCCGAGCTGACCGTCGACCAGGTTCCAGACCAGCTCGCCGTCGATGGGCACGCAGCGCATGCCGATCGGGCCGAGGAGCTCCTTGAGGATCTCGCCGACGGCCAGAGCCGCGGCGACCTGGAGCCCGAGCCCGCCCAGCGGGCAGGATCCGATGGGGACCGGACCGTGCCTCGACACCACGGCGGTCCAGTCGCTGCCGCCGACGTAGATGTCCGCTCCCCGACGGGCCCCGCCCACCCGCACGGTGATCCGCCGGGAGGTGAGGCCACCGCCGACCGGTCGGTCGAGGCGGCTCGCCGCGGCGACACCGGGCAGCGTGCGCGTTCCCCAGGGGTTGGGGTGGGGGAGCGGCACCGGGCCGACGATCACATGGCCAACGACCCGGGCGCTCATGGCGACCAGCGCCGCCGCGGCGAGGACCGCGGCGGCGCCGTCGCTGGGGTCGAGCGCCACGACCACGGCGGTGCCGTCGAGGACGTCGCGCACGTCGTTCGGCGCGCCGCCGGTGAGGGCGACGGCCATGTCGACCCGCCGGTCACGCGCCGGCACGGATCACCTGGTCTCGGCGCGGCCCGGGTGTCAGCTCGACCCAGCGGCGATGGCGGCGGACGAACACGCCACAGGCCTCGAGCCCGGCGCGGAGCCCCAGGCCGAAGTAGGGGACAACGATCGACAGCGCGCCCTCGTAGCGCAGCGCCGGGTTGCGGTCGTCGGTCGCGCTGTGGAACGCGTAGCCCGGATGGCTGTGGATCCGGGCGACGTAGCGGTCGTCGGGCCGCAGGGCGAGGGCGAGCTCGGACTTGCCTTGCTCGGTGACCTGCACCCAGCAGCACGGGCTCCGGCCCGCCTTCTGGTCGGGGAAGATCACGTGCCGGGCGACCCGGTCCGCCCCGGCCGCCACGAGCCCGGTGGCCTCCACACCGACGATGCCCGAGTCCTCCATGCGGAGCCGGGCCTCGTCCAGCACGAAGCTCGGGACCAGCAACGGCGCCGCCGCGGTCACTGCCGACACTGCCGCAGGATGTGGGTGACCACGTCGGCGAGGCGCAGCCGGGAACGGTGCTCGTCCCAAGGGTCGTCACGGTGCGCCGGATGCGCGTGGTAGTCCTGCGTGCCCTGGATGCAGCTGAACGGCCGCAGCAGCACCGGGTGCTCGCCGCGGTACAGCGCCGGCGGCCAGCGCCACCCGGGGACCGGCCGACCGGTCGGCGTGGTGATGGTGACGGCCACCGGGTCCGAGTCGTAGGCGGCGGCGTCGAGGACCAGCACCTGGTCGTCGCCCAGCTCGGGTGCAGTGACGTGGACCTGCGGCCCCGACCGGCGCGCGGCGACGCCTGCACCACCGAGCCGTTCCTCGAGCACGGTGATCTCGGCATCGAGGAGCCGGTCACGGAGCACCGGGTGGAGTGCCATGCCGTCGACCTGGGGCTCACAGGTGATCAGGTGGAGCACGTCGCCGTCGACCACGCCCTCGTCCAGCAGTGGGGCGTCGGGGACCAGGTCGATGATCGTGCGGCCACGGACCAGCCCCAGACGGAACCGGCCCGGCTCCAGTTGGTCGCGGGCGACGAAGTGGGCGACGACCCGGTCGGTGAGTTGCGCGGCGGTGAGCCGCGGGTCGACCGCGACCGCGAACACGTTGGTGGTCCCGGCCGGGGTGCGGATAGTGAGGTCCACCCCCTCTCCACCGCAGGATCACCCCGAAAACCAACCGTTCTGGCGAATTTTGGTCAGGCTCGTCGCGAACCGGTTGGTGTCCCGCGCCGTACGACACGCCGCGCCGGTCCTCTGGGTGGTGCAGATCAGGCCGCCTGGAGGACCGAGAACGCTGCACCTTCGGGGTCATCGATGACCGCGATCCGACCGACGTTGGGCATGTCGAACGGCGCGACTGACACCGCCCCGCCCAGTTCTGCGGCCAGCGTCGCGACACGGTCCGTGTCCGTGACGGCGAAGTGGACCATCCAGGTTGCCGAGGTGTCGTCGTTGCGGTGATCGCTCACCTCGACCATGCCTGCGACGCTCCGCTCGAAGCCGGGACAGAAGAACTCGGTGTAGGTGGTGCCGCCGCGGACCGACGTGGTCCGGGCTTCCCAGCCGAAGACCGATCCGTAGAAGCGCTTGGCCGCCTCGACGTCTCGGCACGCCAACTGGTATCTCGTGGTCGGAGTGGTGTCGCCCATGGCGTCGGCGTTGGCCTCGGCGTTGGCCTCGGCCTCAGTGTCGGGGTCGGCCTGCCACACGGTGAACGTCGCTCCCTGAGGATCGGCACAGACCGCCATGCGGCCACTGTCCATGAGCGTCATTGGCCCAAACAGCACCTCGCCGCCGTTGTCCACGACAGCTCGCGCCATGGCGTCGACGTCGGTCACCGCCAGGTACACGGTCCAGGTCGCGTGCTTGGCTGGCGCCAGGCCGCCGACGTCCTTGTCGCCGTGCTGGAAGACCCAGTAGCCGACCGGGTCCTCGAGCGGACGGTGACGAGCGACGACCCGCCAGCCGAACAGGCTGCAGTAGAACCGGGCTGCGGTGGTCGTTCCTGCGGCGGTCCCCAGGTCGACCCAGACCGGTGCTCCGGGCTCGGCGCGGCACAGCGGCTGGATCCCTGCGGGACCCCCCGCGGCCCAGCGGCCCGGACGGGTGGCAAGTGCTGTGCTGTTCATGCTGTCAAGGATCCGGCAAAGACGCTCCGGGCGCATTGGCGCTAGGACCCGAATCGGGGTGGGGACAACCCGACCCCGGCGGGGCCGGCTGGCGCCCGCGGGGTGCGACGCGCTCGGCTCGGGGCTACTCGACGCGCGGACTCAGCCACCGTTGTCGCTCTGGCCGTGATGGCCGTCCGCCTCTGGTTCGGTGGCGGTGGGCGGCGAACCGGCGCCGGAGCCGGGTGGGTCGGGCCCGGCTCGGTCGTCGTGGACTCGGTTGTGGAGCCCACACGCCGGTCGGCCGTTGCTGATGTCGGTCTCGCCGCCGTCGGCCCACCGGTGGGGGAAGTGATCCATGTCGCAACGCTCCGCCGGTTCGTCGCAGTCGTGGACTCGGCAGGTGCGGTCACGGAGCTCGACGGCGCGGCGTTGGGCAGCGCTGAAGAACCGGCTGCGGCACCCGAGGTCGGATATGTCGCGGCCCGGCGGATCGAACACGACGCGCTCGATATCGGCATCGGTGATCCGCATCGCGACCAGTCCGGGAGTGAGCTTGGTGCCGTTGAACAGCTCCACGATCGGACCCCGGAAGGTCTCGTAGCCGACCAGGATGCTGATCAGCGGAGCCGGTTTGCGGGCGCCCGCGGGTGCGGCCATCGCCAGACGCGCCAGCTCTACGAGGGCGTCGGCGCGCCGCTGCGCGGGCGTCCGAGCAAGGAGGTCTTCGGGGCACTCCTTGCCGTGGACGGCCTCGGCGGCCCGGCGGTCCTCGCGGTGCAGCCGGTCGTAGATGCGGCGCATGGCTTCGGCGAGCTCGGCGCCGGCGATCGGATCCAGCACACCGTCGAGGAACCACTGACCATCGAACGACTGGGACAGGTGCACCCGCCGCGCGTCGTGCAGCTTCCGGGCCTGGCGCTCCGCGTCGTCGGGATCGACACGGTCGCGCCAGTAGCTCAGGACGCGGCGGAACTCGTCGAAGCTCTTGGTCGTCGCCGCCTCGACCAGTTCGTCCTCGTCTT
Organism: Acidimicrobiales bacterium; assembly: GCA_050744325.1. GTDB lineage: Bacteria > Actinomycetota > Acidimicrobiia > Acidimicrobiales > VFJN01 > DASXTK01. Next base: position 34,665 of record JBOGHK010000027.1, read on the forward strand.
CGACGAACGCCTCGGCAACCGGTTTGCGCGGTGACCCGGCCTGCCGAGCCAGCACATCGACGCGCTCCGGCGCAAGCCGACCCCGCTCCGCCGCCGCGGCCGTCGCCGACATGGTGCGCAGGCGCCGCGCCCGGCGCACCACCTCGTGCACTGCGCTGCGGGGCGTGTTCGACCGCCCGGCCAACCACGTCGCCGTCGAACGCGCCCCGTCACGCCGATAGGTCCGCGCCGCGTCGAAGGTCCCGACCAGCTTGGCTTCGATGGCGGCGAACTTGGCCCGCAGGCGCTGCGACGCGACCAGGGCCTCGCCCAGCTCGTCGCCGTCGGTGAGCGACAACTCGAAGCCAACCAGCCCGTCCAGCGCGTCCTCCAGCTGCACCAGTCGTGCGGTCAGTGTCTCGCGACCGGTCGTCCACCAGGGTGTGAGGCCGCCGTTCGCTTCGACCCCAGGGCACCTTCCCAACGACCCTCGCGGCGAAGGTGCCCTGCCGGCCCCGGTCAGCGCAGCGACACCACCAGGCCGGCGAGCACGACAGTGCCCAGCAGGCGCCGCCACGGGTTGACACCCCGGGCGATCTCGTCCACAGCCCACCAGCCCAGCGCCAGCGTCGCGACGACCTGCAACGCCGCACCCCAACGGCCGGCGGGGCCGAACAAGGTGCGGGCCGCGGTCGCGACGAGCCACACGACGAGCGCAGTGTTCGGCCACTGGGCGATGACGATGCGCCCTGTCCGGCGATCGCGCAGCGCCCAACCGACCATGGTCACGCCGCCAGTCTGCCTGCATCAGGTCGAGGCCTCAGCCGGGCCTCTCGAACGGGCGGAGGCTGTCGACGAAACTCGCGAAGTCGGCGGCGATGCGCAGGTCCTGATACATGTCGACGTCGAGCCACGCCACAGGCGGGTTCTCGTGGTCACCGGTCGAATCGCCGGTGGGGGCTCAGCGGCGCCGGGCGACGGCCCGGCGGCGCACGACCACCGTCCGGGCAACGATGTCGCCGAGCCGGCGATGGTGCGTCGTGTGGCGCGCGATGAGCCATCCGAGGATGGGGACGACCCAGGGGAGCCCGTCGACCACCAGGCACGCGGTCCGCACGAAGGCACGAATGAGCCCGGCCGGCCGGCCACCGGGCCCGACCATCCGTAGCCCGACGAGCAGCTTGCCGAGCGTGGCGCCGGTCAGACCTTGGACCAGCACGAGGACGACCAGCGCGGCCAGGGCGACGAAGGGCGGGAACGTCAGCGAACCGCCGGTGGCGACGTAGACGTCGCGTCCGACGGTCACACAGGACGTGGACGACCGACCGAGGACGTCGCAGGCTTCTTGTGGCCCACTCGCCTCAGGCGGGACGGGAACCTTGTCGTACCGCGCGACGACCGCCCCGAAGAAGAAGACGGCTGCGAGGACCAGCACGAAGACCCCGTCCAGCACCGCGGCGACGACCCGCCGGCCCAGGACAGCCGTGGGGTCGCGTCCTGGCCACGACGACGGAGGAGCCGCCGGTGGTGTCGAGCGCGCCGTCGGTGGTGACGATGCTGCTGGACGGTGGGCGGGAGCGACAGGCTCCCGGCGAGAACCGGCCGACCCGTTCGTCGAAGCGGACGGTCCCGAGGACGGGGGCGACGCCGGTGCAGGAACGGGTGCGGGGACATGCAGCTGAGGCGGCGGTGGGGATGCCGGCGGCGCGACCAGGGCTGGGATCCGGCCGGGTGTCCCGCCCCGGGCCTCGGTCCTCTGGATGGCGCCCGGCCGCTGCCGTCGACGTCGCTTCACCCGTGGAGCCATCGGCCCGGCGACCACCACGGGTTGGCTGGTCATCCGCCGTGCCGCCACGACCGTTGGCTTGGTCGTGACCGTCTGCCTCGCCGTGACCATGGCTGTCGGCTGGGCTGTCACCACGGGCGGCCCGGCGTTCGACGGCGCGCGGTCACCGCGGGTCTCCGCATACCACGTCGCGAGCTGCGCTGCGTCGAGCCGGCCGTACTCGCCGATCAGCGCTGCGACGACGCTTCGCCAGCGGCGCGGGAGATCCCGGGCGATGGTCGGCGGCGTGTCGAGCACCAGCTTGACGTACTCGCTGTCGGTCATCCCCTCCGGTCGCCGGTGCAGCCGCTCGCCTCGCAGAGCCTCGTGGAGGGTGACCCCGAGCGCGTAGAGGTCGGCGGCTTGGTTCTGGTGACCGCGATGCGCGGCCCGCGACATGTAGGGCGACGTGCCGATCACCCGGGTCGCAGGGTGGGTCGCATCGGTCGGAAGCAGGCGTGCCGTCCCGAAGTCGCACAGCTTCCAGGTCCCGCTGTGATGTCGCAGGATGTTCGCCGGTTTGAGGTCGCGGTGCACCATGCCCGCGCCATGGGCGGCAGCGAGCGCGGCCAGCATGGCTTCGAGCACGCGCTCCGCTTCCGGCGAGGGCAGCAGACGACTCTGGTCGGCGCCCAGGGTCTGTGCCAGCGATCGCTCGCACAGCTCCGTGACGATCCATGCGTGGTTGCGGTACGGGCCGTCGGACACGATGTCCGCGTCGTAGAACCGCACGACATTGGGATGGTTGAGCGCGCCGAGCCGCCCGATCTCATGACGCCAGGCCTCGAACGAGGCCTCCTCGACGATGGGGATGAGCTTGAGCGCCCGGACCAGGTCGACGTGCCGGCGCCGGGCCTGCCAGACCTCGCCGTAGCTACCGCGGCCCAGGCGCCCCTCGAGGATCCACCCCGCCACGATCCGCTCGCCGGAGGCCTCGGAGCCCACCGCCGCACGCTACCGGACGAGGATGGTGCATCCAGGTGCAGGCCGTCCCGGACCGGTTGACGAAGTCACGGCGCTTTGTTTAGATACCTTACTAACACACGGATCGGCATCCGCCCGCAAGGATCGCCTTTGCTTCACGGGAGCGATCATGCGCCGCGGCTTCGCCATCCTCGTCGTCACAGCGATCTCCATCCTGGTGCTGGGGGTTGCCGCTCCGAGCGCCCAGGCCGCGCCGGCGACGGCCACCTTCACGAAGACCTCCGACTGGGGGACGGGCTTCGAGGGCCGATACACGGTCAACAACGCCACGGCGGCGCCGATCCAGGGCTGGCAGGTGGCGTTCGACCTGCCCGCCGGACACAGCGTCAGCTCATCCTGGGACGCGTCGATGAGCCGCAGCGGCCAACGGTTCACCTTCACCAACGTGGGTTGGAACTCGACGATCGCCCCTGGTGCCAGCGTCAGCTTCGGGTTCATCGGCGCCCCCGGCGGGACGGCGGCGGTCCCGGCCAACTGCACGCTCAACGGCAGCCCGTGCGGTGGCGGGACGGGCGAGCCAGGGGTCCCGGATGCCCCCGGCACCCCGACGGTGACAGGCACGACGAGCTCGTCGATCTCGTTGTCCTGGTCGGCGTCGAGCGGCACGGTGACCGGCTACCGGGTCTACGAGGGCAGCACGGTCCGGGCGACGGTCACCGGCACCAGCGCGACGGTCTCGGGCCTGGCGACGTGCTCGACGCACTCCTACGCCGTGAGGGCCTTCAACGCCCAAGGCGAGTCCGCGGCCAGCGGCCCGGCCACGGCGACGACGGGCGGCTGTCCCCCGAACCCCGGCGGACCACTGCCTCGGCACATGCTCACCGGCTACTGGCACAACTTCGTCAACGCCGCCGTCGAGCTGCGGCTCAGCGCCGTGCCGAACGACTACGACGTCGTCGCCGTGGCCTTCGCCGAGGCCACCGCGACGCCCGGGCAGGTCACCTTCCGGCTCGACCCCGGGCTGTCCAGCGCCCTTGGCGGCTACACCGACGCCCAGTTCAGGGCGGACATCCAGACCCTCCATGGCCGAGGCAAGAAGGTCATCCTCTCGGTCGGTGGCGAGCTCGGCCGGGTGCAGGTCGGGAGCTCCGCGGCCGCCACGGCGTTCGCCGACAGCGTCTTCGGCCTGATGCAGACCTATGGCTTCGACGGCGTCGACATCGACCTGGAGAACGGTCTGAACCCGACGTTCATGGCCCAGGCGCTACGGCAGCTGCGGAGCCGGGCGGGGAGCGGTTTGATCATCACGATGGCGCCGCAGACCATCGACATGCAGTCGACCGGGGCGTCCTACTTCCAGCTGGCGCTCGACATCCAGGACATCCTCACGGTCGTCCACACCCAGTTCTACAACTCGGGCTCGATGCTGGGCTGCGACCAGCAGTTCGCCTACTCGCAGGGCACGGTCAACTTCATCACGGCGCTGGCGTGCATCCAGCTCGAGAACGGGCTCCGTCCCGACCAGGTGGCTGTCGGCCTGCCCGCGGGGCCCGGCGCGGCAGGCGGTGGGATCGTGGCGCCGTCGGTGGTGAACAACGCACTCGACTGCCTGGCCAGGCGGACCAACTGCGGCAGCTTCGTGCCGCCGCGCAGCTATCCCGCGATCCGGGGCGCGATGACCTGGTCGATCAACTGGGACGCCGCCAACAACTGGAACTTCTCGCGCACCGTCAAGCCCCACCTCGCCACGTTGCCCTGACCAGACCCAAGGGGGGACCCCATGCATCGGTACCGCAAGCTGGTGGTCGCCGCGCTCGTCGCGGCTGCGGCCCTCGTGCCGGCACTGCCGGCGTCAGCCGCCAACGTGGCCGTCAACCCGGGCTTCGAGACTGGCCTGGCTGGCTGGACGTGCGCATCCACGGCCCGGGTGGTGGCCAGTCCGGTGCATGACGGCAGCGCCGCGCTCGAAGCCACGCCCGGCGGCCAGGACCTGGCCCGCTGCCAGCAGACGATCAGCGTGCAACCCTCCTCGACCTATCGGCTGTCGGCCTGGGTGCGGGGCAGCTACGTGTTCCTCGGCGCGACCGGTGTCGGCATGAGCGACGTCAGTACCTGGGGATCGCCCGGCGCGGCCTGGGCGCAGGTCACCACCACGTTCACCACCGGGACGTCGACGACGTCGGTGACGATCCACGTCAACGGCTGGTACGGGCAGGGCATCTATCACGCCGACGACGTCGTGCTGGACGGCGCGCCAGGGGGTGGCGGCCCACCGGACACCGCGCCGCCGTCGGTGCCGGGCAACCTCACCGTCGGCAGTCCGACATCCAGCACACTGCCGCTCGCCTGGACCGCGTCCACCGACAACTCGGGCTCCGTCGACCGCTACGAGGTGTCTCGCGACAACGGCTCGCCGGTCAGCGCCGGCGCCTCCACGACGTTCACGGCCACCGGGCTCTCGGCGAGCACCACGTACTCGTTCCGGGTGCGGGCATGTGACGGCGCCGGCAACTGCTCGGCCTACGGTCCGCCGGTCAGCGGTACGACCAGCAGCACGGGGCCGCCGCCCACCGGTGGTCTGCCCCGGCGGGTGCTCGTCGGCTACCTGCACGCGTCGTTCGCCAACGGCTCCGGCTACATCCGGATGAGCGACGTGCCGGCCGAGTGGGACATCATCAACCTCGCCTTCGGCGAGCCGACCTCGGTGACGTCTGGCGACATCCGGTTCCAGCAGTGCCCGGTCAGCGAGTGCCCGAACGTCGAGAGCGAGGCCGAGCTCGTCGCGGCGATCCGGGCCAAGCAGGCGGCGGGCAAGAAGGTCCTGATCTCCATCGGCGGGCAGAACGGCCAGGTGCAACTCACCACCACCGCCGCGCGCGACCGGTTCGTGCAGTCGGTGAGCGCCCTCATCGACCGGTACGGGTTGAACGGCCTCGACATCGACTTCGAGGGGCATTCGCTCTTCCTGAACCCGGGCGACACCGACTTCAGGAACCCGACCACGCCGGTCGTGGTCAACCTCATCTCCGCCCTCAGAACGCTCAGGGCGCGCTACGGCTCGGACTTCGTGCTGACGATGGCGCCCGAGACGTTCTTCGTACAGCTCGGCTACCAGTTCTACGGCCCGGGCCCGAACGGCACGGCCGATCCTCGCTCGGCCTCGTACCTGCCCGTGATCCACGCCATGCGCAACGACCTGACGTTGCTCCACGTGCAGGACTACAACTCCGGACCGATCATGGGCCTCGACGACCAGTTCCACACGATGGGCGGCCACGACTTCCACGTCGCGATGACCGACATGCTGGTGGCGGGCTTCCCGGTCATGCGCAACCCGGCCAACGTGTTCCCGGGGCTGCGTCCGGACCAGGTGGCGATCGGCCTGCCCGCTGCGCCCTGGGCTGGGAACGGCTTCACGATCGTGAGCGAGGTGCAGCGGGCGTTCGACTGTCTGGCGAGGGCCACCAACTGCGGCACGTACCGGCCTGCCAGGGCCATTCCCGAGCTTCGAGGCCTGATGGCCTGGTCGATCAACTGGGACCGGTTCAACGGCTTCGAGTTCAGCCGGAGCCACCGCAGCTACCTGAACGCGCTCCCCTGAGGGTCGCCCTGGCGTTCCGTCAGCTGTCCGGACGCTGCGATGCCCGGATCGTCGTCGCTGGCAGGCCGATACCTGGCGTCGCCAACGGACTGCGCAGGGAGCCCGGCCCCGGGGTCGCGGGACCGGGCTCCCGTGCTGCTTCACGGCTGGAGGATCACGCGGCCCGGTATGCCGGGGGCTGACTTGGCTGTGAAGGCCTCACGGCCCTCGGCCAGCGGGTAGACGGCGCCGACCTGGGGGCGGATCTCGCCCGCGTCGACCAGCCGCGCGATCTCGACGAGCTGGGGTCCGCTCTGCTCCCGGATGAAGTTGACCGTCCGGATGTCGTCGCGGTCCGTCGGGGGTGGCGCCACGACGGAGACCAGGGCGCCGCCGGGCCGCACGATCGCCGGCGACCGCGCGAGCACCTCGCCGCCGATCGTGTCGACCACCAGATCGGCTTGACCGACGGCATCGGGCCACCCGTCGTCCTCGAGGCTGACGAAGTCGTCGGCGCCCAGCTCGAGGGCCAGCGACCGGTGGCCGGCACGTCCCGTGCCGACGATGCGTGCATCGACGGTCCGGGCGAGCTGGATCGCCATCGAGCCGACGGCGCCAGCCGCGCCGTGGACGACGACGGTCTGGCCGGCGGTCAGCCCTCCGTGGGTGAACAGCGCCTGCCACGACGTCAGTCCCGCCTGCGGGAGAGCGGCGGCGTGCACGTGGTCGACCGAGGCCGGCTTGGGGGCCACGTCCCGGGCCTCGACGGCGATCAGGTCGGCGGCCGCCCCGTCGCGGTAGGCATCGGTGAGCCCGTACACGACGTCGCCGACCGCTACTCCGGCGGTGCCGAAGCCGATCCCGACCACGACACCCGAGAACTCCTGGGCAGGGATGACGGCGCTGCGCTCGTGGCCGTTCCGGTCGGTCCAGATCGGCCAGTACAGCTCCGAGGCCGTGAACCCGGCGGCGTGGACCTCGACCAGCACGTCGCCGACGGCGGGGGCCGGGTCGGGAGCGTCTTCGTAGACAAGCCCTTCGATGCCCACCGGCTCGTGGATGCGGATCGCCTTCATCTTCCTTCTCCTTCTCTCACATCGACTACTCGTCTGTTCGTTGTCGACATGACACGCCGGGGCCCCGGAATGTGACGAGCCCCACCGGCGCGGGGCTGGACTAGGTCGGGGGGCTGAGGGCGGCGACGGCGGCGGCGACGTCCATGCTGGCGATCCCCACCGACTTGAACACCGTGGGGGTGTCCGGTGGGGGAGTGACCCGTCCCGCGAGGAGGTCGCCCATCTCGGCGTCGGGCGACCGCCCCGCCTGGAGCAGGTCGCCGGCCTCCTGCGCTGCAGCCGCCCGGTCCTCGACGACGACCCAGCTGGCGTGCAGCAGCCCGGGCGGCAGCTCGGCCATCGCGGGGGTGTACGCGCCGACGGCGTTGACGTGCACGGTGGGCCGAGCAGCAGATGCGGCGAACAGCGGGCTGGTGGCTGGAGTCGCCGTGGTCACCACGTCGGCCTCGGCCACGGCGGCGTCCGGCGAGTCGGCGACTTCGGCGCGGATGCGGGTCGCGGCACCGGCACCGGGCGGTTGGCCCCCGGCGGCTGCCCCGAGGCGCCCGGCCGCGGCCGACGAGGCGAGCCGGTCCGCGAGTGCCTCGGCGCGCGCCCGGGTGCGGCTCCACACCAGGACCCGGTCGATGGGGCGTACGGAGCAGACCGCGTCGACCTGGTCCGACGCCATCGCCCCCGCCCCCAGCATGGCCAGGGTGCGGGCATCGGGCCGGGCCAGCAGCGCCGTCGCCAGGCCCGCCCCGGCGCCCGTGCGGATGGCGGTCAACGTCGTGCCGTCGACGACGCCCAACGGCGAGCCGTCCGGACCGAAGACCGCGACCAGGCCGACGGGGTTGCCGGGCACCGTCGAGACCACCTTGATCCCGGTGTGCGATCCGGCGCGGCCGGGCATGAACAGCGACACGCCCAGCGCCAGACGCTGCGGCACCTCCCGGTCGTCGCCATACGCGAGACGCATCGCCTCGATCGCGGTGGCCATCGGCAGCCGCTCGCGCAGCTCCTCGGCGTCCAGGTAGGTCAGTGCGTGCATCCGCTCACACCACGTTCGTCTCCGCACGCGGCGCGTGGTCCGCGAAGCGGTCGACGGAGAGCGGGCCGAGGTCGATGACCGGCGTGCGGCCCAGCACCAGGTCGGCGAGGTAGCTGCCCACGACCGGCCCTTGCTGGAAGCCGTGGCCCGAGAACCCCGTGGCGTACAGGAACCCTTGCGGCGACGAGGCGGCGCCGACGATGGCGTTGTGGTCCGGGCTCATCTCGTAGTTGCCGGACCAGCCGGGCCGGATCGACAGGTCGGCGAAGGCCGGCACCCGTCCCAAGGCCACGGGGGCCAGCTCGTCGAGCGTCGCCCACGGGCCACCGACCAGCAGGCCCGGCCGCTCGCGGTGGAAGTACAGGGTGGTGGCGAAGTCGATGGTCAACGGGATCTCGGCGGGCAGGTCGTCGCCCTGGGCGGTCAGGTAGACGTAGCGGCGCTCGGCACGTACCGGCAGGTCCACCCCGGCCGTCGCGGCGACAGCGGGCGACCAGATGCCGGCGGCGCAGATCACGCTGGCGGTCGTGATGCGGCCCCGCGTCGTCTCGACGGCGACCACGCGGTCGGACTCCACGACGACCGCGGTGGCCGCGGTGCCCTGCAGGATCCGTGCCCCGAGCTGACGGGCCGCGCTCGCGTAGCCGGCGACGACCGCGCCCGGGTCGGCGGTGCCGTCGATCGAGCAGAACGTCGCTGCGGCCAGGTCGTCGACCCGGAGCTGCGGCACCATCGTGGCGGCCTCGGCGGGGGTGATCAGCTGGCTCGGCACCCCCAGCGACCGCTGCAGCGCAACGGACGCCTCGAACGTGGGCACCGCATCGGCCTGCAGCAGGAACAGGTAGCCGGACTGGTGGAACCCGATGTCAGCGCCGATCTCGTCCTCGAACCGCGAGAACCGGGCGATCGACTCCAGCGCGATGCGGATGTTCAGCTCGTCGGAGAACTGGGCCCGGACCCCGCCCGCTGCGGCCCCGGTCGAGCCCGAGCCGAGCGTGTCCCGCTCGAGCAGGACCACGTCGCGACAGCCCCCGACGGCGAGGTGGTAGAGCGCGCTGGTCCCGACGATGCCGCCCCCGACCACCACGACGTCGGCGGTCCCGGGCAGCTCGGCGACGACGATCAGGCCTCCTCCAGCGCGGGGATATCGCCGGGGGTGTCGCCAAGGGTCTCGCCGGCGGCGTCGCGGGCCTCGGCGACGACGTTGAGGATCACGGCGGTGAGCGGCACGGCGAAGATCGCACCCGCCGGCCCCATCAACGCAGCGCCCGAGGTGATCGCGAACAGCACGACCAGCGGGTGCAACGACAGCGCCCGCCCGTAGATCACCGGTGCGAGCAGGTCGTTGTCGAGCTGCTGAACGACGATCGCGACCACGCCGACGGCGATGGCCGCACCGACACCGCCAGTCACCAGCGTGACCAGCACCGCCACCAGACCGGCCACGATGGCCCCGACGAAGGGGACGAACGCGGCGAAGAAGGTGAGCACGGCGACGGGCACGGGCAACTCGCCGCCGGCGATCCACACGGCCAGCCCGATGATCGTGCCTTCGACCACCCCGAGGAAGGCGGCGCCCCGGAGGTAGCCACCGAGCGTGTTCCAGGCCCGCCGGCAGAGCCGAGCGAGCAGCGGTCGCCGGTCGGCGGGGAACAGCGACACCGTCCAGCGGCCGAAGCGATCGCCGTCCTTGAGCATGAAGAACGAGGTGATGATCGCCAGCACCAACGCGGTGATCACCTCGAACACCACCATCGTCGTGTCGACCAGCGAGGTGCCCGACTCGGAGAAGGCCTCGTCGATGCGGTCGTTGGCCTCGTCGCGGAAGTCCTCGACGTCCTGGCGCGACACGTCGAAGGGGCTGTCCTCGACCAACCAGTCCTCGAGGTCGTCGTTCGCCTCCTCGATGGTCGGCCCGAGGTCCTCGAACTCGGAGGCGATCGCGGGCACCAGCGCTGCGAGGATTCCGCCCGCGAGCAACCCGAAGCCCAACATCACACAGATCGCCGCCAGCCCGGGGCGCCAACCGCGGCGCTTCAACCAGGTGGCCACCGGTTCGAGCGCCCGCGAGAACAACACGGCCACACCGAGGGCCAGCATCACCACCCAGAGCTTGGCCAGCAGCCACAGCACGGCGACGACCACCAGGCCGATGCCGATGAGGCGCCACGCGTACGCGCCGAGACGATCGATCAGGGGATGGACCACGCGGCGAGGATCCTAGGGCGATGGTTCCCCAGACGTCTGCCAGCGCCGCTCGGGCGTCATGAGTCGCCGGGCGGAGGGCGGAACCTTCGGATGAGCGAGAGCAACGTCGGGACGACGCCGCGCGGCAACAGCAGGAACAGGACCACGATGACGGCGCCGTAGATGATCAGCCGGTACTCGTTGTACTCGACGAGCCACTCGTCGAGGATCGTCAAGGCCGCGGCACCGATCACCGGCCCGAGCAGGCTGCCGATGCCACCGAACGCCAGCATCACGAGTACCCGGACGTCGACCTCGCCGAAGGCGAAGGTCGTCGGGCTGATGAACCCCTCGCTGTGCGCGTACAGCGCGCCGGCGAGGCCGATCATCGCGGAGCCGAGCACGCCGGCCAGCACGCGATACCGCTTCACGTCGATCCCGGTGAGCTCGGCCGCGACTTCGTCGTCGCGCAGGGCCCGGAACGCCCATCCGACCCGGGAGCGCTGGAGCGCCCGGTGCACCACGAGGTAGGCGAGCACCAGCGCCACGAACACGTAGTAGGGGGCGACCTGCTCGTCGAGCAGGGTGTCCGAGCCTGCGTCGATCACCAGGCCGGTCTCGCCGCGGGTCAGCTCCCGCTGCCCGAGCAGCAGGTTCTCGAAGGACAGCGAGAACGCCAGGGTCACGATCCCGGTGAAGATCACCCCCAGCGAGCGGCTCACCGCGACCCAGCTGAGGAAGCCGCCGACCGCGCCGGCGATGACGGTGGCGAGCACCATGGCGACGACCATCGGGATGCCGCTGCGGTCGCTCAGGATCGCCGATGCGTAGCCGCCGACGCCGGCCAGCGCGCCGACGCACAGGAACAGCTGGCCGGTACTGCCGAAGACCACGTTGAACCCGATCACGTACGCGGCGAACAGTGCCCCCACGATGATCACCCCCATCATCGTGCGGGAGTCGCCGTAGCGCAGGGGCAGCAGCGCGGCCAGGGCCCCGGTCACGGCGATCGGCGCGTACGCGCGCAGCGTCGATGTCGTGGCGCGGCCGACCGTCGCCGCCGGCCGCATCACTCCCGTCCCATGCCGAGCAGGCCGGACGGGCGCAGCACGATCGTCACCGCGGCCGCACCCAGCAGCACGATCGTCGTGACGTACGAACCGATGTAGTAGGCGCTCACGGTGTTCACGATCCCGAGCAGCACCCCGGCGAGGAACGCACCCGAGACGCTGCCGAGCCCGCCGACCACCGCCACGATCAGCGCCAGGATCGTGAGGTTGATCCCGGCGTCGACCGTCACCGGCGAGGTCATCGAGCGGGTCGTCGCGACCAGGGCCGCCAGCACACCGCTCGCGGTCAGGACCAGTGCTCGGACGGTCGCAGGGCGGATACCGCACAGCTGGGCGCCTTCCTCGTCCTGGATGACCGACCGCACGGCCTTGCCCAACGTGGTGAACCGGAAGAACACCACCAGCACCATGCCCGTCGCGATGGCGATCGCCGATGCGAGCAGTGAGCCCGTGCGCATCCGGACGCCGAGGATGTCGACGGGGTCACCGCCGATGCGCAGGCTCAACGCCTCGATCGGGTACCGCCACACCAGCACGCCGTCGATGACGAAGGCGACGCCGAGCATCAACAGCAGCCCGAGCAGCACGCGGGACTCGCCCCGCCGCCGGTACACGGGCCGCAGCAACGTGAGGTCGAGGAGCAGGGCCAGGGCGCCGGCGGCGAGAAGCCCGGTGACCACGGCCAACAGGGCGGGCGCGCCGTCGTCTATCCGCAGCGCCGCCACGATGGCGCCGAGCACCGCAAGCTGGCCGTGGGCCAGGTTGAGCACGCCGCCGAGGCCGTACACGAGGGTCAAACCGACACCGAGCAGGCCGAACTGCAGGCCGAGGACGACGCCGTCGAAGACGACCGCCTTCATGCCACACCCAGGTAGGACCGCTGCACGTCCGGGTTCTCCGCAAGCTCGGCCGACGTGCCGTCGAGCTGGATGCAGCCGTCCTCCAGGACGTAGCCCCGGTCGGCGAGTTGCAGCGCCAGCGGCACCTGCTGCTCGGCGACGACGATCGTCAGCCCGTGGTCGCGGAGCGCGGCCAGCGCGGCGTAGGCCTCCGCGGCGAGCTTGGGTGCGAGGCCGGTCGTCGGCTCGTCGAGCAGCAGCACGCGGGGGTTCGCCATCAAGGCCCGGCCGACCGTGAGCATCTGCTGCTCGCCGCCGCTGAGGGTGCCCGCCTGCTGGCGGTGCCGTTCGGCGAGGCGGGGGAACAGATCGAGCACCAGCTCACGGCGCTCGCGTCGCGGTCGCTTCGGGTAGGCGCCGAGGTCGAGGTTCTCATTCACCGACATGGTCGGGAACAGGTGGCGATCGGCGGGCACGTACGCGAGGCCGCGCCGGGCGATGGCGTAGGGGCGGCGCCCGCTGATCGTCCTGCCGTCGAAGGTGACCGTGCCCCGCGATGCGCGCAGCAGGCCGCACACGGCGCGGAACAGTGTCGTCTTCCCGGCGCCGTTCGAGCCGATCATCGCGACGACCTCGCGCTCGGCGACCGAGAAGGACACGCTGCGGACGACGTTCTCGCCGAGGTAGCCGGCGAAGAGGCTCGCGACGTCGAGCAGCGCCGGCTTGACCTCGCCCTCCGGATCCGCCTGGGGATCGGACGTCGCCTCGGCCATCACGGCACCGCCTCGGCGGCGCCGAGGTACGCCGTGACGACTTCGGGATGACGCATCGCGACCTCCGGTGTGCCGTCGACGAGGACCTGGCCGAAGTTCAACACCACCACCCGCTCCGCGAGGCTCATCACGGCCTTCATCACGTGCTCGACCCAGATCACCGTCACTCCGAGCTGGTCGCGGGCGGTCCGGACGATGTCGATCGACGCCTGCAGCTCGGTGTCGTTGAGGCCGGCCATCACCTCGTCGAGCAGCAGCAGGCGGGGCTGCCCGGCGAGTGCTCGTGCCAGCTCGAGGAACCGTTGCTGGTGAAGGTTCAGGATGCCGACGTCACGGTCGGGACGCGCGTCCAAGCCGACGAATCCGAGGGCTTGGTCCGCACGGTCGAGCGCTTCGGCCTCGGTGACCGGCCCCCCGACCGAGCCGAACAGCGCGCCGAGCGCGACGTTCTCGCGGATGGTCATCCCCGCGAACACCCGCGGGGTCTGGAGCACCATCGAGATGCCGGTCTGGCGGACCCGGTGCGCGGGCCTCCGTGTGACGTCGACGCCCGCGAACCGGATCGTGCCTGCGGTCAGCGATTCCAGGCCGATGACCGTCCGCAGCAGGGTGGTCTTCCCCGCGCCATTGGGGCCGACGAGGGCCACGATCTCGCCCTCGTCGACATCCAACGACACCCCGTCGACGGCCGGGAGGCCCCCGAACCGCTTCTCCAGACCGACGAGCTCGAGGATCGGCAAGGCTGTCGTGCCTAGGGCTCGTACGGTTCCAGCGGGTCGGGCAGGATGAGCGTCTCCGGGTACCACTCGCCGGCCTCGTTGACGCCCTCCGGCGCGGGGCCTTCGCCGACCACCGTGAACAGCGGCTGGGCGGTCGCCAGCTCGCCCCACTCGGTCCAGCCCATCTCGAACGGGTAGGCGGGCAGGTCGAAGGTCTCGCCGTGCAGGTACTCGGCGATGTCGACCGGGTCGTCGCCGACCTCGCCGACGGCCTGCACCACCATCTGCACGATGCCGTAGCCGGCGACCGCGTCGTCCTCCATGAACGTGTTCTCGGACATCTCCAGGTAGCGCCGGGCGAGCTCCTGGTACTCGTCGCTCTCGAAGTCGGCGCAGTCGAAGTCGGCGTAGCGGTCGATCCCCGCGTCCGCGGCACCGGACATGACCAGGGAGAACGGCGAGTAGGCACCGATGACCGGGACGTCGAAGCCGAGGTCGGCCGACTGCACGGTGATCGCGCCCGATCCGGACGGATGCCCGGTCGCCACCAGGATGTCAGGCTCGAACGACTCCAGGTTGCGCAGGTAGGTCGTGAAGTCGGTCTCGGGGACCGGGGCCACCTCGACCTGGAGCTCCACGCCGTCGAGCGCCCCGAACTCCTCCTCCATCGCCCCCCGGATGGCCTGGCCCCAGGCGTAGTCGGCGATGATCGCGCCGACCCGGGTCAGGCCCTCCTCCTCGAGGTACTGCGCGATGGGGCCGGCCACCATCGGCGCCGCCGGCAGGCAGGTGCGGAACGTGTAGCGGCTGTCGGCGGTCAGGATCTCCTCGGAACCCGCCTTGACCAGGAAGAGCGGCGTCTCGAGCTCTTCGGCGACGCGGGCCGTCGCGAGGCCGACGTCGCTGGAGATCACGCCACCGATCGCAACCGCGCCGTCCTCGACGAGGCGCTCGACGCCGCTCGTCCCCTCCTCGGGGTCCATCTGGTCGTCGACGACGGCCAGCTCGAGCGGTCGCCCATCGACGCCGCCGTCGGCGTTGATCTCGTCGACCGCCATCTGCATCCCGTCGCGGACCTGCAGGCCCCACGGTGCGAACGGCCCGTTGAGTGAGGTAAGCGCGCCGATCACGACCGGCTCGCCACCCGCTTCGCCGTTGTCTTCCTGTGCTGTGGCGTCGTCGTCGTCATCGTCGTCGCCGCAGGCAACGGCGAGGAGCGCCAGCACGGCCGCCACCGCGATGACCTTCGTACGTCCCCTGGTCATGGCTGTCCCCCCTTGCTGAGAACCGGCGGCACCCTACAGGTTGTCATCAAAATTGTCAACAATCATGATGGGTGTTCCGCGTCGAGTTGCTCGCGCAGCGCGAATCGCCGGATCTTGCCGGTGGGCGTCTTGGGAAGCTCGTCGACGACCACCACGCGACGCGGCCGTTTGAACGCGGCCATCCGGTCGCGGCAGTGCGCGTCGACGGCCACGGGATCGATGCTGTGACCGGCCCGGGGGACGAGGAAGGCCACGGTGATCTCGAGCCCGTGCGGATCGCGGCCTCCGACGACCGCGGCTTCGAGGACGTCGGGGTGCTCGACCAGCACGCCTTCGACCTCGGCAGGCGACACCCAGATGCCTCCGGCCTTGATCATGTCGTTGTTCCGCCCGAGGAACGTCCAGAAGCCGGCCACCGAGCGGCGGTACACGTCGCCGGTCGCCAGCCACTCGCCCTGGAACGCTGCCCTGGTGGCGGCGTCACGGCACCAGTAGCCGGTGGCGAGCGACGGCCCCCGCACCTGCAGGTAGCCGGGTGTGTCCGCGACGGCGACCTCCTGCCCGGCATCGTCGACGAGCCGTGCCTCGTAGCCGGGGACCGGCAGGCCGCTGGTGCCCGGCTGCTCGGCGCCCTTGGTGTTGGACAGGAAGATGTGCAGCGCCTCGGTCGTCCCGATCCCGTCGAGCACCGGGTGCCCGAACCGGCCCTGGAACCGGCGGTGGAGGTCGGCAGGGAGGGCCTCGCCGGCCGTGACGGTGCAGCGGACCGACGCGAACGCATCGTCGGGAGGATCGGCGTCGAGCAGCGCGGCGACGAACCCGGGGCTGGCGAAGAACAAGGTGGGCAGCTCGGCTCGGACCAGGGCGAGCACCTCGCCGGGCGTCGGTCGCCGCGGGTTGAGCACCGCGCTCGCACCCACCGAGAGCGGGAACGTGAGGGAGTTGCCGAGCCCGTACGCGAAGAACAGCTTCGCGACCGACAGGCAGCGATCGTCGGGCTGGATCGCCAGGACCGACCGGGCGTAGGTGTCGGCGGTGGCCTGCAGGCTCGCGTGTCGGTGCATGACGCCCTTGGGCTGGCCGGTCGTGCCCGAGCTGTAGAGCCAGAAGCCCGGCGAGTCGGGACCGGTCGCCGCCACGGGTGCCTCGGTGCGATCGTCCAGCTCTGACCAGCCGTGCACGGCGAGGGTGCCGGAGGCCACCGGCTCGCCGATCACCACGGCGTGGCGCAGTTCGGTCGACGTCGCTGCGATGGCGGCGAGGTGACCGGCGTAGCCAGCCGAGACCACGACCGTCCCGGCCCCGGCGTCACCGACGATGGCCGCAAGCTCGTCGGCGGTCAGCATCGTCGAAAGGGGCACCGGGACCGCGCCCGACCGCAGGCAGCCGAGGAACCAGGCGGGGAGGGCGAGCTCGTCGTCGAGCACCAGGGCAACCCGCTCACCTCGGCGGGCGTCGAGCTGGCGCAGGGCGTTCTGGACACGCCACGCCTCGCCCCGCAGGTCGTCGTAGCTGACCGTGCGCCCGTCGACCCGATAGGCCGTCCGGCTGCCTCGGCCGGCGTCTAGCTGGCGGTCGAGCAGCCAGGCGGCGGCGTTGTACCGATCCATGGGATCCCCCTCTCCGACTCTCGAAAATTGCGGCCAGCGTCCTCACACGCGCACGTAGTCGTAGTCGACCGGCTTGCGGCCGATACCCGTCGACGGTGCGGCGATCCAGCCCGCCATGCGCCCCGGCTCGTGCACTCCCACCATCAGCGACTCGACGTAGGCGCGGTCGCCGTCGGTGGGCAGCCAGGCCGCCACGCCGGCCGTCCACTCGTCCTCGGTCAGCAGTCGTCCGTCCGGGCTGACCCGGTGGGCGGCGAACGCGCCGACCGCGCGGTGGAAGCCGAGGTGGGGGAGCACCAGCTCGCGGTCGACCTCGGCGAGCGTGCGGTTCCACCGGTCGATGCCCTTCTGGCAGTCGGCGACGTAGTCGTCGCGCAGCGTCTCGTTGAGGGCGGCGAGCACCGAGGCCTCGCGCCCGGCGATGCGCCCATCCACCACGGCCGGGACGGTGCGGGTCGCGTCGCGAAGACGATGGTCGTCGTCTCGGGCGCCTTCCTGGAAGCGGCCCTTGAGCCCGGCCGCGTAGTAGTTCGCGGCGTTGGTCGACGTCTCGGCGCCGAACAGGTCCAGCGAGACGCTGTAGTGGAAGTTGAGGTAGCGCTGGAGGGTCGCCACGTCGATCCCGCCGTGGGCGCGGACGTCGTCGGTGTCGTGGGCCTTCATCAGGTCGACCGTCCGCTGGACGACGCGGCCCATGCCGGTCGCGCCCACGAACATGTGGTGGGCCTCCTCCTTGAGCATGAAGTCGCAGGTGCGCGAGAGCGGGTCGAAGCTGCTTTCGCGCAGGGAGGCGAGCTGGAACTTGCCGTCGCGATCGGTGAAGTAGGTGAACAGGAGGAACGACAGCCAGTCGGGGGTCGGCTCGTTGAAGGCGCCGAGGATCCGGGGATGGTCCTGGTCGCCGGAGTGACGCTGCAGCATCTCGTCGGCCTCGTCGCGGCCGTCGCGTCCGAAGTAGCGGTGCAGCAGGTACACCATCGCCCACAGGTGCCGGCCCTCCTCGACGTTGACCTGGAACAGGTTCCGCAGGTCGTAGAGGCTCGGTGCCGTGAGGCACAGCGCCCGCTGCTGTTCGACCGACGCGGGCTCGGTGTCGCCCTGCACCACGACCAGCCGGCGCAGGTCGGCGCGGTGCTCGCCGGGCACCTCCTGCCACGCCGGCTCGCCCCGATTGTCGCCGAAGCCGATCCTGCGGTCGGGCTCGGGGTCGGCGAGGAAGATGCCCCACCGGTACTCCGGCATCCTGACGTAGTCGAAGTTGGCCCAGCCCTCCTGGCCGACGGCGGTGGCGGTGCGCAGGTAGACGTCGCTGTCCTGGAACGCGACCGGCCCGAGCTGTCGCCACCAGTCGATGAAGCGTGGCTGCCACGACTCGAGTGCCCGCTGGAGCCGACGATCGCCGGCGAGGTCGACGTTGTTGGGGATCGTGGCGTCCATGTCGACAGCGGTCATCTCGTCCTCCGATGCTTCCTCAGGTGCGTTCCCGGTCGTAGGACGGCCGCGAGCCGGTGCCGTAGCGGCGCAGCGCTCCCTCGGGCCCGACGGCGTTCGGGCGCTGGAAGATCCAGTTCTGCCACGCGGAGAGACGCCCGAAGATCTTGGTCTCCATGGTCTCCGGACCGGCGAAGCGGAGGTTGGCCTCCATGCCGGTGAGGGCGTCCGGAGAGAAGCTGGCGCGCTCCTCGAGCGCGAGCCGCACCTCGTCGTCCCAGTCGATGTCGTCGGGCGCGGCCGTGACCAGACCGGCCTCCATCGCCTCCGCGGCGAGCAGGTCCTTGCCGAGCCGGGCGCGGGCCGCGGCCAGGCCCGCCCCGTCGCCCCAGAACCGGGTCGCGAGGCGGCTCAGGCCGTTGGACATCGGGAACCAGTCGTCGTTCGCGGGCGTCAGCCGGAGCTGCGCCGCCGGCTGGTCGCGTTCGGGGTGAGGGCCGTCGAGCATCAGCGAGCGGTCGGCGGCCAGGGCGAGCTCGGCGAGGACGCCGCCGAAGCAGCTGCCGGGCTCGATCAGGGCCACCAGGCTGCGAGCGGAGAGATCGAGGCGCTTGAGCGTGCGGGCCCAGTACCAGCGGACCTCGCGCACCAACCAGTGGTCGGGCCAGGTGGCGAGCAGCTCCTGTGCCGCGAGGACCCGGCCCGGTTCGCCCTCGGTGCGAAGGACCCACGTGCCGATCTCCGGCTCGTCGAAGCGCAGCCGCAGGATGGCGTCGTCGAGCTGGCGCACCGCGGCGACCAGCCAGGCCGTCGCGCCCACCGCCAACATCTCCTCCGGGTGGGACGGCTCGGGCCCGGTCGGCGCGTGGACGACGACGTCGGCGACACCCAGCCCTCGATCGATCTCGACCGTGACCACGTCGTAGCGCAGCCCGTCGTCGTGGCGGTCGATCACCAGCGGCGTGAGCGGGAGCCCGGGACCTCGATCCGGACGGTCCGATCCGGCGGCGCGTGCGATAGCACGCTCCCGTACGGCGTCGTCGAAGCGGCTGCGCAGGACGACGGCGTCGACCAGGCCCCACTCCATCGCCTGGCGACCCTTGATCCCTTCGGCACGGGTGGCGAACACGTCGGCCCGGTCGCGGCGGACATGGCGCTTGTCGACCACCCGGGTCAGCCCGCCGGTGCCCGGGAGCACGGCCAGCAACGGCACCTCGGGCAACGAGACCGCCGAAGCCCGGTCGTCGACCAGCAGGATCTCGTCACACGCGAGCGCCAGCTCGTAGCCTCCGCCCGCGGCCGTGCCGTTGAGCGCCGCGATCCAGGTCTGGCCCGAGTGGGCGGTGGCGTCCTCGATGGCGTTGCGGGTCTCGTTGGTGAACCTGCAGAAGTTCACCTTGTGGCCATGGGTCGAGCCGGCGAGCATCTGGATGTTGGCCCCGGCGCAGAACACCTTGTCCAGGCCACCGGTGACGACCACCGCCTTGACCTCGGGATGCTCGAAGCGCAGCCGCTGGCTGGCGTCGTGCAGCTCGACGTCGACGGCCAGGTCGTAGCTGTTGAGCTTGAGCTCGTAGTCGTCGCGCAGGCCGGCGTCCGGCGTCACCCGCATGGTCAGCGTCGCGACCGGCCCGTCGACGGCGAGGTGCCAGTGCCGGTAGGAGGAGGGGTCGGTCCGGAACTCCACCGTCGGGCCTCTGCTCACGTCGGGTCCTCCCCTCGTGGACCTCGGGTGCCGTGGGCCCCGAGGCTAGTGCTCCCGCCCGCGCTCCATTGTCGACAATCCTGTGGACACACGGCACACTGGCGCCGTGGTGGCGAACGCTCGCGTTGGGGAGGGCGGAGGCATCCGCTGCATGGTGATGCGCGGCGGCACTTCCAAGGGCCTGTACTTCGTGGCCGACGACCTTCCGGACGATCCGTCGGCTCGCGATGATCTGCTGTTGCGGGTCATGGGGTCGCCCGACGCCCGCCAGATCGACGGCCTGGGCGGTGCCCATCCGCTGACCAGCAAGGTCGCCGTGGTGTCCCGCTCGGCGGTCGAGGGTGTCGACGTCGACTACCACTTCCTCCAGGTGGTGGTCGACCAGGCGGTGGTCACCGACCGCCAGAACTGCGGCAACCTCCTGGCCGGGGTGGCGCCGTTCGCCTACGAGCGCGGGCTGCTCGACCCGCCAGCGTCGGCTGACGACGACGCCACGGTGCGCATCCGGTTGGTCAACACCGGCGGGGTCGCGACCGCGACCGTCCCGATGCGCGACGGGCGGCCGCGCTACGACGGCGGCGCGGCGATCTCCGGTGTTCCCGGCACCGCGGCGCCGATCCGTCTGGACTTCGAGGACGTCGCGGGCTCGTCGTCCGGGGCGTTGCTGCCGACGGGCAACCTGGTCGACAAGGTCGCCGGGATCGAGGCGACCCTGGTGGACAACGGGATGCCGGTCGTGGTGATGCGCGCCCGCGACCTCGGCGTGACCGGCTACGAGCCCTGTGTCGAGCTCGAGGGGAACGGGCCGCTACGAGCGGTCCTGGAGGAGGTGCGGTTGGCTGCCGGCCGGCTCATGAACCTCGGTGACGTCACGGCGATGACCGTGCCCAAGCTGACGCTGGTCGCTGCCCCCCAGGGCGAGGGCTCGGTGTGCAGCCGGACGTTCATCCCGCACCGCTGCCACGACGCGATCGGCGTGTTGGGCGCCGTGAGCGTGGCGACGGCGGCGCTGCTCCCGGACGGCCCGGCGGCCGAGGTCGCGGTGCTGCACCGGGACGGATCCCGGCCCGGGTCCGTCGTGGTGGTCGAGCACCCGACCGGCACGTTCGAGGCCGCCGTCGACCTGTCGTTCCCCGAGAGCACCGGTGGCATCCCCGTGGTCGAGCGCGCGGGGATCATCCGCACGGCCCGCAAGCTGATGGACGGCGTCGTCTTCCCCCGAGGCGATGGTGCCCGCGAATGAGAGCCTGACATCAGGCTCGTCGACGTGGGCCGCATTGCCTCGAGTTGGAGCGTGATGGGCACCGAGCGCACGATCCCGCCCCCGCACCCGGATCCCCACCCGCCGCGGGCGTTCACGCCTCCGGCCGGGGCGTGCGACGCCCACTGCCACATCTTCGGGCCGGCGGCGCGGTTCCCGTTCTCGCCGGACCGCAGCTACACGCCACCGGACGCCGGGATCGACGACTTCGAGCGGCTCCAGAGCCGTCTCGGGTTGTCGCGGGCGGTGTTCGTACAGGCCAGCTGCCACGGGACCGACAACACCGCGATGCTCGACGCGCTGCGGCGTGGCGTCGGCCGCTACGCCGGGGTCGCCATGGTGGACGAACAGGTCACCGACGCCCAGCTCGCCGACCTCCACGAGGCGGGCGTCCGGGGAACCCGGTTCAACTTCGTCGCCCACCTGGGCGGTGCCCCGGACCCGGGCGCCTTCTGGCGGGTCGTGGACCGGGTGGCGCCGCTGGGTTGGCACGTCGTGCTCCACTTCGATGCCCAGGACCTACCGACCTATGCGGCGTTGCTGGCCCGGATGCCGTGCCCGTACGTGATCGACCACATGGCGCGGGTGGATGCCACCGCCGGCCTCGACCAGGAGCCGTTCGCCGCCCTGCTGCACTTACTGGATGACCAGCGCTGCTGGGTCAAGGTCTCGGGTGCTGAGCGGCTCACCGCCGAGGGGCCGGCCCCGTACCACGACGTCGTCCCGTTCGCGCAGGCTCTGATCGCCGCGGCGCCCGACCGGATCCTGTGGGGCACGGACTGGCCGCACCCCAACGTCCGCCACATGCCCGACGACGGCGACCTGGTGGACCTCCTTGCGCTCTACGCCCCCGACGAACCAACCCGCACCCAAATCCTGGTCACCAACCCCACCCACCTCTACGACTTCCACTGACCACCCCACCCGCCCAGCCGGCGGGGCGAACACGCTCAGCCCCAAACGTCGCCCGCCACCTCGACGATGAGACGCAACTTCGCCACCTGGTCGTCGTAGGTCAGCTGGTTGCCCTCGACCGTGGACGAGAAGCCACATTGCGGCGACAGGCACAGCTGGTCGAGCGGCACGTAGCGAGCGGCCTCGTCGATGCGCCGCTTCAACGTGTCCTTGCTCTCGAGCTCGGGTCGCTTGCTCGTGACCAGGCCCAGCACGACCTGCTTGGCCGGGGGCACGAACCGGAGGGGCTCGAAGCTGCCCGAGCGCTCGTCGTCGTACTCCAGGAAGAAGCCGTCGACGGCCAACTCGCCGAACAAGGCCTCGGCGACGTAGTCGTAGCCGCCGGCCGCGGCCCACGACGAGCGGAAGTTGCCCCGGCAGAGGTGGGTGGTGACCGTCAAGCCGTCGGGCCGCCCGGCCAGCGCGGCGTTGATCTGCTCGATGTAGCGGATGTGCTGGTGCTCGGCGTCGTCGCCCCGCTCGGTCAGGATGGCCCGCTGCCGAGGGTCGTTGAGGTAGGCGAGGCTGGTGTCGTCGAACTGCAGGTAGGTGCAGCCCAGCTGGGCCACCGCGGCGACCTGCTCGGCGTAGGCGGCACTGAGGTCCTCCCAGAACGCCTCGATGTCCGGGTAGACCTCGGGGTCGAGCGCCGCGGGGCCGCCCCGGTAGTGCACCATGCTCGGCGACGGGATCGTCAGCTTGGGCGTCGTCGTGGTGGTCAGCCCCGCGAGGTAGCTGAAGTCGTCACCGAAGATCGTGCTGGGGAGCGTGATCTTCTCGTCGACCACCAGTGCCGGCGTCTGCCACGACAGCTCGCCCTGCTCGTTGTGGAACTCGACCTTGATCCTGTCGTCGCCCGGGCGCACGCCACCGAGCGAGTAGATGAAGTCCATGTGCCAGGTGGTGCGGCGGAACTCGCCGTCGGTCGCGGTCTGCAGGCCGACGGCTTCCTGCATGGCGACGACGTCGCGGATGGCCTGGTCCTCGACGGCGCGCTTGGCCGCGGCGTCGATCCGCCCCGCGGCGAAGTCGTCGCGGGCCTGCCGCACCGCAGGCGGTCGCAGCAGGCTGCCCACGTGGTCGGCTCGGAACGGGGGAACGGTTCGACGGGACATGCGTCTCTCCTTCTCAACTCAGAACGGCAGGCCGACGTAGTTCTCCGCGAGGGCATGCTGGGCCGCTCCGGAGCTGGCGAGGTAGTCGAGCTCGGCTTCCTGGATCCGGTAGCCGAACGGGCCGTTATCCGGGAACCGGTGCATCAGGGTGGTCATCCACCACGAGAATCGAACGGCCTTCCACACCCGGGACAGGGCACGGGCGGAGTACTCGTCGATCCCGGTCGTCGTGCCCGTGGCGATGGCGTCCACCAGCGCCGAGGCCAGGTAGTGGACGTCGGACACCGCGAGGTTGAGGCCCTTCGCCCCCGTCGGCGGCACGACGTGGCCGGCGTCGCCGGCGAGGAACAGGCGACCGTAGCGGAGTGGCTCGGCGACGAAGCTGCGCAGGGGAGTGATCGACTTCTCGATCGACGGACCGGTCACGAGCCCGGCCGCGGCGTGGGGGAGGCGGGGTCGCAGCTCGTCCCAGAACCTCTCGTCGGGCCAGGCGTCGACGTCGTCGTCGAGGCCGCATTGCACGTAGTACCGGCTGAGCTGGGAGTGGCGCATCGAGCACAGCGCGAACCCCCGCTCGCTGTGGCAGTAGATCAGCTCGGTGTCGACCGGCGGCGTCTCGGACAGGATCCCCAGCCAGCCGAACGGATACACGCGCTCGTAGGTGCGCAGGATCGAGGCGGGCACGACAGTTCGGCTTACGCCGTGGAAGCCGTCGCAGCCGGCGACGTAGTCGCAGTCGATGCGGCGGGTCACCCCCTGTGCCACGTAGGTGACGCTCGGGGCGTCGCTGTCGACCGCCCACGGCCGCACCTCGGCGGCCTCCTCGACGACGGTCACCCCGGCGGCGTCCAGCGCGGCGTACAGGTCCTTGGTCACCTCGGTCTGGCCGTAGACCATGATGCTCTTGCCGGTCAGCCCCTTGAAGTCGATGCGCAGGTGGTGGCCACCGAAGCTCAGGCCGACGCCGTCGTGGACGAACCCCTCCCGGTCCATGCGCTCGCTCACGTCGGCCGCGCGCAACGTCTCCACCGTGCCCCACTCCAGCACCCCGGCACGGACGCGACCCAGGACGTGCTCACGGCTCTGCCGTTCGAGGATCACCGACTCGATGCCCGCGAGCTGGAGGAGGCGGGCCAGCAGCAACCCCGCGGGACCGCCCCCGACGATCACCACGGGAACCCGGGTCGGGACCGTCATGGCAGCGTCGTCACGGCCGCGACAACGTCCGCTCGACGCGGTCGAGGGTCTGCATCGCCGGCAGGCACTGGGCGACGCTGGCGTTGGGCTCGCGGCCTTCGTCGATGGCGGCGAAGAACTCGCGGTTCTGCAGCTCGTAGCCGTCGAGCGACGGGAAGGCGCCGGCGAGGTCGACCGGCTTGTCGTAACCGTCGACCAGGTCGTCGTAGCGGGCGACGTAGGTGCCGGTGTCGCCGATGTAGCGGAAGAAGCTGCCGAACGGGCCGTCGTTGTTGAACGACAGCGCGAGTGTGCACAGCGCTCCGGACGGCGCTTGGAGCGCGATGGTCATGTCCATCGCGATGCCCAGCTCGGGGTGAGGGGGGCCCTGTTGCGCCGCGACCCGGTGCGCGGTCGCACCCGTCTGGTACTGGAACAGGTCGACGGTGTGGCAGGCGTGATGCCACAGCAGGTGGTCGGTCCAGCTGCGAGGCTGGCCGAGCGCGTTGCGGTTCTCACGGCGGAGGAAGAACGTCTGGACCACCAGGTGTTGCAGGGTCAGCTCGCCGCTGACGATGCGCTGGTGGACCCACTGGTGGCTGGGGTTGAACCGCCGGGTGTGGCACACCATGGCGGTCATCCCGGTGCGCTGTTGCGCTGCGACCACCGCCTTGGCGTCGGCCACGCTGTCCGCCATCGGGATCTCGACCAGCACGTGCTTGCCGGCCTCCATCGCCTGGACGGTCTGCACCGCGTGGAGCCGGGTCGGAGTGGTGAGGATCGCGGCCTCGACGCCGGGCTGGGCCAGTGATTCGGCCAGGTCGAGCGTGTGGTGGCCGATCCCGTGCTCTGCGGCGAACTCGGCCGTGGACCTGGCTTCCCGGCCGGTCACGCTGACCACCTGGTGGCCGCCGATGGCCTGGAGGGCGTCGACATGCTTGCGGGCTGTGGCGCCGATTCCGGCGAGGACGACCTTCATCTGCGGCTGCTTCCCCCTCCGATCCGCGTATTGTGAACAGTAGTGTCAACGATCTTGTCGATCGATACCGATTCAGGCCCTAGTCGATTCAGCCTCGTGCGCTTTGGTGGCTTCGAGTCCGAACCTGTATCGATCGCCGACGTTCGGGGCCGGGATCGCCATCGGGTGCTCCGGCGCCGGTCCCTCGGTTCACCTGGTCGAGCTGCCAGACTGGCGCCGTAATGGTGGCGAGACCTGCGGCGGCGACTCGATCGACGAGACGGACGGTGGCCGATCGCCTGCGCGACGACATCCTGCTCGGCGTCTTCCCGCCGGGCGAGCGACTGATCGAGCTCCAACTGAGCGAACGCTACGACGTGGGCCGGGCCGCGATCCGGTCCGCGCTGGTCGAGCTGGACGCCCAGGGCCTGGTGCAGCGCGAGACCAACCGAGGTGCGACCGTCCGGCGGATCAGCGTCGCCGAGGCCGTCGAGATCACCGAGGCGCGGGCCGCCCTCGAGAGCCTGGTGGCGCGGCGGGCAGCCGAGCGCGCGACCGACGCCGACCGTCACGAGCTGCAGGCGCTGATCGCCGAGATGACGTCGGCTGTCGACCGCGACGACAAGCGCGGCTACTCGACCCTGAACCGGACGCTGCACGCGTCGCTGCCGCGGATCGCCCGGCACCGGGTGGCCGACGACCTGATCCACAACCTGCGCAACCGGGCTGTTCACCACCAGTTCCAGCTGTCGGTGTTGCCGGGCCGGGCGGCCGAGTCGCTGGCCCAACACGGCGCGATCGTGGCCGCGGTGGTGGCCGGCAACCCCAAGGCGGCCGAGAAGGCGATGCGCGAGCATCTGGAGTCGGTCATCGACGCGCTCCGCCAGTGGGAGCACCTCGACATGGGCGCGACGCAGCTCCCGAGGTCGTAGATCTTACTGCTCCGGTCGTGGCCCGCGTGTAGCGAGCCGGCAGGCGACTCCAACGCCCGGCACGACAAGTTGGCGACGATCATCGAGGTCACGGAGTACAGGGCCACTCACATCTCCTCCCGATGGAGGAGGGGTGGGAAGAGGTCGCGGACTTCGTGCTGTCCTGGGCCCTCGATCACGCGCCGGCATGGGGTGGGCTGATCACGCCGCGGAGCCTGGCGGCTGTCGCACGGGTCATCGTCGGGTCGACGCCCAGCTCGTCCAACAGCTCGATCGTGGCCTCCATCTCGTCGAGGCGCCGTCCAGCATGGCGCGGCGTGTCGACGACCAAGCGCCGGACCAGGGCCTCGTCGATCGAGGAGAGCTGGGTCACGAGGTTGTCCCAGGTCTCGGTCTCCAGGCCCGCTGCCTCCGCGGCGTCGAGGGCCTCGATCAGCAGCTGCGCCAGCCCCTTCATCACCACGCTGCGCAACAGCTTGCGGGTGGCCGCCTGACCGGCCTCGGCACCCGCGGCCTGCACGGGCATGCCGAGCGGCCGCATCAGCGCGACGAAGGCCTCGACCCCGGGACCGGACGCGAGAGCTGGGGTGTGGATGCCGCGGCCGACGACCGGTGCCATCAGCGCCACGTCCACGAAGCCCACCTTGGTGCCGTCGACCGTGGCCGCGAGCTCACGTTTGGCCCGGGGCGACCCGGTCGACAGGTCGGCGTAGATCGCCCCGGCGGTCAGTGCTTCGACGACGCCGTCGAGCGCGGCCGCTGCATGGGACCCGGCGGTGATCGCCAGCACCGCGTCGGCGTCGGCCACGGCGGCCCGCGGGTCGTCGTGGCGGACGATCCCGGCCGGGGTCGCGACGTCGCCGGGGTCGTAGCCGTGGACCTGAATCCCCGCCTGGGCCAGGTCGGCCGCGATCGACGCGCCCGCCTCGCCGAGCCCCAGCACCGCGAACCGCGTCACGCGCACTGCCTCCGGCACGGGGACGAGCGCACTCTTTGACCGGAAACGGTTGCCGGGCAACCTCTCCGGGTCAAAGAATGCACGGGCTCCGGGGTCACTCCAAGTACTCCACGCCGAGATCCTGCAGGGTCTGGCGCAGGCCGTAGATGTCGACGCCCAGCTCGCCGGCGGCGAGGCGCGCCCGAGCCGCCTCCTCCCGGGCGACTCGCTGCCGCGCCAGCTCCAGCGCGACGGCAGCCTCGGCCCGGGGCACCACGACCACCCCGTCCTCGTCGGCGCAGACCACGTCCCCAGGATGCACCGCCTGGGAGCCGAGCACCACGGGAACGTTCACCGACCCGGCCGTGGCCTTGACCGTCCCCTCGCAGGAGACGTGCTGTGACCAGACGGCGAACCCCATGGCTCGGAGGTCGGCGGTGTCGCGCACCCCCGCGTCGGTGACCAGGGCCCGGACGCTGCGGCCCATCAGCGACGTGGCCAGCAGCTCGCCGAAGAGGCCATGGGTCGAGGCTGCGGTGTGGGTGACCACCAGGACGTCGCCCGGCTGGCACACCTCGACCGCGGCGTGGACCATCAGGTTGTCCCCCGGATGGCTGGAGACCGTCACCGCTGACCCGGCAAGACGGGCGCCCTGCTGGATCGGGCGGAGCTGTGGCCCGGCGAAGCCCCGTCGCCCGAGCGCCTCGTGGACCGTGGCCGTGCCGATGGCGCCGAGGGCCTCGACAACCGCCTGGTCGGCGCGCTCGATCGTGCGCACCACAACGTGGCGCGGGCTCATCGAATCGCACCGGGCCGAGGTTGCGGGTCCTCGCCGCCGGGCGGGCGCGGATCGACGGGCGGGTGCCCGGCCGATCCGAGGCGGGGGAAGACCCGCAGGGCGTTGGCCTCGAAGATCTTGTGCCGGTCCTCGTCGGGCACACCGGCGGCGTCGAGGTAGCGGCGGGTGTCGTCGTAGTGGTGACCGGTCTCGGGGTCGATGCCGCGCACGGCACCGATCATCTCCGAGGCGAACAGGATGTTGTCGGCGGGGATCACCTCCAGCAGGCAGTCGATGCCGGCCTGGTGGTAGACGCAGGTATCGAAGTACACGTTGCCCGCCAGCAGCTCGACCAGCGGCGGCCGCCCCAGGTCCTGTGCCAACCCGCGGAATCGCCCCCAGTGGTAGGGGACGGCGCCGCCGCCGTGGGGGATGATCAGCCGCAGGGACGGGAAGTCGGCGAACAGGTCCGCCATGAGCAACTGCATGAACGCTGTGGTGTCGGCGCCGAGGTAGTGCGATCCGGTGGTGTGGAAGTTGGGGTTGCACGCCGCGCTGACGTGGATCATCGCCGGCACGTCCAGCTCGCACAGCGCCTCGTACAGCGGGTACCAGTAGCGATCGGGCAGCGGCGGGCCGTCCCAGTAGCCGCCGGACGGGTCGGGGTTCAGGTTGCATCCGACGAATCCCATCGCGGTCACGCAGCGCTCCAGCTCGTGGATCGACGGTTCGATGGCCGCGCCGGGCGACTGCGGCAGCTGGCACACGGCGGCGAAGTTGCTGGGGTAGAGGTCGCACACCCGCCGAACCAGGTCGTTGCAGTGCTGGGTCCAGAAGCGACTGGTGTCGACGTTCCCCAGGTGGTGGCCCATCCACGACGCCCGGGGCGAGAACAGGGTCAGGTCGGTACCCCGGTCGCGCTGCAGTCGGAGCTGGGCGTCGTCGAGGCCGGCGCGGATGTCGTCGTCGCTGATCCTGTCCAGCGGCAGGTCGACGGCGTGGGCCGGGTCGGCGGCCACGGCGGCCGCCTGGGCGTCGCGGTAGCGACCGAGCTGGGGCGGTGCCGTCGTGTAGTGCCCGTGGCAGTCGATGATCATCCCTGTCGGTTCCCCTGACCCGGCGAGAATTGTCGACAATCCTGTGAACAGTGATGCTACTGTCCCGGGCGTGGGGTCACCCGATGCGGGCAAGCAACGGGAGCCGCGGGACTACGACGACATCCCCGGCACCTACGTGTTCGACGGCCGGCGCAGCCGTCGGGGCTATCCCCTCAACCGGTTCCTGATGTCGCTCAACCAGGCGGAGAACCGCGAGGCGTTCCGGGCCGACGAGGCCGCGTACCTCGACCGCTACGGGCTCGATCCCGAGCAGCGTGACGCGGTCCTGCGACGGCGGTGGCTCCGGCTGCTCGAAGTGGGCGGCAACCTCTACTACACCTACAAGCTCGCGGCCTGCGATGGGATGACCTTCCAGGACCTCGCCGGCGCGCAGACCGGCCTGACCCCGGACGCCTATGCGCAGATGATGCGGGCGGGCGGGCGGCCAATCGACGGCAACCGCTCGCGCGCCGAATGGGACGAGCGCTGATGGCCGAGATCGTAGGCGGCGTCGGGTGCTCGCACGTCCCCGCCGTGGGGGCCGCGATCGACAAGGGCAGGACCGGCGATCCCTACTGGGCGCCGTACTTCGCCAAGCTCGAACCGGCGCGGCAGTGGATCGCCGAGCTCGATCCCGATGTCTGCATCGTGGTCTACAACGACCATGCGTCGGCGTTCTCGCTGGAGGTGATCCCCACCTTCGCGCTTGGGCTCGCCGCCGAGTTCCCCCCGGCCGACGAGGGCTACGGTCCGCGTCCCGTGCCCATCGTCGAGGGGCACCCCGAGCTGGGGTGGCATCTGGCCGAGTCACTGATCCTGGACGAGTTCGACCTCACGCTGGTGAACGAGATGGAGGTCGACCACGGGCTGACGGTGCCGTTGTCGGTTCTGTTCGGCCAGCCCGAGGCGTGGCCGTGCCGGGTCCTGCCCCTGTGCGTGAACGTGATCCAGTACCCGCCGCCGACCGGCAACCGGTGCTTCCAGCTGGGCCGGGCCCTGCGACGGGCCGTCGAGTCCTACGACGGCGGCGACCGGGTCGTGGTGTTCGGGACCGGTGGCATGTCCCACCAGCTGCAGGCGCAACGAGCCGGGCTGATCAACGTCGACTTCGACAAGGCGTTCCTCGACGGGCTGGTCGTCGACCCCGAGGCCGTCGCTCGCATCCCGCACCTGGACTACCTGCGGGAGGCAGGCTCGGAGGGCATCGAGCTTGTGATGTGGCTGGTCATGCGCGGGGCGCTCGACCCGAAGGTGCGCGAGGTCTACCGCGCCACCCACGTCCCTACCTCGAACACCCACAACGGCCTGCTGGTCCTCGAGAACGCCTAGTGGGATGCCTCGCCAGCACCGTTCACGCCGGTTCGTTCAGGTGAGCAGCAACCAGGCGCCGCCGGCGAGGGCGGTGAGTGTGGCCAGGCCGAAGAGGTAGACCCACACGGTGGCCGGTACTCCGGTGAGGCGGGCGAGGTGGTCGGCGTCGGAGCGGCGGCCCGGTTGGCGCCGGCGCTGGCGCCGGAGCTCGGCCACCGGTCGGACCGCGCCGATCAGCAGGAACCACGTCATCGTGTAGCCGAACCTCGCCTGGACGCCCGCGGTGGCCCACAGCGAGATGGCCACCACCACGGCCCCGGTCAACAGCAGTGCGAAGGCGCCGTAGACGTTGCGCACCATCACCAGCATCGCCACCAGGACGGCGGCGCCCGTCCACAGCATCACCGTCACCTGGTCGACGGCCAGCAGCGCCACGCCGGCCAGCCCCACCACTGACGGGCTGAGATAGCCGGCCGCCGCGGTCAGCACCATGCCGGGGCCCGTCGGCCGTCCGGCCGACACCGTGA
Source organism: Acidimicrobiales bacterium (assembly GCA_050744325.1). Lineage (GTDB taxonomy): Bacteria > Actinomycetota > Acidimicrobiia > Acidimicrobiales > VFJN01 > DASXTK01. Next base: position 65,724 of record JBOGHK010000027.1, read on the forward strand.
GCCCCGAGGTGTCGGCATGCAACTTGATCCCGGTCAGCCGGCGCCCGGTCAGCACGGCGACCACAGCGTGCCCGCCCTCGTGGACGATGGTCACCACGTTGCGCGCCCACCGCCAGACGCCGTCGATCGTCGCGGCCAGCAGCGCGCAGAGCCCCGTCACGAGGACGAGGTCGGCTGACGGGTCGAACCGGTCGAACTCCACCGGCGGAGGCTAACGCTGTCGGGGATAGCTATCCCTCGTAGCTCAGGATGCCATCTCCGTCGTTGTCCCGGTCGTCCTTGCGCTCCGTCTCGGGCATCTTGATGTCGTCGACGGTCACGTTGACCTCGACCACGTTGAGCCCCAGCATGCGGTTGGTCTGGCGGGCCACGTTGAGCTTGACGTTGCGCGCGACGTCCATCACCACGTGCCCGTACTGGATCATGATCGTCACGTCGATGGTGACCTCGCGACCGGTGATCCTGGCCTTGATGCCCTGGTCGCCACGCTTGTTGCCGATCCCGATGCGATCGCGCACGCTCTCCAGCGCCCGCTCGATGTCGCCCCCGAGATCGGCGACGCCGGGGACCTCGGTCGCGGCGAGCCCGGCGACCTTCTCGACCACCTCGTCGGCGACCTCGATACGGCCCTTCACCTCGGGCATCGATCGCTGACCGCCGTTCGGCGCGCTCGGCGCCGTGGCACTCGAGCTGGTGCCCGGGCTCGGGCTAGAGCCCGACGTGCCACCAGTCGACCCGCCGCCCAAGGACGAGCCTGAGCTGCCGCTGGACCCGCTGCCCGACCCGAACGGTGGCGATGTGTCCTCGCGCCGGGGCGAGACCGGGGCGAACGGCTGCGGGCTGTTCGTCGCTGGGGTCGACTTGTCCGCCGAGAAATCCGTCATTGGATACCCTCCCTGTCCACAAAGCTCCCATCCTGGCGGAAAAGTCATGGGCCGTGTCGTCGCGCCCGATGTGACCTGCGAAACGAGAACACGTTCTCATCGCGTGCTAGACCGAGCGCACTTGCTGCGGCGACGGGGGAGGGCCATACCGTGACTTCGACATCGACCTCGCCCGAGGGGGTCACGCCCCGGGCGTTGGAGGGATGGCAGTTCGTCCAGATGGTGCTGGCCGATCTGACCGCCCGGGTCACTGCGGAGGCCGAGACCGAGCTCGAGCTGTTCGATGGCCTGCGGATGCTGGCCCGGGTGGCGGCGCTGTGCTCCGAGCTGACCGTCGACGCCGATCGAGAGCGGCCGTGGTTCTTCCCGATGAACACGCCGTTGCGCTATGTCGGTGGCCCAAACCCCGACGGTGCCTACCACCTCTGCTCGATCGACGGCACCCGCCGCTACCGGTTGACAGGGCAGCGCGGCACGTGCCGCTACCTCGGCTTCCAAGTGCTGGCCGGCCGGGGCCTCGACTCGCGGCGGATGACGGGCTACGTCTCGGATCGGGACCTCGCGGTCGCCGAGGGCGGCCGCTTCGCGCTGGTGCTCAGCAACTCCGAGCCCAGCGCCGACGAGCTGGATGGCGCGACGTGGGTCGCGATCCCGGAGGATGCATCCGCCGTCGTGGTCCGCCAATACGTCGCCGATGCGGCCGACGAGACGCTGGCCACCTACGACATCGAGCCGCTGCGCGACCCCGGCCCTCCGGCTGCGGCCACCGACGACGAGCTCGGAGCCGCCTTCACCGCGATGGGGTGGACCATCGCCCGCCTCGCCACCCTGCACGAGCTGGCGCCGATGAAAGAGGCGATGGCCAACCCCAACCAGTTCTTCAGCTACCACGCCGCCCAGCTCGGATTCGAGAACTCGACGCCCGACAACCTCTACGTCCTGGGTAGCTGGCGGCTCGGGCCGGACGACGCCCTGGTGGTCGAGACCACGCCGCCCCAGACCCGGTTCTGGAACCTGGTCGCCGAGACCATCTGGCACGAGTGCATCGACTACCGACGCCGGGCCAGCTCGGTCACCGACGCCACCGCCGTCCGTCACGCCGACGGGGCGGTGCGGCTCGTGCTCGCGAGTCGCGACCCAGGCGTGCCGAACTGGGTCGACGTCGGTGGGCGCCATCGGGGCTTCATGACCTTCCGCTGGATCGACAACCCAGCTCCGCCGGAGCTGACCACGATGGTGATGCCGGTCGACGAAGTCGCCCGCCTCGACGGCGGTGCGGCGTGATGAGCCAACTCGTCCTCGAGGCCGACCAGCTCGTCGAGGCGGCGACCACCGCGACGGGGCTCGACGACCTGGGCGAGGACACCTGGCAGGAGGGCCTCGGTCACCTGCTGGAGGCCCTGTGCGCCGAGGCCCGACTGCACGAGCTGGGCGTCCAGGTCGCGACCGGCGAGATCGTCGCCTACCTGTCGAACCGCCTGGCGATCACCGACTGGCGCAAGCAGCATCCCGAGATCGCCACAGCCGACGTGGTGCCACCACTGGTGATCATGGGCCAGGGACGCACCGGCACCACGATCCTCTACGACCTCCTGGCCCAGGATCCCGCGACCCGGGTCCCGCTCACCTGGGAGGTCGACCGGCCCTGTCCACCGCCGGAGACCGCCACCTACGACGACGACGCGCGGATCGACGAGGTGGAGGCCCTCCAGGCGGCCGTCGAGCTGCTGATCCCGGGGTTCCGCATCATCCACCCGATCGGTGCCCGACTGGCCCAGGAATGCGTCCGGATGACCGCGGGGGACTTCCGCAGCCTGATCTTCCCGACGCAGTACCGGGTGCCGTCCTACCGCCGGTGGCTGGTCTACGAGGCCGATCTCGCCCCGGCCTACCGGTGGCACCGCCGGTACCTGCAGCACCTCCAATCGGCGCATCCCACCCGACGGTGGCTGCTGAAGTCGCCGGCCCACGTCTGGCACCTCGGTGAGCTGCTGGCGGAGTACCCGGGCGCGCTGCTGGTCCAGACCCACCGGGATCCGTTGCGGATCATGGCCTCGCTGGCATCGCTCATGGCGACGCTGCGACGTCTGGCGAGCGACCAGGCCGACCCGCGCGACATCGCCGCCGAATGGGCCTACGACGTGGTCGAGGGCCTCGACCGCTCGGTGACCGCCCGGCTCGACGGCACGATCCGTCCGGAGCAGATCGTCGACGTGCAGTTCACCGAGCTGACCGACGACCCGATGGCGGTGGTGGCCCGGATCTACGACCAGTTCGGCTTCGAGCTGAGCCGCGGGGCCGAGGCCAGGATGCGCGGCTTCCTCGACCAGGCGCCCCACGCCGGGCCGGGCGTCCACAGCTACTCGTTCAAGGAGACTGGGCTCGACGAGACCGCGCTGCGGGACCGGGTGAAGCGCTACCAGGAGTACTTCTCGGTGCCCTCCGAGCAGATCATCTGACCGCCCGCGATCGCCGGGATCCGGGGCTCAACCGTTCGACGCGGCTGGCACGATTGGACCTACGATGCGGCGATGGCGGGAAATCCGACGGTAGCGGGCGCGCCTGCTACGCCGGTCCGGGCGGGCTTGCTGCTGGGCTTCGGGCTCGGCGCGGCCATCGCGGTCGCCTTCGGCGTCTACGCGCGGGTCCACGATCCGACCGGCGAAGCGGTGGTCGTGCTGTTCTTCACCGACCAGATCCAGCTCAAGGCATGGTTCGCAACGGTCAGCGTGGTGTTGGCGATCGGGCAGGTGGTCAGCGCCCTGTGGATGTACGGGAAGCTCGGCTCGGCCGCGCCGGCGTGGGTCGGCGACGCCCACCGACTGGCGGGCACGACGGCGTTGCTGTTCAGCCTGCCGGTCGCCTACCACTGCCTCTGGTCGCTGGGGTATGAGGGCGATCCCACCCTCGACCGGGTGTTCCTGCACTCGCTCGCCGGGTGCGTGTTCTACGGGGCCTTCGTGTCCAAGGTGCTCGTCGTCCGATCGTCGGGGTTGCCCGGTTGGGCGTTGCCGGTGGCAGGCGGCCTGGTGTTCACCGCGCTCGTCGTCGTGTGGCTGACCAGCTCGTTCTGGTTCTTCACGAGCTTCGACGGGGCGCTGCTGTGAGCGCTGTGAGCCCGCTGCGGACGGCGGTGACCGTGGTGCAGTTCTTCGCCGCGTCGGCTGCGCTGGCTTTCGTCGTGCTGCTGTTCGTCAACGAGCCTGACCAGGGCGGTGACGGTGGCGTCGAGGCCGGCGGCGCCGGCGGCGCCGACGGCGCAGCCGAGGTACCAGGAGCGGTCGACGGCGCCGCGGTGTTCGCCAACAGCTGCGCCCGGTGCCACGGCAGCGACGGCGGCGGCGGGTCCGCGCCACAGCTCTCGGACGGCGAGGCCGTCAGCAAGTACCCGAACATCGAGGATCAGATCGCTGTGGTGACGAACGGCCTTGGGGGCGGCATGCCGTCTTTCGGGGGCGACTTGTCGCCCGAGGAGATCCGCGCCGTGGTCGAGTACACGCGCACCCTGTAGCTGTCGCCCGGTCAACGGCCGAGGTGGTGATTACGTCACCCTCGTCTCGACCACACCAAGGCAGAGCTCGCGCAGCGACCCGTCGTCGTGGCCGGGGAGCCGTCAGCCCTCGTCGGGTGCGTGGCAGGCGGAGTCAGCCGGCAGGGATCTCGATCGGGGCTCGCATCGCAGAGGCCCCGAAGTCGATCGTGACGCCGTCGCCATCGGTGTACCGGCCGCCCACCACAAGCGTTCCCGTGGTGAAGTCGGCGGGCACGTCGAAGACCACGAGCACCTCGTCCGCAGTTGCCAGGTTGGTCGCGGGCACGACCGTCCCGTCGGGGAGCGCCAGGGTGAACGCGGCCGGATCGAGGCTCACGTCAGCACCGAGCCCGAGCCTCGGATCCCACGCGAACCCGGTCTCAGGTACGAGATAGGCGCGGTCGGGGTCGTCGGGATGCTGGCGGCCGTCCGCACCGAAGAACCAGTACAGCCGCACCCGGGGCGCCGACACCGAGACCGTGAAGCTCTCGGAGACACGGCCGGGAGCGCTGGCCGTGAAGGTCAGGTCGGCGTCGGCGTCGAGTTGCTGCGTGCGGTTCTCGCGCTGCAGGACGGCCACGGTGCCCTCGCCGGGCTCACCGGTCAGCAGCGACAGTCGCTGCGCGGCGCCGTACTCGGTGACCACCAGGTCGACGCGTTCGGCGCCCTGGGGCGCCGAGACGATCAGCCCCGCTGGCTCGGCAGCCGCCACCACCTCGGCCGGCACCGGGATCGGCGCCTCGTCGTCGACCTGGATCGCCACCTGGGGAGGTGCGGCCGAATTCGCCGGTCCCTCTCCCTCACGACGCTCGATCCGTGCGGCGATGAAGCGTTCCCCTTCCGCCGGCCGGCGGGCGTCGTCGTTGCGCCCGAAGCGTTCGGGCTCGGCGGTACCGACCAGCCGGTAGGACTGTGACCACGACACGACCTGGACGGTCCCGTCGGGCTCGGTCAGCTCGACGCCTTCCAGCGGGTCGGCGACGAGAAGTCCGGGCTCCGCGCGTGGTGGGGCGGGCACCTCCAGGCCGCCCGCCTCCTCCGGTGCCGACCGGCCGTCGGGGCGACGTAGCCGCTCGCCCTCGTCGAGGCCACTGGGGTCGGGGTCGTCGGGGGTGCTTGCGGCCACCAGGCGGACGGCCGCGCCCTCGGCGGGGTCGCCTTCCACGCTGAGGGGGAAGGTCAGGTATGGCCGGTCCGGCTCGCCGTCGACGAACAGCACCGGCCCGCAGCGGAGGTGGTCGTTGACGTCGCCCGACCCGCCTCCGGTGACGCTGAAGTAGCAGCGGCTCTCGTCGTTGACCGCCCCGTTGCGGGCCTCGACGATGTCCTGCAGCGTGTCCTCGGCGGCGGACAGGGTTGCCAGCGGTTGGTCGAGAGGTTCGCCCCGATAGGTGAGCTCGGGGTCGCTCTCGCCGGGGAGCACGAGGACCGCGACGACGACGATCGCGACGACCAGCAGCCCGCCACCGATGGCCAACGGCCGACGACTCCGGCGCCCCTGACCGGTCTGGCGGAGGCGCAGGAGCGGGGACCGGCGCGGCCCCAGCGGAGCCGGAGACCAGTCGCTTGGATGCGGCGGCGGCAGCTCCTCGATCGACGGTGACGCTGCTTCGGTTGACTCGGCGCCAGGTGTGTCGGGGCCCGTTGTGGTCGTCGACGACAGCGACGCCGCCGCGGCAGCGGCGGCCGCTACCCAGGGGGGCTCGGGCGGCCGGCGTTCCTCCTCGGACTCCACCGCGGTGCCTATGCCGCTGCCCGCTCCGGTGTCGGGTGCCCGGCCGTCGTGGTCGCCGTGGTCGGGTTCCGTCGCGGCGACGGTGTCGGGTTCCCGGTCGCCGGCGGCCCACGGCTCGTGCCCGAGGGGCCGTTCGTCAGGATCCTCAGCTTCGTCTCCGTCCGACCCGGCCTCTGTGGTCGCCGGGGTGGGCGCCGAACTGCCTGGTTCCCGATCGGCGTCGTCGTCGGTTTCGTCGGTCGTGGTGGTCCTGCCGTCGGGCTCAAGGTCGGCCGGGTGCTGGTGGACATCATCTTCGGCCTCGTCGCGCTCGGGATCGCTGGGCGATGCGGTCGCGCGCTCCGAGGCTTCGGGGACGGTTGTCGACAGGTCCCCGGCAGTGGGTGGCCCGGTCGGAGTCCGGCTGTCAGGTGCTGGCGTCGACTCGGGCTCGTCGGCGGCCGGTTCGGGTGCCTCGTCGGCTTCTCCGGGCGGGACCCCTGAATCCTCGCGGTCTGGACCAGAGTGGTCAGTGCCTACCGCCGCCGAGCCCGAGGCCGCCGCCACTGGCGCGTGTGGCGAGTCATGGTCCGGTGCTGTCGCCGAGACATCGGTCGCGTCGTGCTCGTCTTCGGTGACGGTGTCGAGCACTGGTGTGGGCACTTCGGCGACGACGTCGAGCACCGGCGCGGGCGGCAGTTCGGCGGTGGCGGGACTCTGCGGGGCGCTCGTGCCGTCGTCGCCCTCGTCTTCGTACTCGTCCTCTGTGTCGTCAGCCGCGGCTGTCGTGGCGTCCGTGCTTGGCGGCGATCCGGCCGTCGACGGGAGCCCGTCCTTGACCTCGGTTGCGGCTTCTGGGTCGTGACCCGGCGGCCCGTCGTCGACGAGGGGCTGGTTGGCGGCGCGGCCGGTTTGGCGCTCGGTCGATGGCCGGGACCCGCCCTGGTTGGGCGTCTCGACCGGCGGCGGCGCAACCGGCGGTGTCGGTGCGACCTCGGGTGCTGCCAGGTCGGGGGCGGTCCCGCTCGCCGCGGCGCTGGGGGGAGACGTCGGTCCAGGCGTAGCAGTGGCCGACGGCGTGAGCTGTCGCGTCGGCGCCGGCCAAGCTGTCGCTGGTCCTGGCCGCGGTGGAGGCGGGGGAGGCGGTGGCGGCGCCGGTGGCAACGGTGTTTCCAGGTTCGGCTGTGCCACTGGCGGCCGGGGCGGAGGTGGCGTCGGCGGCCGCTCAGGCCCGGCAGCGGGCGCGGGCCACGGGGTGGCAACCGGCGGCACCTGGGGCTCGCCACTCGGTGGTGTTGTTGGCGGGTTGGTTGGCGTGCCACCTGGCGGGGTGTGTGGCGCGCCAGGGAGAGCACCGGCTGGCGGTGGTGGTGGTGCAGGCGGAGACGATGCGCTGGCACTGGTCTCGGCCGGCGTGGGCGGTGGGGCCGTGGGCGGCCCACCTTCGGCCCCCGTCAGGGGCGGCGTCGAGCCGGAGATGGTCTCGGTCGTCGGCGCAGGGGGAGGCGGCCGCAGAGGTGGTGGCGGCGGTGGAGGCGGTGGCGATGCTGCATTGCCAGCCGCGTCGGCCGGTGCGGGAGGAGGAGGTGGTGGCGGCAGCGACGGCGCACTCGCGTCGACGTTGGCCGGCGGCCCGGGAGGCGTACCCGGGCCAGGCGGTGAAGGGGGCGAGGGCGGGGCTGGGGGCGCGCTCGAGGACGGTTCGTACCTCGTCTTCGCAAGCCACGGCAGGTCGACCATCGGGCCGAACAGCGACGCCTCGTTGGTATCCGGCGGCGCCTGGCTCTCGTCGCCGGCCGCTGCCGGGTCGCTCGCACCGGCCGTTCCGGCGGTCTGGGTGCCGCTTTCTGCGACGCCAGAGTCGTCGCGTTCCTCGTCGGAGTCGAAGATCGGCGGCGACACGGCTGAAGCCCACGCTCCGCCGTCCCACCAGCGCAGCGCGCTCGGATCGTCCGGGTCCGGGTACCAGCCTGGAGCCGTCGGCATCCTGCGTTCCGCCCTTTCACGCCCCTACGAATCTGGTTGGCACCGTAACCAACCTTCCCGCCCTGGTGGAGTCGGGTTCGGCGGACGGCCGAGGCCTCGCTCACGAGCCACACGACGCGAGAAGTCGCGAGTTTGCGTGCGGTGGTGGGATGCAGAGGGCGCATTCATCGAGCTCGGAGACTTCCATATGGGTTAAAGCGTGCGAGGATTCATGCGAACAAGTGTTCGAAATTGTGGTATCGTAGACATATGGAAGGGGTCGAGCTGCTTGAACAGGCGGCTGAGAAGTTGGTGGCGTTCGACCCCACTGGGTTGTCGGACGAGGAGTTGCGGGAGGCTCTGGTGCGGTGGCAGCGGGCCGAGTTCCGGTTGGTCGGGGCGAAGTCGGGGTTGGTGCGGGTGTTGGAGAGGCGGCGGGCGTATCGGCATGACGGGTCGAAGTCAACGGCGGCGTGGCTGGCGCGGCGGACGAAGATGCCGTTGCCTCAGGCGCGGGCCCAGACCCGGCTGGTCCGGCGGCTGGCGGTGATGCCACAGACCGAGGCGGCGTTGGCGGCCGGTCAGATCGGTCAGCGTCACGCCGAGGTGTTGGCTGCACTGGCGGACTCCGCCCGCCAGGTGGTTGCTGGGGCGTGCGGTGAGGCGGAGGACTTGTTGGTGGGGTTTGCCAAGGACTTGTGTTTCGAGGACTTCGTGTCGGCGGTGCGGCAGTGGGAGTACCTGGTGGACGCCGACGGCGTCGAGCAGCGCGCCGGGTCGGATCACGAGTCCCGGCACCTGCACCTGTCCCAGACGTTCCGGGGGAACTGGCGCCTGGATGGGCAGTTGGATGTCATCGCCGGCACCGAGGTCGCCGAGGCGCTGCGGCGGATCTCTGAGGAGATGTTCCGGGCCGACTGGGCCGACGCCCAAGCCGTCCACGGCGACGACACCCGCGAGGAGCACCTGGCCCGCACCGCCCGGCAGCGTCGCGCCGACGCCCTGGCTGAGATGGCTCGCCGCTCGGAGCGTTGCGGCGGGCCATCCTGCTACGAGATCGCCACTGCCGACACCCCAGCTGTCGGGTACCCGCCGATCAGTGCGAGGTCGATCACCGCGACCCCGTGGCCCTGGGGGGCCGCACCGATCAGGACAACGGCGAAGCCAAGTGCGGCTCCCACAACCGCCACAAGGGCGCCACCCGCCCCGACCAGTACCCCGGCAACGACCCTCCCCCCGACACCAGTTAGCCCCCCAGTTAGCCCGCTGCTAGCCCGGCCCATCTCACCGACCGGCAGACGCACGGCGCCTACGGAGACTCGGAGCAATCCCGCCGGGTGGGCGTTTGAGGAGCGGACGGCCGGCAAGGTCACTTGTCTCAAACCTGTCTATGGTTGCGCTGTGGCACGTGGCGAGACGTGGGATCCCGACCAGTACCACCGTTTCGCCGCCGAGCGTCGACGACCGTTTGACGATCTGCTCGGTCTGATGCTGCCGACGCCTGGTGGCCGTGTCGTCGACCTGGGCTGCGGCACGGGCGAGTTGACCGCCGAGCTCCACCGTCGCCTTGGTGCCTCGGAGACCGTTGGCATTGACTCGTCGGCGGCGATGCTCGCCCGGGCCAGGTCGCAGGCCGGTGCGGGGCTGCGCTTTGAGCATGGTGATCTGACCGACTGGACGCCTCTGGAACCGGTCGATGTCGTGTTCGCCAACGCTTCGTTGCAGTGGGCGCCCGACCATCCAGCAGTTCTCGCGTCGCTCGTGGCCGGTCTCGCGCCCTCGGGACAGATCGCCTTCCAGGTACCTGCCAACCACGACCACCCGGCGCACTCCATCGCGGCCGAATTGGGTGCTGAGCTGGGCCTGCCGCTGGTCGGGCCAGCGGCCTCGGTGCTTGCTCCCGAGACGTATGCCATGGTGTTGCACGACCTGGGGTTGGGCATCCAGCACGTCCGTTTGCAGGTCTACGGCTTCGAGCTCCCCAGTGCGAGCGATGTGGTCGAGTGGACGAAGGGCACGCTCCTCACCGGCTATCGCGCCCAGCTTGACGGCGACGCCTACGACCGCTTCGAGGCCCGCTATCGCCAGGATCTGAAGGACCGTCTCGGCAACCGGCGCCCCTACTTCTACGCCTTCAAACGGATCCTCGCCTGGGCCCGCCGGGGAGCACCGTCGAGCCGGTGAGCGGCGCCCGTTACACCTGATCCTGACCTTCACCGCCAGCATTCCCTGTCAGCCTCCGACCGACCGGGCTGCTCACATGGTGCGACGACCCAGCCCGTGAACAAGGGCCGCGGCACGGAAGCCTGGTGGATTGCAACCGTCGTGCAAAGACCTGTGGCCGTACCTACTGTCCGTTCATGCTTACGACGCGAATCCGGGGGGCGGTCAGGCATGCGGCCTTCGCGGTGATCCCGGTGGTGGTCGCTGTCGCTGTGGCCTGCAGCTCGTCGCAGGACGACACCGACACGGCGGCGACCACCACCACGACGGAGCCGGAGGACCTGGAGATGCAAGCCGACGACTTCGTGAACCTGCATGACATGACGCCGGTACGGGGGTTCTTCGTCGACAACCGGCTGGGGCACCTGGACGAGGCCATCGCGGTGGCCAACAACCCGGAAGGGGGTGAGTACCCGGTCGGGACCATCATCCAGCTCGTCCCGTTCGAGGCGATGGTCAAGCGGGCTCCGGGGTTCGATTCGGCGTCGAACGACTGGGAGATGTTCAGCCTCGAGGTGTCCGCCAGTGGCACCACCATCCTCGATCGTGGCGGCGCCGGCGTCGTCAACCAGTTCGGCGGGAGCTGCGTCGACTGCCACAGCCTGGCCCGACCAGAGTTCGACTTCATCTGCGAGGACGACCACGGCTGCGAGCCGCTGCCCATCGGCGACGACGTGATCCAGGCGGTCCAGGACAGCGACCCACGGCCCCGGAGCGCCGGCTGACGGTGAAGGCCATACGGCGTTCAACGGGACGACGGCTCCCAGACCCATTTGTCGATGGCCGGCTTGGGTGGGGCGTGCCGTTTGAGGGCCTCGGCTTCGTAGGCCAGCGCGTCCGACTCGGTGGCCCCACCGTGGTGGGCGACCTCGTGGGCGACCACCCGCAGCCGCTCGCGTTCGTTGCAGATGTCGGCACGGACGTAGATCACCGATCGGTTGAACACCGGGGCGCAACCCGCGATGTCGCCCAGCGTCACCAGGTCGCCGCCATCGTCGACCGGCCGGATCCATCGCACCGACGGGGCCGAGATCGAGAGCTCGGCGGCACATCGGCGGGCGAACCGCTGGGCCGTGCGCCTCTGCGCCGTCGGCCCGGCTGCGGCGCCGCGCACGATCCGGTAGCGGCGCATGCTCGCCACGAGCCGGTCGATCAGCTTGACCCAGTCGCCGGCTTGACGGGCAGCGACACCGGCGCCCCAGTTGGCAAGGCCGCGGGATTCGCTGGCATCGCGGCGCGAGCTGCCCTCACGCCACAGCCGCAGCAACGCCACCTGGCCGCGCCGTGCCGAGCTCGCCTCGGACGACAGTGCCGCGGCGTCGGCCTCGCTCAGCACGATCCCCGTGTCCGGGAACGCGGCGTCGACCGCCCGGCGGATCAGGTCCTCCCGAGCCTCCGCCTGCGCAGGTGAGCCCTCGTAGGGCGACTCGTCGTAGATCGGCCACGCCTGGTCGACCACATTGCGGGCGACAGCGAGCCTCTTCGCGATGGACGTCCTCTTCACGATCCCAGTGCACGTAGCCAGCCGACACGATGGTCACGGCGAGATTACGCGACTGGGACCGCGAAGGTTCGGCCTGGGCTACCTCCGCCGGTTGTAGAGGCGCATGGTCAACGGGCCGAAGACCCCCACCAGCACCGCCGACGCGACCAGCACCCACCCGATCTCGCCTGCGTCCACGTCTCCGATCATCAGCCCCCGCACCGCGCTGACCAGGTGGGTCACCGGGTTCACGTTGACCGCACCTTCGAGCCAGCCGGGCATGGTCTCGGGCCGCACGAAGATGTTGCTGGCGAACGTCAGCGGGAACAGCACCATCATGGCCGAATACATGACCGCGTTCTGGGTGCGCATGATCAGGCCGAACGAGGTCCAGACCCAGGACAGGCTGAAGGCGAGCACCAGCAGCAGCAGCACCGAGGCCAGAAGGCCGGGGGCGCCGCCGCCGGATGTGCGGAACCCGAGCGCGAACCCGAGGCCCAGCGTGATCGCCGACGCGATCGTGTAGCGGGCAGCATCGCCGAACAGGGCGCCGACGATCGCCGACGGCCGCCAGATCGGCAGCGTCCGGATGCGGTCGAACACCCCCTTTTCGATGTCGGTGTTCAACCCCATCCCCGTGTACATCGTGATCCACAGCACGGTCTGCACGAGGATGCCGGGCAGCAGGTACTGCAGGTAGTCCTGCGGCGACCCGGCGATCTCGCCCCCGAACAGGTACGTGAACATCAGCGTGAACATGATCGGGAACATGGTCACGTCGAACAGCTGCTCGGGCACGTGCTTGATCTTCAGCAGCGCCCGCCAGCCGAAGGCCAGCGAGGTGGTCAGCGCACCGGGCCGAGGCGGCCGAGCCCGCGACGACAGAGCCGCTCGCAGGGCGTCCTCGACGATGAGCGCCGACTCGGCCGGCGTGGTCGTGGTGCTCATCAGCTCTGCTCCTCGTTGTCGCTGTCGTCGGCGTCGTCGGTCTCGGCAGGGTGGCCGGTCAGGGCCAGGAACACCTCATCGAGGCTGGGCTGGCCGAGGGCGAAGTCGCTGACCGGGATGCCGGAGCGTGCCAGCTCGGCCAGGGCCTGGGCCGCTCGTTCGGGGTCGGCGACGCAGGCCGACAGTGCCGCGGGGTCGGATTCGAGGAACACCTGGACATCGAGCGCGGCGGTGAGCATCCGCTCGGCCTCGGCACGGCGGGCCGGATCACCCACCCGAACGTGGAGGGCACCGGAGCCGACCGATGCCTTGAGCTCGCCGGGCGTGCCCTCGGCGATGACCTTGCCGTGGTCGATGACCGCGATCCGGTCGGCGAGCTGGTCCGCCTCGTCAAGGTACTGGGTGGTCAACAGCACGGTGGTGCCGTCGGCGACCAGCGCCCGGACGATGTCCCACACCTGGTTGCGACTGCGCGGATCGAGCCCGGTGGTGGGCTCGTCGAGGAAGATCAGGTCGGGCGTGACCACGATGCTCGCTGCGACGTCGAGCCGACGGCGCATGCCGCCCGAGAAGTGCTTGACCAGCTTGTCGGACGCGGCGGCCAACCCGAAGGCCTCCAGCAGCTCGGCGGCCCGGTCCTGGGCCTGGCTGCGCCCGTAGCCGAGCAGCCGGGCGAGCAGCACGAGGTTCTCGTGGCCGGTCAGGTCCTCGTCGACGGATGCGAGCTGGCCCGTGAGGCTGACCCGGCTGCGGACGGCATCGGCCTCACGGACCACATCGTGCCCCAGGACCCGGGCCGAGCCCTGGTCGGGCAGTAAGAGGGTGGCCAGCATGTGGATCGTCGTGGTCTTGCCGGCGCCGTTCGGCCCCAGGAACCCGTAGACCGCACCCACCGGCACGTCCAGGTCGACGCCGTCGACCGCACGGGTCTCGCCGAACGCCTTGACCAGGCCCGACGCCTCGATGGCGGCGGTGCCGTCGGGCGGCGACGCCCCGACCTTGGGGGCGAGCTCCAGACTCATCGCAGATACTCCTCCTCGGTTCGATCGCCTCGACATGACGCTACGGGTACCACTGTGGTTCTGACAAGAATTGTTGTCAACGAGGGTTCCAGCGGGGGTTTCGGGGTTAGGACGAGCCGTGGCCCCCGTCAGTCTGGACCCACCACAGTGTCAGAACTCATCGGTGGGTCGGGACGACCGTGGGCCGACGCCCGCAGCGCAGCTCCCCGCCCTAGGTTCGCGGTGGTGACGAATGTGACGCTGGTGGTCGCGATCGTCCCCGCCAAGGATCGGGCCGACTCGGTGGGCGCGACCGTTCGGGCACTCCGGGGGCTGCCGCAGGTCGGACGGGTGCTGGTGGTCGACGACGGGTCGACCGACCGGACCGCCGCCGAGGCGCTCGCTGCGGGCGCCGAGGTGCTGCGGCTGCCGAGCAACCGGGGCAAGAGCGGCGCCGTGGCCGCCGGCGTCGCCGCGTGCCCCGCCGCCGACGTGTTCCTGTTGATCGACGCCGATCTCGGCGGGACCGCTGCCGCGGCCGACCGCCTGCTGGAGCCGGTGCTGGCCGACCAGGCCGACCTGGTGGTCGGGGTACTGCCGGCGGGCCGGCGGCGCAGCGGCCTGGGCAGCGTGCGG
>JBOGHK010000028.1:0-27822 GCA_050744325.1 Acidimicrobiales bacterium
CCTCACCACAACCGCCGCCGTCGGAACCCTCGCCACCGCCGGGTGGCCGGGCCTCGCGGGCGGTCCTGGTGGGACTGATCGCCGGCATCGTCGTCGCTGCGGCCGTGGCGGCATTCCTCCTGACTCGCGACGACGGTGATGGCGAGGCAGCCGACGGGGGCGACGAGACCGCGACGACACCGAGCACCGAATCAGACGAGGACGACGACACCACCACGACGGCGAGTGACTCCGACGACGGCGACTCGACCGGTTCGGAGCAGGTTGAACCGTTGCCCGGCACCGACTGGAACGACGAGGCCCGCAACCAGTTCGTCGAGGAGCTGGCGGCCGATCCGAACGTGCAGGCGACCGCCTCGTTGACCGGCGTGGAGCCCGAAGCGATCGGTGAGTGTGTCTACTCCGAGGTGGAGAGCTCGGGCATCACCTTCGATCAGCTACAGGAGGCATGGGTGGCCGAGGAGGTCGACACCGGCCATCCAGCCACCAATGCCATGGAGACGGCGGTCACGTCCTGCATAAGCACATCGTCGGGCGGATGACAGCTGTTCGGCGACCGGTCGTCGACGTGCCAGGCTGGCAGCGTCATGGATCGTGACCTCGTCCACCAACTGCTCGACCAGGCCGGCGCTACCCGCAACCGCGACGTCCTGGCCGACATCCTCCGCACCGCATACGAGCTGGCCGGCGACGACGCCGACCGGCTCAACCTCAAGATCACCCGCGACGCCCTGAAGGAGATGCGGGCGGCATTCCGCATGTTCGCCCCGTACGAGGGCATCCGGAAGGCGACCGTGTTCGGGTCGGCTCGCACCCATCCCAGCGACCCGCTCTACGACCAGGCGCGCGAGCTGGCCCGCCGCCTCGCCGAGGCCGGGTGGATGGTCGTGACCGGCGCGGGTCCGGGGATCATGGAGGCCGCGGCCCGAGGCGCCGGCCGCGAGCGCAGCTTCGGCGTCAACATCCGCCTGCCCTTCGAGGAAGGCATCAACGACGTCCTCGCCGACGACGACAAGTTCGTCAGCATGAAGTACTTCTTCACCCGCAAGCTGATGCTGATCAAGGAATCCAGCGGTTTCGTGTGCCTGCCCGGCGGCTTCGGCACCCAGGACGAGACCTTCGAGCTGCTGACGCTGTTCCAGACGGGGAAGGCCACGCCGTCGCCGCTGGTGCTGCTGGACATCGGCGGCGAGGGCTACTGGGACAGCTGGCGCCGCTTCGTCGACGACGACCTGGCCGCGAACGGGCTCATCTCCCCCAACGACGACAACCTCTACCTGATCACCGACGACGTCGGCGAGGCGGTCGCGGCGGTCCGCGGCTTCTGGCGCAACTACCACTCGATCCGCTGGGTCGGCAGCCGCCTCGTGGTCCGCTTGCAGGCCCTGCCCACCTCCGCCGAGGTCGCCGAGCTCAACGAACGGTTCGACGACCTGATCCAGGACGGCCGCATCGAGACCAGCCCACCGCTGTCGCCCGAGGTCTCCGACCGCGACGAGCTCGAGCGGCCCCGGCTGGTGCTGCGCTTCGACGTCCGCAAGGGCGGCCGCTTCCGCGCCTTCATCGAGGCCCTCAACCAGCTCGAGAGCGCACCCCCGCTGGCCTGACCTCGGGTCAGAGCTCGTCGGGGTCGGAAAGGATCCCCACGGCCTTGTCCACCGCCCGACGGGCGCGGGTCAGCCGGCGTTCGTCGACCGGCAACTCGGTGCCGCCCGCGTCGATCGACTCGCGGAGGCGTTCGATCGCCAGGTCGGCGATCTCCTCGCTGATCGTCTCCAGCCGCTGCCTGATGTCGTCGAACTCGCCGGCCATCGCAACAGAATGGCACCGGGTCCGCCCTCGACTGGACCACCGTGCGCGATTGTGGTCGTCCCATGCCTGAGCTTCCCTCCGACCTTCACCAGTACGTGGCGTTCGACGCGCCGGACGAGCACCGCACGTGGGTCTTCGACCTGACCTTCCTGACCAGCTCGTGGCGCTGCCTCTACGGCGACGGGTGTCCCGGCGTGCTGACCGAGGCGGCCCCCGAGATGGAGCAGGGCTGCTGCAGCTACGGCGCCCACCTGATCGACGAGAAGGATGCGGAAGCGGTCCTCGCCGCGGCTGACCGCCTCGACGACCGTCAGTGGCAACACCGCAACGTGGCCCGGCGTCGGGGCGGGCCACTGCGTCAGGACGCGGACGGTGCTCGGGTCACCCGCCTGGTTGGCGACGCCTGCATCTTCCTCAACCGGCCCGGGTTCGCCGGCGGGCCGGGCTGCGCCCTCCACCAGGCCGCGCTCGAGGCCGGGGAGCGTCCCATGGACTGGAAGCCCGACGTCTGCTGGCAACTGCCGCTCCGGCTGGTCGAGCACACCGACGACTCGGGCCACGTGACCTCGACCCTGCGCGAATGGAAGCGCCGTGACTGGGGTGCGGGTGGCGACGACTTCCACTGGTGGTGTACGTCGTCACCGGAGGCGTTCACCGGCCATCGTCCCGTCTACCGGGAGCTCGAGCACGAGATCGTCGAGTTGGTGGGTCAGTGGGCCTACGACCGCCTCATCGAGCATGTCGCGTCGCAAGGTGTGGCCCTACTCCCGCACCCGACGCTTCGCGCCACGAACGCGAACGAACCACTCACGAATTGAGAGACGGCGGCCCTTCCCGCACCGGCGCGCCCGCCGACTAGCCCTCGTACTCGTGCTCGTCCTCTTCGGCCTCGAAGAGGCACCAGGACGCGTGCTCGCTACCAGGGTCGGCACCGCATTCGGGGCACGGCTCGTTGGTCCCTGGTTCAAAGATGGCGGCGAGATCGAGGTCGCTGTTGCGCTTCAGGGCACGCGCTTCCTCGAATCGGCGATGTCGACCCTTCTTCACGGGCCTGCTCCCACATGAGGTTGCGTACTGCGGCAAATTGTATCGCCGGTCACTACCAGCTCGGAGTCCCCCCGGGTTGCATCCCAGCTGTTTGGGGCTCCTTCGTACTCGGGTTGGGCCTACTGGACACGTCACCGTATCGCTTCCCTCGGACTTCTGTCGCACCAGCCCCACATCCGTTCGAACGACCTCGTGGTACTGCTAACTGCCGGCGACCGGCTGTCGAGAGCGGCGTTCGAGCACCAGCGAGCCGGACCCGTTGAACGCCAACGCGGCCTGACCGGACAGCAGCTGCCGCACCGGCTCGCCTGCGACCTCCTCGCGCCACCCGGACAGCAGCCGCGAGTCGCCATCGCCGCGGACCAGGCTCTCGATGTCGGCACGGGTCGCCAGGATCGAAGTGTCGAGATCGAGGTCGCGGGCGATCTGGCTCACCCACGCCGAGGCCAGCGTCACCGCCGGGCGCAGCATCGGGTCGACGCCGTCGCGGTCGGGGAGCTGGAGGGCGTCCTCGTCGAGCTTCGCGCCGAGCTCGATGGCGTCGAGGAGCTCAGCCGCCGCGCCTCCCCGGAGATGGCGTCCGTCGAGGCCCCGGACCCGCTGGAGGTCGGTGCGGGTTCGCGGCGGCCGTTCGGCGATCGCCACCAGCGCGAGATCCGGCAGGACGTGGCGGACCGGCTTGTCCGCGTGCTGTGCCCGGCGCTCGCGCCACGCCGCGACCTCCTGGGCCACGCACCGGCTGCGACCCTTGAGACGGCGTGCATCCTTGATGCGCCACCAGGCCTGCTCGAGATCGGCGATCTCGCCGTAGCGGACGCGTAGCTCCTCGCACTCGTCCAGCGCCCAACCGAGACGGCCTCGTTCTTCCAGCTCGGTCGCCAGCGACTCCCAGAGTTGGTGCAGATGCGCGACGTCCGCGGCGGCGTACGCGGCGGCCTCCGCGTCCAACGGCCGCCGCAGCCAGTCGGTCAGGCGGTCGGCCTTGGGCAGGTGAAGGCCGATCCGACGTTGGAGGAGAGCCCCCAACCCGGGCGAGCCGAGCCCGACGAAACCGGCAGCGACCTGGGTGTCGACCAGCTGGGTCGGGAGCACCCCACACGCGCGGTCGAGGATGGCGAGATCCTGGGCGGCCGCGTGCATGAGGCAGGGCACCGGGCGCTCGAGTATGGCGCGCAGTGGGGCGATGTCGACCGCGAGTGCGTCGACCAGGGCGATCTGGCCGTCCCATCCGATCTGGATCAGGGCCAGCTGGGCGTAGTAGGTGCGCTCGCGGTGGAACTCGGTGTCGAGGGCGTAGGAGTCTGCAGAGCTGAGGCTCTCGACCACCGCGCCGAAGCCAGCGGCGTCGTCGACCCACCTGAACTCAGGTCTCCCGCCCTTCGCCATAGAGACCTAGGGCTCCATTCCGGTGGCTGTGGGATGTCCAGCCTCGACCCAGGCGGTCGTACCACCGGCGACGTTCACGGCGTCGACGCCCTTCGACCGGTAGAACTCGGCGGCCCGGTAGCTGCGGCCGCCCTTGGCGCAGATCACGTAGATCGGCCCCTCGGTGGCCGGAACCTCGTCGAGGCGTTCCGGCACCGTGCCCAGGGGGATGAGCTGCGCTCCGGGGACGTGCATGGCGTCGTACTCGTCGGGCTCGCGTACATCGAGCACCGCTGCACCGTCGCCGAGCGCCCGAGCGAGCTCGGCGACATCGATCTCCGGCACGTCGGGGTCGGGGTCCATGGCAGAGCACCCTAGTGCTGTTGGCTTGAACAGGATCGTCCTCGACGTGAAAGCGGTCCGCCGAAGCCACTCGAGGCGATGGTGGTCGGCTGGGCCGGACTTGCGAGGCAATGGCGCCCGCGCCGGCCACGAGGCGATGGTGGTCGGTCTCCGACCACACTGACCTCGAAGTGCTCGTCGCGACCACTATCGCCTCGGCAGCGGCGAGCACCATGGCCTTCGCAGCGCCGCCGGACCCGGCTCAGTAGAGGTCGGTCGGCGTGTCCGCGTCGGCCAGGACCGCCGGATCCAGGCCCGGCACCGCGAGCACGGTGAGTGCGGCAGCGGCGACCGCTCGATGGATCGCGCGCTCTCCCGCGGCGAAACGGGCAGCCAGCGGATGCTGCGCGCGTCGTTGCCATGCCGTATGCAGCCACTCGGTCTGCGAGCCGACGACCGGTGCGGCGAGATCGGCGGCGGGATGTGCCACCAGCGTTCCCACCGTCGTGGCCATCGCCACCACCGACGGCGCCATCAGGTCGCAGGCCACCACGAGCACGACCGGGCTGGCCGTCGCGGCGAGAGCCGTCAGGATCCCGCCCAAGGGGCCCGCATCAGGCGTCTGGTCCGGCACGGTGGCCACTACCTCCGGTCGCGTCTCGGTATCGGGCGGGCCGTGGGCCGACGCAGGCTCGGCGCCAGCAGCACCCGAAACCCCCGCATTGGTAGGGTCGGCGGCGAGCGGCTCGAGCGCCGCAGCGATGCCGGCCTGGTCGCCGCCGACGGCAACGATGCGGCTCGCACCGGCCCCGTGCAGCGCACGGGCCACCCGGAGCACCATCGGCTCGCCCGCGACCACGAGCAGCGCCTTGTCCCGGCCCATCCGGCGGCTGCGGCCGCCGCAGAGGATCGCGCCGTCCCAGATCGTCGGGTCGGCGACGGTGCTCACCCCACCCCGCCGTAGCGGGCCCCGACCCCCCGGCCCTCGCCGTGGTCGGCGGCGGCGGCGGCGAGGTCGGCCAGGAACTCGTCGGCCACGGCCACATGGGACGGCGAGATGATCGCGTGGAGGCCACCCTGCTGGCGGTCGAGATGCCAGCCGCGGTCGTCCATCACGTCGCCGATGGCGCTCACGTCCAGGGTGCCCGACGCGATCTGCAACACACCGGCGACCGGGTCGCCGCTGATCCGTAAGCCGTCGATGGCTGCGACGCCCTCGCGTATGCGACGGGACGCGACCCGCACGTCGTCGGCGAGGCGCAGGTAGCCCTCCTCGCCCAGGTAGCGAATGGTGGCCCACGCCGCGGCGATCGGCGCCGCCGGCCGGGTGCCGGCCGTCGTCGCCGAGCCGTAGACGCCCCCGGGCCAGCCGTCGAAGACGAAGAACTGGCGGCCAAGCTCGGCCTCGTCGCTGTGCAACAGGACCGACGCCCCCTTGAAGCACCAGCCGTACTTGTGGATGTCGGCCGAGAGCGAGGTCACGCCGTCGACCCTGAAGTCCCAGGGCGGGATCGGGTCGCCGAGGCGCTCCAGGAACGGCAGCAGCCAGCCGCCCAGGCACGCGTCGACGTGGCACGGCAGCCCGCGCTCGCTGGCCAGTGCCGCGATCTCGGGAATCGGATCGACGACTCCGAACGGGTAGCAGGGCGCCGAGCCGACCAGCAGCGCGGCCCGGTCGTCGAGCGCCGTCGCCATGGCGTCGACGTCGGCTCGCCCGTCCGGCCCGACCGGCACCCGCACCTCGGTGACACAAAGGTAGTGACAGGCCTTCGCGAAGGCCGGGTGAGCGGTCTCGGGCACGACGATCGTCGGCTGGTCGACGCCCCGTTCGGCGCTGGCCCGATCCCGTGCGACCTGGACGGCCAGGAACAGGCTCTCGGTGCCACCGCTGGACAGGCGGCCACCCCGCGGGTTCCCGTGGACCAGGTCGGCAGCCATCGCGACGACCTCGCGCTCCATGCGGAGCAAGCTCGGGAAGGCGAACGGGTTGAGGTAGTTCTCGTGCAGGTACGCCACGGCGACGGCCTCCTGCAGTCGCTCGAGCTCGGGATCCGCCGGGTTGTAGACCAGGCTGAACGTGCGGCCCCGACGCCAATCCGCGTCGCCGTCGCGTCCGCCCTGCAGTTCGGCCAGCAGGTCTTCGGCGCCCCGCCCCCGCTGGGGGAACGTCATCGGCGGCTCGTTGGTCGCGCCCCCGCCCACGTCAGCCCCCGTAGTTCATGCGAGTGTCCTCCATGCGGAGCACCGGCGAGTCCTCGGCCTTCTGGAAGCCGCAGTCGACCACCTCGCCGACGAAGAAGATGTGGTCACCGCAGTCGACGCTCTGGCGCACCTCGCAGTCGAGCCAGGCCGCAGCCTGGTCGAGGATCGGGGCGCCGGTCCGGCCGTCGTGGAACGGGAAGCCGTTGAGGGTCCCCGCGGCGAGATCCACCTCGACGGGCTTGGTGAACTTGCGGACGATCGCGCGGTCCTCGCGGTCGACCGTGCACAGGCTGAACACTCCGCTCGCGCTGATCAGCTCGTGGGTGACGGCGGTCTTCTCGACGCTGATGCCTACCAGCTTGGGGTCGAAGCTCACCTGTGTGGCCCAGTTCAGGGTCATGAGGTTGCGACGATCGTCGCGCCGCGAGCCCACCACGTAGAGCCCCGAGGGCATCGTCCACAGCACCCGCCGCCGCAGCTTGTCGTACTCCACCTGCTCCTCGGGCGTGTCGACGCCGGCCGGAAACGGACCGATCGGACCTGTACCTCCAGGGGCAGCCATGGCGTGAGGCTACGAGATCTCGCATCCGGGCCACCGAACAACGCCTGGCCGATGTCGACCGGTCGGGCGCCCAGCGCGCCTAGCCGGGTTCGGGTCGGCGGGCGTTGTGGGCGAGGATGGCGCGGACGTGATCGTTGCGGTACATGGCTCGGGCCTGGAGGAGCATCGCGTCCAGGGGCGGGACGCGGAGGCTGCGGTCCTGCCATGTGATGGCCTCGAGGGCCGCGCGGGCCTCCGAGTCCCATGGCCGGGGCCGCCGCTGGTCGTGCATCCCGCCGACGATCGAGATGATGCAGCCGCGGAAGAGCAGGCCCGAGCGGGTGGCGACCTCCCAGCCGCCGCTGTCGATCACGGGCCGTAGCACGCCGGCGTCGACGTGGGGACCGAGGCGGTCGGCGCCAGCCTCGTCGAGGACGACGTCGATGCCGCCGGGACGGACGTCCATGCTGCGCACCGCTAGCGCGGCGCTGCCGATGACGAACCAGTCGGCCTCGATGCCGTCGAGGATTCCGGCGATCCAGGCCAGGCCCGTCTCCCAGTCGGCGGGCCGGACGCCGTGCTTCTGGTCGAGCATCCCGGGTCCGTCGGCGACCCAGTTGCGGGCCGCGTCCGGCCATCCGGGTGCGTTGGCCGGGTACTCCCAGACGAACCGCTTCCGCTCGGTGTCGGCCTCGTCGGCCGAGAACGCGACGCCGAACTCGAGGCCGTGTATCAGGGAGTGCTCGTAGTCGGATGGGACGTCGAGAGCGCTGACCAACCGCCTCCCGTCCTCGATGCGGGTCTCGAACCTCGTGCGCTGCATGCGATCCCCTTTCCCGCCCGCCGATCGGCCCTGCCTCGCCGGCCGCGCCAGGGTGTGGAGGCGCGCGGTTGAGTAGGACTCGCCGGTCCTGGCCATCCGGGCGCGGATGAGGCGCTTCAGGTCCTTGTCGGCTGGCATCTGTTCTCCTGCACGCCGTGGACCCCTCCCATCGCCGAGCCGCACGGCCGCATCGGAACAGTCACCCGGCCCGGGAGTGTGCCCCCCTTTGCCTCCACGGGCCGCCCCGATGGGTGGGCGGGCGGAGGTTCGGCGTCGGGCCGCGCCGTCCCCGGAGCATCCGCGCCGGCTGCCTCGCTGTCAACCTCCGACGAGAGATTCGGCGGTTGGCTCCATCACAACCCTTCCCGGCAGTCATGGGACCCGGTGCGATCTCTGCGATCTGATCTTGGCTACCTAGCGCGCACCAACGCGAGTGCGTCACGCCACGGGATCCGCGAACCGCGTCGAAGCAGCACCTGCTCATAGATGCCGCCGGACAGCTTCCACCCCGCCACCGTGGCCACCAGGAGGAGGACAAGTGCCGCCGCCACCTCGACCACCGAAGCCGCGCCAGCCGCCATCCGCATGGGCATGAGGAACGGCGCGATGGGCGGGAGCACCGACAGCAGCCGGCTCGCGCCCGATTCCGGGACGTAGCCGACGATGTACACGAGCAGGTATGCCCCGATCAGCACGGTCAGGATCGGCGCCGCGGCGGTCTGGGCGTCCTCCTGCCGGCCGACCAGCGAGCCCGCGAGCGCGAACAGCGTCGAGTAGAGCGCGTAGCCGCCGAGGAACCAGACGCTCGCCATGGGCGGGCCGACCAGATCTCGCCGGGCACCTCTGCTCCCGAGATGGCCAGGGCGACCACGCCGGCGCCGATCGCGAGGACGAACTGCAGCAGTGCCACGATGCCGATGCCGACGAGCTTCCCCGCGAGCAACTGGTCGGCCCGGACCCGTACCAGGAGCAGCTCGACCACGGCCGACGCCTTATCCTCGACGACCCCGACGAGCGCGTAGTTACCGAACACCTGCAGCGAGACGGTGTTGGCGGCGTGGAACACTCACTATAAGTGGTTGAATGATTACTCAAAGTGGGAGCCTGGGTAGAGTGCTCACATGCCTGCACGGATCATCGCGGTCGCCCTCGCGGTAGCCCTCGCCATCTTCGGGGTGTCGCGCATCAGGAAGGCCCGGAAGGCCAAGCGTGCCGACGAGCCGATGCTCGAGTCGAACACGAGCACGCCGGCCTCCGAGCGACTCCCGACCCTGACACCTACCAGCTGATCACTCGCTGATCACGCCGGTGAGCACCACCTGGCCGGACGACTCCTGGCCCGCCCCCTCCTGCTGGATGGTCACGGTCAGCGTCGTATAACGCTCGAGATCGACCCCGGCCCACAGCTCCACGTGGTCGTCGCCTTCCCGCACGTGGAAGGTCCCGACAGTCACCAGGTCACCCTCGGCGTTCTTCACCCAGGCCTGGTAGTAGGTGCCGAGCGGCGCCGGTGCCAGGTTCTGGACGTCGAGCTCGATGGCGGCGCCCGACCCGAGCATCTCGACCGACGCCACGGCCGAGGCGTCGGGGGCCAGGTCGGTGCCAGCGACGTCGAACTCCTGGCCCGCCCCGCCGTCGTCGCCACCGATCGCGAGGCCCCCGACCACACCAACCACCAGGGCCACCACCGCCGCGGCAGCGACGGCGACCAGCCAACCGGTCGGTGCCCGCCGCCGAGAGGGCGATGGGCTGGGGCGGGGCAGGTGCCGTGGCGACGGGTCAATCCCCGTCTCGGCCTTGATCGCGCCGAGGAGAGCTTCCACCCCTCCCGGAGACGGTTCGGCCCACAATGCCTCGTCGTCGAGGAGGGAGCGGAGGTGCTCGGCCGCGTCGCGGCCTGGCTCGTCGCCGGCGCCACCGAAGCCATCGGTGAGCGCGTCACCTTCGAGGAAAGCAGCGAGCTCGTCCTCGTTCACGGCATCCGTCCCTGTCGGTAGAGAAAGCTCTGTCGTCGGTCTGTACGTCGCCGGACGCGGTTCGGTTCACACCAATCGTGCGTCACGGGCGAGACCACGATGCTGGTCATCCGGAGACCTCGACGACATGGCGCAAGAGCGCGGCCAATCGCCGGTGGGCGCGCGCCGATCGGGACTTGACCGTCCCGATCGGAACCGCCAGGCGTTCGGCGATCTCGCGATGGGTCATCCCTCCGAAGTGGCACAAGCGCACGACTTCGCGCTCGTCGGGCGGGAGCTGGCCGAGTGCGGTGCGAACCTCCCACGCCTCCCAGGTGCTCTCGAACGAGACCGGGACCACCGCCAGAGCGTCCTCCGCCAGCTCGGCGGGTACCTCGGCCCGCCGTTCCCGCCGGTAGAGGTCGATCGCGACCCGCCGGGCGATCGTGTAGAGCCAGGGTGCGAACTCCCGTGACCGGTCGAAGGACCCCGCGGCGCGCCACGCTTTGAGCATCGTGGTCTGGACCGCCTCCTCCGCCAGCGCCCGGTTGCCCAGGATGCGCAACGCCACGGTGAGGATCGCTCGGGCGTACCGGTCGTAGATGCCCCGAACGGCTTCCTCGTCGCCGGCCACGAAGCGTGCGACGAGATCGTGATCGTCGGGCTGCCCACCCATGCGGCGCCCATCTTGCCTCAGCTAGCCGATCCACGGGTCATCTGTTCAGGCCGGACGCCGTCCGGACGATCGCGAACCGATTCCGGTGCGGCGTGCGTAGAGGGCCGGCAAACAGGTGACCACCCACTGCACTGCACCAAGGAGACCCTCCCCATGCGCACGAAACGTCTCATCGGCATCCTCACATCAGCCCTGGCCCTCAGCGCTTGTGGCGGCTACGGCTCGGACGACAACTCCGACCCGATCGCCCAGGCCAGCGAGGCCGACGGCGACGAAGGGGCGGCACCTGACGAGGCTGCTGTCGCCCAGGGCGTCCAGGTCATCCAGACCGCTCTCGGCGACGCCCTCGCCAACACCGACGGGTTCACGCTCTACGGGTTCACCAACGACACCGCCGGTGTTCCGACCTGTGAGGGTCAGTGCGCCGAGACCTGGCCCCCGTTCCTGGTCGACGGCCCTGAGCTGCCTGCCGGTCTGGACCCGAACGTGTTCCGGGTCGTGCCTCGCCCCGACGGCTCGTTCCAGCTGGCAGCCGGCGCCTGGCCGCTCTACCTCTTCTCCGGCGACACCGCGGCCGGTGAGACCAACGGACAGGGCTCGGGCGGTGTCTGGTACGTCGTCACCCCGACCGGCGGGCTGATTCGTCCCGAGGCCGCTCCTCCGGCCGACGACTCGCCTGCGGCGTACGGGTCCTGAGCGACGACGTCGTTTCCGTCGTAGCCGCCGACGCTGCGGGTCGGCGGCTTCGACGCGCCCCGACGGAGTACGTTGCGGCTGTGGACGGCATCCACGACCTCGGGGGCATGCAGGGATTCGGTGCAGTGGACGCCACGCCCGACGAGCCGCCGTTCCACGAGCCATGGGAGGGCCGGGTCCACGGGGTGATGCTGGCCAGTGCCATCGCCGTGCCGGGCTCTTCGATCCGGCCCTATGTCGAGAGGATGGGCAACGCCGCCTACCTCACCACCTCCTACTACGAGCACTGGCTCGCTGCCGTCGAGGCGCGCCTGGTCGGTGCCGGCGTGGTCACCAGGGAGGAGCTCGACGAGCGGCAGGCTGCGATCCTCGGAGGTCACGCCGCCGTCGGCGAGCGGCGCGATCCCGAGGCGGCGGCCTTGGTGCGGTCGTTGTTCCGCCCGTCCGACATCACCGACCCCGCCGGCGCGGCGCCGCGGTTCGCCGCCGGCGACCAGGTACGGGTCAGGCGGATGCACCCCCGCGGCCACACCCGGTGCCCGCGCTACGTCCGCGGCGCCGCGGGCACGGTCGCGCGGGCGCACGCGGCCCAGCCACTGCCCGACCCCAACGTCGACGGCGACGCCCCGCCCGAGCCGTACTACTCGGTGGCCTTCTCGCCCACCGCTCTGTGGGGCGACGACGCCGAGCCGGGCGCGGCCACGATCCACGTCGACCTCTGGGAGAGCTATCTGGACGGGATCGAGCCATGAGCCAGGACCACACCGGTCGGACGGCGTCGGCGGCCGAGCTGCGGACCGCAGCGTTGGAGTCCCTGCTCGTCGAGAAGGGGATCATCGCCACCGACACTGTCGACGCGGTGGTGGACGTGTTCGAGAACCGGGTCGGTCCACGCAACGGTGCACGGGTGGTCGCCCGCGCCTGGACCGACCCGTCGTTCCGCGAACAGCTGCTGGCCGACGCGACCGCCGCTGCCGCGGAGCTCGGGTTCGGCGGCCTGGAGGGCGAGCACGTCGTGGCGGTCGAGAACTCGCCCGAGGTGCACAACGTCGTCGTGTGCACGCTCTGCTCGTGCTACCCGTGGCCGCTGCTCGGCATCCCGCCGGTCTGGTACAAGAGCCCGGCCTACCGGGCGCGGCTGGTGGCCGAGCCCCGAGCGGTACTGCACGAGCTCGGGCTCGACATCGCCGACGACGTCGAGGTGCGGGTGTGGGACTCGAGCGCCGAGGTGCGCTACCTGGTGGTGCCCGAGCGACCGGCCGGGGCCGACAACTGGTCCGAGGACCGGCTGGCGTCGCTGGTCACCCGCGACTCGATGATCGGCGTCGGACGAGCCCAGGCCTTGACGTGACGTCGGCCCGACGTGATGTGCCCGAAACGGGCCCGCCCGGCCGAGCCGATCCCTGTTCTGTGACCTGGGACGTCGCGCGATCGCGCGATGTCCCAGGTCACAGAACGGTGGCGCCGGAGCCGGAGCGACCGTTCGACGAGCCCTGGCAGGCCCGAGCCTTCGGTCTCGCGGTCGTCACCGTCGACCAGAGCGGCTTGCCGTGGGACGCGTTCCGCGACCGGCTGAAGGCTGCCGTCGCGGCCGACGCCGACCGGCCCTACTGGGAGTCCTGGCTCGCCGCCCTCGAGGATCTCGCCCTCAGCCTCTGACCAGGTCCGCGGGTGGCCAGTCCGGGTCGAGCTGACGCAGGAACACCGCGCAGCGCTCGGCCTCGTCGTCCTCGCCGATCGTCTCGGCCATAGCCCGCAACCCTTCGAGCGCCCGCAGGAAGCCGCGGTTGGTCTCGTGCGCCCAGCGGACGTAGCCCGAGCCGCGCCACCCGCTGGCCCGCAACCGATCGAGGCCCCGGTGGTAGCCGATCCGATAGCAGGCGTACCGCTCGACCGGGTCGCGGGCGACGTCGCCCAGGGCCGCCCAGGCCTCGAGGAACCGAGGCCAGCGGGCGACGACCGCGGCGACCTGGTCGCGGCCGCCAGCTGCCACTGCCTCGCCCAGTGCCGTGAGCGCGGCCTCCGGCTCGGGATCGAGGACCGTCTCGGGCGGGCCGGTCGCACTGAGCTGAACAGGCTGGTCAGACATGTTGGCGCCTTGTCACGTGAGCACGCCGTCGCTGACGGCGGTGGCGGGTGGAGCGTCGAGCTGCTCGTCGCGGATGCCTCGACCTTCGACATACTCGGTCGACGCCTCGTACGCCGCGCCGATCAGCTCGGCCGCCCGGGTGAAGTCGTTGTAGCGCATGAGGGGTGGCTGACCGTGAGGCAGCAGATGCAGGTCGACGTCGGGTGGCATCGACTCGAGGTCGCGCTTGAAGCGGTGGTGCCGGGCGATCCAGTAGGCCTGCACGGCGACGTCCAGGGGCCGGCGGGGCTCGCTGCGAGGGCGTGAGAACGACCCGACCTGCAGCACGTACAACGTGGACGCCCCGAGCTCGACGGCCCGGCTCATCGGGACGTCGTTCACGATCGCCCCGTCGAGGTAGCGCGCTCCGTTGATCTCGACCGACGGGTAGACGGCGGGCATGGCCGCCGACGCGAGGATCGCCTCGAGCAGCGACCCCTGGTTGAACCAGACCTCGCGGACGTCGTTCACGTCGGTCGCGACGCACTCGAAGCGAACCTTGAGGTCGCAGAAGCGCCGACCACCGACCGCACCTTCGAGCATCTTGCGCAGGCCGTCGCTCTCGTGGATGGCCTCGCCGCGCCGGGCCAGCGCGACCGCGTTGGGTAGCCAGTTGCGCGGCATCAGGTTCTTCCCGTCGACGTTGCGCCACATCTCGTCGAGCCGGTCGACACCCTGCAACGTCGGGTCGTCGGCCAAGGCTGCCCCGTTGATCGCACCGACCGAGCAGCCGACGATCAGATCGGGGTAGATGTCGTGCTCCAGGAGCGCGCGGAGCATGCCGACCTGCACGGCACCCAGGTTGCCGCCGCCCGACAGGACGAAGGCGACCGGACCGCGCTTACGTCTGCGGCGCAGGTAGCGAAGCCCTCCCATCGCCCCGGAGGCTACCGCCGCGGGAGTCGTGCCCCGGGGCTCTCCGGCAGGCCGCGCCCCGTTGGTCGAGGGCGCTGGCGCACTGGGCGGTGGAGCCGTGCTCCCTGGGTCGTCGACAGTCATGCGACGGTGACGATACGCAACACGTCGGTCGCCAGATTGGGCGAGTCCGGCGCTCCGGCCAGGACCGCGACCATCGACCCTGCGCCGATCAGGCCGGCCTTGACGGTGGCCTCGACGACGCACCACACCATCTCGTCGGTCGTGCCGTATTCGCCCACTTCGAGCGGGATCACGCCCCACGACAACGCCAGCTGGCGGACCGTCGAGGGCGACGGGCTGGCGCCGACCATCCGACATCGAGGCCGCAGACCGGCCATCGCCCGCACCGTTCGCCCCGATCGGGTGCAGCAGATGATGGCGTCGACGCCGAGCTCGGCTGCCGCCTGGCCCGCCGCCCGGGTCATGGCCACGGTCACCGCGGCGGGCGTCGATCGGGCTGGCGCCGGCTCGGGGTGGCGCCGGAGCCGCCGCAGTGGGCCGGGACGCTCGTCGACCAGGTCGCCGGCCCGCTCGGCACGCTGGGCGATGCGGACCATGGTGCGCACGGCCAGCGGCGCGTCATGGCCGATCGCCGTCTCGGCCGACAGCATCAGGGCATCGCTGCCGTCGTAGACCGCGTTGGCCACGTCGGAGGCCTCGGCACGAGTCGGCGACGGCGCGGTGATCATCGACTCGAGCATCTGGGTGGCAGTGATCACCGGGATCCCGCGATCGACGCAGGCGCCGATGATCCGCTTCTGGAGGAACGGGACGTCCTCGATCGGGCAGTCGATGCCCAGGTCGCCGCGTGCGACCATCACCCCGTCGGCCACCTCGAGCAACTCGTCGAGGTGCTCGACCGCCGCCCGGGTCTCGACCTTGGCCATCAGCCGCGGCCCGCCGTCGCCCAGCGCCTCGCGCACCTTGACCAACTCGTCGGCCCGGCGCACGAAGGACACGGCGACCCAATCGGCGCGCTTGGCGACGCTGTCGATCAAGGCCAGGTCGTCCTCGGTGGGCACCGGTGGTTGCCATCGGTCCGACGGCAGGTGCGCCCCGGGCCGGCCCTGGAGCCGCCCGCCGCTGTGGACCTCGGCACGGACCTGGGTGTCGTCGACCTCGACCGCCGACAGCGTGACCGTGCCGTCGCCCAGGACGATGGTGTCGCCGACGTTGACCACGTCGAGCAGCCGTGGCTCGTCGATGACGATGCGCCGCGCATCGCTGGGGCCCTCGTCGCTGACCAGCACCACTTGGTCGCCCTCGGCGAGGAACGCACCGCCCTCGCCGAACTCGCCGGTGCGGATCTTGGGGCCGGGCAGGTCGGCGAGGATGCCCACCGTGCGCCCCAGCCGGGCTGCGCGGTCGCGGACCCGGTCGATCATCGCGTTGTGGCTCTCCGGGGTGCTGTGGGCGAGGCCGAGCCGCGCCACGTCCATGCCGGCATGCAGCAACGCGTCGATGACGTCGGGACTCTCGGACGCCGGTCCCAGGGTGGCGACGATCTTCGTGCGGCGCACGGCGCTCCTCGAGGCACGGGATGGCAGGAGGGACCGGGGGACGATCCCGGACGTAAGGGACTGCTGGCCCGGCCGATTCTAGGCGTGGCCGATGTCGTCGAACTCGCCGGCCTTGCAGCCCTTGATCCATGCGGCCATCTCGGCCTGCGTGAACACCACCGTGCCGCGCTCGGGGCGGTTCTGGTTGCGAAGGGCGGTGCGGCCATCGGGAAGGCGCGCGACCTCCACGTTGTCCGAGCTCTCGCCGCCGAAGCTCGACGTCCGCCATGCGAGCCCTGTCAGCTCACTGTCCGTGACAGGGGGGTTCGGATCTGTCATGCGGGCATGACGCTAGCGCTCGCCACCGGACGGATCGCTACCCTCGGTCGTCGCTTGTTCACTTAACATGGTGGTAAGCGCGAGGAGTGAGCACGCCGGGGTCCCGCGGCCGTCGCCCGGCCGCTCATAGGCTCGGCAGGGAATGGAGCTGCTGCTGATCCGTCATGCCCGACCCCATCGCGCCGAAGGCGGCAACGGGCCCGCGGACCCCGGACTGTCGGAGCTCGGGAGGCGGCAGGCCCAGGCTCTTGCCAGCTGGCTGGCGGGCGAGCCCCTGGACGCCATCTACTCCAGCCCGCTGCGCCGAGCGCGTGAGACCGCGGCACCGCTCGCCGACCTGCTGGGGCTCCCGGTCGCGGTCGAGCCAGCCATCGCCGAATACGACGCCGAGGCCACGGCGTACATCCCGGTCGAGGAGCTGCGCGCCGCGGGCGACCCCCGCTGGATGGAGTTGCCCGACGATGTGGCCGAGTTCCAGCGGACGGTGGTCGAGGGCGTCGAGGCACTGGTGGCCAACCACACCGCCGGCACGATCGCCGTGATCTGCCACGGCGGCGTGGTGAACGTCTACCTGTCGTGGGTCCTCGGCGCGACCCGCGAGCTGTTCTTCCTCCCCCATTACACGAGCATCAGCCGCGTCCTCGCAGCCACCGGCGGACAGCGGTCGATCGACTCGGTGAACGAGACCGGACACCTGCGAGTGGCCGACGTGCCGCTGGTCGAGCTCTGAGGTCGTGCCGTGCTGAGGCCCCTGCTCATCATCGCCGCTGGACTGTTCGTCATCTGGGTCGGCCTGCGCTCGGTCGGTGGCTACGAGGCCGAAGCCGAGCACCTGTACGGCGGCGAGTTCCAGACCCTCACCTGCGAGGACGGGCGGCCGACCGACGGCTTGGGCATGCACACGCTGTCGGCCGAGCGGGCGTGCGGCGCCGAGCGGGACCAGCAGAGGAGCCGGGCGCCGTGGTGGGTTGCGCTCGGACTCGGCGTGACGCTGTTCGGGATGAGCCGGTTCCGCAAGGCGCGAGCGGGCTGATCCCGGCCGTGAAGCCGGGGGCTCAGATGGCGCGGGCCAGCGCCGTGGCCGACGCGGCAGCCACGATGACCACCACGAACGGCGCCCGCAGCAGCAGCGACGCCGCCGCCGCGCCGAGACCCGCGACCCGGGCGTCGGCGACGATCGCACCCTCGTCGGTGAACGTGCTGATCAGCACGAGCGCGGCGAGCAGTGCGGCCGGCAACAGGTCCGCCAGGCGGGCCAGCCAGCCGGGGAGCGGCCGCGATCCGATGGCGAGCGGCGCGGCCGCCTTGAGCGCGTAGGTGCCAGTGGCCAGACCGACCAGGACCACGGTGGCTGTCGCCGCCGTCGTCATGCCCGAACGCCCGGGAGGCTGGGCTGGCTTTCGGGGACCTCGCCGCCGCCTCGGGTCCGCCACCCAGCGAGGACGCCAAGGCCGGCCAGGATGACCGGAAGGCCGGCCGGCGTTGACGGCACCAGCGCGAGCCCGATCACCCCGCCGGCGAGCGCACTGCGGCGTTGGCCCACCTCCCGCAGGCGGGGCCAGAGCAGTGCCAGGAACGTCGCCGGGATGGCCGCATCGAACCCCCAGTCGGTCACCACGCTCCCGGTCGACGACAGCACCGTCGCGCCGATCACCGTCGCGAGGTTCCACACCACGAAGATGCCGGCGCCGCAGCACAGGTAGCCGTAGCGCCGCCAGCGCAGCTCCGCCTGGGCGGACCCGACCGCCGTCGACTCGTCGACCATCATCTGCGACCAGACAGCCCGCTGCCAGGCTGGTCCGCGCAGCGCCGAGGCCATGACGATCCCAAAGGCCAGCGAGCGGAGGTTGAGCAACAGCCCGGCGGTGATGGCCGAGACCGCCGAGCCGCCGTCGCCGATGATGCCGACTGCGGCGAACTGCGCGCTGCCCGCGAAGACCAGGATCGAGAAGGCTGCCGCCTGCCACACCGCCAACCCGGCCTCGACCGCGGCGATGCCGAACGCCATCCCGAACGGAGCGACCGACACACTGACCGAGAGTGCTTGACGATGGATCGCGCGGCGCGGAGACTGTTCGCTGTGTCGGACGATGCGTCCACCCTACCGAACAGCCGTGATTCGGTCACGGTAGTTTCCACGGTCGGCGGCAATGTCCGGCGGTTGCGGGTGCGTGCCGGGCGCTCGCTCCGCGAGCTGGCCGCGCAGGCCGGCGTGAGCACGTCGACCCTGTCGGGCATCGAAGCCGGTGCCGGCAACCCCGGGGTCGAGACCCTGGTCAACATCGCTGGCGCGCTCGGTGTGCCGTTCAGCGACCTGGTGCTGCCGCACGAGCCCGACGTCCACGTCCAGCGAGCCGACCAGGGTCTCGTGGTGCAGGCCGCGGGAGCCCAGTTCGCCAGCCGGCTGCTGGTGGCCGAGCGGGGCCGCAGCGTCACCGAGGTCTACGAAGCGACGATGGAGCCCGGTGCCGTCTACCGGGCCGAGCCGCACCTGCCAGGCGTGACCGAGAGCGTGATGGTCGTGCGGGGCCGGATGCGGGTCGGCCCGCTCGACGCCACGGTCGAGCTGGCGCCCGGCGACCGAGCGACGTTCGCCGCGGATCAGGTCCACCTCTACGAGGCGCTGGCCAAAGGCACCCGCATGATGCTGGTGCTCAGCTACCGCTGACCTGTAGCCGCAATCCCTGCACGGCCACTCCCCCGGGGCGGCGGGCTCGCGGCGGTCACGTCGTCGGGTCCCGGTAGCCTCGGCGGACATGCCCGAACGACCGGGGCCCGACGACGTGACCGCGACCGTCGACGCTCTCGCCTCCTGCCTGGGGTCTGCCGACCCGTCCGACCGGGCGTGGGACAGTCCCGCAGGCAGTCTCGACTGGTCATGCCGCCACACCCTGGGCCATGTCGCGGAGTGCCTCACCTGGTACGCAGCGAACCTGGCCCGCCGGTCCACGGCGTCGGCCGAGGTGGGGTGGATACCCATCGACGACGTGTCCAGTCTCGTGGACGCCCTCCAGTCGGGCGGCGCGCTGCTCGCTGTGGCCGTCGCGCAGGCCGGTCCAACCGATCGAGGCTGGCACAGCTCGGGCATTCCCGACCGCTCGGGCTTCGCGGCGATGGGCTGCGACGAGGTCCTGGTCCACGGCTACGACATCGCCACTGGGTTGGGCGTGGCGTACGACCCGCCGACCGACGTGTGTCGCTCTGTGCTTGAACGGTTGTTCCCCTGGACACCGACCGAGTCCGATCCGTGGGCGACCTTGTTGTGGGCGAACGGCCGCGTGCCCCTCGGGGACCGACCGCCCGACCCGCAGTGGTGGTGGCACAGCTCGCCGCTCGCCGACTGGGACGGGCGGATCCGGCGAAGGGCCTAGCGCGCCTGGGGGTCGTGCGTCGGCCGGTCGGATGGTCGGCGGCGCCTCAGGCCGCCTCGTGGAAGATGATCCCCAGCGTCAGCCGGAGCCCGGAGTGCACCGTGCTCACCCCGTGCCGCACGGCGACGCGATAGGGCCCCTTGCTGCCTTCGACCGGTCGATGGCGGTTCGGGAAGATCAACCCGTGGCCCCGGGGCACCGTGATCGCCGTCCCACGTGACTGGGCCCGCGGCCGCTGTTCGACCAGCAGGGTCTCGCCTCCGGTGAAGTCGGCGCCCGGCTCGGTCAGCGCGACGGCGACCTGGAGCGGGAACGCCACCTCGCCGTACAGGTCCTGGTGGAGGCAGTTGTAGCCACCGGCCTCATAGCGCAGGATCAGCGGTGTCGGCTTGTCCTGGCCGGCGAGGTTGCACCGCTGGACGAAGTCCTCGAGCCGGTCGGGGAACCGTTGGCTCTGGCGGAGCTGCTCCTGCCATCGGTTGGCGAGCGGCGCAAGGCGGGGGTAGAGGCCCTCGCGGAGCTCGGCCACAGGGTCCGGGAGCGGATAGCGGTAGTAGCGATAGACGCCGTCACCGAACCGGTAGCGCGGCATGTCGATGGTCGCCCGGTAGTCCTGGTCGCCGTCGAACCGGTTGGCGAGCCCACCGCATTGCGTCGTGGTGAGCAGCGGCGTGGGCGTGACCGCGTAGCCCTGTCGATCGACCTCGTGGACGAGGGCGTCCCAGTCGAGAGCGGCGATCGGGCGGTTCATAGCCATACGTGTACAACGCCGTGCGGGCGCTGGTCGTGAGATCCACCGCTTGGCCGCACAGAGCGAGTACATCCGCACTCCATGTATCGGTCATCACTAGCTTGCGCCGACGCCACCTGCGCGCCGCCTTGTTCGGTGACAGTCGTTAGTGTCCTACGCCGATGGAGATCGCGATCGGCGACGACGGGCTGGCGCGGTGTTGGTGGGGGGCTTCGACCGCCGAGTACGCCGCGTACCATGACAGCGAGTGGGGCTTCGGGGTCACCGACGACCACCGCCTGTTCGAGAAGCTGTGCCTCGAAGGCTTCCAGGCCGGGCTCTCGTGGCTCACGATCCTGCGCAAGCGCGAGAACTTCCGGGCCGCGTTCGCGGGGTTCGACTCGGAGGCCGTCGCCCAGTTCGGTGAAGACGACGTCGCCCGCCTCCTCGGCGACGCCGGAATCATCCGCCACCAGGGCAAGATCCGCTCGACGATCAACAACGCCGCCCGGGCGCTCGAGCTGACCGACGAGTACGGCTCGCTGGCGGCCTACTTCTGGCCCCACGCCGAGTTCGGCCCGGCGCCGGCCGAGATCGCACCGACGACGTCGGCGTCCACGGCCATGTCCAAGGAGCTCAAGCGCCGGGGTTGGACCTTCGTCGGGCCGACCACCGTCTACGCCTTCATGCAGGCGATGGGACTGGTGAACGACCACCTCGAGGGCTGCTGGGTACGGGCCGACGCCGAGAGCGGACGCCGCTCCGCCTGGGAGCGCTTCGTGGCAGGTGCAGCCACCCTCGGCGAACCACGAGAGACGGACGGCCGCGCCGGTGGGCGCGGGTAGGCAAGGCGCACATCGGGGCTTCCGGACCAGGAGTCCCGTAGAGTTGCGGCGATGCCGCTCTACGAGTACCGGTGCAGGACCTGCGACGAGAGTTTCGAGATCCGCCGCCCGGTCGCCGATGCCGACGCCCCGGCGGCCTGTCCGTCGGGTCACGGTGATGCCGTCCGGCTGCTAGCGGCGTTCGCGGCGACGGGGCGCGCCTCTGCGGCTCCTGCGGCCCCGGCACCGGGTCCCTGCGGCGGCAGCTGCGCCTGCTATCCCGACGGCTGACCACCGCTCCTCGGATCTCGGGGCGTCCCGCTGGCGGCGGTCGCTCCGCTGGCCGGGCATCGACCGGCGGGCCCATGGCTGGTGAACGGTTCGCTGGCGCCGTAGCGGCGCCTCGGGCAGGTGCGTAGGCGCTATGCAGCCATCACTCGGTGTTGATCCGCTCGATGAGCTCGCGGGCGAGCGCTTCGTTGCCGATCACGTCGAGGTCGTCGATGCCGATGCGCTCGAACGCCGCGAGCAACAGGTCCGACGCCGTGCCGCGCAGGGCGACGTCGCCCTTCGCGTGGATCGGCTCGACCTTGCCGTCCGGTTGGATGAACCACTCCCCTTCGGTGTCCGTGCAATGGATGTGGACTGGGCCGGGCAGTGGCTTCTGGTCGCTGACACCCCACGGGAGCGTCACCGCGAGGAGCTCGTCGATCGAATCGGACGCGACGTCAGGGTCGATCGGCTCGGGCGAGGCTTCCGTCGCGGCGTGCTGGATGTCCCATCGGTGCACCGCGGCTTCCTGGACCTGGTGGCGACGGACGAAGCCGACCGTCTGATGCGGCGGCGACCACGTCCACACCATCGTGGCGTCGTCGCTCTGCTCGAGGATCGAGACCATGCGACTGGCTTGCGCACGTCCCCAGGAGACGAGCTCCTGATAGCCCGCGGGCCGGGCCGGCTTCGCGGCTTCGACGCTGCCCGGATCGGTCGCCCGCATCTCGATGTCGGTGCCCCAGAACCAGTGGACCTCACCCAGGTGCCCCACGAGGTCTTCGATGGTCCAGCCGGGACAGCTGGGGACACCGAGCGTCGGGTCGGCGTCGTCGGCGGTCGCATAGAACAGATCGCTGTCGCGACGAATCGAGGCAAGGAAGTCCATTCCCTAGCTCTATCAGGGACGCCGGCGACCTACCTCTTGGCATCGACAGTTCCACTGGTCATGGCGAGGGTCAGGACACCGCGCCACGTGGCACAACCCATTCGGTTGCTTGACCGGTGATCTCACGTATCAGGTCGTAGTCGGTGTCGTAGTGCAGAACGGTCACCCCGTGCCTCTCGGCAACCGCCGCGATGATGAGATCGGCGATGCCGACTGCGCGGTGGCGACTCGTCGCCGCCAGGACGCCGCTGACCTCGCAGGCGCGGTGAAAATCCTGGTCCTCCGTTGGCAACCACTCGAACGCGGCGTCGACATCACGGGCAATGCGAACGTGGTCCGCTGGGGACTGGGCTGAATACAAGAGCTCCAGTGCCGTCGTACCGCAGGTTGCTACCAGGCCCCGCGAGACAAGCGGCTCCAGTACATCTGCCACCTCTGGGTGATGCAGCCGTCCGAAAGCACTCTTGTCAACGAGGAACTGCGCTACCGCCACGCGTGGCCCATCACGTCCGGATCAGCGGCATCCTTGAGCCCTCCGGCCCGAGCGAACTCTATGAAGTCACGCGAAGCTGCTCGCCGCACGACCTCCTTCAACGCCGCGTTCACCGTCGCCTTCTTCGTCGTCGTTCCAAGGACCTCCTGAGACCTGGCCAAGAGGTCGTCGTCGATGTCGATCACCGTCTTAGCCATCTGATGCTCCCTCGGCTGGATATCCGAAGTTGTCGCTGCAGTATATCCGGTTGGTGACCCAAGACGGTCACAAGCCAGGGCTGTCGAGACGCCTGGAGCCGGCGCGGAAGGATGGACGCCCGGGAGCCGATGCTCACCGCGGTTGCTCCCTGCGGTCTCGATAGCGAGGTGGCTGTCGACCGCTCCCGGAAGCACGTCGAGGTGCAGGATCGTGCCGTTCGGGTGGCCTCCTCCAGCCAACCTATGTCTCACGCGTGATACACTCTAGTCATGGAAGTGGCGGTCACGATCAGAGAACTTCGAAACCACGGGGGAGACGTCGTCGCTCGCGTGGCCGCCGGAGAGCCTGTCGTGGTCACCCGTTCCGGCGAACCCGTCGCTCGGCTCATCCCATTCCGTCGCCGTGGCCTCGATGCTGCCACTTTGCTGTCCCGATGGCGGCTTCTGCCTCCCGTCGATGCCGGGCGCCTCCGAGCCGACCTCGACGAAGTGCTGGACTCTTCGGTGTGACAGGGTCCGCCAGCGAGCGAGTAGGGCTGCTGGACACCAACACCGTCATCCTTCTGCCTCGCATCACCAACCCTGAGCACCTACCTGACGAACCGGCCATCTCGACGATCACGCTCGCCGAACTGTCGGTCGGTCCCTTGGTGGCTCGAACCGCCGACGAACGTGCAGCGCGCTTGGCGCATGTCCAGCAGGCCGAGGCCGACTTCGATCCGATCGGCTTCGACGTTGCCGCAGCACGCGCCTTCGGCAGAGTCGCATCCGATCTCCGACAAACCGGTCGCAAGACATCCGCCCGCGCCTACGACGCGTTGATCGCAGCCGTCGCGATCGCCAACGGCATACCGCTCTACACCGTCGACCCCGATGACTTCACCGGCATCAACGACTTGGACCTCGTCGTGATCCCACACCCCGACGAGGATCGCTGAACTTCCGCGCGATGGCCTGTCCAACACTCTGACCCGTTGCCTGGATATCTCGGATCAACCAACTCTGTTCAGGGATCCCACAACCAAGTTGACGACGTTTTCGCAGGTCGGAGACCTAGTTTCGGCCGGTGGAGTGGCCAGGCACCACGCGATAGGCGTCGTAGACGCTGTCGATGCCGCGGATGGTCGATAGCAGGGAGTCGAGGTGGGAGGGGTCGCCGAGCTCGGTGTCGAAGCGCATCTTGGACACGCGGTCGGTGCCGGTCTGGGTGGTGCAGCTCAAGATGTTGACGTGGTGGTCGGCGAACGCGGCGGTGACGTCGCGTAGCAAGCGGGCCCGGTCGAGTGCTTTGACCTCGATCGATGCCACGAAGTAGCCGCCGGGCGACAGATCCCACTCGACTTCGATGATCCGGTCGGCCTGGCCGTGGGCCAGCGACATGGCGTTGGCGCAGTCGGCCCGGTGCACCGAGACGCCCCGGCCCCGGGTCACGAAGCCGATGATCTCGTCGCCCGGCACCGGCGTGCAGCAGCGCGACAGCCGCACGAACACGTCGTCGAGTCCCTCGACGTGCACACCCACCGGCCGACCGTTGACCCGGTTGCGCCGCTGCTGGTGGATGGTCGTCGGCAGGCTCTCCTCGCTCTCGGAGCCGACCTCGCGCAGCACCTTGTCGACCCGGGCCGCGACCGCCTGGCCCGACACGTGGCTTTCGCCGATCGCGGCATGGAGCGCGTCGAGGTCGCCGTAGTTCATCTCCTTGGCGATGTCCGACAGCACCGGCCCGGACTGGAGCCGCTGCACCGGCAGCCCCTCACGACGCAGCGCCTTGTTCAGCTCGTCGCGGCCCGCCTCGATGGCATCCTCGCGGCGCTCACGGGAGAACCACTGGCGGATCTTGGCCCCGGCCCGGGGGGTGACCACGATCTGCAGCCAGTCACGGGACGGGCCCGCGCCCTCGACCTTGGAGGTGAAGATCTCGACCGTGTCACCCGAGGTCAACGCCGAGCTCAGCGGCACGAGGCGCCCGTTGACCCGCGCGCCGATGCACGCGTGCCCGACCTCCGTGTGGATCGCGTAGGCGAAGTCGATGGGCGTCGCCCCTGCCGGCAGGGTCACGACCTTGCCCTTGGGGGTGAAGACGAAGACCTCGTCCTGTTCGAGGTCGACCTTCAGCTTCTCCATGAACTCGTCGGGGTCGGTGGTCTCCTGCTGCCAGTCGATGATGCGGCTCAGCCACGGCAGGTCGGCCAGCGACTTGGGGTCGTCACCCTTGTAGTTCCAGTGCGCGGCGACGCCCTGTTCGGCCCGGGTGTGCATCTCCCAGGTGCGGATCTGGACCTCGAGCGGCTTGCCCTGGGGAGCGATGACCGTCGTGTGCAACGACTGGTAGAGGTTGAACTTCGGCATCGCGACGTAGTCCTTGAACCGGCCCTGGACCGGCTTCCACGTTGCGTGGATCGACCCCAGCGCGGCGTAGCAGTCCTTCACCGAGTCGACCACGATCCTCAGCCCGACCAGGTCGAAGATGTCGTCGAACTCACGCCCCCGCACGACCATCTTCTCGTAGATCGAATACAGGTGCTTCGGGCGGCCGGTGACGTCGGCGTTGATGCGCAGCTCGGCCAGCCGCTGACTCACCTCTTCGAGCACCTGGGTCAGGTAGATGTCGCGCTCGGGCGTGCGGATCGAGACCATGTGGTCGATCTCGGCGTAGCGCTTGGGATGCGCGGCCGCGAACGCCAGGTCCTCGAGCTGGGTCTTCACGTCCTGCATGCCGAGCCGATGGGCCAGTGGGGCGTAGATGTCGAGGGTTTCCTGCGCGATGCGCTGTTGCTTCCAGGCCGGGAGCGCCGCCACGGTCCGCATGTTGTGCAGCCGGTCGGCCAGCTTGATGATCAGGACCCGAAGGTCCTTGGCCATAGCGACCAGCATCTTCCGCATAGTGGCAGCCTGCTGGGCCTCGCGGGAGTCGAACTGGACCCGGTCCAGCTTGGTGACCCCGTCGACGATGGCCTGGACGTCGCGCCCGAAGCGCCCACCGACCTCGTCGAGCGTGACCCCGGTGTCCTCGACGGTGTCGTGCAACAGCGCCGCGGCGACGGTGACGTCGTCGAGACCCAGCTCGGCGATGATGCGGGCGACCTCCAACGGATGTTGGATGAACGCCTCGCCGGAGTTCCGGGCCTGGCCGCGGTGGGCGTCGGCTGCTTCCAGATAGGCCCGGGTGATCAGCGCGGTCGGTGCCTTCGGATGATGGACGCGGAACGCGTTGAGCAACGGCGCGACCTCGTCCGCGGGCGGCTGCTGGTTCCTCCGCCACGGTAGGACTCGGTCGACTGTCGGCACCGTTGCCTCCCTCGTCGGGACTGGATCTCTACAGTGTCATCAAGCACAGCACGTCGTAGTCAGGCAGTTTCGCCCGTCCGTTCAAGAATCCCAATTCGGCCACGAACGCGAGCCCGGTCACCCTGCCGTCCAGGGCCTCGACCAGGCGACACGTCGCAGCGGCAGTGCCCCCCGTCGCCAGGATGTCGTCGATGATGTAGACGCTCTCACCGGGCACGACAGCGTCCCGGTGGATCTCCAAACAGTCGGTGCCGTACTCGAGCTCGTAGGCCTCGGTCGCGGTCTCGTAGGGCAGCTTTCCCGGCTTGCGGACCGGCACGAACCCGGCTCCCATGCGATAGGCCGCGGCACCAGCGAAGGTGAAGCCACGGGCCTCGATGCCGACGACCTTGTCGACCGGGAAGCTGCATGCATTGTCGACCAGGGCGTCGACCACGAAGCGGAACGCGTCGACGTTGGCGAGCAGCGGCGTCAGGTCCTTGAAGACGATGCCCGGCTGCGGGAAATCGGGGATGTCACGGACATGGCTCACAAGCCACGACGAGTCGCGGGTCATAGTCGGACCCTACGTCGTAGGCAAGGGTCTCCTGAGCTCAAGCAGCCCGAAGGGCTAGCGACGGCGACCCCGGGTCTTCTTCCGAGGGCGAGCGGGGATGACGCGGCCGGACGGTGTGACCACCTTTTCCTTCGCCGGACGACCGTCGGCCTCGGCGTCGGTCACCGCGTCCTGTACCTCGCTCGCAACGGCGTCATCCGTGGCCTCCGGCACGGCGACCCGCGCCTTCTTGGCCGTCTTCGCACCTTCCTTGGCCTGACGTGCCTCGATGCGGTGCTTGATGTCGCGGTAACGAGGCTCGCGTTCCTTGAGCAGCGCCAGCAACGGAGAAGCCACGAAGATCGAGGAGTATGCGCCCGAGAACAGCCCGATCAACAAGGCCAGCGCGAACTCCTGCAGGGCGGTCGCGCCCATGATCCAGGAGCCCACGACCAACAACGACCCCACCGGCAGCAGCGCGGTGATCGACGTGTTGAGCGACCGCATCAACGCCTGGTTGAGCGAGAGGTTCACCATCGACCCGTAGGTCATGCCCCCCGTCGACGACACCAGCCGGGTGTTCTCGTCGACCTTGTCGAACACGACGATGCCGTCGTAGATCGAGTAGCCGAGGATCGTGAGGATGGCGATGACCGTCGCCGGCGTCACCTCGAACTGGGTCAGCGAGTACACGCCGACGGTGATCAGCACGTCGTGGATCAGGGCGACCAGCGTCGGGATCGCCATCTTCGTCTCGAAGCGCAGTGCGATGTAGAGCGTCACGAGGACCAGGAACGCGATCAGCGCCCGTATGGCCTTGTCGCTGATCTCGCGGCCCCACGACGGCCCGACCGCGTTGAAGCTGATGTCGTCGGTCGAGCT
>JBOGHK010000029.1:0-14614 GCA_050744325.1 Acidimicrobiales bacterium
TTGGCTGGGCCAGCCGCTGACGTTCGGCGTCCATCTCCCACTGGCGACCGCGGCGATCTCGGTGCTCGGCTGGGAGCGCGAGGCGCCCGCGCTCGACCTGTGGAACGACCAGTCGCACCTCGTCTGAGCGCGACCGCGGATACGGTGCACGCGATGGCCAGCGGGAGCGACACGACCATCGTGAGCATCGCAGGGCACGACGTGCCCATCTCGCACCCCGACAAGGTGTTCTTCTCGCGCCGGGGTGACACCAAGCTCGACCTGGTCAACTACTACGTCGCGATCACCGAGCCGCTGCTGCGCGCCATGGGTGGCCGTGCGGTGCTGATGCAGCGGTTCCCCAACGGTGCCGGCGGCTCGTCGTTCTTCCAGAAGCGGGTCCCCAAGGATGCCCCCGACTGGCTCGACACCACCGTCGTGCAAACGGTCAACGGCACCCCGTCGCGGGCCATGGTGGCTACCGACGTCGCCCACGTGGCATGGGCCGTCAACCTGGGCTGCCTCGGGTTCCACGTGTGGCCGTTCCGTGCTGCGGACGCCGGGCACAACGACGAGCTGCGCCTCGACCTCGACCCCCAGCCGGGCACCAGCTTCGAGCAGGCCCGAGCCGCGGCCCGCGAGATGAAGGCCTTACTCGACGACCTCGGGATGGTCGGCTACCCCAAGACCACCGGCAAGCGCGGGCTCCACGTCTACGTGCGGCTGCTTCCCCGCTGGGATGCGTACCAGGTGCGGTCGGCGGCGGTGGCCGCTGCTCGCGAGCTCGAGCGGCGGCGGCCCGACCTGATCACCGCAGCCTGGTGGAAGGAGGAGCGGGGCACCCGGATCTTCGTGGACTACAACCAGAACGCTCCCCACAAGACCGTGTTCGGGGCCTGGTCGGTGCGCGACCGCGTCCATGCGCCGGTCTCCGCGCCGTTCTCCTGGGACGAGCTCGACGACGTCGATCCCGACGCGCTCACCATCGCGACCGTCCCGGGCCGCGTGGCCGAGCGAGGCGACCCGTGGGCGGCCATCGACGACCAGCTCCAGTCGCTCGAGCCCCTGCTCGCGCTCCACGAGCGTGACATGGCCGACGGGCTGCAGGACGCACCCTGGCCGCCCGTCTACCCGAAGATGCCGAACGAGCCGGCACGGGTGGCGCCGAGCCGCGCCCGCCAGGAGCCCTGACCCAGCCGTTCCTCACAGAACGGCGCTGGGCCCAGTCTCTGGCTCGGGCCTGGAGCCGAACCCGTCGCTCAGCGCCCCGAGCAGGCCCGTGAGATGGTGGACGCTGTCGAACAGGTCGGCGATGAAGTCCTCGTCACCCTGGTTGCCGATGCCTGCCAACAGCTCCATCCCCACGAACAGCGCCACGATCGTGAACGCACCCTGCTCGGGCGACACCACGTTGATCAGGCCGCTCGGCACCAGCACCCGCTCGAGCGTCTCCTCGGTGAAAGCCATCCACGGCTGCACCTGGGCGAGCACCGCGGCCCGCAACTCCTTGTCCGCGGCGCTCGCGGCGACCATCTCGGCGAGGACCTTGACGTGCCCGGAGTCGAAGTCCTCACGCAGTTGGCCGTCGGCCGCCTGGACCAG
Organism: Acidimicrobiales bacterium; assembly: GCA_050744325.1. Taxonomy (GTDB): domain Bacteria; phylum Actinomycetota; class Acidimicrobiia; order Acidimicrobiales; family VFJN01; genus DASXTK01. Next base: position 1,582 of record JBOGHK010000029.1, read on the forward strand.
CTCGGCAACGGTGCCCACCTCCGCCAACGACTTCTGGTAGCGGACCAGCTGCGTGCGGCTGCTGTGCGCGAGGGCCTCGACCAGGAGGTCGTTGACCGAGTCGAAGTGGACGGTGATCAGATCGGGATCGAGACCACACCGCACCGCGATCGCCGAGGCGCTCGCGTGACTGAACCCCTCGTCGCGCAGCAGCTCGAACGCCGTACGCACCAGACGCTGCCGGACGACCCGCGGTTCGTGACCGTTCTCGACCTGTGAGGTGCGACCCACTGCCTTCTCATCCCCGGATCCCAGCCCTGGAACGCCGACGAGGCACTAGGTCACACGGTGGGCGGCAGGGGTGTCAAGGTCCCTGACCGACGCGCACAACGCCAGCGTCGCCGGACCGGTGACCAGAGCCACGACGGCGGGGATCGCGATGCCCGAGTCGTTGGCCGCGAACCCGACCAGCGCCAGCACGACGGCGCTGCAGACGAGTGGCTGCAACACGTGGTGGACCTGGTAGGCGTGCCGGAGCAGCGCCGGTGGACGAACCACGACCAGCACCAGGACAGTGGTCAGACCCAGCGCCACGACCGTGTGCGGCCCCATGAACAGCAGCTCCCAGTTGGCGAGCAGCTTGCGCTCGACGACCTCGAACGCGTCATGGCCCTGCGATCCGCCGTGCAGCAACGTGTCGACGAAGCGGCCGAAGTGGGTCCGCGCCTGCGGGGGTCGCAGATAGTCCAGCGCGGCGATCCCGCCGACCATCACCCCGCCGGCCGCCGCGGCGAGCGTGAGCCGCCAGCCGGTGATCCGGGTGCGGGTGACGAGCAGGGCGAGCACGACGAAGGTCGGAGTCAGGCTCAGCACACCCCCGAAGTCCGCACCCCAGCCGGGCCAGCCGTCGAGAACGATCACCGGCAGTGCGACCGCCGTGACCGCGGCGAAGGACTGGAGCCGCCCTCGGCCGTGCGCCATCAGCGCACCGAGGATCACCGCTCCCGCGCCGAGGACGGCGAACGCGATGTTCCCGAAGCCAACGAAGCGACCGGCGACCAGCGGGTTGTAGCCCAGGAGGCTGCCGATCTGGAGCGACGAGCCGCTGACGCCGTCGACGGCGAGGACCAGCACGGTGACCGTCGCGACCACGCCGAGCTGGGCTCGTGTCCGTTCGGGGCGCGGCGCGATCGTTCGGGTCGCGAGCCACGCCACACCCAGGATGACGGTCGCGCCACATCCGACCGCTGCGCCGACGGCCAAGCCCGGCCACGGGGCCGGTGCCTGCCACCACGGCACCAGGTTGGCCAGGAAGATCGCGGCGGGGACCCCCGTCAGTCCTACGGCACACATCCGCAAGCAGGCGAGGCTCCGGGAGTGACGACGGAGTACCCACAGCAGTGCGGCCGTGACCACCACGACGGTAGTGGTCAAGCCGGCGAAGAACCAGCCCAGCACCGACCGCTGGGCGACGGCCTGTCGGTCGGTGTCGACGAGCTCGGCACGAACCGCCGCCAGCTCGCTCGGCGGGTGCCCGTCGTCACCGACGAACGGGCGACCAGCCACGGTGTCCGCGAACGGCTGGCCGAGGAGGGCGAGGATCGTCGGTGCCACGTCCACCAGCTGCACGTAGGGCACCCGGTGCGTGCTCGCCGAGGCGAGGTAGCCGGGCTGGAATCCCGGCCCGGTGACCACAGCAGCGTGGAGTCGTGCCTGCTGGGCGTCGGTCTCGGCGACGCCGAGCACCATGAGCACCGTGGACGGAGATAGTGCTGCGTCGACGCGGCCCACCAGATCGTCCACCCGGCGCAGCGACGCGGCGCGGCCGCCGGTGTCGGCGAGGGCGCCCCCGTCCACCAGGGTGACCGGACACTGCGCGAGCAACGACCCGGCCGCGTGGTCCTCGCCGGTGCCCTCACCAGCGCCCGCGGACCCCGGCAGCGCGGATGCGTAGGAGGCTACGGCGCCGTCCGGAGCGGCCGCCGCGAGTGCCGCACCCTCGCCGACGGCGGTGACGCAGCCGATCTGGCTCGCTAGCCAGCCAGCATCAGCGCCGTGCCGCAATCCTCGATTCAGCGCGACGACCTCCGGCATCGCCGACACCACCGCACCACCGCCACCCGTCGACGCTGGCCACGCAGCCACCGTGGAGGCACCGCCGCCACCCGGCCCGAGTGACCCGGGCAGCCCGGGCGTTCCGGGCGCCGTGCCCAGATGTCCGGTGGATGCGGCCACAGGCCCGTGGTGGTCCGGTGCGGCCCGGACCGGGGGGATCGGCCGGGCGGCACAGCCCCGCTCCGGGTCGATCGCCCCCGGGTCGCTGACCGCGGCGTAGCTCCCGGCCCCCAGCGTCAGCCAGCCCTCGGATGGACAGGACACCGCGGGCGCCGACCGCACAGACAGGGTGCCGACGGATCCGGTCTCGACCAGGTCGGACAGGTTCGGCGTCCCGTTCGTCGTGATGTCCTCCCACCGCAGCCCCGCGACCCCGACCACGACCACGTGCCCGACGGGTGCGCCCGGTGGGCTGGGGTCCGCCGCGGTGCCCGGGATCCAGCCCACTGACAGCAGTCCAAGGATCCCGACCCCGATCACCCCCCGCACAGCCACCCGCGGGACAGTACGCGCCTGCAGGCTCGCCCCGACCGCGGCCAGCCGGGATCAGCGGACCGCGGTCGAGCCACCCGACTACGCCAACTAGCGTGATCAGCCCCCGGAGCGCATCTGGGCGGCAGTGACGCCGCGGGTCGACTCGATGATGCGGATCGCCGCGCGGGTCAGAGGCACCAGGCCCGCCCGGTCGATCTTGTCGAGGGTGTCCATCGCGTCGAACAGGTAGAACGGCGCGGTCAGGAAGTTCACGATCGGGACGCCCTCGTGGTGGTAGAAACCGCCGTCGGTCGGCGGTTCGGTGCCGAAGGCATCGGGGGCGAGGATCATCGACCGACGCAGGTCCTCGGCCACAAGCGCCTGGTAAACCCCCTGCTCCAGCCGTGCGATTCGGCTGGTGAACCACCAGCGCGGCACGGGCCGGCCGGTCGGGCCGACACCGCCGGTGAGCCTCACGTCGAACTCACGGGCGGCGTGCTCGAGGTGCAGCTCGAGGACCGCCCTGTCCAGCTCGTCGCGGTGCGCCTCGATGTAGCCGTGGAGGCCCGCGCCACCGGACATGTGGCCACCGTGGAGCAGGAACACCATCCTGTGGGGCCGCGCCTCGGGCGGTTGCTTCGCCCAGTACGAGGCCTGCGCCAGCACCAGCGAGATGCCGCTGCCGTCCTCCACCGCCGAGTTCCACGGGCCGTCGTGGTGCGAGCCGACGATCACCATGTCCTCGTCGTTGCCTCCTGGCCCCCCGGGCAGCTCGCCGACCACATTGTGCGACTGGAACGGCACGTTGGTCGACTCGACGGCCAGACGGATCCGCACCGGGCCCAGCAGCATCTGGGTGCGCAGCCAGGTGCCCGAGCTGCCGCTGATCCAGACCCCAGGGATCGGCCCGGTGCCTCCCCAGTACGGCACGTAGTACTGGTAGGAGTCGCCCGGGTAGCCGGTCAGCGCGCCGACGAATGCCACCGCACCGGCGTTCGCCGACGGCTCGAGCACCGACTGGAAGTCCAGGCCGAAGGGCAGCGTGACCGGCAGCAGCAGGCTCCCGTCGGGGTCGTGGAAGCGGTTGAGCGGAACCGGCGGCGGGTTGCCCCCGAGCAGCAGGAGGTTGGCCGGGATCCGCAACAGCAGCTCGTCGTACAGCGATGCCTTGCCCGCGACGGCGCTGGGCAGCGCCGCGTTGTAACCGGCCAGCTCGACCTCCAGGTTGCTGACCGGCGGCGAGAACGGCACCGGGAAGGACTTGAGCCGGACCGTCGGCGCGCCCGAGCGGATCACGTCCAGCGACCACGATGTCGGCTCCCAGCGGTCCACGGTGATCGGCTCCAGGTGGACGTTCTCCAGGCCGAGCTCGTCGAACTTCTGGACGGCGAACTGCTCGGCCCAGACGTCGGCCGGATAGCCGGGGCGACGGATCCCCTGCTCGAAGACCTGCCGGATCCATCCGAAGATCTGTGACTCCGGCGGCACGTTGCCGGGCACGAGCGCCGAGCCGCCTGCGACCCCCTGCCCGACGGCCCCGGCGACGGATGCCAATCCGGCGGAACCGAAGGCCAACGCACCGGCCGCCGCTCCGGTCCGACCCAAGAAGTCGCGACGCGACCATCCTTCTGGTGTGACGTTCCCCAGCATCTGTGCAACCCCCGCTTGGTGCTCAGCTCGATTTCCACCCGCAGAGTAATCCTCACGCGGCGTGGCTGGCGAGGACCCCCGCTCGCGCGCGGGGTGGTGCGGACCCTCGATACTGGTCGCGCTGGATGCGTCATCGCGCCCCAGACGCGACCAGAGCTCAGGCCCGTTCCAACACCACGGCGATGCCCTGGCCGACGCCGATGCACATGGTCGCCAGTCCCCACCGGCCACCGGTGCGATGCAGCTCCCACGCCAGGGTGGCCAGGATCCGTGCGCCTGACGCGCCGATCGGGTGGCCGAGCGCCAAGGCCCCGCCGTTGGGGTTCACGATCGCAGGGTCGAGGCCCGGCCATTCGGCGAGGCACGCCAGCGCCTGCGCGGCGAAGGCCTCGTTGAGCTCGACGGCGGCGAGGTCGCCCCAGTCGATCCGAGCGCGCTTGAGCGCCGTCGCCGCAGCCTCCACCGGCCCGATGCCATACCACTGGGGCTCGACCGCCGCCACCGCCCGCGCCGCGATGCGGGCCAGTGGCGTCCGGCCGATGCGGGCCAGCCCCGCATCGTCGGCGACCAGCAACGCCGCGGCACCGTCGTTGAGCGGCGACGCGTTGCCGGCGGTCACGGTGCCATCCGGGCGGAACGAGGGGCGCAGGCGCCCGAGCCGGTCGAGGGTGGTGTCGAGCCGGATGGACTCGTCGCGCACCAGCAGCGGCGAGCCATCGCCGTCGACGACCGGTTCGACCTCGTCGGCGAACCGGCCGGTGTCCCAGGAACCGATGGCCTTGGCGTGGCTGGCCAAGGCGAAACCGTCCTGTGCCTCGCGGCTGATGCCGTAGCGGTCGGCCAGCAGCTCGGCGCCATCGCCCAGTGCGACCGTCCAGTCGGCGGGCAGCCGTGGGTTGACCATGCGCCAGCCAAGAGTCGTCGAGTGCAGAGTCTCGTGGCCGCGGGGATAGCCGGCCTCGGGCTTGAGCAGCACCCATGGTGCCCGACTCATCGACTCGACCCCACCGGCGACCGCGATCGAGGCATCGCCGACGACGACGGCTCGGCTGGCCTCGACGACGGCCTCCATCCCGCTGCCGCACAGCCGGTTGACCGTCGCGCCGGGCACCGACGGTGGAAGGCCCGCGAGCAGCACCGCCATGCGGGCGACGTTGCGGTTGTCCTCGCCGGCGCCATTCGCGTCGCCGAACCAGACGTCGTCGACCGCCGTCGGGTCGAGGTCCAGTGACCGAGCCAGCAGCCTGGCCACGGCGTGAGCCGCCAGATCGTCCGGCCGAACCCCGGCCAGCGCCCCGCCATAGCGCCCGATCGGGGTGCGCACCGCGTCGACGATCCAGCTGGTCGACGTCACGGCGCCGTCCGCGGGGCCGGGGTCGTGGAGGAGCCGCCGGTCGAACGCAAGCGCCGCCGCACCGGGAAGAACGGCATCGGCCGGATCCGCTGGAGCAGGCCGTAGATCCCCTTGGGCGCCAGGATCGCCATCATCACGGCGACCGTGCCCAACACGATCAGGTACCACACCCCCTGGTCCGCGATCTGGTCGCGCAGCACCCAGAACACCAGCGTGCCGATGATCGGGCCGGTGGTCGACCCGACGCCGCCAATGACCACGATGAAGATCATGTACGCGGTCCACTGCACCGAGAAGGCGGCGTCGGGCTGCACGTTGAGCCGGTTGAGGTAGACGATCGCCCCGGTCAGACCGGTCCAGCCGCCGGCCAGCACCCACACGGCGAGGCGCGTCCGGTAGACGTCGACGCCCGCGCCCCGGGCGCCGGCCTCCTCGTCGCGGATCGACCGCAGGGCGAGACCCAGGCGGCTCCGCAGCACCAGCACCACCATCGCGACGGCTCCCAGCCCAGCGACCAGCGCCAGGTAGAAGACGTAGTCCTCGCGGGCGAACCGGTCGTAGGTGTTCAGCGACCGGATCGTGCGGCCGTCGCCGCCACCCAACGCCGTGTTGTTGAGCACCAGCAGGTAGACCACCTCCGCGAGCACCCACGTGCCGATCGCGAAGTAGCCGCCTCGCAGCCGGAACGCCACCAGCGCCAGCGGCAACGAGATCGCCGCGGCGGCGAGCCCTGCGAACGGGACGGCGACGAACGGATCCAGGCCCTGGTCGTCGGCCAGCACGAGCACCGAGTAGGCCCCGATGCCGACGAACGCCTGCTGGCCGATCGAGACCATGCCCGCGTACCCCGCGAGCAGGTTCCACATCTGGGCCAGAGCCAGCAGCGACAGGACCTCGACCACCGTGCGCATCTGGCTGGACGTCCCCCACTCGGGGAGGGTGAGCAGCACCGCCAGCGCCACGAGCCAGCCGCCGACGCCGACGGCGCTCCCGGACGACGCCCGCTGGATCCGCCACCGGCGGGGCCCCTCACTCGTGGCGACCGGGTCGGACGCTGGGCCGGCCCGACCCTTGGACCCCGTCGGCGACGCAACGGCAGGATCGCTGGGAGTCGGGGCGTTCATGTGGCCGCCGTTCGCGGGAACAGTCCGGTGGGACGGGCCACCAGCACGGCCAGGAACACCAGGTGGCCGAACAGCAGGCTCCAGCCGGGCTCGATCTCGGCACCGACGGTCTGCGCCACGCCCAGGGCGATCCCGCCGGCCAACGTCCCCCACACCGACCCCAACCCGCCGATGATCACCGCCTCGAACGCCGAGAGCAGCATGACGTTGCCTTCGCTCGGAGCAAAAGTGGTCTGGATGCCGAGGAACACGCCGGCGACCGCAACCGTCGCCAGGGCGACGGCCATGGCGATGCCGTTGATGCGGCGGGTGTCGACACCCATCAGCTCAGCGGTGCGCCAGTCGTCGGCCGTGGCCCGCAACGCCCGGCCCAGGCGGCTCCGAGCCAGGAACAGCGACAGGCCGGCTAGGACGGCGACCGCCACCAGCAACCCGGTCAGGCGGAACCAGCCGACCGAGAGCTGGTCGCTCAGCCGGATGCTCGCGGTCTCGATCGAGCCGGCGTCGAGGCCCCGCGAGTCGGCCGAGTACCGCTCGAGCAGGACGTTCTCGATCACGACCGCGAGCCCGAAGGTCACGAGGATCGACGTCAGCGGGTCGGTCTTCAGCGTCGGGTTGAACAGCCCGCGCTGCAACACGTAGCCCAGAGCGGCCATGGCCGGAACGACGACCGCCAGGCCGACCAGAGGGTTCCAACCGGTGATGTCCACCAGCGAGACCATGGCGAACGCAGCCACCAGGGCGAGCTGGCCGTGCGCCAGGTTGACGAGGCGCATGACGCCGAAGGCCAGCGACAGGCCGGTGGCGAACAGGGCGTAGACCCCGCCCAACAGAACACCTTGGACGACCGCGTTGACCCAGTCCACTACGAACCTGCCCCCGGAGCTGGGGTTGGGGAACCATGCCCGGGGACAGGCTCGATCTCGTGGGCGCCGAAGTAGGCAGCAGCGATCTGCTCGCGGTCGAGCTCGTCCGCCGCGCCCGCCAAGGACACGCGCCCTTCCAACAGGCACCAGACCCGGTCGGCCGCGCCGAGAGCCTGGCCGATGTCTTGCTCGACCAGCAGGATCGTGGTGTCCGCCGCCCGGATCTCGGGCAACGCGGCGTAGAGCTGGCCGACGACCAGCGGCGCGAGGCCCAGCGACACCTCGTCGAGCAGCGCGAAGCGCGGGTTGGCCATCAGCGCCCGACCGATGGCGACCGCCTGCTGCTCACCACCCGACAGCGTCGCCGCCCCGCGGGAGCGGAGCGGGCCGAGCATCGGGAACAGCTCGTAGACCCGGGCGACCGTCCAGGGGCCGTGACGGCGGCGGAATGCCCCGACCAGCAGGTTCTCCTCGACGGTGAGGCTGGGGAACAGACGACGCCCCTCGGGGACCAGCGCGATCCCGCGGCCCACCCGCTCGTGGCTCGGCACCCCCGCGAGGTCGGCGCCCGCGAACCAAAGCGTGCCCGCCGAGACCGTGACGTCCCCCGCGATCGCGCCCAGCAGCGTGGACTTACCGGCGCCGTTGGCCCCGATGATCGCCACGGTCTCGCCCTCGGCGACGTCCAGCGACACCCCGGACAGTGCCTGGAAGTGGCCGTAGTGGGCGTCGACTCCCTCGACCTCGAGCAGCCTGCTCATGGACTCGCCCCCGAGGGCGGGATCGACGCCGCATCCGTCCCGGGCCATCGGCGGACCGGGCTGTCCCGGTGTGTGCCGGGGCCACCCCCAGCGGCGGTTGGGTCGATCGGCACCTCGGGCTGGGGCTCGATGCCGAGGTAGGTCTCGCGCACCTCCGGGCTGGCCACGACGGTGCGCGGGTCGCCGTCGGCGACGATGCGACCGAAGTTGACGGCCACCACCCGGTCGACGACGGCGAGCAGGGCGTGGACGATGTGTTCGATCCACACCAGCGCCAGGCCGTCCGCAGCGCCCGTCCGCAGCGTCTGGATCGTGGCCACCAGCTCATGGACCTCGGGCTCGGTGAGGCCGCCGGCGATCTCGTCCAGCAGCAGCACCCGGGGCCGAGCCGCCAGGGCCCGGGCCAGCTCCAGGCGCTTGAGCTCCAGCAGCGTCAGGGACGCGGCCCCGACGTTGGCTTTGGCCAGCAGCCCGGTGCGGTCGAGAGCCTCGGCGGCCAGTGGTGCGGCGGCGCGCTCCGACACCGGCCGGCCAGAGCCGAACACGGCGGCAACCAGCACGTTTTCGAACACCGACATGCCCGTGTAGGGCCGCGGGACCTGTGACGTCCGGGCGATGCCGGCCCGGCAGCGCTGGTCCGCCCGCAGCCGGGTGACGGCCCGACCCTCGAACCACACCTCGCCGTGCTCGGGGCGGAGGTCGCCGGCGACCAGGTTGAGCATTGTGGTCTTCCCGGCTCCGTTGGGGCCGATGACCCCGACCGCCTCGTGCGCTGCCACGGCCAGCGAGAGGTCGTCGATGACCCGCACGCCGCCGAAGCGCTTGCTCACCCCGGTGAGCTCGACGATCGGTACTTGTTCTGGTGTCTCTGGCGGCGTGATGACGCCGCCATAGACACCAGAACGGATCTTGTCCATCAGGCGATGGCTTCCAGCGAACCGCCCGTGGGCACGTCCGGCAGGTCGTCGTTGGCCACGATGACCAGCTCGTAGGGGAACTCGCTGCCCGCTCGCCACTGGCCGCCGACCAGCCTTGTCTTGGCCACGTTCGGCACCGGCCCGGCCGGCCAGTCCACCGTGCCCACGATCGTGTCCAGCTGGGTCGCCTGGATCGCCTCGACGACCCGGCCCGGGTCCTTGGGATCCTCGCTGCGGGTCAACACGTCGACGGCGACCTCGAACAGGGCGTGGGCGAAGCCGATCGGCTGCGTCCACGGGCTGTTGGTCTCGTCCATGTACGCGTCGGCCAGCTCCCCGGCGGTCTGCTCGGTGAGCGACGAGGCGAACGGATGGCTCGGGCTCCACCACACCTCCGATGACAACCCGATGCCGATGTCGCCCAGGGCCTCGATCGACGACGGGAACAGCAGCGCCTTGCCCACCGATGCCACCTGGGGCCTGAAGCCCTGCTGGGCCGCCTGGGTCCAGAAGGTGGTGAAGTCGGGCGGGATCGGGACCCCGGTGAGCAGCTCGCAGTTGCCGGCCCGGAAGTCGCCGATCTGGGCCGAGAAGTCGCTGGTCCCGTTGGTGTAGCGGCCAGGGTCGACGATGCTGTAGCCGGCATCGGACAACGGCGGCGGGAACCCCACCTCGGCGTCGCCCCAGGCGTTGCCGTCCGGGTCGTTGGGGAACAGGCCGGCGACGGTCCGGTTGGTCTCGAGCTGGTTCCACATGGCCAGGAAGACACCGATGACGTCCTCCAGGCCCCAGAAGAAGTGGTACGTGAACTCGAAGGCCGCGACGTCGGGCGTGGTGGGGTCGCCACCACGGCCGATGTAGTACGGCTGCCAGGGAGCGACCGTCGAGATGCACGGCACGCCGTTGGCTTCGCACTGGTCGGCCACCGGGTTGGTGGTGTCCGGTGTCGACGACACCAGCACCAGGTCGACGCCGTCATCCTGGATCAGCTCCTGGGCCACCTGCGACGCGCGGTCCGAGCTGGACTCGCTGTTCTTGTCGACGATCTCGACGGCGTAGGTGGCACCGCCGATCGTCATGCCGTCGGCGAGGGTGTCGCGCATCGACGCGAGCACGAACTCGTCGGCCTCGCCGAACGGCGCAAGGCTTCCGGTCCGCGGTGTGACGTAGCCCAGGCGGACGGTGCCACCTCCCCCGCTGCCGTTCCCGTCTCCGCCACCTTCAGCTTCCTCCTCCCGGGCGCTGTCGCCGCAGGCGGCGAGGACGCCGCCGAACGAGAGCGCCGCCGCCCCCGCACCGACGCCGCCGAGGAACCGCCGTCGGTCGAACGCCTCCCTCTCCTGTCTCCCCGTCATCTCGCCCCCCTCGTGTCGTTCCTGTCGTGTGTCGCTGTCGTGTGTCGCTGTCGCTACGGGCGGCGCCCTTCGTACGCCGCCTGGAGAAGCTCCCGCGCCGCCCGCTCGTCGACGGGGCGCGGGTTGCTGGTGCCGACCGCAGCGACGCCGAGCGCCGCGGCTTCGTCGAGCCCGTCCTCGGGCATCCCGATCGAGGCCAGGCTGGTCGGCGCGCCGATCTTGGTGGCCAGGTCGTGGACGCATCCGCCGACCTCGTCCGGCTCCCTGGTGCCTGCGCCGAAGGCGACCGCGGCCCAGCCCATGGCCTCGGGCGCTGCCGACGCGTTGAACGCTGCCACGTGTGGGAGGAGCACCGCGTGGACATCGGCGTGGTTCAGGCCGAAGCGGCCACCGAGCACATGACACAGCTTGTGGTGCAGTGCGATCCCGGCCACGGCAAGGGTGGCGCCGGAGAGGTAGGCGCCGTAGAGGGCTTCGGCCCGCGCCTCGACGTCCGACGGAGCGCTGGTCACCGCGGGCAACGCCGCGGCGAGCTGCCAGATCGCCTCCTCGGCCCACAGCGACACCACAGGGTTGGCGCCCGCGGCGTACAGCCCCTCGACCGCGTGGGCGAGCGCGTTCATCCCACTCGACGCGCTGACCCGAGCGGGGAGGTCGACGGTCAGCTCCGGGTCGTACACGACCACCTTCGGCAGCGCCCGCGGATCGCGGACGGTGCGCTTCTGGGTGCCGGTGACCCCGTAGGTCGGCGTCATCTCCGAGCCGGAGTAGGTGGTCGGCACGGCCAGCAGCGGGATGTCCCGGTCGGCGGCGATGACCTTGCCCAGCCCGATCGCCGAGCCGCCGCCGACGGTGACCACCGCGTCGGCCTCCAGTCCGCCGGCCGTCTCGGTGGCCGTGGCTGCCAGCGCCTCGGGGACGTGCTGGCGCACCTCGCCGAAGCTGGCGGCGAACCGCGGACCGAGCGCCTCGGCGACCCGTTCGCCAACCGCACCCGACGACCCCGAGGCGACGACCATCACCCGCCGGGGGTCGCCGAGGCCAGCGACCTCGGCAGGCACCTGGTCGATGCTTCCCGCACCGAAGACCACGCGTCCCGGCAACGCCTCGTGCACGAACGGCCTCATAGCGTGCCTCCACACCGCCGTCGGCCGACGCCACGTTCCGACAGCCGCGGCAGGTCGGACGCTCGGGCACCGCCGCCGACCGCATCAGGTCGGTCCCGGCGTGACAGCGCCGATGACGTCGGCGACACGACCCGTGAACGGGGCGACGGCAAGCGGAGGCGCTTCACGACGCCGCCGCCATCCGGCCGCGCGAGCCCTGGAGCTCGCGCAACGTCGCCAGCTCGCTGGCGGTGGGCGGCTCGACCAGCTGGATCTCGCCAGCGACCCGCAACCTCCACCCGGTCGCGTCGAGCGCCGCGTCGACCGAGGCCCCCGGGTGGAGATGGGTCAGCACCAGCTCGCCGTCGTCGGGGTCGCGGCCCAGCATCCCGACGTCGGTGATCACCGTCGTCACGCGGTCGCCCAGTGAGGTGCGGAACGACAGCTGGTCGACGAAGGTGCGCAGCGACTGGCGCACCACGACGATCACCCGCCGGGCCGACGCCGCGATCTCGGGCGCACCGCCAGCGCCCGGCAGCCGCACTGCCGGTCGGTCGTACGGGCCGATGACCGTGGTGTTGATGTCGCCCTGCTGGTCGATCTGCGCTGCGCCGAGGAAGCCGACGTCCACCCGACCGGCCTGCAGCCAGTAGTTGAAGATCTCGGGCACCGACACCACCGCGTCGGCGCTCTCGGCCAGCTCACCGTCGCCGATCGACAGCGGGAGGTGGCGGGGTTTGGCGCCGATGGTCCCCGATTCGTACACCAGCACCAGGTTCGGGGCGTGGGCCCGTCGCGCGAGGTTGGCGGCCGTCGACGGCAGACCGATGCCGACGAAGCACACCTCGCCGTCGACGAGGTGCCGCGCCGCGGCCACAGTCATCATCTCGTCGGCCGACCACGCGGCACCGTCGGTCATGCGTCGCCCAGCCAGGGGTAGCGAGCGGTGTCCTGCCCCGCGTAGTCGGGGTCGAGGTAGATGAACACCCGCTGGATCAGAAAGTCACGGACCTCGAACACGTCGCACCAGCGACCCGCGCCCCACTCGGGCGCGCCCGCCCGCCAGGGCCCGTCCCGGTGCTCGCCGTGGCTGGTGCCCTCGCAGACCACCACGTCGCTGCCCGAGAAGACCCAGTTGAAATGCGAGTAGTGGTGGACGATCTCCTTGATCGTGCCGCCGACGTCGCCGAAGAGCCGGCCGATCTCGTCCTTGCCGGAGGCCAGGCCCCACTTGGGGAAGTACACCTGAGCGTCGTCGGCGAACAGGTCGAGGATGCTCCCCCCGCTCGACGTCTCGCCGCCCTTGTCGAAGGCCTTCAGGTACTCGAGCGC
>JBOGHK010000030.1:0-4964 GCA_050744325.1 Acidimicrobiales bacterium
GACCGCGTGATCACGCGGTCCGCGCGACCAGAACGGAATCGACTGCCGCCGCGACCGCATCGTCGAGGACGCGGTGGACCTCGACGTTGGCGGCACGGTCGGTACGGGCCACCAGGACGTGGACACCGCCTTCGTCTGCCGCCTCTGCCACGGCCTTGGCGACGTCCCCCTCGACCGGCCGAGCCGGGACGCCGTACGCGTGAGCCAGAGCGACGAGGTCCAACCGGTGCGGGGTGCCGAACAGGGTCTCGAACCGGTCGCCGCCCAGCGAACGGGCCTGGGGCAGGAACGAGAAGATGCCCCCGCCATCGTTGTCGACCACCACGACCACCAGATCGACGCTGCGGTCGGCCACCCCGAGCAGGCCGTTGCTGTCGTGAAGGAACGCCAGGTCGCCGATCAGCAACCCCGTCGGTCGGCCGTCGAGGGCCACGCCGACCGCGGTCGAGACCACGCCGTCGATCCCGTTGGCGCCCCGGTTGGCCAGCACCCGCACCGCCGTCCGCGGCTCGGCGTAGCGCTCGACGTCGCGGATCGGCATCGAGGACGACACCACCAGCCGGGCGCCGTCCGGCAGCGCCGCCACCATGTCGCGGGCCGCGGCCGGCTCGTTCGGGACCAGGGGCAGCGCTCGAAGCGCGGCCTGCAGCGCCGTGGAAGCGGCGTCCGACACCGACCGCCACAGCCCGAGCCACTCCCCCGGTGTCGCACGGCGTTCGGATGCCGGAACGAGAGCCTTCGCCAGCACCGCGATCACCTCGGACGGACTGCCGGGCAGGACCGTGGCGGCGGTCCCGGACGGGTCGGACCAGCGGCCACCGGCCACGACGATCTCGTCGGCGCCGCTCGCCGCGCACCATTCGTTGACCACCCGGGACGCCGGCGGCGCGCCCAACCGCACGATGACCTCGGGCCGAAGCACCTCCCGGGCCCGATCGGACCGGAGGATCGCGTCGAGATGCAGCACCGTGGCCGCGCTCAGAGCCCACGCCGACGAGCGGGGGTCCGGCACCACCGGCCAACCGAGCGCCTCGGCCACGACCCAGAGGTCGCCCGGGCGTGGCCCGGGATGCCCGGCCAGGATCACACCCCGCCGCCCTCGCAGCCGGTCGATCGGCCCTCCGGCATGGGAGGCCGTCTCGGCTGTGGTCCACGGACCGTCGCCCCGCCCCGCCGGCAGGTCCCCGGCCACCCCGACCAACGGCTCACGGAACGGCAGGTTCAGGTGCACCGGGCCAGCCGGCGGGCCGTGGGCCTCGACCAGCGCCCGGGCGGCGAACGCCCGCCAGTGCACCCTCCCGGCAACGTCGGCGACGCCCGGGTCGGCGAACCACCGCACCGCGCCCCCGTACAGTCCGGTCTGGTCGATCGTCTGCGGCGCGCCCACGTCGCGCAGCTCGGCAGGTCGGTCGGCGCTGCACACCAGCAGCGAGACACCCGCGTGGTGCGCCTCGACGACCGCGGGGTGCAGCTCCACCGCCGCCGTCCCGCTGGTGGTCAACACCGCCACCGCCCTACCCGACGCCAGCGCCAGGCCCAGAGCCACGAACGCACCCGACCGCTCGTCATGGTGGACGTGCACAGCGACCTCCGGGTGGTCGGCGAACGCCAGGGCCAGCGGCGTCGACCGCGAGCCTGGGCACACGACCGCCGCCCGCAGACCGCCCCGCACCCACTCGTCGACCAGCGTGGCGGCGAAGGTGGCCTGGACATCCTGCGGACGGGGGTCTGCGGGCACCGACGTAGCATCCCCCGTCGTGCCCCTCCACAGCGAGCACGGCGGCCACGGGCCGCGCCTGGTGCTCATGCACGGGTTCACCCAGACCGGCCGCTGTTGGGGCCCGGTCGGCGAGCGCCTGGCCCGGGGCTACGAGGTGATCCGGCTCGACGCGCCCGGGCACGGCGGTTCGTCGGACGTCCAAGCCGACCTGGTCGAGACCGCCGGGCTGGCCGCCGAGGCCACCGGGCCGGAGCCGGCGGTCTACGTCAGCTACTCCATGGGTGCCCGGATGGCGCTGCACGTCGCCCTCGGCTACCCCGAGGTGGTGCGCGCCCTGGTCATGGTCGGCGGAACCGCGGGGATCCCGGACGACGACGAGCGGGCGGCGCGCCACGAGCGTGACCGGGCCCTGGCCCAGGAGCTCCGGGACCGGGGTGTCGACGCCTTCCTCGATGGCTGGCTGGCTCAGCCGCTGTTCAAGGACCTGCCCGGCTGGGCGCGGTTCGACGAGGAACGGCGCCGCAACACCGCTGATGGCCTCGCCGGCAGCCTGGAGCTGGCCGGCACGGGCTCGCAGGCTCCCCGCTGGGACGACCTCGACCAGCTCGCCATGCCGGTCCTGTTGGTCGCGGGAGCCGACGACGCGCGCTACGCCGAGATCGCCGGCGGCATGAGCCGCCGGATCGGTCCGAACGCCGAGGTGGCCCTGGTTCCCGACGCCGGCCACGCGGCCCACCTGGAGCAGCCCGACCGGTTCCTCGAGCTCCTCCTCCCCTGGTTGGGTCAGCCGGAGAGCCAGAGGCCGACGGCGACGAACAGGCCGAAGCCGAGCTGAAGCCGTCCGGTCTGCACCAGGACCGGGACCAGCGCGACTCCCCTGTCGCCGCGCAGGATGCCCGACAACGGGCGCAGGCCCATCGGCAACGCCGCGAAGCCCAAGGTCGCTGCCGGCCGGTCGCCGATCGCCGCGACCAGTGGCACGGACACTGCCGAGCCTGCCACCAGCGCGGTGTAAAGCCACCTGGTCGGCGCGTCGCCGAGGCGGACGGCCAAGGTCCGCTTCCCCGAGACGGTGTCGCCCGGGATGTCGCGCAGGTTGTTGACCACCAGCAGCGCGGTCGCCAGGAACCCGATGGGGATGCTCGCCCCCAGCGCCAGGCCCGACAGCGCCTCCTCCTGGACGTACGCCGAGCCCGCGGTCGCCACCACACCGAAGAACACGAACACGAACAGCTCGCCCATGCCCAGGTAGCCGTAGGGCCGCGGACCGCCGGTGTAGAACCAGCCTGCGGCGATGGCGACCGCGCCGACCGCGATCAGCTCCCAGCCCACGGCGACAGCCAACGCCAGACCGGCGAGGCCGGCGACCGCGAAGGCCGACGCCGCCGCTTGCTTCACCGCTGCGGGTGCCGCCAGACCGGAGCCGACCAGCCGCACGGGCCCGACCCGGACCCCACCGTTGTCGGTGCCTCGCACCCCGTCGCTGTAGTCGTTGGCGTAGTTGGTGCCGACCTGCAGAGCCAGCGCGACCACCAGGGCGGCGGCGGCACGCCAGGCGACGACGTCGACCCGACCGGACGCGCAGGCGGTGCCCACGAGCACCGGAACCACCGCGGCGGGGAGCGTGCGCGGCCGGGCCCCGGCGATCCACAGGCGCAGACCATGGGGAGCCGTCGTCGTGTGGTCGCGCACTCTCTGACACTAGGCACGCTCACGGGTCAGGATGCACCACCCGGAGGGCAGCACTACCCAGCCGGGCGGCCCAGGTGCAAGGATCGCCACGATGCTGGTGACAACGACGCGCTGGCCGTACAGTCCCGCCGCACCGCCGGCCGGCATCCTGCCGTGACGCCGTGAAGCGCCTGGTCGTCCTCGAGGCCCGCGCGACACCGTCGTTCGTCGACGCTCTCCGCCGAACGTGGGACGACGGTGATGCCGTGCTCCCGCTCGATCCCCGACTGCCAGGACCGGCCCGGGCCGAGGTCCTCGCCTCCGCACGTCCTGATCAGCCCGTCGTCGAGGGTGACGCCCTCGTCGTCGCGACCAGTGGCACCACCGGCGCTCCCAAGGCGGTGGTGCTGACGCACGCCGCCGTCGCCGCGTCGGCGACTGCGACCAGCCGGCGCCTCGGAGTCGATGCCGGACGCGACCGCTGGCTTGCATGCCTGCCGCTGGCCCACGTCGGCGGGCTTGGCGTGGTCACCCGCGCCCTGCACACGAGCACATCGCTCACGGTCACCGAGCGGACGGATGCCGCGAGCCTCGCGGCCGCCGCCGAGGCCGGCTGCACGTTGGTCGCTCTGGTCGCCGCGATGCTCGACCGCGTCGACGCCGCCGCCTTCCGGGCCCTGCTCCTCGGCGGGTCAGCGATGCCGCCGCAGCTGCCGCCCAACGCCGTCGCCAGCTACGGGATGACCGAGACCGGCAGCGGTGTGGTCTACGACGGTCGGCCACTCGACGGCGTCGACCTGCGGATCGTCGACGACGAGATCCAAGTCCGTGGCCCGATGCTGCTGCGGGCCTACCGCGACGGCACCGACCCCAAGGACGGCGAGGGGTGGCTCCCGACCGGCGATGCCGGCGAGGTCGACGCCGCCACCGGCCGGTTGCGGGTCCACGGCCGGGTCGGCGACGTCATCGTCACGGGTGGCGAGAAGGTCTGGCCGACGCCGGTCGAGCTGGCGCTCGGACGGCATCCCCAGGTCGACGAGGTGCTGGTCGTCGGGCGAGCCGACCCCACCTGGGGCGAGCGGGTCGTCGCGGTGATCGTCCCAGCCGACACCTCGGACACACCAAGCCTCGACGTGCTGCGCGACTGGGTGAAGCAGACACTGCCCCCCTGGGCTGCGCCCCACGAGCTGGAGGTCAGGGGAACCCTCCCCCGCACCGCCCTCGGCAAGGTCATCCGCCAGAGAGGTCGAGCTCGCACTCGTCGGTGAGGTAGGTCCCGATCCCGTCGAGGGCGTTCGCCGCCCGCTCGAGCGCTCCGGCGACCTCGGGCTCGTTGGGATCGAGCGTCTCGATGTCGGTCTGGTCGGCGAGGGTGCCCATCGCGTCGACGGTCGCCTGCCAGTCGTCGGCCACGGCAGCAGGAGGATCCAGGTCCTCCATGGCACCGAGCAGCTGCTCGAAGCGCTCCTGGTCGAAGTCCGCGCTGGCCACCAGGTCCTGGTAGATGTCGCCAGCCTCGTCGCAGAAGTTCCCGCTGCCCGTGTCGGCATCGTCGTCGTCGTCGCCACAGGAT
>JBOGHK010000031.1:0-115536 GCA_050744325.1 Acidimicrobiales bacterium
GGGCATCACCGACACCGACCTGCGCTACCGCCAGCGTTACGCCGACATGTGGGCCAACGAGGCCAGCAGGCACGTGTTCCAGGCCCGCAGCCGCATCATGTCGCTGACCCGCCGCTTCCTCGAGGACCGCGGGTTCGTCGAGGTCGAGACCCCGGTGTTCCAGCCCATCCCGGGCGGTGCGCTGGCCCGGCCGTTCACCACGCACCACAACGCGCTCGACCTCGAGCTCGACCTGCGCATCGCCCCCGAGCTGTACCTGAAGCGGCTGGTGGTCGGCGGGTTCGAGCGGGTGTTCGAGCTGGCCCGGGTGTTCCGCAACGAGGGGCTGTCGACCCGGCACAACCCCGAGTTCA
The DNA here is from genome assembly GCA_050744325.1 of Acidimicrobiales bacterium. GTDB lineage: Bacteria > Actinomycetota > Acidimicrobiia > Acidimicrobiales > VFJN01 > DASXTK01. The sequence goes on from JBOGHK010000031.1 coordinate 354, forward strand.
CGATGCTCGAGCTCTACCAGGCCTACGCCGACTACGGCGACATGATGCAGCTCACCGAGCAGCTGGTCGCCCATCTCGCCACCGAGGTCTGCGGGTCCACGTCGGTCACCTACGCCGGCCGCACTGTCGAACTCGCGCCGCCGTGGCGCCGGGCGTCACTGGTCGACCTCGTCGAGGAGCATGCCGGCGTGCGGGTCGACGTGCGCATGCCGATCGACCAGCTCCGCAAGGTGGCGGCCGACTGCGGCGTCGAGCCCGACGACGCGTGGGGGCCCGGGAAGCTGGTGCTGGAGATCTACGAGAAGACCACCGAGGCCGAGCTGTGGGGCCCGGTGTTCGTCTGCGACTACCCGATGGAGGTCTCGCCGCTCGCCCGCGACCACCGCGAGCTGCCCGGGATGGTCGAGCGGTTCGAGGCCATCGTCGCCGGTCGCGAGCTCGCCAACGCGTTCAGCGAGCTGGTCGACCCCTACGAGCAGCGCCGCCGGTTCGAGGAGCAGGCCCGGCAGAAGGCCGCCGGTGACGCCGAGGCGATGGTCGTCGACGAGGACTTCGTCCGGGCGTTGGAGTACGGCATGCCGCCGACCGGTGGGCTGGGCATCGGCATGGACCGGCTGGTGATGCTGCTCACCGACACGCACGCCATCCGCGACGTGATCCTGTTCCCGACCCTCCGCCCCGAGGCGTAGCGGGGATCGGCGTCACATCGAGGTGTGTCTGGGCCCGGCGGCCGAACCAGCCGAAGCCCGGTTGGTGCAGCGTGACCCGAAGCTCGTAACGGCCTGGATCGGCCGGCGCGGTCAGCGCGACCTCGACGTCGACGGTCTCGCCCGGATGGACCAGGCGGGGGAGGGGTGCCAGTGGGTTCTGGACCACCGCATCGGGCGACGCACCGTTGCGGCTCGACCCGCTGTCCAGCGGCAGCCACCGCGCACCGATCCGGATCGGGTTCGGCACCACGGACGCCAGCGCCAGCTTCGACCGGTTCTCGACCTGCACCACCAACAGCCGAACCTCCCCGGCCTGGGCAACCGCCGGTAGGTCGGCGTAGACCCGGCACCGGGACGCCGTCGTCCGGTCGACGATCTGCCCCGGCTCGGTCAGCTTGGCAGCCACCCGTGGGCCCACCAGCTGCACCCGGACGTTGCCCGGCGCCGGCTGCCGCTCGGCCACCCGCCCGCCGCCGCGGTGCTGTTCGACCGCGCGAGCCGGGTTGGCCCCGAATCCGATCGCCAGGCCGCGGGCCAGGCCGAACGGCACGGCCACGATGTCGTAGACCTCCAGACAGGGCATGGGGATGCGTTCGACGATCTCGAAGCTCGCCAGGTCGACGATCGCGATGTCGGCGCGGTCGTCATCGTCGGACCGGCGGGCGTTGCCACCCACGAACGCCCACGGCCCGACGATGCCGAGCCCGCGGCTGAACCGGCGGACGGCGACTCGTCGCAGTTCTTCGCCGCCGAGGTCGTACTCGACGAGCGCTCCGCTGGTGGACTCGCAGACGTACCAGCGGTCGCCGACATGGCGGGGTGTGTGGGGGTGGCCGAGACCGGCCAGCACGTCGACGCGCCGTTCGATGTCGTGGACGAAGCCCGTCCGCTTGTCCTCAGCCGTCTTCCACGCCTTGTACTCGTCGAAGCGGCCGAAGGCGCACACGTGCAGGCGACCGTCGACGACCACCAGCGAGTTAGGGTGCCAGGAGTCGGGAACCGGGCTGCCCCGCCACACCACCTTGGGCGTGGCGTCGGTCGCCGTGCCGATCTCCAGCCGCCACACCACCGCGTCCCAGCTGGAGGTGATGTGCACCGCGCCGTCGTGCCAGCAGACGTCGTGGGGATCGCGGATGGCGTCCAGCCGCTGATAGCTGCGCACGCCGCGCTCGTCGTAGGAGAACAGCTCGCAGCTCGCGGTCTGCTCGCCGGGCGCTCGCAGCACCCGCCAGATGCGCCCGCCACCGAGGGCGAGCCCGGACGTGGGCAGGTCGTCGAGTGCGACCGGACTGCCACTGGTGAGGTCGTAGACACCGCCACCCCACTTCCCGAAGCCGCTGACCAGCAGCCGGCGACCGGCCAACTCGTGCTGCCACAGCTTCGGTTCCGGCATCCCCGGAACCTAGCCCCCACCACGAAATCTCGGCAGGAACGCACGCTTCCCGGCGGTTTCTGCCGAGATTTCGGGTGCCGTGGGTCAGACGAAGCGCTCGCGGATGAGGTCGACCAGACGGCGGCCGGTCTCGTAGGGACCGGTGCCCCGTCGCTCCATCGCGACGCCGGCAACCAACAGCACGGCCCCGCCGCTCGCCAGCCAGACCCCGGCGTGCAGGTTGGCCGTCGTGTCCAGCGTCTCGTGGATCGTCACGGCCACCACCAGTGCGGTCCCGATGAGCAGCGGACCGGCCAACCGCCAGGTTGCCCCCGCGACCACGGCGACGACGCCGACCGCGCCCGCCACCAGCGCGTGCCACGCCGGCCCACCCCCGAGCCGCTCGAGGAGGCCAGAGCCGCCGAGCAGCCCGACGCTCGGGGCGAAGGCCACCCACGAGCTGGTGCGACCGGCGTGGTGCCCGGAGATCCCCGCGGCGAGGATCAGGAGTGCCACCGGCGCGATGTAGGGCTCGCTGACCTGCACCTCGGCGAGCGCCAGATGGCCCCACAGACCGACCGTGGCGACACCGATGCCGCACACCGTCAGGTCCGGGCGGCTGATCACCGCGCCGAGGCCCGCGAGGCCGACGCCCAGCACCAGGAGGTTGGTGGACAGGTAGGCGGCGTCGGCCACGCTCAGCAGCAAGCCCGTTACGGCGGCGATCCCTGCGCAGATCATCGTCGGCGTCACCCATCGGCGGGGCAGCGACCCACCGATGCCGAGCCAGGCGACCCCGATCAACATCACGCCCAGGCCGGCCTCCGCCACCGTCGAGTCGGAGGCCAGCGCCATCCCGACCACGGCCACCGGCCCGCCGATACCGGCGCCGACCACCAGCGGGGGCTGGTCGAGGCGGGTTGCGTCGGCCAGGGCGAATGCGGCCACCAGGGCGCCGAGCACCGCGACGTGCTTGGGCTCCATGGCGGGGGCGGCCGCCAGGGGGACGACGGCCGCGACCCGGGGGATGAAGGCCAGCGAGTCCCACGGGGTCGGCGAACGTCGAGCCCCCCGGCCGCTCCGCCTGACCGCCGAGCCCGCCAGCCAGGCGAACCAGCGGTAGACGGACCAACCCACCTCGCGCGTCACGCCGGAGTCGTGCGGCGCTGCACGGTCGAGCAGCAGCGCGACCACCCAGGCGGCACACGTCGCGCCGATCGCCGCAGCGGCGACCCACCCGTCCGCAGCCAGCACCGCGGCACCGGAGGCCAGGGGGACCAGCGTTCCCACCGTCAGCAGCGTCGCTGTCAGCAGGGTCGTCGGCATCGTGAACGCCGGCACCTCGACCGGCGCGGCCGGCCCGGCCTCCGCGCCGATCGGGGCCCAGCCTGTCGACGCCCTGCCGGACAACGGCGCAGCCATGCCACCAGGCGGCTCGGCGCGATGTCGGTCAGCCGACCGGACGGCGGCCCGGACGGCGGCTTCCGCCACGACCAGCGCGCCGATCAGGCCGAGGACGGCGGCCGCAACCGGGTCCTCGTAGGCCACGATCGGCGCCCATCCCAGCAGACCGACGACCAGCACCTGACCGGTGGGCGGTCCGGTCGAGGTGCCGGCCGCCGGCCCGAACAACACAGCGGTTCCGAGCATCGTGAGCGCGATCGCCGTGGCGAGGGCCGACTCGGTGGTCAACGTCACCGCACCGACCGCCGCCACGGCCGCCGCTGCCGCCGCTGCCGCCGCGCACGGTGTCAGCGGGTTCTGCCGGGCCGCCGGGTGGCGCACCACCGTCGTGGCCCACCCGAGGGCAGTCAGCCCGGCCGCGAGCCCGGCCGCGGGGTCGCCGGCCAGCCCGAGCGGCGCGAGCAGCACGATGCCGCCGAGCACCAGCGTGAAGACGCCGGCGAGGCCCTCGGCCACGTTGGCGACGATCTCGGTGGGCTTGGCCCAGAAGGGGTCGGACCGCCGGCTCCAGGCCGCGACCTCGGCCAGCAGGAACAGAGTCGCTGCCGCCACCAGCGACTCTGTGCCGGGGGGCTCGCTGCCCGACGGCTCGAAGCCGACCCACGACGTCGTCGCTCCCACCAGCGACACGGCGATGCCGAGCAACGCCACAGGCACGCTGCGCCAGCGCTGGCCGACGATGCCGAGCGCCACGCCGGCGACCAGCCCGGTCACTGCGGTCAGCGGCACCGCCGGATCGCCGGCCAGACCCAGGTCGACCAAGACGCCCGCTGCCGGCCAGCCGAGCTGGTCGGCCCCCGCGAGCGGAACCGCCAGACCGGCGAGCGTGGCCCAGCCGGCGGCGGCACGGTCGAGGTCGAGGTCGTGCGCCCGTCCGGTCCACGCCCGGTGGCTGGCCACGGTGAGCAGCGCGACCCCGGCCAGGACCGGGCCGGCGGGCAGGACCGTCGTCCCGCCGATCCCGGCGGCCAGCAGCACGACGCCGAGCCAGGCAGCGCACCGGAGCACCACCGAGCGTTCGACCTGCGCGGCGATCCCGAAGACCGCGGTGGCCGCCAGCCCCTGCGCCAGCAGCATCTCGTCCCAGGTCCAGCCGGCTTGGATCCCGACTGCGGTCATGTCGATCGGCACCAGCAGCACCCCGAGGTGGAACAGCGCACCGGCCGTGACCGGCAACGACGAGCGGAGCCGCCGATGCGCGGCGATGCACGCGCAGGTCACAGCGATCAGCGCTCCCAACTTCGCGGCCTGGGGGATGTCGTCCCAGCGGACGGCGACGAACGTGGCAGCGGCCGCGACGAGCAGGAACGCCCCCAGGGCGGCGACCCAGCGCGCCCCGACGGGCGCGGCGGAGGACGGCTCGACAGGCGCTGGCGGCGGGAACGGCGGTATTCCCTGACGGAGGCTCTCGGCCATGAGCCGAGCGTGGACCGCCCAGGCTGCCGGGGACATCCGGGCTAGCCCCTACGGGTGCTCGGCCGCCGCCCTGGGCTGCCCTGGGCGGGGGGTCCGCTACTCGATGCCGTGCTCGAGCGCGTAGCGGATCAGCTCCTGCTTCCGGTTGAGGTGGAGCTTGCCGAGGATGTTGCGCACGTGGTTCTCGACGGTCTTCTCGGCGATGTACAGCTGCTCGCCGATCTCGCGGTAGGTGTGGCCGCGGGCGACGTACTGCAGCACCTCGCGCTCGCGCTCGGACAGCGGCTGGATCGGCCCGGCGGCCTTGGCGATGCGGCGGAACTCGCCGAGCACCAACGACGCCAACGTCGGCGAGAACACCGGCTCGCCGTGGGCCGCTCGCCACAGGTTGTGGCGCAGCTCCTCCGACGGCGTGGTCTTGACCAGGTAGCCGATCGCGCCGGCCGCGACTGCGTCGAGCAGGTCTCGCTCCTGTTCGCTGACCGTCAACATCACGATCCGCGTCGCCTCGCCACAGGTCCGCGCCACCTTGAGACCCCCGCCACCCGGCATGTTCAGGTCACAGACCACGAGGTCGGGGCGGGCCGACCGGATGACGGTGATGGCCTCGTCGGCGTCGCCGGCCTCGCCGACGACGTGGAAGTTCGAGCCCAGGTCGGCTCGCAGGCCCGTACGCCAGACCGGGTGGTCGTCGACGACCACGACCCGCACTGCCCTCAGGTCGTCCGCCGTGCCCATCTCCACAACCTAGGTGTGGCGTCGCACCGGGACCCAGCAGCGCACCTCGGCCCCTCGCCCGGCGCCACCGTCGAGCTCGACGCGGCCGCCGACCTCGGCGATGCGCCCCCGGATCGACGAGGTCAAGCCGACGCCCTCCTGCACCTGGTCGTGGTCGAATCCGGCGCCGTCGTCGCGCACCGAACAGAACAGCATCTCGTTGGCGGGCTCGGCGAACACCGTGATGACCTCGGCGCTGCCGTGCTTGGCCGCGTTGGTCAGCGCCTCGCTGACCGCGCCGACCAGCGCGTCGGCGACGGCCGGCGCTAGCACCGGCAGGTCCGGGGCGAGGACCACCCGGGCGTTGCCGCCGTAGTTGTCCTCGTAACGGGCGGCCGCGGCCCGGAGCCGTGAGCCCACCTCGCCGCCTCCGCTCACCGTGGTCGGCGAGCCGAACAGGAACTCGCGCAGCTCGCGCTCCTGCTCGTGCGCCAGCCGGGCGACGTCGGGGTCGTTGGTCCGGCGCTGGACCAACGCCAGCGTCTGGAGGACGCCGTCGTGGAGCGTCCGGGCGATCTCCTCCCGTGCCTGGGCGAGCGAGATCCGGCGCTCGGCTTCCCGCAGCTTGCGCATCGCGAACCCCGCGGCACCGCCGGCCAGTCCGTAGAGAACCAGGGTCGACACGGCCGGCACCCACTGGATGCGCTGGCCCCAGGTGAAGGCGGGGTCGAACTGCTCGCCGACCAGGTGGCCGGCGCCGACCGCGGCGCCCGCGAGCAGCCCGCCCGGCCCACCGAACGCGATCCCCGCCGTGAAGATGCCGGCCAGCGGCCAGGTCGACGCCAGGGACTGCGCGTGGTCGATGTCGTTGTAGGCCAGCTGGTCGCCAACGCCCAGAGCGAAGGCGACCGCGAGCTCTGCGGCGAGCACCGGCAGGGTCACGAGACGGCCGGGTTCACGGCGCAACAGCAGCGTGACCCCAACGGTCACGGCGAGAGCCGCGCCGGCCAGCGTGTAGGCGAGCCAGGCCCGCCCCGTGGGGAGCTCGAGCTCGGCACGGCTGATGGCGAGGATGATCACCATCCAGGCCCAGGCCAGCCAGCGGAAGGTCGCGACACCGCTCAGCAAGCCTCGGACCAGTGCGTCCTCCCGCGCCGCCACCACACCCCCAGTGTGGCCCAGTCCTGGTTCTCGTGAAGGTCTCGGGTCGGCCGCCAACCGAAGATCTCCGACGTCCGCCGGTAGCCTGCCGCGTGCTCGAAGCGACCCCCGCCGATCTGGCTCGGCGTTCGGCTGACGGGGTGTGGGCGCCGGGCAGGCGGCGGCTCACGGCGGGGTTGGTGCTGACGGTCACGCTGGTGGCGTTCGAGTCGCTGGCGATCTCGACCGTGATGCCCGTGGTCGCCGACGAGCTGGGCGGCTTGGGTCTCTACGGCTGGGTCTTCTCCGGGTTCTTCCTCGGTGCCCTCCTCGGGATCGTGGTGGCCGGGCTGCTCGCCGACCAGCGGGGTACCCGCCTGCCGTTCGTCGCCGGCCTGGTCTGCTTCTCGATCGGACTGGTGGTCGGCGCGTCGGCCCAGTCGATGGGCATGCTGGTGGCCGGGAGGGTGGCGCAGGGCTTCGGTGCCGGGGTGATCCCCGCGGTCGCGTACGTCAGCATCGGGCGGGTCTACCCGGTCAACCTGCGTCCCCGAGTCTTCGCCATCTTCTCCAGCGCCTGGGTGATCCCCGGCCTCGTCGGGCCGGCCGCGGCCAGCACGCTGGCCGACGTCGCCTCGTGGCGGGCGGTGTTCGGCCTGCTCCTGCCGCTGGTGCTGCTGGCGGCGCTGATGACGCTGCCAGCGCTCAGCGACAGCCCCGTGCGCTCGGCCGTGGCCGGCAGGCCTCGTGCCGAACGGCCGTCATCGAAGCGACTGGTGAACGCCATCGTCCTGGTGGTGGGGGCCGCTCTGGTGCTAGCGGGCCTGGGCGCGTCGTCGCTGCCGGTCGCCGCGGCCTTGGTCGTGGTCGGCCTGGTGCCGGCCGCGCTGGCCTTCCTTCGCCTGGTGCCCACAGGCACGGTGCGGCTGGCGGCGGGACTTCCGGCGGCCGTGGCCGTGCGCGGCATCCTGACCTTCGCGTTCTTCGGCGCGGATGCCTACGTCTCGCTGACCCTGACCGAGGCCCGCGGCTCCTCCACCCGGATGGCGGGCGCCGCCCTGACCGCCGCCACCTTGACCTGGACCGCCGGTTCGTGGATCCAGCAGAAGGTCATCGCCGAACGCGGGCCGCGCTGGCTGGTGCAGCGGGGCTTCTTGTGCGTCGCCCTCGGAGTCGCCGGGATGCTGGTGGTCCTCACCTCGGTGCCGACCTGGACGGTGCTCCTGGCCTGGGCGTTCGGGGGGCTGGGCATGGGGCTGGCCTACGGGCCGCTGTCGGTGACCGCGCTGGGCTTGGCCGAGCCGGGCCGCGAAGGCCAGGCGACCGCGTCGCTGCAGCTCACCGACGTCCTGGGCGTGTCGCTGGGGACAGGTGTCGGCGGGGTGTTCGTCGCCCTGGGCGAGGGACAAGGCTGGGACGTCGGCTCCTCTCTGACCTTGGCCTTCGCCACCGCTTTGGTCGTCGCCGTCGCGGGGATCCTCGCCGCCGGCCATCTCCCCCGGTCGCTCCCCACCGGCGACCCGGCGCGCTAGGCCGAGGCCGCTCCCGAGCCCCAGTCACGTCGCGAGGTGGGGGTTACGCCGAGACGCTCGGGGCCCCCGCCGGCGCCACTCCCGCGACCAGGTGGCGCACGGCACCGGCCAAGGCGTCGACGGCGGGACCCGGCGGAACCGCATCGAGGACGGCGACCGCCTCGTCGGCGAAGCCCTCCGCGACCGCCACCGCCTGGGCGACGCCGTCGCTTCGGCGGACCAGATGCAGCGCCCGCGCGCGGGTGTCGGCGTCGAGCGGCCCCCCGAGCAACGAGCGCAGCTCGGCGCCGACGTCGGGCGACCCCAGCGCCCGCAGCACCGGCAACGTGTAGACGCCCTCGGCAATGTCGTGGCCGACGGGCTTGCCCAGTTCGACGTCGGTGGACACGACGTCGAGCACGTCGTCGACCACCTGGAACGCCATGCCGTAGAGCTGCCCGAAGGTGGCCAGCGCCTCCACCTGGTCGGCTGGCGCGCGGGCGACCATGCCGCCGATGCGGCACGCCGCGGCATAGAGCGCCCCGGTCTTGCCCTTGATCGCCGCGTAGTAGTCGGGCTCGGTGCGGGTGACCTGGTAGGCGAAGTGCAGTTCGCGCACCTCGCCCTCGCACAGGTCGGCGATGGTCCGGGCGAGCAGGCGCGCCACGTCGGTGCCAAGGCCGGCGGCGAGCTCGGACGCTCGGGCCAGCAGGAAGTCGCCGGAGATGATCGCCCGGAGGTTGCCCCAGCGGGCGTTGACGCTCTCGACGTTGTGACGGGTGATCGCCTCGTCGATCACGTCGTCGTGGTGCAGCGACCCCACGTGCACCATCTCGACGGCGACGCCGCCGGACACCGCCTCGTCGCTCACCCGGTCGAGCGCGGCGGCGGCCCCGTCGTCGCGACCCTGGCAAGCCAGCCAGGTCACGACGCAGATGATCGGCCGGAGCCGCTTGCCCCCGGCCATGACCAGGTGCGATGTCATCGCCGTCAGCTGCGGGTCGGAGGTCTCGACGGCAGCGAGCAACCGCTCCGTGATCCGTTCCCGGAGCTGGGCCATACCCGGGAGGTCGAGCAGCGGGTTCGGGGGAGCCACCGGGCCACCGTAGGTGACTCGTCCTCGGCCCGAAAACCCGTGACCTGGCCGGATACCCTGAGGACCGCCGCGGACCGCAGATGCGCCGGGCGGGAAGGGGGGTGGCGGGATGTTCGAGCGCTTCACCGACCGGGCTCGTCGCGTCGTGGTGCTGGCCCAAGAGGACGCCCGCCTGCTCAACCACAACTACGTCGGCACCGAGCATGTCCTGCTCGGGCTGCTCCACGAGGGCGAGGGCATCGCCGCCAAGGTGCTCGAGTCCGAGAGGCTGGCTTTGGGCGGCCTGCGGCGCCAGGTCGAGGAGACCATCGGCCGGGGCGAGTCGACGCCTTCCGGCCACATCCCGTTCACGCCCCGGGCCAAGAAGGTCCTCGAGCTGTCGTTGCGCGAGGCCCTCGAGCTTGGCCACAACTACATCGGCACCGAGCATCTCCTGCTCGGCCTGCTGCGCGAGGGGGAAGGGGTCGCCGGGCAGGTCCTCGCCACCAACGGGGTCGACATCAACCGGGTCCGCCGCAAGGTGAACGAGGCGTTGTCGGGCGGTGGGGTTCCACTGGAGGCTCAGCCGGCCCCCTCGGGCCGCCCGTCGGTCTTCGAGATGGGGGTGGCCCAGGGCGTCAGCGGCGAGGCGGCGCGGCGGGGACACGAAGAGCCTGGCAGCGAGCACGTGTTGCTGTGGTTGCTGACCCTGTCCGGCAGCGGAGTGGTCCGGGCGCTCGAGGCCGAAGGGGTCGACCTCGATGCCCTCCGCGCCCGCCTTGAGCAGCTCTTGGAGGAGGGGGACGGCTCGACCGACGCGGCATAGCGACACGCACTGATGCTGGGTTTTGGTGACGGAGCGCGACGGGCCGGACTTCGAGGGTGGACGGTTCCGGAGCCGGAGTACACTGCCGCTACGGATCCCCCGACTGGGTGGGAGGCAGGTCTTGTTCGAACGGTTTACCGACCGGGCTCGACGGGTGGTCGTACTGGCCCAAGAAGAAGCCCGGCTCCTCAACCACAACTACATCGGCACCGAGCACATCCTCCTTGGCCTGATCCACGAGGGGGAAGGTGTCGCGGCCAAGGCGCTGGAGTCCCTGGGCATCAGCCTCGAGGCGGTGCGCAACCAGGTTGAGGAGATCATCGGTCAGGGTGGGTCCTCCCCCTCCGGCCACATTCCGTTCACGCCGCGCGCCAAGAAGGTTCTCGAGCTGTCGCTGCGCGAGGCCCTCCAACTCGGTCACAACTACATCGGCACCGAGCACATCCTCCTCGGGTTGATCCGCGAGGGCGAGGGTGTCGCGGCCCAGGTCCTGGTCAAGCTGGGGGCCGATCTGTCCAGGGTGCGCCAGCAGGTCATCCAGCTCCTTTCGGGGTACCAGGGGTCCGGAAGCTCCGGTCCCGAGAAGTCCACGACGGGCGGGGGCAGTGGCGAGGCCCAGCCGACCGGCTCGCTGGTGCTCGACCAGTTCGGCCGCAACCTCACCCAGCTGGCCCGCGAGAAGAAGCTCGACCCGGTCATCGGCCGCACCCGCGAGATGGAGCGGGTGATGCAGGTGCTGTCCCGCCGCACCAAGAACAACCCGGTGCTGGTGGGCGAGCCGGGCGTCGGCAAGACCGCGATCGTCGAGGGCCTGGCCCAGGGGATCGTGGCCAACGACGTGCCCGAGACCCTCAAGGGCAAGCAGCTCTACACCCTCGACCTGGGCGCGCTGGTCGCCGGCAGCCGCTATCGCGGTGACTTCGAGGAGCGCCTCAAGAAGGTCCTCAAGGAGATCCGCACCCGCGGCGACATCATCCTGTTCATCGACGAGATCCACACGCTGGTCGGTGCCGGTGCCGCCGAGGGCGCGATCGACGCCGCGTCGATCCTCAAGCCGATGCTGGCCCGGGGCGAGCTGCAGACCATCGGGGCCACGACCCTCGACGAGTACCGCAAGCACCTCGAGAAGGACGCGGCGCTCGAACGCCGGTTCCAGCGGATCACCGTCGATGAGCCGACGGTCAGCCACACCATCGAGATCCTCAAGGGCCTGCGCGACCGCTACGAGGCTCACCACCGGGTCACGATCACCGACCAGGCCCTGGTTGCGTCGGCCAACCTGGCCGACCGCTACATCTCCGACCGGTTCCTGCCCGACAAGGCCATCGACCTGATCGACGAGGCCGGTTCGCGGCTGCGCATCAAGCGCATGCAGACCCCGGGCGACTACAAGGACCTCGAGAACGAGCTGGCCGAGGTGGTCGAGGCCAAGAAGAAGGCCGTCGAGCAGCAGGACTTCGAGGCCGCGGGGCAGCTCCGCGACAAGGAGAAGGAGCTGCTGGCCCGCAAGGAGACCAAGGAGCAGGAGATCAAGGACTCCGGGGTCGACCTGTTCGACGAGGTCGACGAGGAGGCCATCGCCGAGGTGCTCTCGGTCTGGACCGGCATCCCGGTCTACAAGCTGACCGAGGAGGAGACCCAGAAGCTCCTCCGCATGGAAGACGAGCTGCACAAGCGGGTCGTCGGCCAGCAGGACGCCATCAAGGCGGTCAGCCAGGCCGTCCGGCGCACCCGGGCCGGCCTCAAGGACCCCAAGCGTCCCACCGGCTCCTACATCTTCCTCGGCCCGTCCGGCGTGGGGAAGACCGAGCTGGCCAAGACGCTGGCCGAGTTCCTGTTCGGCGACGAGTCGGCGCTGATCCAGCTCGACATGTCCGAGTACATGGAGAAGCACACGGTCAGCCGGCTGGTCGGCTCGCCCCCGGGCTACGTGGGCTACGAGGAGGGCGGCCAGCTCACCGAGGCAGTGCGGCGCAAGCCGTTCAGCGTGGTGCTGTTCGACGAGATCGAAAAGGCCCACCCCGACGTGTTCAACACGCTGCTGCAGATCCTCGAAGAGGGTCGCCTGACCGACGCCCAGGGTCGCTCGGTCGACTTCCGCAACACCGTGCTGATCATGACCTCCAACCTCGGCACGCAGGACCTGCGCAAGGCCAACGTGGGCTTCGCCCGGGCCGACGAGGCGGTCACCTACGACCGCATGCGTGAGAAGGTCACGGACGCGCTCAAGACGCACTTCCGGCCTGAGTTCCTCAACCGCATCGACGAGGTCATCGTCTTCCACGAGCTGACCAAGGAAGAGGTCACCGAGATCGTCGACCTGATGATCACCCGGGTGCAGAAGCAGCTCGAGGGTCAGGGCCTGGGCTTGGAGCTCACCCAGCAGGCCAAGTACTTCCTGGCCGACATGGGCTACGACCCGCAGCTCGGTGCTCGACCGCTGCGCCGGGCCATCCAGCGCCAGGTCGAAGACCCGGTGTCCGAGCGCATGCTGCTCAAGGAGTTCCGGGCCGGCGAGATCATCGTCGTCGACATCGAGGCCGATCCCGAGACGGGCGAGGACACTGTCGTGTTCCGTGCGGTCGAAGGGTTCACCCCACCTTCGATGGAGCTGGCCGAGGCCGGCGGCACGGTCCCCACCGAGAGCTAGCGACAGGACCCCGGCGACCCCCACCCTTGCCGAGCTTCGGCGACGGCCCAGGTCCTGTCGCCGAAGCTCGTCGGCCTACCGCCGCCTCCGCTGACGCTCCGGCAGCGGCCGGCGACTTCGACGCCACCCGCGCGGCCGCCTCGTGGGCTGTTGGTCCCCACCCCGCGGGAGAGATGTAGCTGACGTTCGGTGACTTCGTGGTGGCCACTAACGTGCGCCGGTGCGTCGTTTCGTCCTCGGGTTGATGACCGCGGTCATCCTGTCGGGGTGCCAGGTGCGGGCCGAGGTGACCGTCGACGTCGCCGAGGACGGGTCGGGCACCGTCGAGGTCTCGGTGGGCCTCGACCAGGAGGCTCTGGCCGAGCTACCCGACCTTGACGCCAACGGGATCGGCGACGCCGCCGACCTGACCACGATGGTCCGTGTCGACGACCTGGAGGCCACCGGCTGGACGGTGGAGCGCCCCGGCACCGACGACGACGGGTTCACCTGGGTGCGTGCCACGAAGCCGTTCGGCACGCCGGCGGAGGCCGTCGCGGTGCTGTCCGAGCTGACCGGTCCCGATGGTCCGCTGCGCGATTGGCAGGTCGAGCGGCGGCGCTCGTTCGGGCGCACCGAGTTCCGAGTCGCCGGTAGCGCCGACCTCAGCGGCGGGCTCGAGGCCTTCGGCGACGCCGGCCTGGCCTCGGCGCTGGACGGCGAGCCGCTCGGCGAGGACGCCGCGGCCATCGAGGAGCGGTTCGGTCGGCCGGCGAGCGAGTTGGTGACCTTCGACCTGACCGTGCTCCTACCTGGGGGCGGTGGGTCATGGTCACCCGCCCTCGGCAGCGAGGCGACGACCATCGACACCAGCTCCACCCGGTACAACTGGCCCGTCCTGTTGCTCACCGCCGCGGCGGTGGCCTGCCTCGGCGGGTTGGTGGGTGTTCTCGGCTTCCGGGCGCTCCGCTCCTCCCGCTCCTGATCGGAACGGGGTGGCCCGGGGGCTGTCGAGACTGTCACAGGCCGTCCGTAGGGTCTCTGGTGTGAGCCGAACCAAGACCGTCTACCGATGCACCGCGTGTGGTACCGAGGCACCGAAGTGGACCGGGTGGTGCGGGGCGTGCGACGCCTCAGGCACCCTCGTCGCCGAGGAGGTCGCGGCGACCCGCGCCACGGCGAAGGGCCTCGCACCACCGCCGTCGCCGGCGGTCCCGATCGCCGAGGCCGTCGCCAACCGGGTCGAGCCGGTCTCCACGACGGTCACCGAGGTCGACCGGGTGCTCGGTGGCGGGCTGGTCCCCGGGGCGGTGGCGCTGCTCGGCGGCGAGCCCGGCATCGGGAAGTCGACGCTGCTCCTCCAGGTCGGCGCGGCGATGGCCTCCGCCGATCACCGCACGCTGTATGTCACTGCCGAGGAGTCGGCGCCGCAGGTCGCAGCGCGTGCCGGGCGCTTGGGGGCACTCGACCCTGGCCTGTGGCTCGCGGCCGAGACCTCGCTGCCCAACGTGCTGCGCCTGCTCGACGACGTGCGGCCCAAGCTGCTGGTCGTCGACTCGATCCAGGCGCTGGTCGACCCGACCCTGGGCTCGACCGCCGGCTCGCTGGCCCAGGTCAGGGGTTGTGCCCAGGCACTGGTGGCCGCGGCCAAGCGACGCGGGCTCACGGTCGTGGTCGTGGGGCATGTCACCAAGGAGGGCGGGCTGGCGGGCCCGAAGGTGCTCGAGCACGTGGTCGACACCGTCCTCAGCTTCGAGGGCGAGCGGCACCATGCGCTGCGCCTCCTGCGGGCGGTCAAGCATCGCTTCGGTGGCACCCACGAGCTGGGCCTGTTCGAGATGGGCGACAGCGGGCTCACCGGGGTCCCCGATCCCAGCGCCCTGTTCCTGGCCGACCGCCAGCCGGGCATCCCGGGCACCGTGGTGGCACCCGTGCTCGACGGCGACCGGCCACTGCTGGTCGAGGTGCAGGCGCTGGTCGTGCCGACCCAGGCCACCTTCCCGCGCCGAACCGCCCAGGGAGTCGACAGCGGGCGGTTGTCGCAGGTCCTGGCCGTCCTCGAGCGACGCATCGGGCTGCCGTTGAGCCGGGCCGAGGTGCATGTCGCCGTTGCCGGCGGGGTGCGGGTGCGCGAGCCCGGTGCCGACGTGGCGGTCGCGCTCGCGGTCGCCTCGTCACTGGGCGAGTGCCCGGTCGCTCCTGGCCTGGTGGCCTGCGGCGAGGTCGGCCTCGGGGGAGAGCTGCGACAGGTCCACCGCACCGACCGGCGCTTGAGCGAGGCAGCACGGCTGGGTTTCGCGACCGCTCTGGTGCCTCGTTCGGCCCCCGAGCCGCCGGACGGCTTGCGAACCGTCCGGGTGCGGTCCCTACGCGCCGCTCTCGACGCCGCGCTGAGTACCCATGTGGCTGGCCAGGGCACATGCAGGGCGGCATGACGGTCGCAGTACGCTTGCCCGCGTGGCATACCGGCGCAGTCCAGAGATGTTGGCCGCGCTGGCCGCCGTAGCTCCTGGGACCGCACTGCGAGAGGGCCTCGACCGCATCCTGCAGGCCAACAAGGGGGCATTGATCGTCGTGGGCGACGGCCCCGAGGTGCTGAACATCTGCTCGGGCGGGTTCCTGCTCGACGCGGCGTTCAGCCCTCAGAGACTCAGTGAGCTCGCCAAGATGGACGGCGCGATCATCCTCGCGAGCGACGCCGGTCGCATCGCCCGGGCGAACGTGCATCTGGTGCCCAACCCCAACGTCCCGACGTCCGAGACCGGCACACGCCACCGCACCGCCGAGCGGGTCGCGCGGTCGATCGACGTGCCCGTGATCTCGGTCTCGGAGGACATGGCGATCATCGCGGTCTACGTCAGCGACCGTAAGCACCCCCTCGAGTCGATCCCGCGGCTGCTGACCCGGGCCAACCAGGGGTTGCAGACGCTGGAGCGATACCGCACTCGGCTCGACGCCGTCACCAGCTCGCTGTCGGCGCTCGAAGTCGAAGACCTGGTGACCGTGCGCGACGTGGTCAACGTCCTGCAGCGCACCGAGATGGTCGGTCGCATCGCCGACGAGCTCAGCGGCGCGATCGTCGAGCTCGGCGTCGACGGCCGGCTGGTGTCGCTTCAGCTGGACGAGCTGCTGGGCCGGGTCGAGGACGACCGGCGCCAGGTGGTGCTCGACTACGTCCACGAGGAGTCGGGCTGGCACCTCGACCAGGCGATGGAGGCCCTCGATGCCCTCGGCACCGAGGAACTGCTCGACCTGAAGGCGGTCAGCTCGGCGCTGCACCTGCCGGGCAGCGTCTCCGACCTCGACGCCCACGTCGAGCCCCGTGGCTACCGCTTGCTGTCGCGGCTGCCACGGCTGCCCGAGTCGGTGGTCGGCAACATAGTCGGGCGCTTCGGCACGCTGCAGAAGATCCTGCGGGCCACCGTCGAGGAGCTGTCCGACATCCCCGGTGTCGGCGAGTCCCGGGCGAGGGCCATCAAGGAGGGCCTGTCGCGCCTGGCTGAGTCCAGCATCCTCGACCGCTACTCCTGAGGGTCAGCGGGCGCGGCGTTCGAGCTGTTCGCGGTTGGTGATGCGGTAGCGACGGTCGGCCTGTTCGATCCATCCGAGGCGGACGAAGCTGGCGATCGCCTTGTTGACCCGCTCGCGTGACGCCCCCACCATCGCCGCGAGCTCCTCCTGGGTGATCGGTAGCACGAACTCGTCGTGTTCCGCCGCGATCTCGAGCAGGCGCTTGGCCGTCCGGCCGGTGACGTCGAGGAACACCGAGTCGGCCAGCACGTCGTCCATGGTGCGGACGCGGTCCGCGAGCAGGGCCACCACGCCCCACAGCAGCTCCGGACGGTCCTCGTAGATCCTGCGCACCGGGCCGAAGCCGACGGCCAGCACCGTCGACGGCTCGAGCGCCCGGGCCTCGGCGGAGCGGCCGTAGGGCTGGAACAACCCCATGTCGCCGAACAGGTCACCGGTCTCCATCAGGGCGACGACCGCCTCGCGCCCGTCAGCCGACCGCTTCGCGATCGCGATCCGGCCTTCGAGCACGACGTAGAGCCGGTCGGGCACGTCGCCCTCGCGGAAGACGATGTCGCCGCGGCGTAGCTCCTCGTTGCTGGACGCATCGGCGAGCCGGGTCAACTCGGCGGGCTGCAACTCGGCGAACAGGTCGACGCGCGCGAGGAGATCAGCGGGGTTCACCACAGCCCGAAACGTTAACGACCAGCGAGCCTCGCCGGGCGCACCACGCGAACCAGTCCACCGGAGGCGCGTGGGAAGTTCCCTCAGACGGTAGGTTCACGACCTCATGGGATCGGTGTGGACGATCGTGGTCGCGGCTGGCAGCGGCAGCCGCTTCGGGCGACCGAAGCAGTATCAGCCTCTGGGCGATCGCCGGGTCCTCGACTGGGCGCTGCGCGCCTCTCGCCTGGCGTCCGACGGCGTGGTCCTCGTCGTGCCCGGCGAGCAGGCCGACGACGCCGAGCCTGGGGCCGACCAGGTGGTGCCGGGACATGCCAGCCGCTCAGGCTCGGTGCGGGCGGGGCTCGACGCAGTGCCGCTCGACGCCGAGATCGTGGTGGTGCACGACGGTGCCCGCCCCCTGGCGACCAGCGATCTCTTCGCCAGCGTGATCGCCACCGTGCGTGACGGTGCGGCAGCTGCGGTGCCGGCTGTCCCGGTGACCGACACCGTGCGGTCGCGCGGTGGCGGGGTGGTCGACCGCGGCGACCTCGTCGCGGTGCAGACGCCGCAGGCCTTTCGAGCCACCGACCTGCGGGCCGCGCACGCCGGCGGCAACCAGGCGACCGACGACGCCTCGCTGGTCGAGGCAGGCGGCGGCGTCGTGGCACTCGTCCCGGGCGCGGCGACCAACCTGAAGATCACCTACCCGACCGACCTGCTCGTGGCCGAGGCCCTGCTCCCTGGTGTCCTGGCCGAGCACTCGCCGGCGCTCCGCCGCCGCGATCGCCAGGCCGAGGCCCGATGAACGTCCCGTCACGTCCCGTCCCTGGCTCATCCGACGGACGGCCTCTGTCCGCGGCCGAGTCGAGGTGGTCGATGAGCGGGTCGGGGTTGCGGATCGGGCAGGGCTTCGACGTCCATCCCTTCTCCGACGACCCGGACCGGCCGCTGTTGCTCGGCGGCGTCCGCTTCGAGGGGGAACGGGCGCTCGCGGGGCACAGCGACGGCGATGTCATCGCTCACGCAGTGGCCGACGCGCTGCTCGGCGCCGCGGGCCTCGGCGACATCGGCCAGCACTTCCCGGACAGCGAGCCCGCGTGGTCCGGTGCCGATTCGATCGACCTGCTGCGCCGCTCGGTGGTCGACCTCCGCAAGGCTGGTTGGCGCCCCCAGAACGTCGACTGCACGGTGGTGCTCGAGACGCCCCGGCTCGCGCCCCGCCGCCCGGACATCGAAGCCTGCCTGTCCGAGGCGGTCGGCGCACCGGTGACCGTGAAGGGGAAGCGGGCCGAGGGGCTCGGTGCGCTCGGGCGCAACGAGGGCGTCGCGTGCTTCGCGGTCGCGCTGGTCGCCAGCGACGAGGTGCGGCGGTCGTGAGCCCGGCACGTGGCTCAGGCGGCCGGGGTGGCGGACGTGGGGGTGGGGGTCGTGACCGCGGCGGTGGTGGTCAGTCCCGCCGATCCAGGCCCTCCGCCCGGTCCGGCCAGACTCGCCAGCCACGAGACGCTGGCAGTGGCCGCAGCGGGCGCAGCGAGCGGGGTGGACGACCGGGCCCGCCGCCGACCCGGCTCGAGCCCGGGGCTCGCAAGCCACAGTCGATCCCGTCCGGCCAGCGTGGCCAGTTGGGCCGGTCGGCGGGTCGGGCGGCCCGGCGCTCGTTGGGTGGAGACCAGGTCGAGGGCCGGCAGGCCGTGCGCGAGCTTCTGCTCGCCGGGCGCCGCAAGGCGAACGAGATCTGGATCGCTTACGACGCCGAGCATGCGCCGGTCCTGGACGACATCCGCGAGCTGGCCGAGTCGGCACGCGTCCCGGTGCGTGACGTCGGTCGGGGCCGTTTCTCGGCCCAGGCCCGCTGCGAGGCACCCCAGGGCGTCCTCGCGTTGGCGGCGCCGCTCCCCGAGGCCGACCTCGACGACCTCATCGGCGGGACGGCATCGTCCCGTACCGCCCGCCGGGCGGCACCGTTCCTGGTGGCGCTCGACGGTGTGACCGACCCCGGCAACCTGGGGGCAGTCCTCCGGTCGGCCGAGTGCGCCGGCGCGACCGGGGTGGTCCTGCCGCGCCATCGGGCGGTGCATGTGACCCCCGCGGCGACCAAGGCGGCTGCCGGGGCCATCGAGCACCTGCCTGTCGCCGTTGCCGGCGGACTGCCCGCCGCGCTGGCCCGGATGCGGAAGGCCGACGTGCTGGTGGTGGGTCTCGACGGTGCCGCCGACCGGTCGATCTACGACCTGCCGCCGAGTGACGGCCCGGTCTGCCTGGTGCTCGGCGCCGAGGGACGAGGGCTGTCGCGGCTGGTGCGCGAGCGCTGCGACGAGGTGGTCGCGATCCCCCTGTGGGGCCGGCTGGCATCGCTCAACGTGTCGGCGGCCGCGGCTCTGGCGTGCTTCGAGATCGCCCGTCACCGTTGACGGCCTCGACGGCCTCGATCGCCGCACCGGCACCCCACTGGGACCAACCTGTTCCAGTGGCTGACAACCATCCCGAGCACGGCTAGCTACTACTTCGGTCGACAGGTGAAGGGTGAGCCAGTGCGAACCACAGGGGCGCGATTCCGAGAAATGCGCCCTGACCTGGGATGGAGCCGGAGAGGGGATTCGAACCCCTGGCCTGACGCTTACAAGGCGCCTGCTCTGCCAACTGAGCTACTCCGGCGTTGAAACATGATCGTGTCCGCCGAAGGCGGACGCCACGTGCGGGCGGGGGTGGGGTCGGGCAGGAGGATGCTTGCATCGCGTGGCGGGTCACGCCAGCCTTGTCGCCATGGTTCCTGAGCGCAGCCAGGCGCGCGCGAACCCCGCCCGGGGTATCGCACTGATCGCGACGGCCGTCATCGTCGGGATCTTCCTGCTCCGCAACGGGTGGGAGGACGGCGGTTCGGTCGCGGCCGACGGCGCCGACGACTCGGCGGCGGCCGGAGCGACGGGCGGCGACGACGGAGCGGGCACCGAAACCACCGCGACCACTGTGGCGCCCCGGCAGCCCGGCGAGATCACCGTGCGGGTGCTGAACGCCTCCGGTGTCGCCGGCGCGGCCGGCGCGACCACCGATGCGCTCGCCCAGGCGGGCTATCAGATGGCAGAGGCCGGCAACGCCCCCGAGGGCACCGACCCCGCCACCACGGTCGTGCTGCACGCCGCGGGCTACGAGCAGGACGCTCCGCTGGTCGCCCAGGCGGTCGGTGCGGCCGCCACGTCGGTTGCCGCGCTCACCGAACCGCCGCAGGTCGATGTCGCCGGCGCCCAGATCGTCGTGATCCTCGGCACCGACGTCGCCGGCTGAGTCTGGCCTCAAGGCGCGCTCTCGCCGCGGCGCTACCGTTGCCGACGTGAGCACCACTGGGGCGCTGTCGTCGTTGATCAGCCGAGCCTCCGAGTGTGGGGTGTTGTTCGACTACGACGGCACCCTCTCACCGATCGTCGACGACCCGGCAGCAGCGCGTCCCCTGGACGGTGTGCCCGAGGCGTTGGCCGAACTCCTGGCCTGGTACGGCGTCGTCGGGGTGCTCTCGGGCCGCCCCGTCGAGTTCCTGCAGCCGCTGTTGCCGCCGGGTGTCGCCCTGTCCGGCCTCTACGGCCTGGAGGTCGTGCGCAACGGCACCCGCACCGACCATCCCTACGCGGGTGCGTGGCGCGAGGCCATCGACGACGTCGCCCGCAGCTCGGTGTCGTTGGGCCCGCCCGGGATGCTGGTCGAGCC
This sequence comes from Acidimicrobiales bacterium, assembly GCA_050744325.1. Classification (GTDB taxonomy): domain Bacteria; phylum Actinomycetota; class Acidimicrobiia; order Acidimicrobiales; family VFJN01; genus DASXTK01. The sequence goes on from JBOGHK010000031.1 coordinate 21,089, forward strand.
CAAGGGTCTGTCGATGACCCTGCACTACCGCACCAACCCCGAGCTGGCCGACGACGTGGCGGCCTGGGCAGCCGCGCAGGCCAGTCGTTCCGGCCTGCAGGTGCGCCCAGCCCGGATGTCGGTCGAGCTGCACCCGCCGATCCGCGTCGACAAGGGCACTGCACTGAGCTCGCTCGTGGACGACCTCCCGGTGGTGTGCTTCGTCGGCGACGACCGGGGTGACCTGCCGGCGTTCGACGCGCTCGACCGGCTCGCCGATGCCGGTCGGGTCACCGTTCGCGGGGCGGTCGCCAGCAGCGAGGCGCCGGCCGAGCTGGTCGAGCGCGCCGACCTGGTGTTCGACGGTCCCGAGGACGTGTTGGCCTTCCTCCACGACCTCCGCCCTCCACCCTGACCTGGTTCGGCGACCAGGGCATCTGTGGCACCCGAGGTGTCGAGCGCGCACTGCGGCCGGGCGATGAGCCCGGTCAGACGGTCAGCCGGCCGCGGCGAGCTGGTCGGCGAGCCAGTCCGCCGGTCGGCGGCGCTGGGCCCGTTCCCGCAGCGCCTGGGCGTGGACCCGGCGCGCTTCGGGCGGCATGCGCAGCGCTCTGTCGAGCGTGTCGGCCGTGGCCGCGATGTCGAACGGGGCCACCGGGAGCGCCACGTCGCCCAGCTCGTCCCACACGCCGGCCTCGGGGGACAGGCACAGCACGGCGTCGCGTTCGGACACCAGCGCACCCTCCTTGGCGACGAGGTTGAGCCCGTCGCGCAACGGGTTGACCAGCAGGACGTCGGCCCGCCGTAGCAGCGCGACCGAGCGGGGGAAGTCGTCGCGGGTGTCGTACACGATCGGCGTCCAGGCGTCGGAGCCCCACCGCCGGTTGATCCGCGTCACGGTGCCCTCGAGGTCGGCCTGGTAGCGGTGGTAGTCGGAGACGCCTTCACGCGACGGGTACACCGAGGCGACGAAAACCACCCGGTCGCGCCATGCGGGATAGCGGTCGAGCAGGTCGTCGAAGGCCAGGAACCCTCGGACGATGTTCTTGGACAGCTCGATGCGGTCGACCCGGCCGATGACCTGCCGATCGCCGACGAGCCGGTCGATCTCGGCCAGCACCGCGTCGCATTCCGGCGAGGCCGCCGTCTGCTGGACGTCGTCGGGATCAGCCTGTAGCGGAGACACGAAGGTGCGCGGGTCTAGGGCCAGCACCTCGCGGCAGCTGGCCCGGAAGTCGTCGGCCCAGCGCCGGGTGTGGAAGCCGCACGCCCGGAAGGCGCACATCCCGCTCAACAGCTCGGCCGCCATCCGCCCGGGCAGCACCCGCAGCCAGACCGGGGGTGCGAACGGGGTGTGGCTGAAGTGGACGGCGTCGAGGTCCGGCCGGTCCTCGGCCAGGTCGCGGCCCATCAGGGCGAGGTGGTAGTCCTGCACCAGCACGACAGCGCCCTTGGGCGCGTTCTCGATGACCGCGTTGGCGAACCGGGCGTTCATCGACCGGTAGGCGTCCCACGCGCGCCGGAACTCGCAATCGAAGACCGGCGCTCGAGGCAGGTCGTAGAGGCCATGGTGCACGAACCACAGGGTCTCGTTGCTGACCACGTCGTAAGCCTGGCGGTAGGTCTCGGGATCGATGGCCAGCAGTCGGGCCTTGAACCCGGCCGCGTCGAGCGTGCCCCGAGCGGCGGCGAGGCGATCGCCGTCGGAGATCGCAGCGGCGATCCACGTGGCGTCGGACCCCGCGACCAGCGGTCCGATGCCGGACACCAGGCCGCCGGCGCCGCGGCGCGCCACGAGCTCGCCCGTGTCGTCCACGGTGAACGACACCGGCCCTCGATTCGACACGATCACCACGGGACGACCCACGGCCCCGGAGGCTAATGCGGGGACCCCGAGACCGATTCCCTGACCCCGCGGGACTTTGAGGGTCAATGCCGTGTGGCAGGCCACAATGAGTTGGTGCTGGTGGTCGCTGCTCCGGACAAGCTGCGCGGTACTGCCACCGCGGCCGAGGTCGCCGCGGCCGTGAGGGGTGTCGCGGCGAAGGCCGGGTGGGAATGCGTCGAGCAGCCCATGGCCGACGGTGGCGAGGGGATGCTCGACGTCTTCGGCGGGCCGAACCGCACCACCCGGGTCACCGGGCCGCTGGGCGAGCCGGTCGAGGCTGCGTGGCGGCTGGAGAGCCGCCTCGCCGTCATCGAGATGGCGCGTGCCTCGGGCCTCGACCTGGTCGGCGGTCCGGACGCCAACGACCCCATCGCGGCATCGAGCGCCGGCACCGGCGAGCTGATCGCCACCGCGCTGGAGCTCGGCGCGCGGCGCATCCTCGTGGGCCTGGGTGGGTCGGCGACCACCGACGGCGGGCTCGGAGCGCAGCGGGCGATGTATCCGCTCCACCGCCTGCGGCCCGTCGAGCTGCTGGTGCTGTGCGACGTCCGCACGCTGTTCGTCGACGCCGCCGAGGTCTTCGCCCCCCAGAAGGGGGCGTCCCCGGCCCAGGTCCAGCTGCTGAAGCGTCGTCTGGAACGGCTGGCCGACGTCTACCTGGCCGACCACGGCGTCGACGTCCGCGACCTGGAGGGGAGTGGCGCGGCCGGGGGGCTGGCAGGCGGCCTGGCTGCGGTCGGCGGAACGCTGATCGGCGGGTTCGAGGCCGTCGCCGAAGAGAATGGCCTGGTCGAGGCCATCGAGGAGGCCGACATGGTGATCACCGCGGAGGGCTTCCTCGACGACGAGTCCTTCGACGGCAAGGTGGTCGGCGGGGTCGCCGAGCTGGCCGCGGCGGCCGGCGTGCCGTGCCTGGCGGTCGTCGGTGAGGTGCTCGCCGGGCTCGACGTCGCCGCGGCACCGGGCGCAGGCGACCTCCGGGCCGTGTCGCTCGTCGAGCGGTTCGGTCCCGAGCGGGCGCGCGACGACGCGCTGGGCTGCATCAGCGAGGTCGTCACCGAGGCGTTGGCGACCTATCGGCGTCGGTAGGCCGGGCATACGATGCGCCGATGAGCCAGGCTGCCGACACCGGACCACCATCGGCGGCGCCCCGTTCCGCAGACTCGCGGTGGCACATCGAGCGGATCCGGCGCGCTGGGCAGGTGGCGTGGGCACTGGCCGGGATGGCCGCCGTGTTGGCCCTGGTGGCGTTGGTGGGCTGGGTGGTTCGGGTGATCTGGCCCCCGTTGATCCTGGCCGCGGCCATCGTGTTCCTGCTCAACCCGATCGTGACCCGGTTGCAGCGGCGACGAGTTCCCCGGGTTCTCGGCACGGGCATCACCTATGTCGCCGTCGCCGGAACGGTGGTGCTGGCCGGGTTCCTGATCGCGCCCCAGGTCAGCACCCAGTGGGACCAGCTGGCCGACGAGTGGCCCGAGCTGCGCGGCGACATCGAGGAGTGGGTCGACGACCAGGCTGAACGGTCCCGGGAGAACGACTGGCCGGTCGAGATCCCCACCTCGGAGGAGCTCGAGGACGCGATCGTCGGCAACGACCCTGCCACCGACGTAAACGGCGACGGCGAGGTCAGTGCTGACGAGGAGGCCGCACAGGACCGCGAGGAGCTGTTCGACCGCATCGACACCTTCCGCGAGGTGGGCCTGCGGGTGTTCAACGTGGGCCTGATCTTCGTGATCGGGCCGATCATCGCCTTCTACCTGCTCATCGACCTGCCGCACATCCGGCGGGTGGTCGAGAGCATGATTCCGGAGCGTCGCCGCGACGAGGCGCTGTTGGTCGGCCAGCGCCTCAACCAGGCCATCGGCGGCTACTTCCGTGGCCAGCTCGCAGTGGCCGCCATCGTGGGGACGATGGCCTCGATCGGCCTGGCGATCCTCGGCCTCGACTTCTGGCTGGTCGTCGGCATGACCGCCGGCGTGTTCAACATGGTGCCGATGATCGGCCCGTGGATCGGCGCGATCCCGGGCGTCGTCGTGGCCCTCACCACCAGCGACCTGCGCACCGCGCTGTGGGTGGTGGCGATCATGGCCGGGGTCCAGCAGATCGACAACCACTTCATCAGTCCCGTGGTGATGAAGCGGGCGGTGAAGCTGCATCCCGCCGCCGTGATGCTGGCCCTGCTCGCAGGCGGAACCCTCGGCGGCTTCCTCGGGCTGCTGCTGGCGGTCCCGATCACGGCGGTGCTCAAGATCATCGTCGGGCACCTGTGGCGCACCTACGTCCTCGGGCAGCCGCTGGAGGTCGAGCGGTTGGCGTTCGCCGCTGAGGATGCCCAACCAGGTGGACCGGTCGAGGACGTCGACGAGCGCTCCGAGGCGCTGGACCGCATCGCGTACCCGCTGGAGTCGGACACGGACAGCCAGGCGACCACCGCCGCCGACGATGCCGCGGACGACACCGACGACCCCTCGAAGGACGCGACGCGCCGGTAGCCTCGCTGCGTGCTGCCAGTTCCACGGCGGATCGCAGCCAACGCCTTCCCCCTTGGCGCGTTCACCGACCGTTCCGTGTCGGTGACTCTGGTGGTCCCGGCGCTGGACGAGGCCGAGACCATCGCCCGCACCGTCGAGGCCGCCGTGCACCTGCGGGGCGAGGGCGTGATCGACGAGGTGGTGGTCGCCGACAGCGGCTCCCGCGACGCCACGGCGGCGCGGGCCGAGGCGGCGGGTGCCCGGGTGATCGCCGCGGCCGAGGTGTACCCCGCGTCCGGTCCGCTGCTCGGCAAGGGCGACACGATGTGGCGGGCCCTGAGCCTGGTCGAGACCGAGGTGGTGGCGTTCATGGACGCCGACCTGGACGGCGACCTCGACGGCATCATCACCGGCCTTGTCGGTCCGCTCGTCGCGGCGACCCCCGCCATGCCGGACCACCACGGGCCGGCGGACAGCGGCTCGGGCATCGACGGCCTGGACGCGACACCGGTCGCGTTCGTCAAGGGGGCGTTCCACCGGATCGCGCCCGACGGCGCGGCCCCCGACGACCCGTTCGACGGCGGCCGGGTGACCGAGATGATGGCCCGTCCCCTGCTCAACCTGTGGCGGCCCGATCTCGCCGGGTTCCGCCAGCCGCTGAGCGGCCAGGTTGCCGGCCGGCGCGAGCTGCTGCGCTCGATCCCGTTCCTCACCGGCTACGCGGTCGAGATCGGCATGCTGCTCGACGTCGTCGACCGGGTGGGTCTCGATGCCATGGTCGAGGTCGACCTCGGCACCCTGCGCAACCGCCCGCGGACCAGCGCTGCGCTCGCGCCGATGGCGCAAGAAGTCCTCTACGGCTTCTCGCGGCGGGCCATGCCGTCGGCCGGTCGGCCCCGGTGGCGTCCGTACTGGCGGCCGGGCGAGGTGGACTACCCCGAATCCACCGTGGTCGAGCGTCCCCCGATCGACCCGTTCGGGCCCGTCGGTTCGCTGCTCTGACCTCGGGCGACCGCCGATAGGGTCGACGGCCGTGACCGAGCCTGCCAGGTCCGTCGAGGCGCTCGTCGTCCGGGGGCGGACCGTCGACCTGTCGCGTCCGGTGCTGATGGGGATCGTCAACGCCACGCCCGACTCGTTCTCCGACGGCGGTGAGCACCCGGACACCGCGGCCCGGGTGGCGCGGGCGGTCGAGGTGGTCGAGCAGGGCGCGACCATCGTGGACGTCGGCGGCCAGTCGGGGATCACCGGTGTGCCCGAGGTTCCGGCCGGGGACGAGATCGCCCGCGTGGTGCCGGTGGTCGAGGGGATCCGGGTGTCGTGCCCCGACGTGGTCATCTCGGTCGACACCTACAAGCCGCCCGTGGTCGAGGCGGTCCTGGCGGCTGGCGCCGACATCGTCAACGACGTCAGCGGCCTGCTCTACCCCGAGGTAGCGACGCTGTGCGCCGACGCAGGCGCTGGCCTGGTGATCATGCACAACCGCAGCCGGCCGAAGCAGCGGCTCACCGACCCGTTGCTCTACGACGACGTCACCGACGACGTCGTGTGGTTCCTCACCGACAAGCTGGACGAGGCCGAACGGCACGGCATGGCCCGTGGCACGATGATCGTCGACCCGGGGCCGGACTTCGCGAAGACCCCACACCAGACCGTCGAGGTGCTGCGCCGGTTGGACGACGTGCGCGAGCTCGGCCGGCCGGTGCTGCTGGCGCTGTCGCGCAAGGACTTCATCGGAGCCATCACCGAGCGGTCGCCGCGACAACGCCTGGGAGGCACGCTGGCCGCGGTGGGGCACCTGGCCGGGCCCGGCACCATCCTGCGCGTCCACGACGTCGCCGCCGTGGCGGACTACCTGGCGGTCGCGGCGGTCCTGTCCGGCGAGGCTCGCGTGGCCCCCGACACCCAGCTGGCCCCGGAGCTCCGTCGCGAGCCCCCGCCCCAGACAACCCGCTAGGCCCCGGGGTCGCTGCGAGCAGCTGCGGCTCGAACCAGGACGGGGCGCTCGTGGCCTTCGACGCCGAGCAGCGCCGCACCGAGCGCCGTGAGCCGGTGACTGGTCGCACTGCCGACGCGGCGCGAGACGACGAGGCGAGCCTTGCGCAGCACGTCGGCGTGGTGGCTGGCCGTCGCCGGCGACACTCCGATGCGGCGAGCCAACTCGGTGGTGCTGCAGGTGCTGGCGATCGCCTCCAGCGCGCACGCGCGGGTCCGTCCGAGCGCCGAGGCGAGCGCCGGGCGTTGCAACGGCACCTCACGTGCCCACAGGGATACCGCCTCCTCGACGCCGCGCAGCGCGGGATAGATCACCAGGCACGGCGAGCGCTCGACGTCGCGGCCCATGACGACACGGGGTCGGTCCAGGCAGAACACGGACGGCACCAGCGCGACGGAGGTGGCATCGAGGGGGACAGGCGCGCGCCGACCGACGCCGTGGCCACCCCTCCCGGCGTCGACCTCGAGCAACGGCGGCCGCCAGCGAATCCGCGGATGAAGCGTCGCCAGCAGCTCACCGACACCCTGTGCCGCCATGAGTTGGCCACGCCGAGCGCGTTCGGCCTCGAGGTGGGCGACGATGGACGGCCAGTAGGGGTCGAGAGCCACCTCCTGGTAGCGGCGGAGCAGCGTGCGCAACCCCCGGCGATCGCACCCGCCACCGTCGATGACGGCGATGCTCGGCGGCTGGTTCGGCACCTCCCAGCACCACCGGACAGCCGCCATCAGGTCGGCTGGGGGCACCGCCAGCAGCGCGGTCGTCCAGCCGTCGATGCCGGTGCGAACCGCGCGCTCCCACGACGCCGTCAGCGGGCTCCGATGCCGATCGCGGAGCACGTCGAGGCTGAGCAGCGACTCGCCATGGCGACCAAGGGTCGTACCCACGGTGAGCCGCGCGAGGTCTCGGAGCTCGAGCTGCAGTCGGGACACACCTGACCGTACGGGGGGGCGCGCTAACCGGTTGCTAACGACATGCCGACCTTGTGCTGCGTGGAGTTGCCGGGTCGCACCCGGCGCCCGACGACGGCGTGCGCGCAACCACGACGGGGTGTCGGCGGAATGTCGGCGCCTACCTGGGGGTTGGGTACGATCGCCAAACAGGTACCCCGCCAGTCGCAACGCCGAGGTGACGATCCCCATCATGAGCGTTTCCGTTCGCATCCCGACCACGCTGCGCCCGCTGAGCAGCGGCCAGTCCGAAGTCGCGCTCGACGGTGCGACCGTGCGCGAGGTCCTCAGCCAGCTCGACGACGCCCATCCCGGCTTCGCCGATCGCCTCCTCGACGAGCAGGGCAATCTCCGCCGCTTCGTCAACGTCTTCGTGGCCGACGACGACATTCGCTTCCTGTCGGGCCTCGACACACCGGTCCCCGAGGGCGAGACCGTCTCGATCATCCCGGCCGTTGCCGGCGGTTAACCGAGGCGCTGTCGTAGGCGACTGAGCAGCTCCTCGGCGTCGGCTCGCCCGGACTGGCTCGCCGGGTGCCGGGCGAGCTCCTGGTCGGCGGCATCCATTGCTTCCCGCGCTGCATCCAGGTCACCAACGGCTTCGTGGCAGCACGCCAGCACCGCCAGGCTATGAGCCGACCATCCCGCCGCGTCGCCGGGCGAGCGACGGGTACAGGCCGTGAACTGCTCGACCGCCTCCCGCGCCGCACCCAGTGCATCCCGCCCGTAGCCGCGTGCGAGCTGGTCCTTCGCGACGCGCAGGGCTGCCAGCCCGAAGTGCTGCTGGTCGTCAGCGGTGAGTGGTCCCGTGAGCCGGCGGTAGATCCGCACGGCTTCTCCCGCCGTCTCGGCCGCGAGTGACGGGTTCATGTGTCGAGCGTCGGCTCGCATGCTCAGGATCCGGCCGAGGTCGCGCGCCCGGTCGGGATCGGTCCCAGCGGCATGCCGGTAGATGGTGGCCGCGTCGTCGAACAGGGCTTCGACCAGCGGCGATGCACCCATGACGCTGATGAGGCGACCGAGCCGCGCCTGGGCGTCCGCGAGCTGCGGCCGGTACCCCGGATCGGCTGTCGCCGCGTCGCGGTACAGCGCGACGGCCTCGTTCGCAGCATCGATCGCGTCGCCGATGCGGCCGCGGCTGCCGGCGATCGTGGCCTGGTTGTACAGCTTGGCGGCGAGGACCGTCTCGTTGTCCGGGTTGTCGGGGTCGATCCGGCGTAGCTCACGGACGGCGGCCAGCGCCTCGACGTTGTGTTGGTGGGCGTCGTCCCACCGGCCGAGCCGCATCGTCTGGCGGGCGATGCGGTCGTGCGCGTCGACCCGGTCCTGCAGCTCGTCTATCCGGTCCTGCTCAGGTGCGCGACCCGACAGGCGCGTGGTCTCCGGGCCGGAGGGTGCCGGCTCGGCTCGGAGGGCTTCGAGCAGGTCTGCTGCATCCGGATGGCCCACCGTCACAGCGGCCTCCAGCCACTCGACGGCCTTGTCCCGACGCCCGGTCGTCTCGTAGAGGGCGGCCAGCTGTCGACAGGCGCCGGCGTGCCCCTCGCTGGCGGCCGCGTGCAACCAGCCGTGCGCATCCTCGACGTCGCCGCGCTCCAGCAACAGGATGCCGAGGTATTCGCAGGCATCGCCGTGGCCTTGCGCGGCCGCCCGTCGCCACAGGTCCTCGGCCTCGGCCTTGTCGTCACGGTGGTAGAGCCGTTGCCCGAGCCGCACGCTGGCGTCCAGGTGCCCGAGCTCGGTCGCCCGGCGGAACCAGGCTTCTGAGGTGGCCATGTCTCCCTGCCGGTCGTATAACGCCCCCAGGTTCCCGGCGGCGGCGGCGTCGCCGTCCGTGGCCGCCGCCGTCCACAGGACTCGTGCGGCACGAGCGTGGCCGAGGTCGTCGAGCGCACTGGCCAGGTCGTTTCGGGCGGGAAGGTGGCCGGCATCGACCGCGAGCCGGAACCAGGCCTCGGCCTCGCGCAGGTCGTCCCGGTCCCTGCTCCTGCCGCCCTGCCACCAGAGCGCGAGGCGTGTGACCTCAGCCGCCATCGCCTCGGACATCGCCGGGCCGGGGACGCCCCCGGCCGTGACCTCGGCGTGGAGGGCATCCACGTCGGCATCGGCGGCCACCAGGCCGACGATCGTGCCCGCCCATCCCGCACGCTCCTCGACGGGCCCGGAGGGCACCCGGGGGACCCCTTCCGGGGAGGGCGGCTCGGCCCAACCGCGGACCACGCGCTCCCTGCTGGTCGTCAGGTCGTCGAGGAACCACCGTCCAGGACCCAGGTCGGCGACCAGTGCCACCAACCGACCCAGGAAGGCACCTGCAGGCGACCCGTCGTCGAGCCATGCGCCGGACTCCAGCGCCCCGACGAGGCGGTCGGCGGCGGCGACGGCCACCTGCATGGTTCTCGCGTGGTCCACGGCTGTCTCCCCCACGGCTGTACGACGGTCCGTGTCGCGGTGGCCCCGTTCGGTGCATTGTCTCGCGCTGGACAAGGCAATGCTCGGCCTCGCACGAGATCGGCCTCCGTCGGTTAGCACTCGATAGTTGCGACTGCTGAACGGGGGTGCTTGACTGGGTTAGCACTCACACGCACCGAGTGCTAACCCCGCGCCCAACGGAGGGATTTCAGGGATGCCGAAGATCATCGCCTTCGATACGGAGGCCCGTCGCAGCCTCGAGGCCGGCATGAACAAGCTGGCTGACGCGGTACGCGTCACGCTCGGCCCCAAGGGTCGCAACGTCGTCCTCGAGAAGAAGTGGGGGGCTCCCACGATCACCAAGGACGGCGTGTCTGTCGCCAAGGAGATCGAGCTCGAGGACCCGTACGAGAAGATCGGCGCCGAGCTGGTCAAGGAAGTCGCCAAGAAGACCGACGATGTCGCCGGCGACGGCACCACCACCGCCACGGTGCTCGCCTGGTCGCTGGTCCGCGAGGGCCTGCGCAACGTCGCCGCGGGTGCCAGCCCGATGTCGCTGAAGCGCGGCATCGAGCAGGCCGTCGACGCCGCCGTCGCCAACCTGGCCACCCTGTCCAAGGACATCGAGTCCAAGGAGCAGATCGCCCAGGTCGCCGCCATCTCGGCCAACAACGACGACGAGATCGGCGAGCTCATCGCCGAGGCCATCGACAAGGTCGGCAAGGACGGCGTGGTCACCGTCGAGGAGTCCAACACCTTCGGGCTCGAGCTCGACTTCACCGAGGGCATGCGGTTCGACAAGGGCTACATCTCGCCTTACTTCGTGACCGACTCCGACCGGATGGAGGCCGTCCTCGAAGAGCCGTACGTCCTGCTGGTGAGCTCGAAGATCTCGGCCGTGCGCGACATGCTGCCCGTGCTCGAGAAGGTCATGCAATCGGGCAAGCCGCTGCTGATCATCGCCGAGGACATCGAGGGCGAGGCACTCGCGACGCTCGTGGTCAACAAGATCCGCGGCACGTTCAAGTCGGCTTCCGTCAAGGCACCGGGCTTCGGCGAGCGCCGCAAGGCCATGCTCGAGGACATGGCGATCCTCACCGGTGGCCAGGTCATCAGCGAGGATGTCGGCCTCAAGCTCGAGAACACCACGCTCGACCTGCTCGGCCGGGCCCGCAAGGTGGTCGTGACCAAGGACGAGACCACCATCGTCGAGGGCTCCGGCAAGGAGGACGACATCAAGGGCCGGATCAACCAGATCAAGACCGAGATCGACAACACCGACTCGGACTACGACCGCGAGAAGCTGCAGGAGCGGCTGGCCAAGCTGTCCGGTGGCGTTGCAGTGCTCAAGGTCGGCGCGGCCACCGAGGTCGAACTGAAGGAGAAGAAGCACCGCATCGAGGACGCTGTCTCCACCGCGAAGGCTGCGGTCGAAGAGGGCATCGTCGCCGGCGGCGGCGTGGCGCTGCTGCGCTCGCAGAGCGCCGTGCTCACCGCGGCGGAGAAGCTCGATGGCGACGAGGCCACCGGTGCCCGGCTGGTCGCTCGCGCGATCGAGGAGCCGCTCAAGCAGATCGCGATCAACGCCGGTATCGAGGGTGGCGTCGCGGTGCAGCAGGTCAAGGGCCTCGACGGTGCGAGCGGCCTCAACGCAGCCACCGGCGACTACGAGGACCTGCTCAAGGCGGGCGTCGCCGACCCGACCAAGGTCACCCGCTCGGCGCTGCAGAACGCGGCCTCGATCGCCGGTCTCTTCCTGACCACCGAGGCGGTCATCGCCGACAAGCCGGAAGAGAAGGCCCCAGCCATGCCTGGCGGCGGCATGGAGGACTTCTAGTCCTCCACGTCTCGTTCCCCACCCCCCCGGCCAGCCCCGGCGGCCGCGTTCCTGACGCGGCAGCCGGGGCTGGTTGCTCTCCAGGTGACGTGGTCACGGCACCGGTTCGCTACCGTCGTCCGCTATGACGCGTTTGGTGCTGATCCGGCATGGCGAGGCGCAGGTCGCCGTGGACGGCATCCTGGGCGGCGAGCGGGGCTGTCGTGGCCTGTCGGCACAGGGGCGGCGACAGGCCGAGGCTCTGCGCGACCGGCTGAAGTCGACGGGCGAGCTCGGCGAGGTGGATGCCCTGTACGCCAGCTCGTTGCGCCGGGCGGCCGAGACGGCCGAGATCATCGCCCCAGCGCTGGGTGATCTGCCGATCCGTATCGACCGCGAGCTGCGCGAGTTCGACCCTGGCGACGCCGACGGCATGGCCTGGGAGGAGTTCAACGAGCGCTACCCGCCGCCCGAGGTGCGCGACCCGCACCGGCCGCGCGCGCCGGGTGCCGAGAGCTGGGTCGCGTTCGGCGAGCGCGTCGAGCGGGCGCTGGCCCGGATCGTCGCGGACCACACCGACGAGACCGTCGTCATCGCGTGCCACGGCGGCGTCATCGAGCACGCGTTCCACCTTTGGGGGATCCCGACCAACGACGGCCTGTTCATCGAGATCTTCAACACCGGCATCACCGAGTTCGTGTGGAGCGAGCCATGGCCGTGGCACCAGCCCAGCGCGCCGGCCTGGCGTCTTGTCCGCCACAACGACGCGGCCCATCTGTTCGGCGTGCTCTGACCCTTCTGACTGTTCTGACCGGACTGCCCGCGCCGACGCCGGGCATCGAAGGTCGGGCGCGGCACAAGGGGAGTCACTCGATGGTCGAGGCGGTGACTGTCGGATCTGGTGTTCGGAGGTCGCGAGCACCGCGACCAGCGGACGCCGGTTGGAGATGGCACTACCGTCGTACAGGTGGACGCACCGTTGCATCCCGACGTCGCCGTGCTGGCCTGCCTTGTTGGCCAGTGGGTCGGCGAGGGCCGGGGTGAGTATCCGACCGTGGAGTCGTTCCGGTACCGCGAGGAGGTGACCGTCGGTCACGTGGGGAAGCCGTTCCTGGCGTACCGGCAGGCGACGGTCAACCTGGGGACCGGGCTGCCTGCCCACGCGGAGGTTGGGTTCCTGCGCGCTGGCGGCGGAGGCCGTGTCGAGCTGGTGCTCGCTCACCCGACGGGCGTCGCGGAGGTCGAGGAAGGGTCGGTGGAGACGCTGCCCGGTGGCCTCCACCTGCACCTGCGCTCCACCGGCGTGGCAGGGACGGCCACGGCCAAGGAGGTGCTGAGCCTGGAGCGCCGCATCGAGGTCGTCGGCGACCTGCTGCGCTACGACCTCGCGATGGGCGCCGTCGGCCAGCCGCACCAGCACCACCTCTCGGCCGAGCTCCACCGCGCCTGACAACCTGGCCGCTGCTACGGCCGGCGTGGCCTCGTTCCGACGCCGCTGCGGTCGGCCACCCGGCGGCTCGACGCTGCACCCGGTTCGGGTCAGTCGAACAGCTCCTCGCCGGTGACCCAGTCCAGGAGCTGCTCGCGGTCGAGGAGGAACACCCGCAGGCGGCGGGGCTGCTCCTGCAGACGGCCGACGGCGTCGAATGCTTCGCGTTCGAAGTCTGCCGGGAGCCTGACCTCTGCGATGGTCGGCGCGTCCTGGGGCAAGGTCAGGACGTTGAGATCCTCGGTCCGGGTGTCGAGCATCACCACCAGCCCCGCGTCGACGGTCGGGCGGTGGGCCCAGCGACCCTCGGCGACGAACATCCCCTCGTACCTCGGTTGGTCGACCCGGAGGCCTCGCTCTTCCAGCGCGAGCGCGACGGCCTGACCGTAACCCCAGTCGCGGGACTGGCCGCGGGCGATCAGCACCACCGATCCGTCGAGCTCGCCGCGGTGCTCCATGACCTCGTCCGCCAACTCGTCGACAGTGGCGCGGTCGAGCGGTGAGAAGGCGGCGAGTGACGTGTTGAGCCAGCGGTCCTCCTGGAACACGTTGGCCAGGTTGGGGGCCGCGATGAGGACCACGGCCACGCCGACGCCGGCGATCGGCATCCACGGAGGGCTCCCGGACGCTCGCCGCTGCACCAGCCCGACCGCGGCGAGCACAACCACCAGGGTGGCGAAGAAGGTCAGCGGGAAGATCCAATGGTAGAAGGCGAGCCGGTAGGTCTCGTATGTGCCGGTCGGCACCGACGAGCCGTTGATCAGCCCGGCCGCGGCCAACGCGCCCGCCATGACCACCAGCAGCGAAGCCCGTGGCTGCGACCGCCGCCACCGCAGCGCCGACACCACCGCGATCGCCACGACGGCGCCGGCCGTCAGCCAGGTGACCAGCGGGACTCCCTCGTTGAGCCAGTGTGCGCTGATGTTGTGCTGCCCCAGGACCGGAGGCAGACCGAGCACATGGACCACCTGGCGGACACCCGCCGCGAACCCCAGCGTGGGACGGTCGTCGTTGACGGCGAACTTGGCGACGCGCGACAGGTTCGGCGTCGTGCCGACCACCTGTTGCACGAGCACCGGCAACCACAGCGCGAGCCCGACGCCGGCGGACACGCCACCCCAACGGAGCACATCCCGTCGGGTCGGGCGGTCGGCCCGCGACGCTCGGAGCACCGCCACCACCAGGCCCCCGACCCCCGCGACGGTGACGACGCCGAGCGCCGGCACGACCGAGAGGTGCTGTTGCGCGGTGAACGAGACGACGGCGGTCGTCAGTGGCAACAGGCGCAGGTCGCCGGACATCAGGCACCACAGCAGCACCGCCGAGCAGAACAGCGGGTAGCCCGCGATGTTCGAGCTCACCGGGTTGGCCAGCGACGATGCTCCCGTCGTGTAGGTGACGGCGCCGAGGATCACGGCGCCGGCGATCCCGGCCGAGGCGCCGAGTTGACGGAAGACCGCCCAGGCGGCGATCACTAGGCAGGAGCCCGTGATCAGCACGGAGACCGCCAGCATCCCCGCCTGGGCGCCGAGCAGCCGGACGAACGGGGCGAGCAGGTAGAAGTGGATCGGTCCCAGGTGGTGGACCGTGTTGTCCTCGACGTAGAGGTGCGCGAGCGACGGCTGGCCGACCAGCGGCGTGCGTGACGTGCCGACGTCGAGGGCCCGAAGCGCCATCATCGCCGGGTCCTGGGACGGCATCCAGGTGGGCAGGTAGTGGACCAGGGCCATCAGCGGGGCGACCAGCAGGGCGGCGGCGATCAGCGACGCGGCGAGCCGGCCCGAGCGGCCGAGGTCCTTCAGCCGGTGGACGGGGCGTCGATTCCCACCCTCGGACGCGGACGGCTCGGTACCGGCCCCGGATCCGGGCACGTCGTCGTCGTCGGCGCTGTCGTCGTGCTGTTCGGTCCCCACCGGCTCGGCAGCCTCGACCACCCCGCCGGTCGTGCCGGTGATGTTGCGCGTCTCGGTCGTGCCGGTCGTGCCGGTGGCCTCGGTCGTTCCGGTGGCCTCGGTCGTGCCGGTCGTGTTGCGCGTCTCGGTCGTGCCGGTGGCCTCGACCACCCCATCGGCCGTCGCGTCAGGCATCAGCTGCTCCGGCCGCCGGCTCAGGCCCACTGTCGTCGTCCCCTCCGTCCGGCGCCGCGCCACGACCATGTCGGTCGGGGCCGCCGCCACCGCGTCGCCGGTCGTCACGACGCCGTCGCCAGGCTCGTCCCCCGACGACGCCGAGGACCAGCACCGCGGTGCCACCGGCGACCGGCAGGATCGAGCTGTCGGAGGTGCGGGTGATCTCGGTGTCGCGATCCGTGGCGCACGGCCGGGCGCTCTCGAAGACCCCGATCCGGACGTCGTCACGCGCCATGGCATCAGCGCGTCGCTGCTCGGCGGGGCTCACGGCGTCGGGTCCGTCCAGCCGGCGGAACTGCACGTCGGTGAGCCACGCTCGGTCCTCCGGGCTCAGTCCGTCATAGCTGGCCAGTTGTTCGGTCCCCGGCCGCTCGGCGCACTGGTTGAACGCCTGGTTCACGGCGACCGTGAGCAGCCGGTCATAGGGCTCGCCGCGGCTCCACCGGTGGGCGTGGCCCCACTTGAGGCCCGAGCGGCCCTCGTCGGTCACCACGTCGTAGCCCTCGTCGATCATCACGTAGGTCAGCCCGGCCGCGTAGACGTGGAAGAACTCGCCCCGGCGTGCGATCCGGATGGTCTCGTCGCGGGGGAGCCGACCGTCGAGCTGCGCCCACAGCTCCTGGACGTCGTCGCCCCGGTTGTTGAGCGGCAGCTTGATCGAGCTGGCCTCCCCCCAGGTCGAGGCCGCGGCGGCGACCACGACGCCACCAGCGACAGCGACCCCCGCCACCCGCCGCATCGGGGCCTTGCGGGCCGCAGGCTCGACCAGCCGCCAGACCGTCCACGCCGCGGTGAACCACACCAGGCCACCGACGATCTTGAGCCACTGGGTCAGATAGGACTCGTTGGGTAGAGGGAGCTGGGCGGACGCTGGTATCGCGCCCAGGACCAACGCCAGCGACAGCGTCCCCAGCGCGGCGACGTCGACCAGTCCTCGGCGCCGCGCCACCTGGATGCACGCGGCCAGCACTCCGAGGGCGACCACGACCGGCAACGCGCCGGACCCCTGCACGGAGAAGAAGTCGTTGCCGAGCGGCTCCGGTCCGCCCATCCACGGGCCGTCGGGACGGACGAAGCGGCCGACCAGCCCGACGGCCTGCACCAGGCCGACGCGGGCCGCGCCGCTGCCGAACGACTTCGCGATGTTCCACGGGTTGTGGAGGTCGAACGCAGCGTCGGCCAGCGGTGCGAGCCACAACACACCGCCGAACAGGAGGCCCTTCCGGACGGTGCGGAACCACGGTGTCCACGGTGGACCGGGCAGGTCGGCGGTCTCGTCGCCGAGGCGTTCCGGGCCGCTGCGGTGGTCGCCGTTGGCCGCTGGGTCGGCGGAGTGGTGGTCGCCGTCGCCCGTCCGGCCGGCGTCCCCGCCACCGGCGTCCGTGCCGGAGCCGTTGCCCGGGTCAACGGTCTCGTCGCCGTGCGCGACCAGCAGCCGGGGCCACCACCGCATCCACGCGAACAGCCATACGGCGAGCAGCCCGACCAACGACACGAAGGCCAGGTGCGACTGCATGGCCAGGCTCGCCGGCAGCACCGCCTCGAGCAGCGCCCGGCGCCGCCCGAGTGCCGCATCCCACGCCAGGAACACCGTCAGCAGGAACGACGTCAACGGCAGGTAGGGGTTCCACAGGTCGACGAGTTGGGCGGGGCCGATGCCCCGGACCAGCAGCGCCACCAGCGCCAGTACCCCCAACAGCATCGGCCAGCGGCCGCGTCGCCAGGCCACGGCGGCGAGCGCCCCGAGGACGACGATGTTCACCACCGCGGCCGTCCACTGCAGCGACCTCGGGTCGCCGCCGGTGAGCCGGTAGAGCGGGGCCGCCGACCAGAACCCCAGGGGGCCTGGGTGGGCCCATCCCTTCACGGTGTAGGACCCGACCAGCGGCGTCTCGCTGGTACCGACCTGCGACACCCGGTAGACGAAGTGGCCCCAGTCGCCGGCGGGATACCACGTGTCGCCGACCAGCGACAGGGCCCCGACCACGATCGGGCTGACGGCCAGGGCGACGAGCCCGGCGGCGAGGACCCGGGCGCCGCTTCGACCACGTCGCCGGGTTGCTGCCGATTCGGGCTCGGCGCTGGTCACGCCCGCTGTGACCGTCATCCTCTCCCCCCAGGCGAGACTTCGGGGCAAGGGGCGGCGCCCGTGTCGGAGCATCACCGCGGCCTCGTCGCCGCGGACTCTAGTGGCGTCGTGGAGATCGAACTAGCGCGAGGCTCTCAGCTCAGCTCAGGTCGTCGAACTCGCCGGCCTTGATGCCCGCGATCCAGTCGTGCATCGCCCGCACCGAGACCGTCACCGTGCCCGCATCGGGATCGTTGCTGTTGCGGACCGCGACGCTGCCGTTGCGGCATGCGGCGACGGCGACACAGCTGCCGCGGTCGGTGAAGCTCGATGTGCGCCAGCGCGCGGAGATGAACTCGGCAAGATCGTGATGTCCCATGATCACTCCTTTGCAAGGTCTCGCAACAGCGCGAGTGATGCCTCCTCGTCGAGAGACAGCTGGGCAAGCCGCTCGAAGATCAGCGTGTGATCCTCGACCTCGTACGGCTGCTCCAGGTAGACGGCGGCGGACCATCCGCTCTCCACGTAGACGACGCCAGGGTCGGTCGGCCACGCGAACTTGAGAATGGTGAATCCGCTGCCCATGCCGGGATGGATGCCTCGGCTGAACGGCAGGACCCGGACGTGGATGTTGGCTCGTGCCGCGATGTCGGCCAGGTGCGCCAGTTGGGGTTGCATGACGTCGGGCCCGCCTGCGGTCCGGCGCAGGGCCGCCTCGTCGAGGATCACCCAGAGGCCGATGGCGTCGACGTCGCGCAGCACCAGTTCCTGGCGGCGCATCCGGAGCTCGACCACCCGGGCCAGATCGTCGTCGCGCAGCTCGACGGGCCCGCGGCTCAAGATGGCGGTGGTGTACTCGGGGATCTGGAGCAGCCCGGGGATGAACTGCGGCTCGTAGATGCGCAGCTCGGACGCGCCCTGCTCGAAGCCGACGTAGCGCCGGAACCACTCGGGCAGGACCTCGTCGTCGTATTCCTCCCACCAGCCCTTCTTGCGCGCCAGGTCGGCGGCCTCGAGGTAGTCCTGCCAGCGTTCCCTCGGGACGCCGTAGAGGGGGAGAAGCACCTCGTCGAGGTCACGGGGAACGACCGGGCGCTGAGCGTTCTCGAAGTACGAGACCTTGGTGACAGTGCAGCGCAAGGCGTGCGCCACGGTCTTCTGCTCCATCCCAGCCTCAGCCCGGAGACGTTGGAGCTCTGACGCCAACCAACGCCGCCATACCGTCGGGCTCGCCTCGATCACTTCTCGATCTCCCTCTGGTCGCGTGGGTCATCCTCGATCACACGCCGAGCGCGCAGTCTGCCACGTTTGGACGGAACGTCCCGGCGATGCCGCGCTTGCCACGGAACGTATCCGGCGCGCTCCAGTGCGCGATACTGGCGGCCGACGTGCGGGCGGCGACGACGGCACAAGGAGGTGTCGCGGTGGACCATCACGGCGGAGCTACCACTCGGTGGATGGTGTCGAAGGACTGGCCGCACGGCACGAGATCGGGCCACGAAGGGCGGGAGGGGTGACGACCACCCTGGTGGCGCTTGGGCTGGTCATGTTGCTCGCCTTGGCCGGCTACCTGGGTTATCGCCAGCTGTTCGGCGACGACCCCAGTTCGGGCGAGCTCCACCAACGGTTGGACGCGCTCTACGAGCAGGTGGTCGCCTGGCAGGCGGCGCACGACCACCAGGTTGCGTCGCTCGACCGGCGGATGCGCGACGTCGAGACCGCCGCCGCCCGTGCCGAGGAGGAGGCCCGGATCGTCTCGGTCCAGATGGCCGAGCTGACCCAGGGTCTGTGCCGTCGCCTGGAACAGGTCGAACAGCGCAACGAGATCGACCGCCTGGCCGCGGAGGGCCGCATCGCTGGCGGCAACTGGTAGCGGCACGACGGGTGACCGACCGCGATCGTCGTCCGAGGCACCCCACTAGCCTCGGACCATGATCGAAGCCATGTCGCCGACCGAAGGGCTGGGGGTGCTCCACCTCTTCTGCAAGGTGACCCCGCTGGCCGACACCGACGCGATCCTCACCGCGGCCCGGGTCCTCGCCGCGCCGGGCCACGAGATCGAGGCGGGCTCGCACCAGCTGGTCGCCGCAGCCCTGCTGGGCCACAAGGCCGATGCCTGCCTGATGGTCGTCGGGCCCGACCTGTGGCGTCTGCGCAGCTTCCAGACCGACGTCGAGGCCGCAGGGCTGACGGTGGTCGACAGCTATCTGTCGTTGACCGAGGTCTCGGAGTACGCCAAGGGGCTGCCCGACGAGCGCAAGCAGGCCCGGCTCCGTCCGCAGCTCCCCCCGGAGGGGAAGCGGGCGTTCTGCTTCTACCCGATGTCCAAGCGACGGGGTGAGAACGACAACTGGTACGCGTTGCCCTACGACGACCGCGAGAAGCTGATGTTCGGGCACGGCACCGTGGGGCGCACGTTCGCCGGGCGCGTCCTGCAGCTGATCACCGGGTCGACCGGCATCGACGACTACGAGTGGGGCGTCACCCTGTTCGCCGTGCACCCCGACGACCTCAAGGAGTGCGTCTACACCATGCGCTACGACGAGGCGTCGTCGCGCTTCGCCGAGTTCGGCCAGTTCTACACGGGGATGGTGGCGTCGCTGCCCGACGTCCTCTACCAGGTCGGGGTGCGCTGACCGACGCGTACTGCCCGCGCGTAGGGTCTGATCACGCCGTGAGCGCGGGCAGAAGGGTCAAGGCTCAGCCGCTGGCGGCGGCGGTCTCGCCGATGGCGACGTTGCGGTACTGGGTGGCAGCCGTGTCGATCCGGTTGTTCGCGCCGAAGCTGAGGATCGCGATCGTCGCGGTCGTGGGCTCGCCAGGGAGGGCGAAGTCCAGTAGGCCGGACGGCCCGTTGTAGTCGATGTCGGTGCCGGCATCGAGCAGGTCGCGGCATTGGGCGAACGAGGTGCACGCCGTTCCCTCGCGGGTGACCCCGTTGATCTCGCGGGCGACGGCGTCGGGCTGGTCGGTGCCGGCGGCGACGGCCGCGAGCGCGGTGATCACCACGGCGTCGTAGGTCTCGGGGGCGTAGACCACGTCGACGATCGCCGGGTCCTGGGTCGTCAACCGCTCGGTGAACGGCGCCGCGACCTGGGCCGCCGGATAGGTGCCGCGGATGCCCGCCAGCGCCCCGGTCTCGGCGAACTCGGCGCCGACGGTGTTGGTCGTGTTGCCGTCGGCCAGGTAGATCCGCTTGGCATCCGGGGTGAAGCCCTGGTCGCGGAGGGCTTGGATCAGGCCGCTCGTCTCCTCGTAGCCGATCACGAACACCCCCTCGGGGTCGGCCTCGACCACCGGCTGAACCTCGGCGGCGGGGTCGTCGGGGTCGGGGTCGTAGAAGTGCTCGGGTGCGACATCGATCCCGTTCGCCTCGAGCTGTTCACGCACGAAGAAGGACAGGCTCTCGCCGTAGCCGTCGTCGCGGGCGAGGATGGCCGCGCTGGTGATGCCGTCCTCCACGGCGATCTGGGCCAGCACCTGGCCCTGGAGCAGGTCGGACGGAGCGGTGCGGAAGTACAGGCCGTCGTCCTCGGCGATCGTGAAGTTCGCCCCGGTGTTGGCCGGCGAGAACATGACCCGGCACGCGTCGATGATCGTGTCGAACTGCTCTTCGGAGACCGTGGTGGACGCTGCGCCGAGGATCGCGTCCGCTCTGGCGTCGAGATGGCCTTCGACGACGGCTTCGGCGCTGCTGCCACCCTCGTCGCCTCGTTCGTAGCCGACGGGCTGGCCGTTCACCCCACCGGCCCCGTTGACGTCGGCGACCGCGAGGTCGGCCGCAGCGAACATCGCCGGCCCGAGCACGGCGAGGTCGCCGGTGGCCGGCAGCAGCGAGCCGATCCGCAGGACGCCGTCGCTGGTGCCTTCACACGTCGGGTCGGCTTCACCGACCTCGCTGTTGGCCGCGACCACGGCCGCAGGATCGATGCCTTCCTCGGCACCGTCCTCGCCGCCGCCGCCGCCGTCATCGTCGTCGTCGCCGCACGCCGCGAGCAGCAGGGCGCCGACGAAGACGACTCTGAGCACGCGAGATAGATGGTGATCGTTTTGGGGGTGCTGGGGCACGAGATCGTCTCCAGAGTGGAACGGGCCCGCTGCGTTTGCTAGCGCGTCAGCCCGTGAGCACCGAGCAACTCTACTTACGGGATGCCTACAGGCGGACATGCGAGGCCACGGTGGCCGACGTCGACGTCGCCGAGTCGGGCACGGCCGGTGACGATTCTCGCGGTCCGCGACGGGTGGCTCTCGACCAGACGGTCTTCTATCCGACCGGTGGTGGGCAGCCCTACGACACCGGTGTCCTCGAGTGGGACGGCGTGCAGGCCACGGTCACCGCGGTGCGCAAGGACGGCCCCGTGGTGTGGCACACGGTGGAGGACAGCGACCCGGTCCCACCGGTCGGCACGCTCGTGTCGGCCACTATCGACTGGGAGCGCCGCTATGCGTTGATGCGCACCCACAGTGCGCTGCACGTGCTCTGCGGCGTGATCTGGCACGAGTGGGGTGTGCCGGTGACCGGCGGCAACATGGATCCGATGGCCGCCCGCATGGACTTCGAGCTCGACCCGACGCCCGAGGGTTTCGGCCCGCGGGTCGAGGAGCTGGTCGCGGCCGAGGTGGCGGCCGACCGGGCCATCGAGGTCTCGTTCATCCCTCGGGCCGACGCCGTGCTGGACGAGGCGCTGATCCGCACCAAGGTCAACCTGGTGCCCGAATCCGTGAGCGAGATCCGCGTGGTCGACATCGTCGGGCTGGACAGGCAGGCCGACGGAGGCACCCACGTCCACAGCACGGCCGAGATCGGGCGCGTGCGGGTGACCAAGACCGAGTCCAAGGGGAAGGGCAACAAGCGGGTGCGGATCGTGGTGGAGGACCGATGACCAAGCTGCGGCCCGGTTCAGCGCGGTCGTCGCCGGCGTCGATCGAGTCGCTGCGGGACGAGCTCCGGCGGCTCGGACAGGTGGTGGTGGCGTTCTCCGGAGGAGCCGACTCGGCACTCGTGGCGTGGGTCGCGAACGACGTCCTCGGCCCGGAGCGGGCGCTCGCCGTCACGGCGGTGTCGCCGTCGCTGCCGGCCGAGGAGCGGGCTGCGTGCGCCGACCTCGCCGCCGAGTGGGGCCTGCGCTGGCGCGAGGTCGAGACCGACGAGCTCGACGACCGGCGCTACGTCCAGAACGACGGCGATCGCTGCTTCTGGTGCAAGGAGGCCCTGTTGCGGGCGGTGGAACCGCTGGCCACGGCCGAAGAGGCGACGGTCGTCCTTGGAGTGAACGTCGACGATCTCGGCGACCACCGACCCGGCCAGCGCGCGGCGTCCGAGCGCGGCGCCGTCTTCCCGCTCGTGGAGGCCGGGTTCACCAAGGCCGACGTGCGCGGCTGGTCGCGGCGGCTCGGCCTGCGCACCTGGGACAAGCCGGCGGCGGCTTGCCTTGCATCGCGGCTGCCCTACGGCACGCCGGTCACCCTGCAGCGCCTGGCGACGGTCGAGCAGGCCGAGGCGGGCCTGCGGGCGTTGGGCTTCGACCGGTTGCGGGTGCGCCACTACGGCGACCTGGCCCGCATCGAGGTCCCCCTCGACCGCCTGTCCGAGGTGGTGGACCGAGCGCCGCAGGTGGTCGAGGCGGTACGGTTTGCCGGCTATCGCTACGTGACCCTCGATCTCGAGGGTCTCCGATCAGGGAACCTCAACTCCGGATTGACCGGCTGAGAGCGTCGTTCGCTGTTGGCGGGGACGGCGCGGTTTGCCGCGATCGTGCGCATTCGCTGGGCAGGGTGTTGTCTCCGGTTGGGCTGCCGTCAGCAGATCGCAACACTGCTGTCGCGCCGACTGGTAGACCTGACGGCCAGCGGCGCTTATGCTCCGCACGTCCACCCGTCAACAGGCGGGCGGGCAATCTCGCGACAGCAAGGGGGTAGGCATGAAGACACGTCGACCCAGATTCGTGCCCGCTGTATTGGTGACCATGGCGCTTCTCGGCGCCGCATGCGCGGACGATGACGACGACGACACCGAAGCCGGCGGAGACGGCGGCGAGTTCGAGCCCGGTGAGCTCGGGGCGGTGGAGATAGGGCCCGACGACCCGATCGTGATCGGTTCGCTCCAGGTGACGAGCGGCGACAACGCGAGCCTCGGCAGCGACCAGGTGCGAGCCATCGAGATCGCGGTCGAAGACATCGGCGGCGAGCTGCTCGGCCACGAGATCCAGCTCGAGCAGCAGGACGAGGAGTGTCGAGCCGAAGGTGGCACCGCGGGTGCTCAGGCCCTCGTGGCCGAACCCCAGCTGGTCGCGGTCCTCGGCACGAGCTGCTCCGGTGCTGCCGTGCCGGCATCCGGGATTCTCAACGATGAGGGCATCCCCCTCGTCTCCGGCTCCAACACCTCGCCGTCGCTGACGTCCGACCTCGAAGGCACCGAGGCTCCGGACCATCAGGACAGCTACTTCCGCATCGCCCACAACGACATCATCCAGGGCCAGGCGGCGGCGCAGTACGCCTTCGAGGAGCTCGACGCCCAGACCGCGGTGACCATCCACGACGGCGACCCCTACACCCAGGGCCTCACGACCGCGTTCGAGGCGTCGTTCACCGACCTCGGCGGCGAGGTCGTCCTGGCGACGGCCGTCGGCCCGGACGACACCGACATGCGGCCGGTCCTCACCGACGTTGCGGCGGCGGCTCCTGACCTGGTGTTCTTCCCCATCTTCCAGCCGGCGGCCGACTTCATCGTCGCGCAGTCCAACGAGTTTCCCGAGATCGCGGAGACGAACCGGCTGATGGGCGCGGACGGCTTGCTGTCCGACACCTTCGTCAGCATCGCCGACACCGAGGACATGTACTTCTCGGGCCCGGCGACGCCAGCTGGCTCGGCCTACGAGGAGTTCGTCGGGAAGTACGAGGACGCCTACGGCGAGGCGCCGATCCAGGCGTTCCACGCGCACTCCTACGACGCGGCCAACGTGCTGTTCGCGGCCATCGAGGAAGCGGCAGTCGAGGAGGACGACGGCACGTTGCAGATCGACCGCCAGGCGCTGATCGACGCTCTCCGCGGGACCGAGGGCTTCGAGGGCATCACCGGCACGTTGACCTGCGACGAGTTCGGCGACTGTGCCGACCCGGCGATCGACATCGTGCAGAACACGGCCGATCAGACGACCATCGACGAGGTGCGGGCAAACATCCTGTTCACCTTCGAGCCCGAGGAGTAAGCCGATCGACGAGCGCAGGTGCCCGGGTGGCGTGAGCCCGGGTACCTGGGCTCCCAGCAATGTGCAACGTAGGTGACAGGGGGTCAGTTGGACGGGGACGTAACCGAGGGCGGCGTCGCGACGGCGGGTTTGACTGCCGGTGGAAAGCGCGCCATGCAACTTCCGGTCATCGACGGCTTCCTGTGGTTCGTGCGGATCGCGGTCGTGGTCTTTGTGCTGGTTGGTGCCTTCAGGAGCATCAACAGCGGGTTCCTGTCCGGCGAGCAGTGGCGCAACCTGATCGTCAGTGGGATCGCCCAGGGATCCGTCTATGGGTTGATCGCCCTCGGGTACACCATGGTCTACGGCGTCCTCCGGTTCATCAACTTCGCCCACGGCGAGGTGTTCATGATCGGGGCGATGACCGGGTTCCTGGTCTCCGACTCGATCGCCCACACGACGCTGTGGCGCGACTACGTGTGGGTAGCCCTGGTTCTTGTCCTCCTCTGCTGCGCTGCCGCCTCGACCGGCGTCGCCCTGGTGCTCGAGCGGGTGTGCTACCGGCCGCTGCGCGGGCTGCCGCGCCTCATACCCTTCATCACCGCCATCGGTGCCTCGTTTTTCCTCCAGTACGCGATCGCCGGGCTCTTCGGCATCGGTCAGCACGCGTATCCGAACGTCGAGCCGCTCGACGGCGCGATCAGCGTCGTGGGTCTGTTCCAGATCCAGAAGGTTCACCTGGTTGTGATCATCACAGCCGTCCTGACGATGGTGGGCCTCTATCTCTACGTGGAGAAGACGAGGGCCGGGAGGGCGATACGGGCCGTCTCCGAAGACCAGGAGATCGCCCGCCTGATGGGGATCAACGTCGACCGCACCATCGCCCAGGTGTTCGCGATCGGTGGTGCCCTGGCCGGAGTCGCCGGGCTGCTCTACGGGCTGGTGTTCGAGAACGTCGAGTTCCGCACGGGCTTCGCACCGGGGATCAAAGCCTTCACTGCGGCCGTGCTCGGCGGGATCGGCAACATCTGGGGCGCCATGCTCGGCGGGTTGACTCTGGGGTCTGTCGAGTCGCTCGGGCCGCGACTGGTGCTCGGCGGTTACGACGTCCCTTCGACCAACCAGTTGAAGGACGTCGTCGCGTTCATGGTCCTCGTTCTCGTGCTGATCTTCCGGCCGACCGGGCTCCTCGGCGAGCGGGTCAGCGAGGAACGCGCATGAGGTGCCAGGGGGTGATGTGATGGCTGTCGACGTCCAGACACCGCCTCCGCTCGTGACCGAGGGAGACGACGAGCTGCTGCCGGCACGTCCGGTCGACCTGCGGCGAGCGGTCCGGCTGGGCGTTATCTCAGGGGTCACCGTCGCCTTCGTGTCGGCCATCGGCATGGTCGAGAACTTCTCGGAACGCAACGTCCTCGACGACATGTCCCTCGGCACGGCGCTCCTCGTGGGCATCCCGTTCGTCTTCGGGTTCTTCGCCGGCCGACCTCCGGCCCAGCTCGCGGGGCTGGCTCCCACCCGGCCGAGCTGGCGCAACCCGGTTGCCGGCCTCCTGGCAGGTCTGCTGTCGGCCACGGTGCTCGCACTGTTCGTGGCGCTGATCGTCAACTTCGACATCCGGGAGTACTTCATCAACATCAGCCCGGCTCTCGCCGAAGACGTCAACGGCCCGCGACTGCTCATCTTCGGCCGCTCGATGGGGCTGGGGATCGCGTTGGTCTTCGCAGTCGACAGCATCGTGGCGGCTGTCGCCGGCTCGTTCCACCTCCTGGGCACGCAATGGCGCCGGGCCATGATCGCTGGTGTCCTGACGGTCGTCGGCTTCGCGATGCTCGAGCCCTTCGTGGGGCAGGTGCTGCGGGGGATCGAGGAAGAGTGGAACATCCTCACCGAGCCTTTGGTCGACTTCCTCTACGACGGCGGGGCCCTGACCATCCCGGCGGCCGTGGTGGTCGCCCTTGCGGGCATGGCCGGCAACCGCTACTCCCGGCGCCCAGGCCGTCGGCCTCTGAAGGCACGCGTAGAGCGGTTGCCTCACCGGCAGCGGCGTGCGGCGATGCTGGGGGTGATGGCCGTCGGCCTGATCGTCGTCGCCGTCCTGCCACCGGTCCTCGGAGTGTTCCTCAGCGAGGTGCTCGGCTTCGCAGGGATCTTCGTTCTGATGGCGCTGGGCCTGAACATCGTGGTCGGGTACTCGGGCCTGCTGGATCTGGGTTACGTGGCCTTCTTCGCGGTCGGCGCGTACACCACGGCCATCATCACCGCCCCTGGCCAAGGGCTCGAGTGGGGCGCAGTCTTCTGGGTGGCGGTCCCGTTCGTGCTGTTGGCGGCGGCCCTCGCCGGGATCCTTGTAGGTACGCCGGTGCTCCGGATGCGTGGGGACTACCTGGCCATCGTCACCCTCGGTTTCGGTGAGATCGCACGCCTGCTGTTCCTGTCCGACTGGCTCGCGCCGACCTTCGGCGGCGCCCAAGGGATACGGCGGATTCCGAACATCTCCCTCTTCGGGTACGAGATCCAGGGGCCCGAGAGGTTCCTGTATGCCGTGTTCGTCCTGATCGTGGTGGCGGCGTACGTGTCCTATGCCTTGCAGAACTCCCGCATCGGCCGGGCGTGGATGGCCATGCGCGAGGACGAATCGGTGGCTGAGGCGGTCGGCGTCAACATCGTCGCCGCCAAGCTGTCCGCCTTCGTGATCGGCGCGCTCCTGGCCGGACTCGGTGGGGCGCTGTTCGCGACCAAGGTGGGCTCGGTCTTCCCGAGCAGCTTCGACATCATCGTGTCGATCACGGTGCTGGTGGTCGTGATCGTCGGCGGCATGGCCAGCGTCCCCGGGGTGATCCTCGGTGCCGTGGTCCTGGTAGGGCTGCCGCAGCTGCTGCGCGAGTTCGAGGAGTACCGGTTCCTCATCTACGGCGCCCTGTTGATATTCATGATGTTGGCTCGGCCCGAGGGCTTCATCCCCAGCAAACGGCGAGCGCAGGAGCTCCACGAAGCGGACGTGTCGCAGGATGCCTGGCTACGGGCCCAGGCGGCGGCCGGGACGGCGAACGGCGGCTGAGAGGAAGCAATGGCACTGCTCGAGATCCGACACCTGGTCAAGGCGTTCGGCGGGGTCCGGGCGCTGGACGACCTCGAATTCGATGTCGAGGAGGGCCAGATCGTCAGCGTCATCGGCCCGAACGGCGCCGGGAAGACCACGCTGTTCAACATGATCACCGGCATGATCCCTCCGGATTCTGGTGACATCGTCTTCGACGGCCAGAGCATCGTCGGCCTGCGCCCGAGCCAGGTCATGCAGCTGGGCATCGCCCGCACGTTCCAGAACGTCCGGCTGTTCGCCGAGATGACCGTGCGCGAGAACGTGATGGTGGCGCGTCATTGCCGGACACGATCCGGCCTGCTGCGGTCGATCTTCCGCACCCCCTCCTTCCGGCGGGAGGAAGCCGAAACCAAGCAGCGGGCCGAGGAGGCGCTGGCGTTCTTCGGCAGCCGGCTGGTCGGCTACCGCTTCGACATGCCTGCGATGTCGCTGTCGTACGCCAACCGGCGGCGTTTGGAGATGGCTCGGGCTATGGCGTCCGGACCGCAGCTGCTCCTGCTCGACGAGCCGACGGCGGGGATGAACCCCACCGAGACCAAGGAGGTCGCCGACCTGATCGGCCGGATGCGCGACGACCTCGGCCTGACGATCCTGCTGATCGAGCACGACATGCCGGTGGTCAAGGGGGCGTCCGAGCATGTGGTGGTACTCGACTTCGGCCAGAAGATCGCCGAGGGCACCTTCGACCAGATCGTGACCAACGAGCGCGTGATCGAGGCCTACCTGGGCCGGAAGGCGAGGGCTGACGCATGAGCGACCCGGGGATCGTGACCGGCGACGTCTCCGTGCAGGATGCCCCGGTCGCGGACGCCGCGGTCGCCGACGAGCTACCCGACGACGACACCATCCTCGAGCTGCGCAGCGTCAACACCCACTACGGGCCGATCCAGGTGCTGCGAGACGTCACGATCCGCATCGGGCGGGGCGAGATCGTCTGCCTGCTGGGCGGCAACGCCAGCGGCAAGACGACCACGTTGAAGACGATCCTCGGCTACGTCGTCCCGACGGCCGGCGACGTGATGCTCGAGGGCGAGCGGGTGAACGGAACCCCTACCGAGCAGCTCGTGCGCATGGGCGTGTCGATGGTTCCCGAGAACCGACGGCTGTTCAAGCGCATGACCGTCAAGGAGAACCTCGAGCTCGGTTCCTTCCTGCGGCGCGACCGGGACGCGATCGCAGAGGACTTCGAGCGGGTGTTCAAGCTGTTCCCTCGGGTGAAGGAACGGTTGGGGCAGCGGGCTGGGACGCTGTCCGGCGGTGAGCAGCAGATGGTCGCCGTCGGGCGGGCACTGATGGCGCGGCCGAAGGTGCTGTTGATGGACGAGCCGTCGATGGGCCTGGCACCGGTGCTGGTCGAGCAGAGCTTCGACATCATCGAGCAGGTCAACGAGCAGGGCACCACGATCTTCGTGGTCGAGCAGAACGCCAACATGGCACTCTCGATCGCCCACCGGGGCTACGTGCTGCAGACCGGCCGCATCGTGCTGTCCGACAACGCGAGCGACCTCCTCGAGAACCCGCAGATGCGTGAGGCGTACCTGGGCGAGCTGTAGCGGGATCCTGCTGGGTCTCGCGGTGGTTGTCGGTCTGGTGGCCATCCTCGCCGTCGGGTTCATGGTGCTGTCTCGCGGTGGCGACGAAGGCTCGGTCGAGGGGACCACGCCCTCGGAACGGGCCGAAGGGGTGTTGCGGGGCTACCTGGAGGCATTGGCCGAGGGGGAGTACGAGGCTGCGGCAGTGCTGCTGGTCGGTGGCGGCGAACCGCTCGATGAGCGGGAGGATCTTGTTGTGCTCGGGCTCGACGAGCTGTCGGTGGAGGCGCTGGCGGGCGCGCTCGAGTCGTACTGCCCTGTGGGCTGCGTCGCGCCTACGGCCGTGACCGTCGAGGACGTGGATCCCGAGGGGGAGTATCGGGTCACCGCCGGGTTCGGCGAGCCTCGGGGCCATCCGCTGGTCCGGCCGTTCGTCGTGGGGTCCACGCGGGCCGGCGAACCCTACGTGCGGGGTCTCCCACCCCGTGAGCTGTCGCCGATTCCGGCCGCACCACCGGAGGCTGCCCCGGCGGGCGCTGGGCTGGCGACCGGTGCCGCTCAGTCGAGGGATGGCTCTGGCAGGTTGCCTTTGCTATCGGGCAGGGGGACCAGCATCACGCCCATCGCGTAGGCCACGTCGGCGAGGTGTGGGTCGGACGTCGCCAGAGATGCGCCGGCGTCGAGCGCTGCGGCCACCGCGATGCAGTCGGCGAGGCTGACTGCACAGTGCGTCCGGTGGTACTGCTCGGCTCGGATCCGGCCGGCATCGAGGCCGACGGTGCGGTCGATGCCATGAACCGCTATTCCCAGCATCTCCAGTGAGGCTTCGACGTCGTCGTCATCGACCTCGAACAGGCGAGCCATCCGGTCGATCACCTCGCCCGCATTGACTGCCGTGGTCCACACCTCTTCGTGCTCGAGGATCCGGCGCACGTCTCCAGCCGCTGGCTCACCGCGTAGGAAGGCGATGATGGCGTACGCGTCGAGCAGCGTGCTCATCGCTGCCGATACCGGTCGTCGGCGAGCGCGTCCTCCGCTCGTTCCTCGCGGCGCATCTCGTCGGTGGTGGGGCCAGGCCGATCGGCGTAGCGGCCAGCCAACTCGTCGAGGCCGAGGACCGGGCGCACGATCAGCCGGTCGCCCTTGTCGATGATGAGGACCTCGCCGCCACCCCAGCGCCGCCGCACGGCCGCCGGGATCGACACCTGGCCGTTGCTGGAGACCTTGGCTCGGGTTGTCTTCGCTCGTGCCGGCTCCATCTGCCGATCATACAGCGCGGATGTGGTTCATACAGTGGGAACTCTGCGCATAGGGTTAGCCGAGCCCATCTAGGACGAGTTCATAGTGATCACTGGATAGCCGAGGGCCAGGTGAGCACGCTGCTCAGGAGCCGTAGCCCGCGGACTGCCGCTCGAACAGCCGGGCATAGGTTCCGGCCGCATCGATCAGGTCGACGTGGGCTCCCTGCTCGGCCACCGTGCCGTCGGCCACGACCACGATCGAATCCGCGTCGCGGACCGTGTTGAGGCGGTGGGAGATCAGCAGGCTGGTGCGCCCCGTGCGATGCCGCCGCAGGCGGCGGTGCAGGTCGTACTCGGCTTCGGCATCCAGTCCGGTGCTGGGCTCGTCCAGGATCAGCAGGTCGCAGTCGTCGCGCATCAGGGCGCGGGCCACGGCGACCCGCTGCCACTGCCCGCCGGAGAGGACGACGCCGGATGGGGCGTCCTCGCCGTCGTCGGCGCCGGCGTAGATCCGGGTGAGCATGGTGTCGTAGCCGTGGGGCAGGGCGACCAGGGTCTCGTCGCATCCGGCACGGTGCGCCGCGGCCTCGATGCGACCCCGGTCGCCGCCGGCCCGTAGGTCACCGAGGCCGATGTTGTCGGCGGCGCTCAGCTCGTAGGCCACGAAGTCCTGGAACACCGCCCCGATGCGGCGCCGTAGCTCGTCCACTGGTAGCTCGCGCAGGTCGACCCCGTCCCACAGCACCGCGCCCCGGGTGGGGTCGTAGAACCGGCAGAGCAGCTTCACGATCGTGCTCTTGCCCGAGCCGTTCCGTCCCACGAGCGCGGTCGTCGACCCATGGGGCAGCGTCAGCGAGACGCCGCGCAGGACCCAGGGCAGGTCGTCGCCGTAGCGGAACCAGACGTCACGGAGCTCGACGCCGCGCTGCAGCCGAGGGACGCTGGACGAGGTGGTCAGCACGGGGAGGTCCGGCTCGCTGTCCACCACCGCGCGGTAGTGGCCGAACAGGAACATCGCCTCGCGCACCCGACCGAGGCTGGCGATCGCGAGGCTCAGCCCGTCCTGGATGCCCGCCACCGAGGCGACGAATATCGAGACGTCGCCCACGGTGAGGTCGCCGGCCTGGGCGGCCTGGACCGCCCAGACCAGACCGCCGGCGGCGACGAGCGCCCCGAACAGGCCGAGCAGCAGCTGCACCACCAGCTCCCGGCGGGCCAGCTGGCGGTGCGCCCGATTGATCTGGCGCAGCTCGGCGACCATGCGCGCGCCGAACAGGCTGCCCAGGCCGAAGAGTCGGACCTCCTTGGCCGCCGTGGAGCTGCGGAGCAGCTGGGCGTAGAAGTCCTCGCGCCGCCACGCATGGCTGAGCTGCGCGACGACCTGCGTACGCCGCCGCACCAGCCGCATCTCGGCGTGCAGCGCGGGCAGGGCGGACACCACGATGATCACGAGCATCCACGGGTTGAGCAGCAGCATGGTGGCCAGGAAGCCGAGGAGCCCGACAGCGCTCTGGCCGACCGCGAGGGTGCCGCTGACCACCTCCATGGGGGCGTTGGGCCCGCTCTCGGCGGCGAGGGCCAGCCGGTCGTGGTACTGCGGGTCCTCGAAGCGGCGGAGCCCGGCCATCCGGCCCACGGCGGCGTACATTCGCTGCCGGGCCCCGAGCCCGATCTGGCGCTGCAGCTCCTCGTCGACGTATCGGATGAGGTGCGGCACCAGCACGACCGCCGCCGCGGCGCCGACGAGCAGTAGCGTCGGCGCCAGCACCGGGCCCGATCCTCCGACCAGGCGATCGAGGACCTCCCTGGTCAGCCAGGCGACCGCGACTGGCGCCGCGCCTGCCGCGACGGCCAGCGCCACCCGCACGACCAGGAGCGGGCCGCCGCACGCCCACGCCAGCCGCGCGGCTGCGGCCACGGACTCCACGCCGCTTCGCTCACGACGGCTCACGACGGCTCGGGTCGGTTCACGTCGGGATGGTCTCGGGGAGCCGGTGCACGAGGTGGTGGTTGGCCACCATGGTGTCGCCGTGGAGCAGGGCGTAGGCCGGGAAGCTCATGATCCGGAAGGCGTCCATCAGGGACTCGACGTCATCCTTGCCGCCGACCACCAGGGCTACCCCGGACAGCTCGTGTCGCAGGTCCCGGGCCGTCGTCGAATCGCCAGGCACCACCGCCAGGACCTGGCGACGCCCACCAGGCATCGCCCCTGCCCGTCGGACGAACTCGGGCAGGGTGTCGATGCAGGCCGGGCAGTCCGGGGCGATGAACCCGACCAAGAAGGGCCCGTCGAGGTCGGCGCTCGACACGGGCGCGCCGTCGACGGCCTCGCCCACGAACGCGCCGACCGGCGTGCCAGGCGCGACGCGGATCGGTCCGTCCTCGACCGCAGCCGGCACCGACGACCCCCCGGGCGCCTTTGCCAACGCACCCACCTGGCGAACGAGCCGGACGGTGATCGCCAGGTTGGCCAGGCCGATCACACACAGCAGCGCGACGGTGACCGTGAGGTACGCCATCTGATCTCCTCCTCGCAGCCACCGGGCTGGGCCGTCGTCGTCGCCGACGGTCAGGACCGCACCCAGCCCCGCGACCGCAGCCAGGGCTGCGTTGCGGACGATGTCGATCCCTCGAACCGGACGGCGCCCGGGCCCGAAGCAGTTGCACGGCGTCACCAGCTTCCGGCGCAGCATGGACGCCAGCACCACCGTGAAGCCCCCCAGCAGCAGCACCGCCAGCGCGAAGCCGAGTGGAGCGAGCGGAGGTAGCGCCGCCATCGCCGCGGTCGCCGCCTCCGCCACGACGATCGTCGTCGCCAGCGGGCCGACCTGGGCCGGAGGCAGCCGGGGCAGGACCGCCGTGAGCGTGGCGCGGAAACTGCGATAGGCCGACGGGCCGCGGGCCTTGCCGACAGCGGACCAGGCGAAGGTGACCGCGATCACCGCCTGGCAGGCGATGCTCAGGTCAGTAGCCAACCTGGGTCACGGCGCCGCGCCGGAACGGGCCGCCGGCCACGAGGAGGTCGGCGATGCCGTCGCCGAGCGGCAGCCCCAAGTCGTGCTGCATCCAGATGAACTGGCCACCGGGGTTCACCTCCAGGAAGACGTGGTCGCCCTCGGGGGTGACGATGAAGTCGACCGCGGCATACACGATGCCGAGCTCGTCGAGCATCGACTGGACCTTCTGGACGACGTCGTCGGGCAGTGGCCG
This sequence comes from Acidimicrobiales bacterium, assembly GCA_050744325.1. Classification (GTDB taxonomy): domain Bacteria; phylum Actinomycetota; class Acidimicrobiia; order Acidimicrobiales; family VFJN01; genus DASXTK01. The sequence continues at coordinate 54,554 of JBOGHK010000031.1, forward strand.
GTAGTCGCCGTAGGACATGCCTTCCGGGTCGCCGCGCCAGTCGACCTTGGTCTTGTCCGAGGTCTGGGAGTCCACGACCACCGGGTAGTAGGTGTTGCCGATCACCGTGAGCCGAACCTCGTAGGCCTTGTCGACGTACTCCTGGAACATGCAGACGGTATGCCGCACCCGCTCGACGTGCTCGACCAGCTCGTCGCCGACCAGCGAGGTCAGCAGCCCGCTGGGCCAGGCGCCGGGGTAATGCAACACGCCACCGGTCAGGCCCTTGTAGACGACGGGCTCGTCCACTCGGGCAAGCAGAGCCGACACCTCGTCGGGGTCGTTGGTCAATAGGGTGCGGGGCACCCGGAGGCCGAGCCTCTTCGCCAGGCTGAGCTGGTACGGCTTGAGCTCGCCGACGGCGTCGAGGTCGGGCCGGTTGATCCACAGGCACTCGGTCGCCCGCAGCATCCCACCCACGCCGTGCACCGCCTCCCGGCGGGCGAACTCGCGCTCGGCATCGCTCATCGCCGCGGCGAACTCGAACGCCGTGGGCCGGCGATACCAGACCCCGCACAGCGCGTCGATGTCGACCTCACGGCCGCGGTGTTTCAGGAGGCGTCGCTCACCGCCGAAGTCGGAGCTGGTGATCGTGAGCCTCTGGGGGAAGTAGCTCAGGTCGACCCGGACGACCCGGGCGTCCCGCTCCTTGAGGCTCAGGACGACCGGGTCGACGGTCGGGTCGAAATCCTGGGTCAGGATCAGAACGACCGGGTTACCCATGTGGGTGGGCTAGAAGCAGGCGTCGTCGGGCTTCCGATCGGCCCCGTTGCAGCTGGTACGGGTGCCGGTGCACACGCCGGCGGTGATGATCTCACCGTCGTCACCGAGCCAGATCTGCGCGTCCGGGTCGTAAGAGCCGTGGTGATCCTCCGGGCCACAGTCGCACGCGGTCGGATCCCAGCGCTCGGCATAGAGATAGGCGAGCGGGCCGTGGCGACCGAACTCGAAGAGCTCGATCTTGTCGTGGCCCTGGGTCATCGACAGAGCGGTCGGGAGCGGGTTGGTCGCCAATGCGGTCGGCATCAGTTGACCTCGCTTTCGTCGTGTTCGTCTGGTGGCCGTTCCGATCCGTTCGCCGGCATCGGCTCGGTGAGCCCGGTGATGCCGGTGACCTCGCCGGAGAACGACCAGACCAGGTTGGCTGGGTCGTAGTGCCCGGCGTCGAAGCTCTCGTCCGACGCGGGTTCCAGATCGGACACCTGCTCGTACAGGTATCCGAGTGGCGAGGCGAGGCCGAACCTGCGGCTACGGCGGAGACCTTCGGGCACGGCCCGGATGACGAGCCTGTTGCCTTCGAGCTCACGGCGATCGAACCTCAGGAAGGTCGGTGGAACCACGATCGTCGTGCTCCCTTTGCGGCCTTCCCCCACGTTCGCGCCCCGTTCCCCCGTCAGCCCCGGCCGGGTGTGGCGGGGTTGCTACTCATCGTCCCATCTCCGACCGGGTTCGGCAACGGGTTGAGTCGTCAGTTCTCGGACGGGCCTCGGGGCTCGTCGACCGCGAAGCCCGGCCAGCGGTCGCGGCTCTTGGCGGCCAGCTTGTGGAGTAGGGCGATCGCGCCGGGGTCGTCGTCGCCGGGCCGGGCGATGATCGAGCCGTCGGCGACCATTCGGCTGATGATCTCGCGGCCGAGGTCGGTGCGGACGATGGTGAGGGTCCAGTCGTTGTCCTTGCCGATCCCCCCGGTGGAGATGTCGGCATGCTCGGCGGCGAAGTCCGGGCAGTAGGTGCAGCCCTCACGGGTCCAGGCGTGGCACTCCTTGAGGGGGATCTCGTGGTAGGCGCCGTCGCGCATCCAGACCTGGAAGACGCCCTTGATGTTCATCTTGATGATCTCGGCGCGGTCGAGGCCGTACTTGGTCCAGAACAGCTCGTCGAAGATCGAGTCGTCGAAGGTCTTCGAGCACAGCAGTCCGATGTTGAACAGGATCGGCTTGCCCATCTTGCCGACCTTGCGGGTCCACATCACGGGCGGCACCGACGACTGGCACGACATGCCGACCAGTGCCAGCTTCGACAGCCCCCGGTCCAGCGCTTCGCTGATCGCCAGCGTGTTGGCCGAGTAGGTGTAGCGGCTGCCTGCGGACTCGAGGATCTCCTCCTTGGTGACCGCCACCCCCGGCCTGGCCTTCCAGGTGCTGCCGTCGCCCTCGAGGTAGGACACCAGGGCACCGTCGATGTAGCCGTTCTCGCGGGCCCAGATCAGCAGGGCCGAGACCAGCCCGCCGTCCTGGCCGACCCGATGGACCCAGTCGTCGCTGGCCCGGGTCAGCAGGATGTCCTGGTAGATGCCGCTCAGCTCGTCGGGCTCGCGGGTCCGGGCGAAGAGGTGCTCGTCGGCCTGGGTCTCCCACGAGCGGAACCGGGGGCAGGCCCGGGTGCAGCTCGTGCAGCCCTTCTCGCCGTGGAGGCAGTTGTCGGGGCCGAGCTCGTCTTCGAGGTGGAACGGCGTGTAGGGCGCGACATCCGCTCTTGGCGCCTTCGGCGCCGGGCCGCTCGGGTCACGCCCTCCCGTGCGGTCGGGCTCTAGGGGCTCGTGGAGGTAGCCGATGACGTCGTGCGGGCATGCGATGACGCATCCGGCACATCCGGTGCACAGCCCGCTCTGGACGACCTCGGAGTACAGCTCCTTCCACTGCGCCGTCCACCGGGCGGACTTCTGAGCAGGTGCAGTGTCTGTCGGAACCATGCCCCGAACCTATCCGCGGAGTGTCTGGGCGGTAACCTCCCGAGTTCATGCCCGGTGATTGGGAACGGTCGTCGTCGCGCGCGGGCGGCGCGCGTCCCGGCTCGGGCCGCCCGGGTCCCCGGCAGCGTTCTCGCAACGGCAACGGCAACGGCGACGGTCACGGCCAGTGGGACTGGGGGCCGCCGCAACGCCAGCGGTCCTCCCGCGGCCGCGACGCCGGTCCCCAGCCCGGGGAGCAGTCGAGGGCACGGCGGCACAACGGCGGTCCCGGTCGCCGCGACCCGGGCGATCGCAACGGCGACCGGGGCGACAGGACCGACCGGCCCATCACCCGGCGGCGCCGACCGGACGAGCGCGACCAGCGGGGACGTCCACCCGCCCGGCACGCGGCGGCGGGAGGCAGTCGCCGGGGCGGCGAGCCACCGGACGACGGCGACGGTCGTCGGCCGCGTCGCTCGTGGCCCCAGCGGATCGTGCTCGGCATGGGAGTGCTCCTGGTGCTCGCACTGCTCACGGGTGCCGGTGGCGTGTTCTGGGTGATGGAGAAGATCAGCAACGTCGACCGGATCGACGACCTCGACGTCGACGCGGTCCAGGCCGGCGAGCCCAGCAACTACCTGATCGTCGGCAGCGACACGCGGGCGAACTCCGGCGGCGAGTACGGCGACGTCTCGGGACAGCGCAGCGACACGATCATGATCGTGCGGCTGGATCCCCAGAACGACCAGGCGTCCCTCCTGTCCCTCCCCCGTGACCTGATGGTGCCCATCGCCGGGCACTCCGGCGAGCTGGAGAAGCTCAACTCGGCGTTCTCCGAGAGCCACCAGACCCTGGTCAACACGATCCGGGCCAACTTCGGCATCGAGATCAACCACTACGTGGTCGTCGACTTCGCAGGGTTCGAGCGGCTGGTCGACGCGGTGGGGGGCGTGGACCTCTACTTCGACCGGGCGGTCAAGGACGACCAGTCCGGGCTGTTCATCGAGGAGCTCGGGTGCGTGACCCTCAACGGCGACCAGGCGCTGGCCTACGCCCGGTCCCGGCACCTCCAGTACATGACCGAGGACGGCTGGAGCAACGAGGACCCCCTCGCCGACCTGGGGCGCATTGAGCGCCAGCAGGTGTTCATCCGCGCGGCGCTGACCGAGGCCCTCGAGGAGATCACCAATCCCGTGCGGGTCACCGAGCTGATCGACATCGGGACCGACAGCGTCAGCCTCGACCCCGAGACCGACCCCTTGCAGCTTGCCGAGCAGTTCTCGAGCTTCAGCCTCGACAACCTGGAGACCCATTCGCTGCCGGTCATCGACCTGGTGCCCGAGGTCTCGGTGCAGATGGATCCGGTCAACGCACCGTCGATCCTGAACATCTTCCGCGGTGCCGATCCCAACGACGTCCTCCCGGGCACCATCACCGTCGACGTGCTCAACGGCACGGGGGTGGAGAGCCAGGCCAACGACGTCGGAGCAGCGTTGCAGGCGGTGGGATTCCAGCTCGGCGAGCGCTCGGACTACGAACCGCAGCCGGTCCCGAACACGATCGTGTTCCACCGGCCGGGCGAGGAGGTCATCGGGCTGCGGGTGGCGCGCCACATCACCGGTGGCGCGCAGCTCCAGGTGCGTGACGACGTCGAGTCCGGGCACGTGACCGTGGTGACCGGTGAGGACTTCACCACCATCCACATGCAGCCCACCCCAGTCGACCAGATGCCCGCGCCGGCAGGAGGCGAGCCAGCGGCCGGGGCCGGGAGCACGACCACGACGGCGCCCACGCAGACCACAGTGCCCCAGCAGACCACCACGACGACGCCACCGTCCGAGTACGCCGTCGGTCACCCCTGCTAGGTCGCGCTCCCACGAGCTCGGCCTGCTGCGGGCGGTGGGGATGACCCGACGTCAGCGGCGGTCGGTGGTCCGGTGGGGGTCGGTGATCATCGTCGGTCCCGGCGTCCGCCCGTCGCGAAGGTTGCGACGGGCGGACACCGGAACGTCCCCCCTCCAGCGCTACGCCCTCAGAAGGGCCTGCTCCCCGAGCTCGGCTGGGCAGCAGCGGCTCCACCGGTGCGTCGAACGACCGTCAGATCGGTCTGCACGATGGTGGTTCCCGGCACCCCCTCGGCGTTCATCGAGGTGATCACCGGGAAGGTCCCGCGCTGCTGGCCGCGCACGAACACGATGTACGAGGCCGTGTCGCCGGGCACGAAGTCGGTGCTCGTGACCCGCAGGTCGCCGGTCGGCAGAACAGCCTCCATGTCGCCTTCGCCCAGGACGTTCTCGGCTCCGACGAGGAAGTCCATCCCTGCGGGGTCGCTGGGCCGGTCGTCGGCCGGGTAGGCGTAGGTGACGTCTTCGGGGCCGTCGATGCCGATCCAGATCTGGGACGGCTCCACGTCCGTCGTGCCGAAGATCCTCAGCTGGGACTCGACGACGAGCCAGCTGTTCACGCCGTCGGTCAACACGTTGGCGAGGATGCCCGGGGCGTTCCGACCGTCGAGGTCGGTCCAGAACGGCGCGAGCACGTTGTTCGGCCGTGCCGGGTCGGCTCCGTCAGGCACGTTGCAGCAGTTGACGTCCTCGGGTGAGGCCCCACCGACGACCGAGTAGCCGTTGGACGTGACGCCCAGGCGGCTCCAGGTCTGTCCGGCGTAGGTGAACACCGGCGTGTTGAGGTTGACGAACTGCTCGTCACCGACCGCCGCCCGGATCGTGCCGGGGAATTGGTCGAGTGGGATGAACCCGGCGACCGAGCCTGGGTCGACCGCCGGGATGCCGGGCTCCTGGCCCTCGATGGTCACGTTGGTCAGCTCGGCGGTCCGGCTGCCGGTCCACTCCCCGCCGTCGGTGCCCGCGACCCGCAGCCCGCCACGGACCTCGGTGAACAGGTCGACGGTGGTATCGGCGAACGAGTTGTTGGCTGCCGCCACCGTGCAGGCCGACGTGCCGCGTTCCTGGACACTGATCGGCGAGCAGCTCTGGCTGAGGTTGACGTCCCCCTGCACCGGCACGAATGCCACCGGCAGGTGCATCGACGATCCACGCTGGGCGTCGATGTCGATCGTGCCGAACTGTTGCCCGTTCGGGACCGGTGCCTCGATGGTCACGTTGAGCGTGACCGACTGACCGGCACCGAGCGTGAAGCGACTGGGCGACACCTCGATCGATCCGACCGCCGGCTGGTCGACCGACACTGTGAACCGCTGCCGGCGACCGCTGACGTTGAGGGCCGTGCGTGTCGTCGTGACGCGACCGGGCATCACCGGAGCGTTGATCGACGGGATGTTGAGGTGAACCGTGTTGGCCGGGTCGGCACCGAGGGCGAAGAACCGGTCGGCGGTCTCGTCGAAGGTCAACGGCACCGAGCCGGCCTGGGTCAGGTCGACTCGACCGGCGCCCATGTCGAACGGGTCGGCCGGTGTGGTCAGGTCTTCCTTGAGCAGGTCGGTGATCGACGACGTCATCAGCGCCGACCGGATCTGGCCCGGGCTCCATTCGGGATGCAGGGCCCTCAACAGGATCCCCGAGCCGGCGATGTGCGGCGACGACATCGAGGTGCCCGCGATGGCTTGGAAGAACTCACCTGGCGGGCCGTCGCCGACACCGGGGTCGCCGGGGAACGGCGTGTTTCCGGCCATGATCTGGACGCCGGGGGCGGTCACGTCGGGCTTGATGAACCCGCCGGCGGGCCCACGGGACGAGAACGCCGCCAAGACGTCGCCCTGCCCGTCGCGGGCCTGGCCGGCCGGGAACCCACCGGTGACGCCGGTGTGGCTCTGCATGAAGGCCAGGAAGTCCGTGCCGTCGGGCAGGTGGATGGTCGGCAGATGGTGGTTGTCGGTCTCGATGTCCGCAAGGGTCGGGTTGTAGAGGATCATCCCGGCAGCGCCGCCCTGCAGCACGTTGAACCCCTTCGTGACGCGCGCGAAGTCGCCGCCCCGCTCGCATGCGACGAGCTGACCCGTGAACAGTCCGGCAGGTGCCGGCGTTCCGCACAGCGGGTCGTTGTAGCCGGGGGTGGTCCCGGCGAGCACGACCGGCAGTGCCGGGTCGATGCCGGCGGTGATCGTGGCACCGTCAGCGGTGAACGTGTCGCCGTTGCTGGCGGTCAGGGTCAGAGCGCTGGCGAACTCGCGGGTCTGGGTCGACGCCGCGACCGAGGTGGTCCACGGGCTCAGGTGGTTGGCGGTGCCCGCCCCTGGTCCTTCGTTGCCGGCGGAGGCCGAGACGAACACGCCTGCGGCGTACGCGTCGAGGAACGCCAGCTCGACCACGTCGTTGAACGGCTGCTCGCCGCCCGAGATCGAGAAGTTGATCACGTCGACGCCGTCGAGGATGGCCTGGCCGACGGCCCGGGCGGAGTCGGAGTTGACACAGCCTTCGGGCCCGCAGACCTTGTACTCCATCACCCACGCCCCGGGCGCGATGCCGGCGATGGGCTCGCGGTCGATCCCCAGGACCTCGACGTCCTCGACGATGTTGCCTGCCGAGGTCGACGAGGTATGGGTGCCGTGTCCGTCCCCATCGCGTGCCGTCCCGGCCAGCGGGTCGGGGTCGTTCGCGGGGTTCGAGTCGTAGGCGTCGGTGAAGTGGGCGCCACCGATCAGCTTGCTCTGGCACACGAAGACGTCCGCGGCCGGCGTCAGCGGGTTGTCGCCGTAGTTGCACTCGCGGGTGCCACCACCGGGGGGCGCGGGCGGTGCATCCAGGTTGCCGAGGTCCTCGAACGACGGATGCTCAGGCCAGATCCCGGTGTCGAGGTTGCCGTAGATCACGCCCTCACCGGCGTTCGCCGTAGTACCAAGGGCGTCGTAGATCGTGGGGGCACCGATGAACTCGCCGCTCGAGTCCGTCAGCGGCTGAGCGAGCTTGTTCTGCTGCACGGCCACGACGCCGTCGATGGCCAGCACATCCTCCACCCGGTTGGCGGGGACGGTCGCGCTGAGTCCGCCGTAGACGACGTCGATGCGGGAGCCGACGTCCGCCTCGGGCACCTGTTGCGCGAGCTCGGCGACGAACGCGTCGGTCTGCTCGTCGATGTACGCCCCGTACTCCTGCTCGGCCGCGCTCTCACCGGTGAGCGGCTCGCCGGTCACCGACGGGCTGGTCGCGTCGAGGCCTTCGACGGTGCCCTGGTAGGTCGCCACCGAGTCGTAGTCGAGCTTGACCACGACCTGGACGGGGGCTGCATCCGAACGGCCCAGCAGTTCGGGGTCGGTCTGGGCGAGCATGCTGCTGGGCGCCTTGTCTGCGGAGCCCGGGGCCTCGGCCTCGAGCCCGCCGACCGCTTCGAAGTCGGAGGGTTCCGGTCCTGCCTGGGCGCCGCCCGGTGTTGCCGTCGTAAGAAGCCCGAGCAGTGCGACCACGGTCACGAGCCCGGCTCTTCCTCGCTTGAAGAACCGCCAACTGGTCATGGACCCCCCTTGGGTCTTGTCACTTCCTGTGAGCACCACGAAGCGCCCACCGACCGTCCCCGACCGGTGGACACCCCGAGGTCCCCCCCTACGTATCGAGCTTCGTTAGCCGGGTCGCCCAGTTGCCGAGCGAGGTCCGGGTTCCATCGCAGCTGCCGATGGCTCCGGTCAGGTACTCCTGCAATGTGCATGTCTGGGCGATGTACTCCGAGGCGATCCAGATGTCGTCGCCATCGGTGACCGCGGCGCCGTAGTCACCCCACCGGGTGCGCGGCGGGTCGCCGACGAACGCCTTGTAGCTGGTGAAGCCGTCGTCGACGCCGACACCTGGCGCGGCGATCCGGATTCGCCCGACCCTTCCCCGGTCGTCGATCCGGGCATAGCCCGCGGTCGGGTAGAAGGTCTCGCCCATGACGGTGAACGCGATGACTCCCTCACCTTCAGGGGTCATGGCGATCGCGGGCATCGACAGGTCGTTGTCGGCGAGCGCGATGTAGCCCTGCCTCTCCACCTCGGCTTGGATCCGACCACGGTGATCGAGCCGTGGGTCGACGCGGAACCACGCGATGCCTGCCTTCACCTCGCCGTCGACTCGTACGGCGGTGCCCGACGATCCCCACAGCTGACCGTTGACGAACCACGTCTGCTGCATCCGGCTGTCGAGAGAGTCGGGCGTCGAGATCACCTCGTCGTGGGCCGGTTCGTCCGCGGGAAGGAAGAACAGGTTCCAGCACCCGGTGCCCAGCGGCGGCAACGGGATCGTGGTGTCGTTCACGCACTGACCCAAGGGGAAGTCCCCGGCCGGCTGCGTGGACAGCGGCGGGAACACGTAGGTCTGGCTGTCGACCAGCCGGTTCGTCATCCGCAGGTCCGGCGTCGCCGAGTTCAGCGACCGCGTGTTCGACAGTGCCCAGACACCGATCTTTCGGGCGCTGCGTGTCGGGTTGCCGGTCTCGGACCCGTCGCCGGCGATGGTCGACAGGAAGTACTCGGTGCCACCGCGTTCGTTCGAGTACTCGCGCGGCGGCGAGATCGCCGGCCAGACGGTGAAGCCCGGGGTGCCGGCGACGCTGAGGTTCTCGACCAGTGTCATGCGGATCGTGCCGTGGGCCGCCAGTTCCTGCTTCGAGAAGGCGAAGACGTTGGCCGTGCTGTAGTTCGGGCCGAACAGGTCGTACTCGTTCGTCGCGATGTAGACGCCGTTCCGATCCGCGCCGATGTGCGGGTAGTCCTGGAAGCACGGGCCAGGCGTCGTTCCGTCGGTGGTGCATCCGTGGTTCGGTGTGCCGTCGGCACCGTCGTTCTGTGCCGGGATCTTGTAGACGGTCCACGCACCGGTCGGGTCGTCGGTGTTCGACACCGCGACGTCGATGGTGTTCTTGCCGGTGAAGGCACCGTCCGGCAGGGCGTGCAGCGTGGTCACCGCGACCACGAACCGCCCGAAGTCGGGGTCGTAGAGGCACACCGGGTCGATGACGTTGGGTCCGATGACCGGCGGGTTCACGGCCCGATCGATGGCTGCCGGATACTGGAGGAACGTGTTGAGGTCCTGAACGCCAGTGAGCGGTGCGCCGCTGGTGTCGCGGACCCGCAGCACGCTGTTGGTCGTCTCGACGACGAAGCCGTTGCCGACGCAGAGCCCCTGGTCGGGTGGTTCGAGCGAGAACTGGTTGCCGCTGTTGGCCAGCCGCTGGTCGCGGTGGTTGAGCCCGTCGACGCTCAGCTCGGCGTCGCTGCCGGCCACATCGCTCGACCGGACCCGCGGCGGGGGAAGTGGCGCCCGGGGGAACGGGTCGTCGTTCCTCGGGCGGTGACGGTTGAACTCACCGGCGTTGCCCGGCGACTCCACGGCAACCATCGTCGATGCGGGGCCATCCTGGTCCTGGCGCCGGTTGCGAATCTCCGGCTGCTGCAACCCGTCGGCACCGAACGGCAACTCCCGGATGCTCGTGGTGCCCGCGGCCGGGATCGCTCTGGTGTTCCCTGCCGTCTGTGCCCCCGCCGGGGCAACGGTCGACACCCCCGGCACGGTGAACAGACCCCCAGTGATCAGCAGGGTGACGATCCCAGCAACAGTCCGCCGCCTCTTCATGATGACCCCCCTTTGGTGTGCCTTCTAGCTGGCACACGACACCAGATTCAACGCCCTCGCCTTAGGCTCTGCAAGCGGTGAGCCTCCGGGCTGGGCAGATCGACTGCCCGTAGACGCGAACCGGCCCCGTTTTGCCTCTCATACTCCGCAAGTCGCCGGCAGGTTTTTCAGTAGCCCGATTGCTGACCAGGTCGGCTCCGGGCGGCTGGGGAGTCGTGTGGGACGTCCCCGAGGTGCGCCCTGAGGCGTCGCTGGGCCGTGGGAGAAGCGCGCGCTCGGTGCGGGGAGCCGGCGGGGGAGCACGCCTGGCCACTGTCACACCGTCCGAGGTCGACGACGGGGGTGAACCATGGCAACGCTCTTCGAGGCGCTGGACCAGGAGTGGTCACGACTGCGCTGCGACCGCGAGGCCGCACACGACCTGGCGGAGGTCTGCGAGCTGGCGGGCGGGGTGACATCGCTCGGCGAGGTCGAGTCGTTCGTGCGGCATGCGGATCCCGAGGCCGCCGACCAGGTCCTGCTCGCCCTGGTTCGCGGCGCGGTGGAGGGCCGTTCACTCGCGGCCCGGGTCCTGCTCCAGCTCCTGTTGCCGGGCACCCGCAGCCTGGCCCGACGGTGGTGGGCGCTCGGCGATCCCGACGAGCGGGCTGCGGCGGCGGTCATGGCCGTGTTCCACCGCATCCGGTCGTATCCGTTGGCGCGCCGCCCAGCCCGGGTCGCGGCGAACATCCTGATGGACGCGGCGCACGAGCTGCGACGCGCGGTTCCCCGCGTCGCCCTTTCGCTGAGCGCCGATCCGGTGGCTGCCGAGACGGGCGGACATGCGGCCGAGGACCGGTCGCTTCATCCCGCGGTCGAGCTGGCGCAGGTGCTGGTCGATGCCGTGCACGAGCGGATCATCGATGCCGACGACGCCGGCCTGATCGCCCGGTCGCGCATCGGCGGTGACCGGGTGGCGGACATCGCGGCGCACCGGGGCTCACGGCCCCGCACCCTGTGGGACCGGCGACAGCGCGCCGAGCACGCCCTCGTGGCGGCCCACGCCAGCTGACCCGGGTGCGGTTCCTGCCGCCGGTTTGCGCTCGTTCTGTGCACCCGAGCTCCGGCGCTTCGTGCCAGATCCAGTGCACGACGGAGTGGTGCTCAGTCGGTCAGCGAGGCCAGGACCTCGTCGACGACGGCAGGATCGGGTTGGTCGACGACGACGGCGTCGCCTGGGCGAGGGCAGAGGACGAAGCGGACCCCGTGGTGGGCCTTCTTGTCGCGGCGCAACAGCTTCCAGACACTGCGTGGGTCCAGCTCGACACCGCCGGTCGGCAGGCCGAGCCCGTCGAGCACGCGTACGGTGCGCGCCGCGAGGCCCGGCTCGGACACGCCCAACCGCTCGCCGAGCCGGGCGGCGAACACCATGCCGAGAGCCACGGCCTCGCCGTGGAGGGACGTGCTGTAGGACCCCAATGCCTCGATGGCATGGCCGACGGTGTGGCCGTAGTTGAGGATCGTCCGTTGGCCGGTCTCGCGCTCGTCGGTCGCGACCACCCCGGCCTTGACCCCGATGCTGCGGCGTACCAGGTCGAACAGCAGCTCGGGCTTGCCTGCGACCGCAGCCCCGGGGTCGTCTTCGAGGATGGTCAGGATCTCGGGGGCCGCGACGAAGCCGTACTTCGCCACCTCGGCCAGCCCCGCCCGGCGCTGGCGTTCCGGCAACGTCGCCAGCGTCGCGGTGTCGGCGACGACCGCCAGGGGCTGATGGAAGGCACCGAGGAGGTTCTTACCCTCCGGCAGGTCGACCGCGGTCTTGCCGCCGATCGCCGCGTCGACCTGCCCCAGCAGGGTGGTGGGCACCTGGACGACCGGGACACCTCGGTTCCAGATCGCCGCCGCGAAGCCCGCCAGGTCGCCGATCACACCGCCACCGACGGCGACCACCAGGTCGTTCCGACCCAACGGGATGCGGGCGAACGCGCGGCAGCACCGGTCGAGCGTGGCGACGGTCTTGTGGGCCTCACCATCCGGCAGCTCGACGAGTCTCACCTCGAGGCCCACTCGCTCGAGGCCCTCGGCGACCACCGGGGCGTAGCGATGGGCCGGTACGCCCGAGCTGACCACCGCCACCCGTTCGGCACCTCGGGGCAGACGGCCCCCGAGCAGCTCGTCGATGGCCGCGAGCAGGTCGGGACCGACGATCACCGGGTAGCCCACCCCCGGGATCGCGACGTCGATGGTCACTACAGCCGAGGTCACCCGGTCACGCTAACCGCCTGTCCTACCGGCGCCCGCGCGAACGCTCTGCCCGCGCTCGGCCTCGCTTCTCGCCGTGAGCGCGGGCACAACACCGGCCGGACCCTCGTTGCGCCTTCAGCCGGCGAACGCCTATGGTCTGACCATCAGTCCAAAGCGAGGTGCTCGGACCCGGACAGACGAAGGAGTTGTGGCGTGCGCATAACGGGCATGAACCACGCGGTGCTCTACGTGCGGGACGCGCGCCGCCACGCCGTCTGGTACCAGCGGGTCCTCGGCTTCCAGCCGGTCGTGATCGACGAGGGCGGGCGGTTCGCGTTCCTGCGGGCGCCGTTGTCCGAGAACCACCACGACATCGCCTTCTTCACCGTCGGGGCCGCGGCTGCGGGCCCGGTTCGCGGCGGCGTGGGTCTCTACCACCTGGCCTGGGAGGTCCCCACGCTGGCCGACCTCGAGGACGCCCGCCGCCAGCTGGACGCCGAGGGTGCCCTGGTCGGCGCGAGCGACCACGGGGTCAACAAGAGCCTGTACTGCAAGGATCCCGACGGCCTGGAGTTCGAGGTCATGTGGCTGGTGCCCCCCGACCGCTGGGGCGACGACGAGCACGAGGCGATCATCCGACCGCTCGACATCGCAGCCGACCGGCAGCGCTATGCGGATCTCGAGGAGGCTCGGTGAGCCGACCCACCTTCGCGCCGGTCGAGCGGCGTACCGTGGCGGACGAGGTGCGCGAACGCCTGCTGAGCAGCATCACCTCCGGCCAGTTCCAGCCCGGTGACGCGCTACCTAGTGAGCGGGCCCTGTGCGACGAGTTCGGCGTGGCCCGCACCTCGCTGCGCGAGGCCATCCAAGGGCTCGCCACCCTCGGCCTGCTCGAACGGCGGGGCAACCGCACCCATGTGGTCGAGCGGCTCCCCGAGGTGCGGGTCGAGGGCGACATCCGCAAGGAGCGGGTGCGCCAGCTGTTCGAGACCCGGCGGCTGATCGAGGTTCCGATCGGCGAGATGGCGGCGGAGCGGGCCAACGTGGCCCAGCGCGCCGAGATCGGCCGGTTGGCGGCGGGGTTCAGCGAGTCGCTGACGATCGAGGAGTTCCGTCCGCTCGACCGATCCTTCCACGCGGCGATAGCGGCGCACTGCGGGAATCCACTGCTCGCTGAGCTCTACGGCAAGGTGCTCGATGCCCTGTTCGAGTCGCCCAGCTTCGAGTCGTTGCTGAGCGACGTCCGCAATCGCACGGAGGTCCGTCGGATCATCGGCGAGTCCTCGCGTGCCCACGCAGCGATCGCGAGCGCGATCGCGGTCGGTGACCCCGACGAGGCCGGCGCCGCGGTTCGTACCCACCTCGACGAGGTCGAGGCTCGCATGATCGCCCGCCTGCAGTAGGCCGGGGGAGACATGACTCGACCCGGAGACTTCATGGATCCCGAGAACCTGGTCTGGTACTTCGACGAGGACACCTTCGAGGAGACCGATCGTCCCGGATTTCGCCGCCGGATCATCACCGGCGACCGGATGCAGCTCTGCTTCTGGCGCATCAAGGGAGGTGCCGAGGGTTCGGTGCTCCATCACCACCCGGAGCACGAGCAATTGGGGGTGGTGGTGAAGGGCCGGCTCGAGCTGCGCATCGGCGATCCCGAGACCGCACCCCGTTCCTCGCTCGGCCCCGGCGAGCTGTACATCGCGCCGGCCGGGGTGTGGCACGGCGACAGCCGCTTCTTCGGCGACGACGAGCTCGACGAATGCTGGATCCTCGACGTGTTCGTGCCGCCCCGCGAGGACTGGGGCACCAGCGAGGAAGCCGGCAAGCTGGCCTACGGAGAGAGCGACGAGCCATGACCGCACCGCTGGGGCAGGCAGTGGAGGGACAGGCCGGCCGGGGCAGCCACGACTGGCGCCTGGCGGTCGACATTGGCGGCACCTTCACCGACCTGGTCCTGCTCGACCGGGTGAGCGGCCAGGTGGCGGTCGACAAGGTGCTCACCACCCCGGCGGCACCGCTGGAGGGAGTGCAGGCCGGCGTGGTCTCGCTGCTGGCGCGGGCCGGTGTCGAGCCCACCGAGATCGTCGCTCCGATCGTGCACGCGACGACTCTGATCACCAACGCCCTCATCGAGAACAAGACGGCTCGCACGGCGCTGGTCACGACCTCGGGCTTCGGCGACACACTCGAGATCCGCACCGAGCATCGCTACGACATGTACGACCTGCAGATCGAGTTCCCGGCGCCGCCGGTGCCCCGCCACCTGGTCTTCGAGCTGGACGAGCGCACCCTCGCCACGGGTGAGGTCCGGGATCGGCCCAGCGACGCCGCCCTCGACCAGCTCGCGGCACGCCTGGGCGAGTCGCATGTCGTGGCGGTGGCCGTGGCGCTGCTGCACTCCTACGCCAATCCGGCCAACGAGCGCCTGGTCGCCGCCCGGCTTGCCGATCGCCTGGGCGACGGTGTCGCCATATGTACCTCTTCCGAGGTGGCGCCGCAGATCCGCGAGTACCCCCGGCTGGTGACGACCGCCTGCAACGCCGCCACCATGCCGGTGCTCGGGCCGTACCTCGCGGCGCTGACCACGTGGCTCGAAGCCACCGGCTTCGGCGGCGAGGTGCTGATGATGCTGTCCAACGGCGGTGTCGTGTCCGCCGCCGACGCGACGCGCACCCCGATACGCCTGGTCGAGTCCGGTCCCGCGGCCGGGGCGCTCGCCGGGTCGTGGTACGCCGAGCGGCTACGCGAGCCGCGCCTGTTGTGCTTCGACATGGGGGGCACGACGGCGAAGTCGTGCCTGATCGAGGGCACCGAGCCCGAGCTCACGAACACGTTCGAGGTCGCGCGGGTCTACCGGTTCAAGAAGGGCTCGGGCTTCCCGATGACCGTGCCGTCGGTCGACCTGGTCGAGATCGGAGCCGGCGGTGGCTCGATCGCCCGGGTCGACGACATGGGCCTGCTCAAGGTCGGGCCGGATTCCGCCGGCGCCGAGCCGGGCCCCGCCTGCTACGGGCGGGGCGGCACCTCGCCCACGGTCACCGACGCGGACCTGCTGCTCGGGTTCCTCGACGCCGACAACTTCCTCGGCGGCGACCTGCCACTCGACCGGCGGGCTGCCGAGGACGCCATCGGCAAGCTGGCCCGCGACCTGGGCCTCTCGATCACCGACACGGCGGCCGGCATCCACGAGCTGGTCAACCACACGATGGCGGCAGCGGCGCGGATGCACGCCGTCGAGCGGGGCACCGACCTGCGCGGTGTGCCGGTGATCGCCTTCGGCGGTGCCGGCCCGGTCCACGCCTGCGGGGTGGCCGAGCTGCTGGAGGCCGACCGGGTGGTCTTCCCGGTCAACGCCTCGGTGCTGTCCGCCTTCGGGACGCTGGTGTCGCCGGTGCGGATCGACCTGGCCCGGTCGCTGCCCCGTGGCGCGACCGACGATCCGGCGGCCCGCGAGCTTCTGCTCGCCGACCTGCGGGCCGAGGGAGGCCGGGTGCTCGAAGGTGCCGGTGTCGCCGGGGAGGACGTGTCCTTCCGCCTCGGGGTCGACGCACGCTACGTCGGCCAGGGCAACGAGGTGACCGTGTGGTTGGACGCCGACGGCGACCCCGGCGACGACGACGCCCTGGTGCGGGCATTCACTGCCGAGTACCAGCGGATCTACGGCCTCGCGATCCCTGACGTGCCCGTCGAGGTGGTCACCTGGCGAGTCAGCGCGGTTGCCGCGGCAGCCGAGCTCACTCATTCTTTGACCGCAGTTGGTGGCTCACCAACCGTTTCCGGTCAAAGAGTCGCCGGGGATCGGCACCACCCGCGCCGGCCGGCACGGTTCAGCCGTGACTCCGACGCCGTGGAGGTGCCCGTGGTCCCGCGCCGCGACCTGCGGCCCGGCGACCGGCTGGCGGGACCGGCGCTGGTCGAGGAGCGTGAGACCACGGCGGTGCTGCGGCCCGGCTGGGACGCCACGGTCCTCCCGGACGGCGCGATCGTCGCCGTCGATGCCCACAGAGCCACGGCCGCCGCCACGACGGCCGACGCCGAAGCTGTTGCTGATGCCAACGGGGCCACGACGGCCGCCGCCACGACGGCCGACGCCACCGGAGCTGGGAGCGCCACGTGAGCACGACGACTTCGTCCAACCCGACCAGCACCGACGGTGCCGGCCTGGTGACCACAGGGCCCGCCGCCAGCCCCGCATTCGACCCGATCCAGCTCGAGGTGCTCTGGGCCAGCCTCGTGGCGACGGTCAACGAGCAGGCCCGCAGCCTCCAGCGCACCGCGTTCAGCCCGATCGTGCGCGAGGCCGGCGACCTGGCGAACGCGCTGTTCGACACCCGGGGGCGGATGGTGGCCCAGGCGGTCACCGGGACTCCTGGCCACATCAACTCACTGGCCGCTTCGGCGCCGGCGATCCTCGCCGAGCACCCGCCCGAATCGCTGCGACCCGGCGACGTGCTGATCACCAACGACCCGTACAAGACTGCCGGCCAGCTGCTGGACGTCACGGTCCTCTCGCCGGTGTTCCGGGGCGGCCGGGTGGTGGCGTTCGTGGGGTCGACCATCCACCACACCGACGTCGGCGGCTACGGCATCGGTGCGGGCGGCCGTGACGTGTTCGAGGAGGGGCTGTGGATCCCGATCTCGAAGCTGATGGTCGAGGGTGAGCGCAACCCGGACGTGTGGCGCTTCATCCTCAGCAACGTGCGCCAGCCCGACCACATGGCCGGCGACCTGCACGCCCAGATCGCGTCGGGCGAGGTCGGGGCGCAGCGGCTCAACTCCCTGTGCGACGAGCACGGGTTGGACGACATCGAGGCCTTGTCGGACGAGGTCGTCGAGCGCTCGGAGGCCGCCACGCGGCGGGCGATCCGTGCGCTGCCGGCGGGCACGTATCGGGCGTCGTCGGTGCTCGACCTGGCCGACGGCTCCGAGATCGAGATCGTGGTGGCCATCACTGTCGACCCGGCCGCTGGCAGCATCGTCGTCGACTACGAGGGCACGTCCGAGGCGAGCCCGTGGGGCATCAACGTGGCGCGCAACTACACGCACGCCTACACGACCTTCACGATTCGCAGCGTCCTCAATCCGGAAGTCCCCAACAACCATGGCAGCCTGGCGCCGATCTCGATCAAGGCGCCGGAAGGATCGATCGTCCACGCCGTGTCGCCGATGCCGGGGACGGCCCGGCACGTCGTCGGGATGTTCCTCCCGATGCCGCTGCTCAAGGCCCTCGCCCAGGTGGTGCCCGACGCCGTGATCGCCGAGGGCGCCGGCGCGGTGTGGACCATGCAGGTCAGCGGCTCGCACACCGACGGGTCGCCGTTCATCACTGCGATGTTCACCTACGCCGGCGGTGTGGGGGCGCGGGCGGGCAAGCCGGGGCTGTCGGCCACCAGCTTCCCGACCGGGGTGTCCGCGGTCCCCGTCGAGGTGGTGGAGGCCTCCGCCCCGATCAGGTTCCTCCGCAAGGCTTTGCGGCCCGGCTCCGGAGGGTCCGGCGCCAACCCTGGCGGGTTGGGGCAGATCGTGGAGTTCACCGTCGACACCGAGCGGCCGTGGATGCTCAACGCGGTGTCGAGTCGACTGGCCCAGGGTCCGGACGGGCTGTTCGGCGGCGCCGCGGGTGCCAGTGGGCGGTTCATGGTCGACGGTCGGCCGGTCACGACCCAATCCCGCTTGACGCTCCAGCCGGGCAACGTGGTTCGCCTGGAGCTCCCTGGCGGAGGCGGCTATGGCGACCCCGACCAGACGGGGGCCGGGGGACGGCCGTGAGCGTCGAGCGGGCGACGTTCGCCGGGCGGTGGGCCGAGGCGGTCGCCGCTCGGGGGTCGGACCCGTTCCTCCTGTTCCTGGGCGCCGACGGCCGGACGACCGAGTGGACCTACGCCGAGTTCGACCACCTGGTGGACCGAGTCAGCGGCCGGCTGGTCGCGAGTGGGGTTGGCCACGGTTCGGCAGTGCACCTGGCCCTACGGAGCTCGCCGGCCTTCGTGGCGACCTGGCTCGCCGTGACTCGCCTCGGCGCGTGGATGGTGCCGTCCGACCCCGAGGCCACGTCCGCCGAGCTCGCCGAGCACCTCCGCCGCACCCGTCCGGTCGTCGGCGTGTACGGCGCCGAGCGCGCCGAGACCTACCGAGCGGCGGTTGCCCAGGCCGGCGCCGATGCCGCCGACAGCGTTCCGCTCACGGCGATCGCCGTCGACGAGGACGACCCGGGCCCCGCTGACCTGCTCGGCGACCCATCCCGCTCCGGTTCTGTGTCCTGGACATCGCCCGACAGCGAGACATCCAGCACACAGAACGGGGAACCCCAGCCCCGCCCGCACGATCGGCTGGCGGTGATGTTCACCTCCGGGACGACCTCGGCACCCAAAGGTGTCGAGCTGACCCAGGCCAACTACGCCTACGCCGGCGACGTCATGGCCGCGGCGGCCGCGCTGCGTCCCGATGACCGCCAGCTGGTGGTGCTGCCGCTGTTCCACGCCAACGCGCAGTACTACTCGTTCGCCTCGGCGATCTCCGTGGGGGCCTCGGTCGCCCTGGTGCACCGGTTCTCGGCTTCGGGCTTCCTCGTCCAGGCCAGCGTGCTGCAGGCGACCTGCGCGTCGCTGTTCGCGGCGCCGATCCGCATGGTCCTGGCCAGCGGCGCCACCCCGGTCGAGGGCACCCGGTTGCGGCACTGCTGGTACGCGCAGAACCTGACCCGCGACCAGTACGACCAGTTCGCGGGGTTGGTCGGATGCCGCCCCCGCCAGCTCTACGGGATGACCGAGACGCTGCCGGCCGTGGTCACCGACCGGCCGCTCGATCCTCGCCCCGACGCCATGGGATACCCGACGCTGGGCTGCGAGGTCCGGGTGGTCGACGGCGAGCTGCACGTGCGCGGCGTGCCCGGCGAGACCCTGTTCGCCGGCTACCTCGACGACCCGGATACCACCAAGGCCTCGATCGAGACGCTCGCCGACGGGTCGATGTGGTTCACCACCGGCGACCGGGCCCGGGTCGACCACGACGGCCGGCTGGTCTTCGCCGGGCGCCGCTCGGACGTGCTCAAGGTCGCGGGCGAGAACGTCTCGACCGTCGAGGTGGAAGCGGTGCTCTCGGAACACCCTGCCGTGCTCGAGGCGGCCGTCGTCGGCCGGCCCGACCCGGTGCGCGACGAGGTACCGGTGGCGTTCGTGGTGTTGACCAGTCGATACCGATTCGGGCCTGGGCGTGAGGGCTCCGGGCTGGAATCCCTATCGACCGGTGCCGCCGGCCATGGTGACACGGTCTCGTCCGGCGCGGCGGCCGGACGTGAGCAGGCCATGGCTGGCGGCACCGTCCCCACCGCCACCGATGTCGCCGCCGAGCTGCTCACCTTCACGGCCGAGCGCCTGGCCAAGGCCAAGCGTCCGCGAGAGGTCCACATCGTCGACGAGCTGCCGCGCACCAGCGTCGGCAAGATCCGCAAGTTCCTGCTCCCTGGAGGCGACCCATGACCGACGTGTTCGACTCCGCCTTCCTGACATCGCTCGAATCTTCGATCGTGCCGACCGCCAGCGCACGGGCACTCCCGCCGGCGTGCTACTCCGATCCGGCGTGGTTCGAGTTCGAGAAGGCGACGATCTTCGAGTCCGAGTGGTTGTGCGTCGGCCGTGTCGACCGCATCCCCGAGCCGGGCGACTACTTCACGGTGACCCTGCTGGACGAGCCGCTGATCGTGGTGCGCAGCAAGGACGACGTGGTGCGGGTGCTGTCGGCGGTCTGCCGGCACCGGGCGATGACCGTCGCCGAGGGCACCGGCAACTGCACCACGTTCACCTGCCCCTACCACCACTGGGTGTACGGCAACGACGGGCGGCTGCTCGGCGCCCCGGCCATGCACCGCACCGAGGAGTTCGACAAGGCCGGCTTCGGCCTCCCATCGCTGCCGGTCGAGCTGTGGCAGGGCTTCGTGTTCACGACGTTCTCGGCCAACCCACCACCGCCTCCGTCCGAGCAGTTCGCGAAGGTCGAGCCGTACGCGCGGAACTTCGACCTGGCCAACTGTGTCAGCCCGACCGTCCAGACCTTCCCGGCAATGCCCTGGAACTGGAAGGTGATGTTCGAGAACTTCAACGACGGCTACCACGCCAACAAGCTTCATCAGGGCATCCACGACTTCTGTCCCAGCGACAACGCCGAGTTCACCGACTGGGACGATGTCGACGGCGCGATCGTGCGCACCAACCGCTTCGTCCACATCGACGGCGGCTTCAACCCGATGCAGAAGGCGCTGCTGCCGTTGTTCCCGTCGATCTCGGAGGAGGAGCGCTGGCGGGTCACGTTCGCCCTCCTCCCGCCCAACCTGATGATTGGCCTGGCCCCCGACCAGGTGTTCTACTTCCGCCTGGACCCGACGTCGGTCGGCACCATCGATCTGGACGTGGGCTACGTGGTAGACGCCAAGGCGTTGGAGCACCCGCTGTTCGACCTGCTCTTCGCGCAATCGGAGATGGGTGTCCGGGTGATCGTCGAGCAGGACATCGACGCCACGACCCGGGTTCAGCAGGGCTTGCGCTCGCGGTTCGCTCCCCGGGGCCGCTACTCCTGGCAGGAGGAAGCCCAGCGCCAGATGAACCGCTGGCTGGTCCGCCGCTACCGCGACCACTGGGACCGCCGCCCCGCACCCCGATGACGGTCACGGCACTAGCGCCAGGGCTGGCGATGCCGCCACCCGATCCGTTCTGTGCACTGGATGTCTCGGAATCGGTCGATGTCGAGTGCACAGAACCGTGGGGATGGCGCCCGTGAGGGAGGTCCCACCCACGACGGCTGTGGCCGACGTGCTGGCGCTGCGGGGCCGCACCGGTTGGCTGTCCCCGCCGCTGCGTCTGGTGGTGGGGGCGTCGGCGGGACCGGCCGGATCGACGAGCGGCGGCGATGACGACGACCGCCAACCCGACGCCGGGTCTCCGCCAACCCGGGTAGTGGCCGACGGTCAGTCCGGTGCGGTGCTCGGACGGGCGTGCACGGTCGAGCTGCGGCGAGGACCCGGCGGCTTCGGTCCGCTGTACCAGCTGTTGTCCGGGGACCTCACCGCCAGGGTGCTGGTCCTGGTCGCCCCGGACGACGACGTGGCTGTCTGGGGCGAGCTGCTGAGTACGGCGGCGGCTCAGGTCGGGGCGACCGGGGTGCTGGTCGCAGGTGCCGTGCGTGACGTGGCGGCGTGCCAGGCCGTGGGCGTGCCCCTGTGGGCCAGCGTCGTTCGCACGGTGGGTCCAGCGGGTGGGATGGAGACAGCCGCGATCGGCGGCCCGGTCACCGTCGGGGCAGTCACGGTCGCGGACGGCGACCTGGTGGTGCTCGACGCCGACGGCGTCGTCGCCCTACCCGCCCGCCCTGTCACCGGAGCGGGCCCACGGACCGACGACGCTGGCAACACCGCCGCCGCGGAGCACCAGGTGGCCGCTGCCCGTGCCGACGACGCCGACGCCGACGCGATCCTGGCCGCTGCCCGTGCCTACGCAGACGCCGAGAGCCAGGTGGCCGCCGCCCTCCGGGCCGGCGTCCCCCTTCGTGAGGCCTACCGCATCAAGGCCGAAGCCGTGGCCCAGCTCGCCCGCCTCGGCTAGCAGCGCGCCCTGGACCCCCCATGCGAACAACGAGCGACCTCGGGAATCGTGTTCCAGAGTGCACGCATGGTCCCGTCCATGAGAAGGTCTGGGGCGTCCCCCGGGTGGTGAGTCAGGGCATCGACATCCACGACGTCGCGGGGACGGACCATCAGAGTGGCTGGGAGGTCGTGGTCGAAGTCGCCCCAGAAGCAGGTGCCGACGCCGGCCGCCACGTGGTGTGCCGGCGCGGGTAGCTGACTGGTGGCGAACGAGGCCGCAGTGGCAGAGAGCGCGGGCGTGTCCATGGCAGGCGACCGACCGTATGGACGAGGTGTTTCCTCGTCATTTCGGGATGGTGACGGTCCTGACCGTCACACCAGCGTGCCTCTGGCGCGGCCGCATCCGGTGCCGTAAGGTGACCGACCTACGGTCTGATGGTCAGACCAAGACCAACTGATCACAGATCACGACAGCAGTGGAGGGCAAGGTGGGACGACTGGGACGATTCCAGAGGAAGCGGACCACGGGGGTGCTTGCAACGGCGGTGGCTTTTTCGCTGATCGCAGCCGCCTGCGGCGACGACGATGACGACGGAGGGGCCGCGCCCGAAGAGCAGGAGGAAATCACCGCCGTCGAAGACTTCGACGCCAACGGCGACGGCGAGGTGGTGATCGGTGTCGCCACGCCCGGCCCCCGCGACGACGGTGCCTACTACCAGGCGCTGGTCGACGGGGTGACCGAGCTCTCCCAACAGGACGGCTTCGGGGAACCGGTGATCGTGGACGAGATCCCCGTCGCCGAAGCGGCCACCGAGCTGCAGAACCTGGCGCGCCAGAACGTCGACATCGTCGCCGTCGGGGCCGGCGAGATCGCCGAGCCGATCGCCCAGGTGTCCGCCGAGTTCTCGGACATCTTCTGGTGGTGCAACTGCGGTGCGGGGTTCCCCGAGGACCCGAACTACGCGCAGGCCAACGACGACAGCTCCGAGATCAGCTTCTCCGGCGGCTACGCCACCGGTCTGCTGATGCAGGAGGGGGGCGACGGCACGACCGCGACGTTCCTCGGCAACCGGGGCTTCGACTTCGAGGTCGAGGCGTCGTCCGCGTTCGAGGCCGGTCTCCAAGAGGTCGACCCGTCGTTCACGGTCGATGTCGTCAACACCGGGTCGTTCGACGACGTCGCCGCAGCCACCGAGTCGGCCAACACGGCGGTCTCGGACGGTGCCGCCGCGATCTACCCGTTCCTCGGCGGTGCTCACGAGGCCGTCGTGCAACTGGCCAACGACGCCGAGGTGATCACGATGAGCGCGGGCGCCTCCGATGCGTGCGAGCGCGACGACCTCGACTACCAGATCGCGGTGCGCTTCGACGCCGGGGACTACCTGGACACCATCTTCGAGGAGATCCTGAGCGGCGAGCTCACCGAAGGCAGCGTTCGCACGTTCCGAGTGGGCGTCGACGACCAGCCTGGTGCTGTCATCTGCGACGCCACGCCCGAGCAGCAGACGGCCATGGACGACATCTACCAGCGGATCGCCGACGGCGAGTTCACCGACCTGTTCGGCCAGATCAAGTCCGAGGCCTACGGGTTCTAGGACGGTAAGGAGTGCCGCCCGAGCCGCACTCAGCTGACGCCGTCGGGGTCGAGAGCCCCGGCGGCGTCCAGCTCCGTGGCATCACCAAGCGGTTCGGTGCGGTCACCGCATGCGACGCCGTCGACCTCGACCTCGTCCCCGGCGAGGTGCACGGCATCCTCGGCGAGAACGGTGCCGGCAAGTCCACCTTGATGAAGGTGCTGATCGGCCTGGTCCTCCCCGACGCCGGTGACGTGCTGGTCGACGGCGTCGCAACCCGGATCGCCGACCCCTTCGAAGCCGCCCGCCTGGGGATCGGCATGGTGCACCAGCACTTCAGCCTGGTCCCCGCTCTGACCGTGTGGGAGAACGTGGTGCTCGGCGACCGCAGGCGACTCAATCGCTCGGACGCCAGAGCCGTCGTGCGCGAGATCGGCGAGCGGTACCAGCTGCAGATCGATCCGGATGCCCGGGTACGCGACCTACCTGTCGGCCAACGCCAGCGGGTCGAGATCGTCAAGTGCCTCCGGCGGAACCCGTCGGTGCTGGTGCTCGACGAGCCGACGTCGGTGCTCACCCCCCAGGAGTCCCGGCACCTGTTCGCGGTGCTGCGCGAAGTGGTCGAGCGGGAGCGCCGGGCCGTGGCTCTGGTCAGCCACAAGCTGGAGGAGATCCGCCGGGCGACCGATCAGGTCACGATCATGCGCACGGGCCGGGTCGTCGCGCAGGGCCCCACCGTGCAGTACGACGACCGGCGCCTGGCCCGCGAGATGGTGGGCCGCGAGGTCGCACTGCGCGAGGTCGCCCTGCTGGGCGCCCGCGACGGCGCAGCCATCCCGCCGCCGAGCGGGGCACCGGCGGGGAGTAGTGGACCCGGCCGGCCGGCCGCGCAGCCACCCGACGACGCAGGCCCACCCGCACTGCGGATCCGGGGGCTGGTGGTCACCGGCGACGACGGGCGCCGGCTGCTCGACGGCCTCGACCTCGACGTGCGTACGGGCGAGATCGTCGGGCTCGCCGGGGTCGAAGGCAACGGCCAGGCCGCGCTGGGTGACGTGTGCTCCAGCCTGCTCCACCTCGACGACGGCACCCTCGAGGTCGAGGGGGTCTCGGTCCGCTGCGGCCGCCATGGTGCGATGGCCGCGAGCGGGATCGGCGTCGTCCCCGAGGACCGCCACCGCTCGGGCTGCGTGCTCGACATGTCGGTAGCCGAGAACCTGGTGCTCGACCATCCCGACTTCGTGGCCCGCTACGGCCTGCTCGACGGTCGGCGCCTCCGTCAGCACGCGCGGCGCCTGATCGAGGAGTTCGACATCGTCTGCCCGGGCCCCGACGCGTTGATGTGGCAGCTGTCGGGCGGGAACCAGCAACGGGTCATCCTGGCCCGCGAGCTGTCCCGCAGCCCCAAGGTCTTGGTGGCATCACAGCCGACCCGGGGCCTCGACGTGGGCGCGATCGAGTACATGGCCGGGCGGCTCCGTGCCGCTGCGGACGCCGGCACCGCCGTGCTGCTGATCTCCACCGAGCTGGAGGAGATCCTCGACCTGGCCGACCGGGTGGCCGTGATCCACCGTGGCCGCATCGTCGGCGAGCTGGGCCGCGGCGAGGTCACCATCGAACGACTGGGGCTGCTGATGGGTGGTGAGGCGGCGTGACCGGGACCGTCGACGACGCCGTCGGGTCCGACCTGCCCGACAGCGCCACCTCGCTCACCAGCGAGGAGGAGGAGCTCGCCCGCAGCCGACCACACCGGCTGAGCGAGATCGGCCTGATCGCGGGGCTCTACGCCGGGAGCGTCGGCGTGGCGATCCTGCTCGCGGCGCTGCTGGTGGCGGTCACGGGCGGCTCGCCGGACGCCGTGTGGACCGCGTTGCTCGACGGCAGTATCCGCCAGCCCGGGGCACTCGGCCTGACCTTGTCGACCGCAGCGCCGCTGCTGCTGGTCGCTGTCGGGGCGATCGTGGCCAACAAGGCCGGCCTGGTGAACATCGGCCAGGAGGGTCAGGTGCTGGTAGGCGCCGCCGCGGCGGCCTATGCCGCGACGCGCCTCGGTGGCGCGGGGCCGACGGCGTTGGTGGTCGGCCTGGTCGCGGCCGTAGTCGGTGGCGCACTGTGGGCTGGCCTGGCGGCGGCGCTCCGGTACGGGCGTGGCGTCCCCGAGGTGATCAGCACCCTGCTGCTGGTCTTCGTCGCCGACCAGGTGGTCAACTTCTGCCTGACCAAGTCGTGGCTGCTGCTCGATACCGGTCCCAACCGTACGCAGAGGCTCAACACCGGCTCGCTCCTGCCCAGCGACGCCCAGCTGCCATACTTCGACTTCGGCGACGACCGGACCCACGTCGGCATGCTGATCGCGGTCGGGGTCGCTGCGCTCGCGGCGTTCCTCCTGGCCCGGTCGGTGTGGGGTTTCCGGCTGCGGATGCTGGGCCTCAACCCCACAGCGGCGCGCCGGGCGGGCGTTTCGGCCGCGGTGATCGGTGGCGGTGCCCTGCTGGTGTCCGGCGGACTGGCCGGCTTCGCCGGTGGCGTGCTGTTGACGGCTGGCCCGGCGTATCGGATGTCGAGTGGGTTCAGCCAGGGCGTCGGTTGGGAGGGGTTGTTGGTGGCACTGCTGGCCCGCGACCGCCCCGGCCTCGCGGTGCCGATGGCCGTGGTGTTCGCCGCGCTGCGCACCGGAGGGGGCGTGCTGGCTGCGACGGGCGTGGCCCGCAACATCGTGGACGTCGTCCAGGCGTTGCTGGTCCTGGCCCTGCTGTTGCCGCCGGTCTACCTGGCCATCCGTGATCGGCGTCGGGTGCTCGCGGCAGCGCGGGCGAGGATCTGAGAGGAGCGAGGCAAGGCCGTGGATTCGCTGGAGACCATCGTCGAGAGCGCCTGTCGGCTCGCGGTGCTGCTGGCGTTCGCGGCCACCGGTGAGTGGATCGCCGAACGGGCCGGCACCCTCAACATCTCGGTCGAAGGGATGCTGCTGTCCGGGGCGTACGCGGGGCTCGTCGGCGCCGACATCACCGGGTCGGTGGTCGGTGGCCTCGGCGTGGGGATCGCCGCAGCGCTGGTGGTCGGATTCCTCCAGGCGAACTTGAGCCATCGGTTGACGGCCAACCAGTTCGTGGTGGGCCTGACCCTCAACCTGCTGGTGGTGGGTGTCACCTCGTTCCTCGCCGGGACCTACGAGACCGAGCGGACCCAGGCTGGCGGCTTCGAGGTGCCCGGGTTGTCGAGCCTGCCGGTCGTGGGGACGGCGCTGTTCGACGTGGTGTGGGTGACCTACCTGCTGTACGCCGCGATCCCGCTGGCGTGGTTCGTGGTCTACCGCACTCGGTGGGGCCTCGAGGTCCGATCGGTGGGCGAGGCCCCGCAGTCGGCCGACGTCACCGGGGTGCACGTCAACGCCCGGAGGCGTCAGGCGATCTATGTGTGCGCCATCCTGGCCGGGATCGGCGGCGCCTACCTGACCCTCGGCGGTCAGGGGCAGTTCAGCACCAACATGACCGCGGGCCGCGGGTTCCTCGCGCTGGCGGCGGTGATCTTCGGCGGCTGGACCCTGCGGGGCACGATCGCCGGGTGCCTGCTGTTCGGGACGGCCGACGCGCTGCGCCTGGCGCTGCCGACTCTGGGCTACGAGGTGAACAGCCAGCTGCTGATCGCCAGCCCGTACGTGCTGGCCCTGTTGGTGATGTGCTTCTTCGCCCGGCGGGCCGCCCAGCCCGCGGCCCTCGCGCGCCCCTTCGTCCGTGGGCTCACCTGACGCCGTCGACGTCGCACTGGCCTACGTGGCCTCGTTCGCTGGCCGTGATCCCGACCAGATCGCATCACATGTCACCGAGGACTTCGTCAACGAGCACACGGCGGCCCTGGGTTCGGGCTGTGTCGGCCGGGCTGAGTACCGCCATCGCCTACCGGCGTTCCTCGCCGACTTCGAGGGATTGCTCTACGAGCCGGAGGACGTGGTCGCGCAAGGCGACCGGGTGGTGGTCGCCTACCGGATGACAGCCACTTACCACGGCAAGCCGATCGACCTACGAGGCGTGTTCCGTCTGAGGATCGCCCGCGGCCAAGTCACCCACCGAGTCGACTACTGGGACGCCTTGACCTTCCTGCGCCAGATCGGCGAGGCGTGACAGGACCCGGGCAGCGGCCGGACGCCTCGGGCGCCCCACTGACTCACGCCTTCGCGCCTGCCCCCCAAACCTCCTCAACCTTCGCGAAGACACCCTGGTTGTGGCTGATCTCGATGACGTTGCCGTCCGGGTCGGTGATGGCGCAGATGTAGCCGATCGGCGGCGGCATGTCCTGGGGTTCCCAGGTCAGGCAACCCTCGGCGCGGGCTTGCTCGGCGATGCGGTCGACATCCTCGCGGTGCGGCACCTCGATGCCGATGTGCGCGAACGGCGCCAGCTGGGGCTGCCGCTTGCCCTGGTCCCGGTAGAACATCACCAGTACCAGGACGAACGGGTTGTCGACCTGTCCTTCGTGGGCCATCCAGGCGTTCTTGCCGTCGGCGTCCTCGCGCCGGTCGAGCACGACCAGGGGCGTGTAGCGCTCGTACCAGGCGACCGACGCGTCGATGTCGGCCGACGGCAGTGCGATGTGGGTCCAGCGGGGGCGATCCAGCACGGCTCCTGTCCTCCTCGGTGTCCTGCTCAGATTCGGTGGAAGTGCTCGGGGATCTGTGGGTCGTCGCCACCCTTGGTCCAGAGCACGATCTGGACGCCCCACGGGTCGAGGAAGCTGGCGTGGAAGCCGTTGAACTCGCCCCAGTAGGCATCACGCCACAGGATCTTGGCGCCGCGCGCTTCGGCGCGGGCGAGGATGTCGTCCTGGCTGTCGTCGTCGGACACCAGCACCCACATGCGGGTCTGCGCCCCGGCCGGCGAGCCGGTGGCGGTGGCCGGCGGGTCGTTGGGGTCGGGCCGACTCTCCGTGGCCTCGTAGAGGCCGATGTGGAGGTTGCCCACGCCGGACGGGCTGCCGTCGGGGAGCTGGAACTCGTCGCCCGGAACGATCCGGTGGAAGACGCCCTCGGGTCGTCCTTCGACCACCCAGTTGAAGACCTCGGCGTAGAAGCGACCGGTTGCCGCCGGGTCAGGCGTGGGCAGGTCGACGAAGATCAACGTGTTGGGATACGACACGCTCGGCACCGTAGCACTTGGACTGATGGTCAGACCATTGCCCGCGCTCCGTGGCCAGTTGCGCGAGCGCGCGACGTCTCAGGTCACAGCAGCGGGAGGTCAAGTCAGCGGCCAGCGCGGGCGCGGGCGGATCCCGCTACGGGCGACCAGCGCAGCCTGGGCGTCACGCGCGGCCGTCCGTAGCGCAGCCAGGTCGACCCCCGTCGGCTGCCGGCCACGGACCACCCACCGCCCGGCCACCATCACGTCCTGCACAGCCCGACCGTCGGTGCCCCACACCAGCTGTAGGGCAGGGTCCGCTCCGGGCGGGGTCCACTCCGGGCGTGTGCCGTCGAGGACCACCAGGTCGGCCGAGAGGCCGGGCGCGAGCGCACCGGTGACGTCACCGAGACCGACCGCCTCGGCACCTCGGACGGTGGCCAGCTCCAACGCCGTGTGCGCGCCGGGAGCGGACGGGTCGCGGCGGGCGTCCTTGCCCAGGCCGGCGAACAAGGCGGCGGCGCGCAGGACGTCGATCTGGTCGCCCGCGTTCTCGCTGTCGCAGCCCAAGGCGAGCCTGCCGCCCCGCTCGGCCAGCTCCCAGTGCCGCGCTGCCGTCGCCATGCCCTGCGCTAGCCGCAGGTAGGCCCAGGGGCACGAGGCGACGGCGACCCGCCGGTTCAGCACCACGTCGACCTCGGCGTTGTCGAGGTGGACGGCGTGGGCCAGCAGGACGTGAGGGCCGAGCGCGCCCAGCTCGTCGAAGTGCACCAGCGGCCGCCGTCCGCTGCGCGCCAGCCACGCCTCGGCGTCGCGGTCGTGGGGTGAGATGTGGAAGGTCAGCCCGGTGCCTTGCTGCCGCGCCAGCTCGGAGGCTCCGACCAGGAGCTCGTCCGACATGAGATCGTGGCCGACCAGCGTGACCCATCCCGTGACCAGCCCGCCGGGCGGGAAGCGGTCGAGCACGGCGGCTTGGCGGGCCAAGACCTCGTCGGTGGAGCCCGCGAACGGGACGCCGTCGGCATCCCAGCCCCAGGTTCCGATCGTCGCCCGCAGGCCGACCGCCCCGACACCCGCGGCGACCCGCTCGGGATGAGCGACGGTGCCCGCCTCCACGATCGCAGTCACCCCGTTGCACGCGGCCTCCACCGCAGCGAGCGTGGCCGACAACTCGTCGTCGTCGGCGTTGTGGGTCTCGTGCACCGGTACCGCCCACGAGAAGATCGCCTCGTTCGACGAGATGTCGTCCGGGATCGACGACCGCACCAGCCGGTCGCCGGTCAGGTGCTGGTGGGCGTCGACCATCCCGGGCATGATCACGCCGTCGGGCACGTGGTGGACCTCGAGCCTTCGCCGGCCAGGCCCGGACCCGCTGGCCGTCCCAGGCGGCGCGGCCCCGGCCTGGGTGCCGCCCGATCCGCTGTCGGGCCCGGGCCCCCGAGGACCGGCCTGCTCGTCGCCCGGCACGTCCCTGCCCCGCCCGGCGTCCGCCCCGACGTCGCGGAGCACCTCGGAGGCCGGACCCACAGCCGTGATCCGGCCGTCTGCGACGGCCACCGCCCCGTCCCGGATCATCCGCCGCTCACCGTCCATGGTGACCACCAGCCCCGCCCGGACCACCACCTGGCTGTGGGCGCTCATGCTCGGCGTCCCCTCGGCCCGGAGAGCCGTGGCCCCCGGATTCCGTGGCGGCACACGTTCGGTCTCCGTCGCTCTCCCACCACATATTCCGTCGAGCGACCCGGGGCAGCGCGGGCTGTCATCGGGCGCCACCGCCGGCGCCCAGGCGGGCCTCGACGGCTGCCCGGGTGGGCAGCGACGGTTCGGCGCCCGCCACTTCGACCGTGCACGCGCCTGCGGCGGCGCCGAAGCGGGCGGCTTCGACCAGGTCCGCACCTTCGTGCAGTGCGACGGCCAGCGCTGCCACGAACGAGTCGCCTGCCGCGGTGGGGTCGACGGTCCGCGCCGGGAACGCCGGGATCGACTCGCCCGCGACCGCCACCCCCTCGGCTCCCAGGGTCATCACCACCCGGCCCGACGGTTCCAGCCCCAACGCTGCCGCCTCGGGGCGGTTGACCACCACCACGTCGGCCAGATCCAGCAGGGGTGCGACCCCCTCCGGCACCGGCGCCGGGTTGACCACCACGGTGGCGCCCCCGTCCCGCGCCAGCGACGCCGCTCGCAACGACGCCGCCACCGCCACCTCGCCCTGCAGCAGCAACGCGCTGGCCGAGGAGAGGATCGGCGCGGCGGCGTCGGCCGCCACCGCATCCAGCGCCGCGTTCGCTCCCGGCACGACCACGATCGCGACCTGGCCCGTCGAGTCGAGCAGGCACAGCGCCGTGCCGGTCCGCTGGCCCTCCACGCGGCGCACGTGGGCGACGTCCACCCCCGCCGAGGCGAGCCCGTCCCGCAGCCAACGTCCCGCGTCGTCGTCCCCGACACTGCCGACCATCGCGACCGGTGCACCCAGCCGAGCGACCGCGAGCGCCTGGTTGTGGCCCTTGCCGCCACGGAAGGTCGCGGCGTCGGTGGCGAGGACCGTCTCGTCGGGCGCCGGCAGCCGGGCCAGCCGCACCGCGAGATCCTGGTTGAGCGAACCGAAGCAGACGATCAAGTGGCCTCCTGCGCCGGAATGTGGTCTGATGGTCAGACCAAATATCGGGCAACCTTAGGGGAACGGATGAGCAGCAGCACCATGGCCGCCAATCCGGCGTTGTGTTCCTACTGGCATCCCGTGGTGCGGGCCAGCGAGCTCGGCGACCAACCCGTCGCACGCACCCTGCTCACCCGGCGGATCGCGCTGTTCCGCGGCACGGACGGCCGCCCGGTCGCCGTGCCCGACCGGTGTCCCCACCGCCAGGCCCCGCTCTCGGCCGGGCGGGTGGTCGACGGCTGCCTGCAGTGCCCGTACCACGGTTGGACGTTCGATGGGGCCGGCCGCTGCGTGCGGGTGCCGTCCAACGAGCCGTCGGTCCCCGCGCCGCCCAAAGCCCACCTCGCGACCATGCACTGCGTCGAGCGCTACGGCCTGGTGTGGGTCTGCCTCGGCGAGCCCGTCGCCGGCATCCCCGAGATCGCCGAGGAGGACGATCCCAGCTATCGCCGCATCAACGTCGAGGTCCAGGAGTGGAAGACCAGCGCACTGCGGATGGTCGACAACTTCCTCGACATCTCGCACTTCCCGTGGGTCCACGTCGGAACGTTCGGCAGCGCCACCGAACAGGTGGTCCCGGCTTTCGAGCTGACGGACATGGGCGACTTCCACGGCTACGCCTACGAAGTCGAGGTCGCCAACGGCTCGAGTGTGGCGCAGCGGGCCGCGGGCAGCGCTGCCGCCACCCTCACCCGCCAGATGACCAGTGGTTTCGCACTGCCGTTCACGTGCCGTTCGACGATCCGCTACGAGACCGGGCTCGACCACATCCTGCTACTGCTGTCGACGCCGATCGACGACGTCACCTCGTACTTCACGTTCGTGGTCTGGCGGAACGACGACTTCTCGGCGCCGGCGGAGGAGATCATCCGCTTCGACCGGGCCATCGGCGAGGAGGACCGTCAGATGCTCGAGCAGCTCGACGGCCCGTTCCCGCTCGAGCGTGGCGCGCTCTGCGACGTGCGCGCCGACCGTACGGGGGTCGAGTGGCGGCGCCGGCTGGTCGCCCTCCTCGAAGGTTCTGGCGTCCCTGAGGGCTCGGTGGAGCGCTGAGAGACGCCACAACCACTACATCAGCAGTTCGCGTGTGGTCTGGACGTCCTTGTTGAGCTGGGCGATCAGCGAGTCGAGGCCGTCGAAGCGCACTTCGTCGCGCAGCCGCTGGAAGAACCGGACCCGCGGGCGCTCGCCGTACAGGTCGTCGTCGAAGTCGAGCAGGTGGGCCTCGACCAGCAGTAGCCCGTTCTCGTCGTAGAACGTAGGTCGTCTGCCGATGTTGATCGCGGCCGGGAACTCGCCGACGCCTGGACGCACGTACCAGCCGGCGTACACACCGTCGCGGGGCAGCGCCATGTCGCCCGCGACGGCCACGTTGGCGGTCGGGAACCCGAGCGCCCGGCCCCGGTGGTCGCCGTGCTCGACGACCCCGTGCAGCTCGAAGGGCCGTTCGAGCAGCGCCGCGGCCCCGACGACGTCGCCTTCGACGACGAGGCCGCGGACCAGGTCGGACGAGATGACCCAGCCCTGGGGCGTCCGCAGCATCGGCACGCTCGACGCCTTGATGTCGAACTGCGTGCTGAGCTGCGCCATGAGCGCGGTGTCACCGGAGGCGCGGTGGCCGAAGTGGTGGTCCTCGCCTGAGACGTGGACCGCGGCGTGCAGCCGTTCGACCAGCACCGACCCGATGAAGTCGGCGGGGGACTCCAGCGAGCGCTCCTCGTCGAACCGCAGGATGTAGGTGAGGTCGACCCCGGCCGCCTCCAACCAGGTGAGCCGCTGCTTGAGGTCGGACAGCAGCAGCTTGACCGCCTCCGGCCGCACCACCGTATTGGGATGTCGGTCGAACATGACCGCCACCAGCGGGCCGTCGATCTCGTCGGCCCGGGCTCGCGCTTCGGCGAGCAGGTGCTGGTGCCCTCGGTGGACACCGTCGAACACGCCGACGGTCACCACCGTCCGCTCGAGCGGAGTCAGCGGTTCGCCTTCTCGTATGACCAGCACGCGGGCGAGCGTAGTGCCGCCCCACCCGCTGCCCCTACCTCGGAGGGGTGCCGCTGCCCGAGGAACCAGCGAACGACCGGGCGAGGCGGAGGCACCAGCGAACGTCGACGACGCCCTATCGCCTCGGGCTCCGCTGCGCGTTCGCTGTCGCCTCGGGCTGGCGTCTCGGGCTCCGCTGCGCGTTTCCTATCGCCTCCGGCAGCGCCCTGGGCAACGCCCTGGCGTCGGCATGGGCGGGGGCGCCGCCTCGGTGACGGCCGGGGCTACCGTCCACTGCGTGCACGACGACTTCGTCCTGTTGGCGGGATCGGCGAACCGGGGACTGGCGCAGTCGATCGCCGGCTACCTCGACCATCCGCTCTGCCACGGCGAGACCCTGCGGTTTTCGGAGGGCAACCTGTTCGTGCGGGTGCCCGAGAACGTGCGCGAACGCGACGTCTTCGTCGTGCAGGGCACGGCGTTTCCAGCCAACGACAACTTCGTCGAGCTGTTGTTCTGGATCGACGCGCTCAAGCGCGCCAGTGCGGCGTCGGTCACCGTGGTCATGCCGTACTTCAGCTATGCCAAGGGCGACAAGAAGGACGAGCCGCGGGTCTCCATCCGGGCGCGGGTGTGCGCCGACGCGATCGAGGCTGCGGGCGCGGACCGGGTGATCACGATGGACCTGCATGCGCCCCAGGTGCAGGGGTTCTTCCGCATCCCGGTCGACGACCTCTACGCGCTGCCGGTCCTGTGCGAGGCGATCCACGCCAAGGTGCTGCCGAACCTGGTCGTGGTCTCGCCCGACGCCGGGTTCGCGAAGAAGGCCAGGCGGTACGCCCGTCGGCTCGGCGCACCGCTGGCGATCGCCGACAAGGAGCGGGCCGACCACTCCGAGACCGCCGAGGTCGTCGACCTGATCGGCGAGGTCGCGGGGCGCACGGCGCTGCTGGTGGACGACTTCACGATCTCGGCCGGCACGCTGGCGGACGCGGCCCGGGTCCTGGTCGACCGGGGAGCAGCGTCCGTCTACGCCGCCGTGAGCCACGGCCTGCTGACCGAACGAGCGATCGAGCGGCTGGCCGACAGCCCGATCGAGCGCCTGTTCATGACCGACTCGGTCGAGACTCAGCCCGTCACGCTGTCGGACCGCATCGAGGTGGTGTCGGTGGCCGGGCTGTTCGGCGAAGCGATCCGGCGGATCTCACGCCGCGAGAGCATCAGCGTCCTGTTCGAGTGACCACCGGCCAGCCGCTCAGCGGCTGGCCGAGCGGGCGAACTTGCGGGCCGACAGCCAGGCGAAGACCACGGTGATGCCTAGGGCCCAGGCAAACGCGATCCAGGCGTCGTTGCCAGGCGAGCGACCGTTGTAGAGCGCCCTGGTGGCGTCGGTGACGATCGTGAACGGGTTGGCGTTCGCGATCGGTTCCAGCCACGAGGGCATGTTCTCGGGGTCGACGAAGGCCGAGGACAGGAAGGTCAGCGGGAACATCCACATGAACCCCGCCGAGTTCGCGGCCTCGACCGAACCCACCGACAGTCCCATCCACGCCTGGATCCAGCTGAACGCGTAGGAGAAGAAGAACAGCAGCGCCGTGGCCGCCACCGCCTCGACGACCGTGCCCTCGATGCGGAACCCGACCGCGAAGGCCACCAGCAGCATCACGATGAAGGTCATCAGATTGCGCACCACGTCGGACATGGTGCGCCCGATCAGCACCGCGGACTGGTACATCGGCAACGACCGCAGCCGGTCGACGATGCCCTTGCTCAGGTCCTCGGCCAGTCCCACGCCGGTGAACGACGAGCCGAACAGCACGGTCTGGGCGAAGATGCCGGGCAGGAGGAACTGCTTGTAGTCGTCGAAGCCCGCCACGCTGATCGACCCGCCGAACACGTAGACGAACAGCAGCACGAACATCACCGGCTGGATCGTGGCGAACAGCAGCAGCTCAGGGTTGCGGGGCATGGCCCGCAGGTGGCGGGTGGCCTCGGTCCAGCTGTCACGCAGCAGCCAGCTCGGGCCGGTGGGCACCTCGTGCTCGGCGGCCGGGGTTATCACGGCCTGGTCGACGGTGGTGGTGGCCATCAGACCTCGACTCCCTGGTTGGCGGCGGTTGCCCGTTCGGCATCGGTGGGCTCGCCGGCGCCGTCGCCGTCCTCGTCCCGATCGAGGCCTTCGGCGCCGTCCTCGGCGCTGTGGCCGGTCAGGGCGAAGAACACGTCGTCGAGCGTCGAGCGCCGCCCCGCGACGTCGCGCACGGGGATCCCCGCATGGTCGAGGTCGCGCACCACCTGGGGGACCATGCCGGTCAGGTCGGGCACCGGCAGGATGACCCGCCGGTCGTCGCCGTCGACGCGCGGCTCGTCGCAGCCGTGGCAGCTGATGAGCGCGATGACCCGGGCTGCGTCCGCGGCGTCCTCGAGCAGGACCTCGATCTGGT
Organism: Acidimicrobiales bacterium; assembly: GCA_050744325.1. Classification (GTDB taxonomy): domain Bacteria; phylum Actinomycetota; class Acidimicrobiia; order Acidimicrobiales; family VFJN01; genus DASXTK01. The sequence continues at coordinate 90,346 of JBOGHK010000031.1, forward strand.
CACCGCCGATCTGGCGCTTCAACTGGTCGGAGGTGCCACGGGCGATGACCACACCCCGGTCGATGACCGCGATCTCGTCGGCCAGGCGGTCGGCCTCGTCGAGGTACTGGGTGGTGAGCAATGTGGTGGTGCCGCCGCAGACCAGCTCCTCGATGAAGCCCCACACCTCCTGCCTGCTGCGCGGGTCGAGGCCGGTCGTGGGCTCGTCGAGGAACAGCACCGACGGCTGCGCGATGAGGCTCATCGCGATGTCCAGGCGGCGCCGCATACCACCCGAGTAACCCTTGACCACCCGGTTGCCGGCGTCCTCGAGCGAGAAGCGGCTCAGCAGGTCGCGACCCCGGCGGCGGGCCTCGGCGGTGCCAAGGTGGAACAGGCGCCCGACGTGCTCGAGGTTCTCGAAGCCGGTCAGCCGTTCGTCGACGGCGGCGTACTGGCCGGTGAGGCCGATGCGGGCGCGGGCGCGGCGAGGCTCACGTGCCACGTCGATGCCGTCGATCGTCGCTCGGCCGCCGTCGGGCTTGAGCAGGGTGGTCAGGATCCGCACCGCGGTCGTCTTACCGGCTCCGTTCGGCCCGAGCAGCCCCAGCACCTTCGCCCGATCCACGGTGAGATCGACGCTATTCAATGCCTGGGTCCGCCCGAAGTTCTTCACGAGCCCTTCGGCCACAACCGCGGGTGCAGCGGTTTCGGCAGGGGTGGCGGAGTTCACGGTCCGCGACCGTACCGCCTCGACCGCCGCCGAGCGCGTCGGTCCCTGTCGGGCCGGTCGATGTCGGACGGTTCGCGCCGGTGCCGGCTTCGCCTCCTCGCCGCCGCCCCGACCGCCGCACTAGCCGAGGCATCGGCTGGCGGGGGACACTCGATCCACTCGGGAGGTCGGAGTGGCGGTTTGGTCCCCCGATCGTGGGGAAGCTCTGCCCCCGACAAGCAAAGGGGATGGGCCACCAGGATCGGACTGGAGCCACGAATGGCCAACGAGACAGTACGTGACGTGATGATGCCCGAACCCTGGACGGTCGCCGCTGACTTGTCGATCCAGGAGGCTGCGCACCTGATGCGGGCCTGGGACGTCCGTGAGGTGCTGGTGACCGACCATGGCGAACTGCGCGGGACCTTGACCGATCACGACATCATCGTGCTGGCCATCGGCTCTGGCCGGCATCCGTCGACGCTCCTCGCCGGCGAATGTGCCAGCCCCGAGGTCCACACCGTCGCCGTCGACGACTCGACCGATCGAGCAGTGGACTACATGCGACGACACGGGCTGCGGCGCCTACCCGTGGTCGACGGCCGGCAGCTCGTCGGGACCGTCTGGATCGCCGACCTGGCCATCGCGAGCCACGATCCGTCGACCGACTCGAGCCACGTCTGAGACCTGGTGGCGGTCCGACCTGTCGTCCGGCGCGAGGCTGCAGGTATGAGTAGCCCGGATCCGAAGGCGGATCTCCACCGGTACCTGCAGGTCGCGCGCGAAGCGTTGCTGTGGAAGGTGGAGGGGTTGTCGGAGTACGACATCCGTCGCCCGATGGTCCCGACCGGCACCAATCTGCTCGGCCTGGTGAAGCACGTGGCCGGCATCGAGCTGGGGTACCTCGGCGACACCTTCGGCAGGCCGTCCGGTGAGTCGCTGCCCTGGCTCGACGTCGACGCCGAGCCCAATGCCGACATGTGGGCGACCACCGACGAGTCACGCGAGGACATCGTCGGTCTCTACCTCCGGGCCCGGGCCCATTCGGATGCCACCATCGACGCCCTCGCCTTGCACGCGTCCGGTCATGTCCCATGGTGGCCCAAGCACCGCAGCGAGGTGACGCTGCATCGGATCCTGGTGCACGTGATCGCCGAGACCCACCGCCACGCCGGACACGCCGACATCGTGCGCGAGCTCATCGATGGACGGGCGGGGCTCCGGGAGGACACTGACAACCTGGCTCCCGGAGACGACGAGTGGTGGGACCGCTACCGGGACCAGCTGGAGGGCGTTGCCCGGGCGGTCGCCGACCGGCGGTAGCCCAACAGCGAAGCGCTCGCCGCCGAATGAGGCCACGCAGGACCAGGACCGCCACAACGCGACCTGTTGACTGGACTACCGCATGAGCTTGGAGGTCGCGAGCCCGAGGACAGAGCTACGCAATGGAGTCAGGGGCGCGCGCCGTCGTGAGTGACCGCGAGCGAAGCCAGTTCGGTGCGGTTGCTCACGTCGAGCTTGGTGTACACGTGCGAGAGATGGGTCTTGACGGTCTCTCGACTGATGAAGAGGCGGGCACCGATCTCGGGGTTGGTCAGGCCTTCGCTCACCAGGCGGACGACGTCACGCTCGGCCGGGGTGAGACTCTCCCACCCGGTGGACGGCCGCTGGCGGGTGCCGCGGGCCCGCCTGGTGTAGGCGATCGCCTCGTCCAGGGATAGCGCGGCGCCTCCCGACCAGGCCTCGTCGAAGGCGCGGGCACCGAGCGCACCCCGCAGGACAGCGACGGTGGCCTCGTGGTCGGGTTGGGCGATCGGTGGCCGGGGGTATCCCATCTGCTGGCGAGCGGCGTCGCTGGCGGCGAGGAGCCGAGCCGCCTCGGCGAAGCTCTCCGCCCCGGCCGCCAGCCGAGCCAAGGCGTCGAGGCTGTCGGTGCAGCCCGTCTGCAGGCCGTGCGCGACTCGCACGGCCAAGGCCTCGTGATGCAGACCCTCGGCGGCCGCAGGGTCGTGTGGGGCGGCCAGGAAGGCCTTCTGATCGAGCGACTGGGCCAACACGAGCGGGACATCGAGGTGCCGAGCCAGTCGAGTCGCTCGCTCCGCCAGGTCCCGGGCCTCGTCCAGGTGGCCGAGCCGTCGTTTGGCCGCGGCCAGGCCGGGCAGGCAGCGGGCGACGATCAGGTTGTCGACCATGGGCTCGCCGTACCGCGTGCCGGAGCGCCGTCCTTGGCCGGCCGGCGCACCAACAGCGGCCCGGTGCCCAGCCTCGTCTATAGGCTCCACCAACACAGCCCGACACTGACTGCAGTAGCTCGCCGGACGTGTGCGTGGCCGAAGCACACCGGCCCTGAGCAATACCTGTGGCCTGGTAGATCCCTGTTCGGCGACCGGGTGCCAAGACAACGTGGTGGTGGACCACTGACCCCATTCCAGGGCCACGAATCCGGGTCGCATCCCCGAACCACAGAACTGGCACTCCACCCCGCAACGATCGCATACCCTTCGACCAACGCGACGTCGGCATCCCCCGCCGCCGCAGCACGGTCAACCACGAGACTGAGCAAGTCAACCTCCGTATCGCCGCTGCCACCCCGGGCGGCGACTACCAGGACGCCTACCGAATCCCCGCTCCCATCGCGCACCGATCCCCGACGGCCCACCACCGGTTCACCATTGGTGGCGTGACCAGCGCCTACGTTCCGCCTCGGTCCTGGCCTGTCGGGCCGGATTCCGGGTCGTAGCTCCCAACTTCGCCAGGTGATTCCGAACCGTCCGGCGCTTCGGTCCGTCGCGCTGCAGCTGTCCTCCAGGACCTCGCCACCCTCCACGAACAGCGCTGTCACCACTGAGCTCCGGCTCGTGTGAGTGCTCACGTCCAACGCCATAGCAGCCGTCTTCGCCACATGGTTGACCACCCCGCCGCGCGCTCGCCGTCTGGCAGGGCCTCGGCGGGTTCGAGGGACGCGCCTCGAACTCGACCATGAAGCCGTGGACGATCCCCACCAGCCGCTCCTTGGGGCAGACCGGTCACGGCCCGGTCCAGCGACTCCTGATGCTCGGGAGACTTGACCGGTCCTTCACCACCGTTGGCACAACGGCCGGGTCCTCGTCGGGCCACGCGGCTGGGCGGACACAGGTCAGTCGAGGTGGGGCGAGGAACGGGAGTTGCTCGTCAATATTCGGCATAGATCTCGATCACGTTGTCTTCGGGATCGCGGAAAACAGCGTCCGGTGGCGCCAGTCGGGCAGGTCGGTCGGCCCCCTGACGATCGTCACGCCCTTGGCGACCAGCTCCGCATGGCAGGCGTCTACCGCCGGGGGTGGCACGCGGAAGGCGAGCTGGACCGCGGCCGATCCCGCCACCGAAGGACCGTCGTCCCAGGCCGGTCCTTGCCCGCGTGGCCGGAGCGTCAGCAAGGTGGCCCCCACTCTGAAGGTCACCCAGTTCTCGAGGTCCAGTTCGATCGGAAAGCCCATCACGTCCTTGTAGAAGGCCTTCGTCTCCTTCATCTGGCTGCAAAGCAGGACCACGTAGTCGCAGTTTCGGACGTCCTTCAGGCTCATGAAAATCGTGCTCCTCAACAAACTTCAGCTCTACCGCGTACACGCGATCGCTGGCGAGGCGGAGCCTCCCAGCAGGCGGTACCTTCGACAAGCTGGTGATGCTGGCCGTCACACACCACCTAGCCTGTTGCCCCCACGGTGACTCACCGGAGCCTGGCCGACTACCTCCCACCAGATCAGGTAGCCGAGCCCCGGACGCACGACGTCACCTAGGCCCGCATCTCTCACCGAGCGTGCCAGAACCATGCCAGAACGCACGGTCAACCCCGCGTCCTCATGGCTGTGCCTGGTCACTCGCCGACCTCGGAGTCGAGAACGAGTAGCCACAAGCCAAGTTGGGCATCGGCATCGGCGCCCGCAGGCGCTTCCAAGCTGGTGCTTCCCCCTCGTGGACCCGCGACGTTGGACCCGGCCGACCTCCCAGGACACGGCCCCTTGCCGTGCCGCGTGCCCAGTGATGACCCCGTCCCCCACCTGTCCCACAGCGAACGGCTCGCCCATGCCAACGGCGGTCAACAACAGCGAACATGGGTTCGTCGTCTGGCTAGGAAGAAGCCTGGTCAGCGCTGTTTCCAGGGGCGCCCTCGGCAGGATTCGAACCTGCGCACATGGCTCCGGAGGCCTGGCCCCGCTCGCCAGAAATGACCTGGTCACAGCGCACAACGAGATCCGCCGGCGAACGCCCCTCCCGCGTCCCTCCCGCGAACACCTCCTAACCGAGCCGAGTTCCTAGCTGAGGAAGCCCGTCGAAGGACGCCTGTGTTCTCGTTCGTCGGGGTGGCGGATCGTGATGTATTCCTCCCTCGCCTCCTCGATTCGTTCCGGCCCATGCCAGACGAAAGGTTCGATGAAGCCCTCGGCGGTGAGGCCCCACGCCGCCACCGGTGTCACGTACCCGGCCTCGGGGGCGTCCGGGTCAGGTCGATGGTCTGCGAGCCAGCCGCCGCCCGGGATGATCGCCACGAGGTTGGAGCCGTGGACGTCCTCAAATCCAGGCTGGTCGCTGGCTCGGACCAGACGACCGACTCTGCTGTCGACGACCAGAGCGTGGCCCTCGTCGTCCCATGCCTCGACCCTGACGAGATCACCACCTATGCCAGCGGTGGTTCCGGGACGGGCTGGGATGGTCGGACGTACTGGGCGAAGGTCTCGGTCAACTGCCACCTGGCTCCACCCCTCGGTAGTCGTCATCCCCAGCGTCGCCGTCCCAAGGGTGCCACGTAGTGACGGCCATCGGGCGCGGCGCTACGACTTGGCGGGCAGGACGTGGACGCCGTCGTGGACCCGAAGGACGGGCTGGTCGCCGGGCGTCCAGCTGAGCGCGTCGAGCAAGCGGACGGCGTAGGCCTCATGCATGCGATCGGCGATTTCCCCGGCCGTCAGCCATGCGACGTCGGTGGCTTCGGTCGTCGGGTGTAGGTGGCCACCGATGACGTAGCAGCGGAATACGAAGGCGACGATGCTGCGGGGGATGTTCTGGTAGACCCCGGTGAGCGCGTCGGGTTCGACCTGGAGGCCTGTTTCCTCGAGGACCTCCCGACGGACTCCGTCACGGAGTGCCTCTCCCAGATCGAGGATGCCGCCTGCGGGTTCCCAGCGACCGTTGTCGCGGCGGCGTATCGCGAGGACTTCGCCCTGGTCGTTGATCGCGGCGCCGGCAACGCTCACGGAGTGCCGATCGGTGATGGTCATGCTTGTTCTCGTCGAGCCTCACTAGCCTCGGCTGGTCTAGAGGAGTGTAGGAGTCGCGTTGGTTGCCCTCAGAGATCTCGATCCGGCCAGCGATCGGCCCAAGTATCGGCGCATCGCCGATGCACTGCGCGAGGCGATCGACGCCGGCGAGCTCGGGCCGGGAGACAAGCTCCCCAGCGAGGCCGAGCTCATGGCTCGCTATAAGACTGCTGGCGGGACAGTACGGCACGCCATCGACGTGCTGCGCGGAGAGGGAATCGTCGTCGCAGAGCACGGCCGCGGTGTGTTTGTCCGGTCGCGCCCGCGGACCCGGCGCCTTTCCTACGACCGCTTCGCCCGCCGTCACCGCCAAGCGGGCAAGGCTGCGTACCTCGCCGAGGCGGAACAGACGAAGGTGACTCCGCGGGTTGAGGTCCTGTTCGTCGGCCGGGAACCCGCCCCCCCTGAGCCCGCATCGCAGCTGGGCCTCGATCGTGGTGCTGATGTCCTGGTCCGGCGGCGGCGGTATCTCTCCGACGACCAGCCCACAGAACTCGCAACCTCCTACGTCCCCTGGCATCTCGCCGAGGGAACGGCCATGGTCGACGAGAACCCTGGCCCAGGTGGTATCTACGCCCGAATCGAAGAGTTGGGCCATCGCCTCGCCCACTTCACCGAGGAAGTCACGGCTCGGATGCCAACGCCCGAGGAGGCATCAGCACTCGGGCTTCCGCCGGCGACGCCGGTGCTCCACCTGGTCCGCACCGCCTTCGACGGGCAGGGCATGGCCGTCGAGGTGTGCGACACGGTCATGTCCGCCGACGAGTGGGTCCTGAGCTACCGCCTCCCCGCTGACTGACAGACGTCCGGACCTCCTACGTTCGCCGTGGCGAGGAGGGAGACGCGCCCCTTCTTGACAGACTCCTATAAAGGAGTTACAACTCCTATAAAGGAGTTGCCGGCAGGTCTGTCGGTCGAGTGCGGAGGCGCTGATGACGATTCCGATGGGTGTGTTGTTGCTGGTAGCGGTGGTGTACGCGTCGAAGCACAAGGGGGCGGACACGCCGGGGATCGTGTTGGGGGTCCTGGTCGGGGTGATGGGGGCGGATGGCTGGGTGGGTCAGATGGCGTGGTCGCTGATGGACGTGGTTACCCAGGCCGGCGAGCAGCTGATGCAGGTCGAGGTGTTCTGATGTTGAGCGACCGTGCGGTTGTGTGGGTGTTCGTGGTCGGGCTGGTGGCGTGGCTGGTGCTGGTGACGCAGCTGCTGGCGGGGTGGGGTGGCTGGCTGGGGATGGTCGGCCTGGTGTGTGCGTCGGCTGGCCTGGTGATGGCAGTCGCCCGCCGTCGTGTCTTCGCCTGGTTGGACAGCCGCGAGGCCGCTCGCAGGGAGTGTGAGTGATGTCGTCGACCTGGCGAACCCCCTCGCCGACGACGGAGGCCGAGTACGGATGGCGGCCCTGCCCGTTCGAGTGGCCCGAGGTCGCTGGCGTGTTCGTGGGTGGCTGTGTGGCTCGGGGGGTGGGGTCGCGGTTCCGGGCGCAGGCGCACGCCCACACCGACCCTGGCGACGGGCACCGGGGCACGATCTGTGTCCTGTCGCATCGTCGGCTGTTCGCCGCCCGTCGCGACCCTGACGGGTCCTGGACCCCGAGCGAGCGGCCGTCACGGCTGATGTGGCACGAGTACGCCCACATCCTGACCGGCCACGGCCACGACGACACGTGGCGTCGCATGATGCGCGAGCTGGGCCAGCCGATCCCGGCGCGCTACACGAAGCGGCCACGGCGCCAGTCGGGGGGTGGACGGTGAGGCACACCTTCGTGTTGCACGTGACAGCGGAGACCGGCGACGTCGACCCCGCCGAGTTGATGGGCGAGGTCGAGGCGTTCGTGGCTGAGTCGTGCCGCTGGTTGTGGAACCCATCCGGTACCGCCTGGCACCAGGTGGAGTGCGTCGACGCGTTCGAGGCGACGGGCGAGGGGGTGCGGTGATGGGTCTGCACGACGAGCTGCGCCACCTGACCGAGACCGATGGGGCGCCGGTGGTGCGGGTGGAGCGCTACGAGGCGGTGGTCCTCGAGACCCCCGAGACGGAGCGGTGCGTGTGTGGCCGCCGCTGGCCCGGCCAGCAGCGCGGTGAACGGTTTGTGGCCGGCGACCGGCCGGCCCTGGGTGCTGGGGATGGAGGCGTTGTGATGGAGGTGTTCGGTGTGGTGCGCACGGTCGAGGCCTTGGCGGTCCGGCTGGTGCGTGCGGTGCTGGGGGCCGGTGCCCGTCATCCTCGGTTCGTGTTGTGGGGTGCGGTGATCTGGCTGGTTGCGGGGGTGGCGTCATGACCTCGGTGTACGAGCTGGCCGGCGCCGCCTGGGACCAGGTCGAGGACACCAACGAGCCGTGCCGCTGTTGCGGCCACGAGCTCGGTGTGCATGACCCGGGTGTGGGGTGTGACGAGTGCAGCTGCGTCTACGGCGTCGACGGCTGGGTCCTCGACGACGACCCGGGGGTGGCCCGGTGAAGATCCGACTGCACTGCACCGCTGATGAGCTGCCCGCCGCTCTGGCGGCGCTGGCCGCGGGGTTCGACGTCCGGGAGGTGTCGCGGGCGTACCCGGACCGGGCGCCGTCGAGGTTGGTGCGGGTGTACGTCGAGGCCGTGCCCCGCCGCGCCGCGGCGAGGTTGGGGGTGGAGCGGTGAACGCGTCGACCAACGGGCAGGCCGTGTCGCTGCGCCCGTTGGGTGCGGTGGAACGGGCCGGTATCGGTGTGGTGGCGGTGCTGCTGGCCGGTCTGGCCGGGCTGGGTGCGGTGGTGTCGTTCGCGTCGGTCGAGGCCGCGGTGGAGCCGTCGTTCGGTGAGCTGGCCTGGACGGTGCCGATCGGCGTCGACGTCGGGATCTTCGTGTTCACCGCGCTGGATTTCGTGATGGGCCGTCTGGGGATGCGGACCCGTGCGGGTCGGCTGGTCCCGTGGGCGCTGGTCGCAACCACGATCTACCTGAACGTGGCCAGCGAGTCGACCGTGATCGGCCGGGTGGCGCACGGTGTGCTGCCGGGGTTGTGGGTGGTGGCGGTGGAGTACGCCGCGCTGGCCATGCGCACCTGGACCGGCACCGGTCACGCCACGCCCGGCGGGGTGCGGCGCATCGACCGGGTGCGGTTGTCGCGGTGGCTGTTGGACCCGGGGCCGACGCTGCGGCTGTGGCGCCGGATGCGCCTGTGGGAGATCCACGACCTGACGGAGGGCCGCCGCCGCGACCGGGAACAGGACCTGGCCCGCGCCGCGCTCAAGGACCGCTACGGGCCGCTGGTGTGGCGCTGGCGGGCACCCCGCCGGGAACGGGTGCTGCACCGTCACGGCGCCCTCGCCCCGACCGCGCTGTCGGCCGGCGATGACGGGTCGGTCGCGTCGTTGACCCGCGGTGCATCGTCGTCGCCCGTGCCGGCCCGGCGTCGGGGGTCCGCGCCTCGCCGGAACGGCACCAAGGGCACCGGACCGGAGATCTCGGCGGACCTGTTGGCGCTGGGTCTGCGGATCGATGCCGAGGTGACTGCCGAGGGCCGGGAGTTGACCCGCGACGAGCTGGTGCGCCGGGTCCGGGCCGAGCTCGGTTCGTGCTCGAACGCCAAGGGCGGTGCGCTGTTGGCCCGCATCCACGCCGAACGCCCTGGCCGCCCGACGGTCGGGGCCGAGCTGGTGGAGGTGACGTGATGAGGTTCCGGTCGTATCGACGCCGGGCGCTGGCTGATCAGGTGTTGGCGCTGTTGGGGTCGACTGGTGGGTTCCCGGTGTCGACCCGGCAGGTGGCCGAGCAGTTGGGCGACCACCTGGTGGCCGGGTCGCCGATGCCGTTGCCGCAGCGGCCGGTGTGCTGGCCCGAAGGCCTCGACGACCCAGGGGACCGGACCGAGAGCCGCTGTGTGCGGTGCGGCTGTTGGCACCGCCAGCCGGTGTGGCGCCGCTGGACGCCCGAGGACGTCCGCCCCCTGCTGGCCCGTCTGGCCGAGGTGGGGCTGGTGGAGCGGGTGGTGGTCGACGGCTGGCGGCAGCACTACTGGCGCCACACCGACACCACCGTGGACGCCGGCGTGGATGGGGAGGTTGGGTGATGTTCCGGGGACGTGTCATGGTCGCGAGGGCGCGGGGCCGGACGCTGCGCCGTTTGGAGCGCAACGCCCGCACCGGCGAGACGTTGTTGCCTCGCCGGGGCTGGTTGCGCCGGGAGAGCATGCCCCCGTTGCCCCCGTTGGAGTCCCGTCCGGCGTTGCGGGCGGTGCCGGGCGGCCGGACCGCCACCCTGGTCCGTCCACACAATCGGGCAGACGGTCCTGTGGACGGACCCGTGGACCGCACGGACGACCCGGGGGACGACGCGGTGGACGGCCAGGTGATGGACGCGGACGACCGGGTGGACGGTCCGGTGGACGGCGCCGGTCGTAGCGGTGGTCGGCCGAGAGGGGTGCGGTCGTTGTTGCCGCCCCGTCCGGAGCGTGACGGGCACGACTGGGACGTCGACGGGCCGCCCGAGCCGGGGGCGCAGCGTCGGCCGCTGGTGCCGGTGTGGCTGTTGGACCCGGTGCCCACGATCCGTTGGTGGTTGCGGGACAAGGCCCACTTCGGGGCGTTCCACGTGTTGCGGTCTCCGGTGTATGTCTGTCGGGCGGTGGCGTGGACGCCGCGGGGCCTGGGTCGGGTCGTGGTGGGTCTGTGGCGCTGGTGCAGCGACGCCGAGGGCCACGAGCTGCGCTGGTCGGCCGTCGAGCACCAGGACGTCGCCGGCTACTTGCACCTGTCCCGCCAGCGCAACGACCGGGTACGGATTCGCGGCTCGGTCACCGCTGTGCTGGCCGTCGCCATGCTCGCGGTGGGGGTGGTGGGGTGGATGGACCCCGGCGGCCGCGCCCTGGTCGTGGCGGTGATGGTGGCGGTGGGGGGCTGGTTCGGGCGCCCCGCGGATCGGCCGTTGTTCGATCACCCGGTGGTGGCGCCGTCGGGGGTGCGGATCACGCCTGACCTGTTGGTGGAGGCGTTCTGCGCCGCCCGGTTGTGCAACAAGCACGAGGACCCCGACCGCCACCAGACGATCTCGTTCCTGTCGCCGGTGCACCGGGACGGCAAGGGATGGCGCGCCGTGGTCGACCTGCCTGCCGGGCACCCCGCCTCGAAGGCGATCGCCCGCAAGGAGGGCATCGCCGCGGGGTTGGGGATCGACGAGGTCCGTGTCTTCACCGACAGGGTGAGAGGTGACGACGGCTCGGCGCGGCGGGTGACGATGTGGGTGGCGGACAAGGACCCCTACGCCGCCCCGCCGGTCACCTCTCCGTTGGCGAAGGCGCAGCGCTGGACCTTCTGGGACGGCGTCCCCTTCGGTGTCGACGCCCGCGGCCAGCAGGTCACGTTGCTGATGCTGTTCACCAACCTGCTGGTCGGCGCGATCCCCCGGATGGGCAAGACCTACGCCGCCCGCATCCCCGCCGCCGCAGCCGCCTTGGATGCGCTGGTGCGGCTGGTCTTCTTCGACGGCAAAGGCGGCGCGGACTGGCGTCCGTTCGAGCAGGTCGCCTACCGGTGCGGGTTCGGGGCCCGCGACCCCGTCGTCGCCCACCTGGTCCTCGTGTTGGACGAGTGCCTTGCGGACATGGACCGCCGCTACGACACCCTGGGCACCCTGCCCCCCGACGTCATCCCCGAGTCCCGGATCACGCCTGCGATCTGCGCCAACAAGCGCCTCGCCATGCGCCCGGTGCTGATCTGTGTCGACGAGATCCAGGAATACCTGGGCCACCCCGTGCACGGACAACGGATCCTCGAGCAGCTGATGCGCCTGGCCAAGGTCGGCCCCGCGGTCGGCTACATGCTCGACCTCGCGACCCAACGGCCCGACAGCGACACCATCCCCGCCGGGCTGCGCGACGTCCTCGGGTCGCGGTTCGCGCTCAAGACCATGACCTGGCAGTCCTCCGAGACGATTCTGGGGGCCGGGTCGTACAAGGCGGGGCTTGACGCCTCCAAGTTCCAACGCTCCCACAAGGGCGTGGGCATCCTGCACGGCGCCGACGACGGCGACCTCGCCGACGAAGGCCCCCAGACCGTGCGCACCCACCTGCTGGACCGCGCCGCCCTCGACGCCATCTGCGCGAGGGGTCGGGCGCTGCGCCTCGCGGCCGGGACCCTGGAAGGCGCCGCCACCGGCGAGCAGCTGATCGACGAGACCAGCAGCCGAAGCGTCCTCGACGACGTCGCCTCGGTGTTCGGCGCCGGCGAGGACAAGCTGTGGTCCGAGACCATCTGCGCCCGGCTCACCGAGGACCACCCCGACGCCTACAGCGGCTGGGGACCCAACGAGCTCGCCGCCGCGCTCGCACCCCACGGCGTCGACACCGGCCAGGTGTGGGGCAAAGACGACGCCGGCGTGGGCCGCAACCGGCGCGGCGTCGCACGCCAACACGTCCTCGACGCCCTCGCCGCCCGAGCCGACCGGCCCCCGGCGGCCAGAGACGGCGCTCTAGCACCCCGGGGCGGGCTAGCACCCGAGGGCGCTAGGTCTAGCACCCCCGCTAGCGGCCCTGACCAGGCAACTAGCGGCCTAGCACCCACCGCGGGGACCGCGGACCTCCCCGACGATCAGGAGTCGCCGCCCGAGCCGCTAGCCGCTAGCGGCACCGACCCGCCGGGTCCGCCGGATTTGAACCGACGACCTCTGCGTCCCGACCAGCCCTGAACAGACCAGTGGCGCCGGAGTAGCCGCTCCGACGCCACCGAAACCGACCAGAAACCCGACCTCACAAGAAGGGAAACCAGTCAGATGACAAGCGTACCTGTCGGCCTGCTGCCGACCCTGCTGCGCAACCACGCCCGCGGCGCCCACGCCGCGGAGGCCGCCGTGGGCCTGCTCGTCGAGCACGGCCACTGGATCGAGCGCAGCGACTTCCAAACCGAGTGCGTCGGCTACGACCCCGACCGCCGCGCCGCGTGGGTCGACTGGCCCGCGGTCGTCGAGTTCGTCGAGATGGCGCCGTGCAGCCCGGTCGAGGACCGGCTGTTGCGGTTCGCCGCCGAGCTCGCCGGCCACGACAGCGGCAGCCCCCTGGCCGACCTGTTGTGCGGCCTGGACGACCGCAGCGCCCGGCTCGTGGTCGACGCGGTGCGCCACGCCCTGGGCGCGGTCCCCGGCGCCACGGTCCCGTGTGATTGCGGGCACCGCATCCCCGCCGTCGCCTACAGCGCCCACCAACGCTCGGCGCGCCACGCCGGCCCCGGCGGCGGCTGTGTCTGCGGCAGTAGCGAACCGCATCCGATCACCGCCGCCTGCCTCACCCCCACCGGCAACGGCAATGTCGACGACGCCGCGGACGACACGACCCAGGCGGAGTCATGAGCGCCCTCGAAGCCGCGTACATGGACCTACGCCAGCGCAGCGCCGCGGCCGACCGGGCCGGCAACTGGCGCGAGGCGCGGATCCTGGAAGCGCTGTGTGGTGTGGCCGACTACGTGAAGCGCGTTGGCGATCACCCCGACAGCGCCCACTACCGGGCCGACAAGGCCGGAGACCTGGCCCAGTCGGCAGTGTGGGTGCTGCGCCAGAGCTTCATGGCCTACGCCGGCTGGCCCGTCGACACCGACCAGTACCGGGCGATCGCCGCCGCGTCCGACACCTTGGAGACCGTCGCAAGGGCGGTCGAGGTGGCCCTGTGGCGCATCGCCCCGGGTGGCGGTGCCCTCTGGCAGTCCGACGCCGACCAGATCACCGAAGCGGCCCGGGCGGTCAGCCGCTGGGCCGAGCGCATCGCCGCCGAAGCGGTCCCGGACCCCGAAGGGGAGTGGTGACCGTGCGCCCCGCCACCCAGATCGTGGCCCGCTGGTCGCGGCGTCAGGCCCGCTGCAACCGATGCGGCCAGCGTTACGAGACCGGCGCCTGCCCCACCTGTGGCGACCGACCCGGCGCCGAGCCGGTGGCCATGATCGCCGTCCTCACCGAAACCCCTACCGGTATTCGGCTGTGGGTGGTCGAGGACCTCGACGGCCAGCGGATCACCCGGGCGACCCGGACCCTGACCGGCGAGCAGCTGCACTGGCTACGCGACCGGCCCGGGCAGCCCACCGCCGGGCTGCTCGCCCCGACGCCGGGGGCGGGTCGATGAACCGACCCCGCACCGGCACCCGCCGCGCAGTGCTCATCCTGGCGGTCCTCGCCGTGGCGGCACTTCATGTCGCCCGCACCCAGCCCGACCCCGACCCGGGCACCACCCAGGCGCCCGGCGGGCCGGCTGTCGAGCAGCTCGCCACCCTGCCCGTGACCGCCGAGACCGGAGCCGACGGCTACGAGCGTGACCGGTTCGGCACCGGGTGGGCCGCCGCACCGGAGGGCTGCGACACCCGCACCGCGGTGCTCGTCGACGAGGCCCTGACCCCACCCACCGTCGAGGGGTGCACGGTCGTCGCCGGCGAGTGGGTCAGCACCTACGACGGCGCCCGGGTCACGGACCCCGCCGGGCTGGACGTCGACCACCTCGTGCCCCTCGCCGAGGCGTGGACCTCCGGCGCCCACCGCTGGACCGACCAGCAACGCCGAGCCTTCGCCAACGACCTCGACCCCGGACGGCCTGACGCGCTGATCGCGGTCACCGCCAGCGCCAACGGGACCAAAGGCGACGGTGACCCCGCCGAGTGGCTGCCACCCGACCGGGCGCGGCACTGCTGGTACGCCACCGCCTGGGTCACCCAAAAGGCCGCCTGGCACCTCGCCGTCGACGAAGCCGAGCACCAGGCCCTCGCCGACGCCGTCGCCGGCTGCCCACCCGACCAGGGTGCGACGCCGTGACCGCCGCCGGTTTCCTCGCCGCGGCGATCGTCGCCGGCGTCGTGGGCCTGGTCGTCGCCTGGCTGGTCGCCGCGCAGCTGCCCCCCGCCGCGCCCCGACCCGCAGACCATGCCCGCGCCCTGGACCCGGCGTGGCCGCCGAGCCCGCTGAGCGTGTCGGGGGCCTACCGGGCCGCGATCGGCCGCGCCCGCCAGCAGTCCACTGCGCAGCTGCTCGCCACCCACCACGCCGCCCGTGACCTACCGGCACCGACGGTCGACGAGCTGTTGGAGTGGGCCGCCGCCCATCACGTCTTGGTGGCCGAACGCGGCATCACCCCGCTGACGGCCAAGACGCCGGGAGTGGCCCGATGAAGCGGTCCCGCAGCGTCCTCGAACAGCTGCGCCCACCCGGTGGCTGGTACCAGCCCACGCCGCGAGCAACCGAGCCGGAGCAACCCGGCGCCACGAACCGCCCCGCAAGGTCGGCGCCCACACCGGACCCCGGGCCGCCAGCGCAAGCAACCACGACGCCGGCGCCCCCCGCACCCGCGTCCCCCGCACCCGCGACGTCCGGCGTTGCGGGCGGCTGGGTGGCGCACGCGGCGTGCCGGGGGACAGACACCGAGCTGTTCTACCCGACCCGCGGGGAGGCCACCGAGCCAGCCAAGAAGGTGTGCGCCGGATGCCCGGCGCGTGTCGATTGCCTGGAATACGCCCTGGCCGCGACCGAGAAGTTCGGCATCTGGGGCGGTCTCAGCGAACGCGAACGGCGTCAGGTGCGCCGCGCTCGCCGCGTCGCGGTCCGGGCCGGTGGGGAGGCCGCCGCGTGACCCCGCTCCTCGGCGCCACGGCGCGGCGCCGCCGGCGCCGTCGACGCCGGATGGCGGCTCGGTCGGAGGCACGGCGATGACCGGGCTCGAGTTCCGCCCCCACGACCCGACCACCGCCGCCGTGGTTGGTGGGTCCGGGTTCTGGCTGGCCGTGTCTTGCCCACGCTGTGGTGGCCGGCTCGGATCGGTGGCCACCGGCGCCCCCGGCCGACCCGCCCCGGTCCCTGGCCACCGCCGACGGCGGCAGGGAGCGCCCGCATGAGCACCGCCGTAGCGGAGCTGGTGGGCACCGGGCAGCCCGGCACGGTGTACCTGCTGCACTTCGATGAGCCGTTCCGCCACGCCCGCCACTACCTGGGCTGGGCGCGGGCCGGGCGGTTGCAGGCCCGCCTCGCCACCCACGGCAAGGCTCACGGCTCGGCGTTGATGCGCGCCGTCGCCGCCGCGGGGATCGGCTGGCGGCTGGCCCGCACGTGGCCCGGGGACCGGTACCTCGAGCGCCGCTTGAAGGTCCAGGGCGGCCATTCCCGCAAGTGCCCCATCTGCCGCGCCACCGACACCGGCCAGGCGGGCCTGTTCGAGCCGACCCCGGAAGGACGTGTGATGGCCGCCGCGCTCATGACCGCCGGCGAGGTACTGCGAGACCGGTGGGGCCGCTACCTGATCCCCGACCCGGCCACCGGCGAGGTGCGCGCCTGGACCCGGGCCACCACCCTGGCCGCCACTCTTGCGGACCGGACAGTGCTCGAGGCGTGGGATCAGCGCAACGTCGTGTTGGGGATCGGCGCCCGAGCCGATCTCTACGCCCAGGCCGCATCGTGCACACCCGACGACACCGCGGTCCTGAACGGGATCGTCGACCAGGCCAAAGCCGCCGCCGCGGCCCAGGCCGGCGCCAACACCGGCTCGGCGTTGCACCGGTTCACCGAACGAGTCGACGCCGGCGAGCACGACCTGGTGGTGCCCGAGCCCTGGGACCGCGACATCGCCGCCTACCAGGCCACCCTCCAAGTGCACCGCATCACGGTCGCCCCCGGCTGGTTGGAACGGGTCCTGGTCATCCCCGACGCGGGTGCGGCGGGGACCTGTGACCGGCTGCTGTGCGCGCCGGGCTGGGGGAGGCCTCGGATCGGGGACCTCAAGACCGGCCAGGACATCGTCCGCTACGGCGCCGGCTACATCGCCGTGCAGCTCGCCCTCTACGCGCATGCCACCCACTGGTACGACCCCACCACCGGCGACCTCCACGAGATCACCGACGACGTCGACCAGGACCAGGGGCTGGTCATGCACCTCCCCGCCGGGCACGGCACCTGCGACCTCCACGACATCGACATCGCCGCCGGCTGGGACGCGGTCCAGCTCGCCCTCGACGTCCGCCGCTGGCGCACCCGCAAAAACCTCGCCACCCCCACACCAACCCCAACGGAGGCCCACCAGTGAATACCCGCTACACCGCCGCCGCCGAGCGGTGCCCGGCCCGGTTCTCGCTCGGGGGCGGCACCCCGGTCCGCTGCCTCGACCCCGCCGGCCACCCCGGACCCCACGAGTACGCACCCGACGACGACGGCTGGGTCGTCACCTGGGACGACACCGCCACCAGCACCGAACCGGTCAGCGCCACCGTCGACGTCGCCGCGCAGGAGGTGTGCCGGGGCATACAGCTGCACCTCTCACACAACGGAGCGTTGCCGTGGCCGACGATCCGCCGCCCTTACGACCGCTGGCACCAGCTCGTGACCGGCGCCGGCGACAGCGAGGCCGCGACGTGACCGGCACCCTGGAGGCCGCCCTGGCCACCGCGGCGCGGGGATGGCGGGTGTTCCCTCTGGTCGCTGGCCGCAAGACCCCGCGGCGCCAGCTGACCGACTGGGAGGCCAAGGCCACCGCCGACCCGGCGCGGGTCGAGCGGTGGTGGACCCGGCACCCCGCCGACAACATCGGCATCGCCTGCGGCCCCTCTGGCCTGGTGGTCGTCGACCTCGACGTCGCCAAACCCGACGACACCCCACCCCACGAGTGGACCCACGCCGCCGGTGGGGTCGAGGTCCTCGCCGAGCTCGCCCGCCGCCGTGGCCACGAGCTCGCCGCCACGTTCACTGTCGAGACGTCCTCGGGTGGCCGCCACCTCTACTACCGGGCGCCCGCCGGCCGGGAGCTGCGCAACACCGCCGGGCGGATCGGCTGGCGCATCGACACCCGCGCCCACGGCGGCTACGTCGTCGCCCCCGGCTCGCTCGTCCACGGTCAGCCCTACCGCGTCGTCGACCAAACCCAGCCCGTGGGGCTACCCGACTGGCTCGTGCAGCTCGTCAACCCTCCCGAAGTGCGGCCGCACTTCACCGCGCGGCCGGTGCCCCGGGCACGGGGCTACGTCGCCACCGTGCTACGCGATGAGGTCCAGCGGGTGCTCGACGCCCCGCCCGGCACCCGCAACCACGCCCTGAACAAGGCCACCTGGAACCTCGCCCGGCTCGTCGCCCAAGGCGTGCTGCCCCGCGACGTCGTCGAGACCGCGTTGCAGACCGCCGGCGAGACCGCCCGAGGCCAAACCCCCGCCGGCGTCGCGGCCACCATCCGCGCCGCGCTCGACGCCCGCCTACGACGAGGTGCCCGCCTATGACCCCCTACCGCTGGTGCCGCCGGGCCTCGCGTTCTTCTCGACGTTGCCGCGCCACAGCCTCGCCCAACGTCTCGTACCCGCGGCCCAGGTCATACCGTTCGCGACGAGCGGACCTGTCGCCGGAGGTGTCGAATCTCGACTCGTCAACGCGGCCGGGCAGCACCAGGTCGACACGGTGGGGGAGGCGGCCAGTGCGGCGCCGCTCGTCAGCGAGCACCGCCCCCGCCGTCAGCCAGCCCTCGACGTCCGGACCCACCCGGACCAGGCCCTGCTCGGGGTGCGCCAACAGCACCCCCTCGGTCAACGACCTGCGACCCGGACCCCGCAGCAACGTCGTGCGCCACTTGTACGCCAACGCCCCCTCGCGGTCCCGGTCCGGTAGCCGACGCAGCTGCACCCGAGTCGACTCCATATCCACCCCACGAACCTATGTTCGATGCGGTCTGGTTGTCGACCCGGGCGACCAGCAGCGCATTGGCCCTGGTCGAACCCCCGCACCCGACACCCATCCCGCTTCCCGGAATCGCTCCACGGGCCACACAGCGCCCGCTTCTCTGCCACAGGAGGCGCCCGAGCCGTGACCGACCCCACCCCCGGACCCGACAGCAACCCCGACGGTGGACAAGGCCCCGACGACCCCGACCGGACCGACCCCCTGACTGTCGACCAGATCCTCGCCGCCGCCGGCGCTGGCCAGGCGCTTGACCGGCTCCCCGCCAGCGACTCCCAAGCCTCCCGACTCGTCGCCCTCACCCAGTTCCACTTCCAGCTGGTCAAAGGCACCGATGGCCGCCCCTACGCCACCGCGCTCGACGGTCCGGCCATCGCCTACAACCTGCGGGGCCGCGACGCCCTACGCACCCGCCTCGCCCGCCTCTACTTCGACACCTACACCCAAGCCCCCTCCGGCACCGCGCTCACCGACGCCCTGGCCGTCCTCGAGGGACTGACCGACCGCACCGACCCCACCCCCGTCGGGCTACGGGTCGCACGCGCCCCCGACGGCCCGGTGGTCGTCGACTTCGCCAACCCCGACGGCCACGCCGCCATCATCGGCCCCGGCGGGTGGCGGGTCGTCGAGCGGTCCCCGGTGCTGTTCCGCCGCTCCGCGCTCACCGCACCGCTACCCGAACCTGAGCGGGGTGGGAGCCTGGACGGGCTGGGGGAGTTGATCAACGTCGACGAGCCCGGCTTCCGGCTGCTCGCCGCCTGGCTCGTCGCCGCCCTCATCCCCGACATCCCCCACCCGATCCTCGCTCTGTTCGGTGAGCAAGGCACCGCCAAATCCACCGCCGCCCGCCTACTCGTCGGACTCGTCGACCCGTCGCCGGCCCCGCTACGCACCCCACCCCGCGAGATGCGCTCTTGGGCCGCAGCCGCCCACGCCTCATGGGTCGTCGCCCTCGACAACGTCTCGACCATCCCCGCCTGGCTGTCCGACACCCTGTGCAAGGCCGTCACCGGCGACGGCGTCGTCGAACGCACCCTGAACACCGACGACGACATCAACGTCCTCGCCTTCCGCCGCGTCATCGCCCTGACCTCGATCGACGCCGGGCGGCTCGCCGGCGACCTCGCCGAGCGCCTGTTGCCTGTCGAGCTCGACCCCATCCCCGTCGACCGGCGCCGCACCGACGCCGAGATCACCGCCACCTACGACACTGCCCGTCCCCGCATCTTGGGTGCGCTGTTGGACCTCACCGCCCAAGTGCTAGCCGCCCTCCCCGGCGTGCAGCTGCGCCGGCTGCCTCGCATGGCCGACTTCGCCCGCGTGCTCGCCGCCCTCGACCACACCCAAGGCTGGGACACCCTCACCGACTACACCACCGCTGCCCAAGAAGCCGCCCTCGCCGTCCTGGACTACGACCCCGTCGCCGTAGCGATCCGTGAGCTGGTTGGCCGCGGCGGCGGCTGGAAAGGCACCCCAGGCGAGCTGCTCGACCGGATCACCTCCGACCACCCGCCTAAAGACTGGCCCCGCAGCCCCCGCGCACTCGGCGGCGCCCTCAAGCGCCTTGCCCCCGCACTACGCGCCGGGTGGGGAATCACTATCGACCGGCCACCCCGCGGCCAGAACCGCACCCTCACCCTCCGTGCCGGCCGCCTCGACGACGCCCCCGGACCGTCAAATGAGTGAAACAACCGTCGCGACCGTCGCGAACCGTCGCGAGCTTCCCCTGACCAGCGGAAACACCGCGACGGTCGCGGTCCGGCCAACCGTCGCGCGACCGACGCGACCGACGCGCGACCGTCGCGGCCCTGAGCAGGCCATTCATCCGAATCGCGACGGTCGCGACGGTCGCGACGGTCTTTTCACACTCCTGACGCTGACCCCATCCAACGCCCCACAGCTACGGAGCGTGACGAAAGGAACAAGGCAGTGACCGCGACGACCGGCAAGACCGACCGACTGCTCACCGTCCGCCAGGCGGCCGATCTGCTCGGGACCACCGAGAGGTTTCCCCGCCGACTGATCGCCCAGGGCCGCATCGACTACGTCAAGTTGGGCGACGGCCGCAACGGCCACGTCCGCATCCGCGAGTCAGTCCTCGAGGCCTACATCGCCGCCGGCACCGTCAAGACGAGCGACTAAGGCGAGCGAGTGAGGCCCCGACCCGTCCAGGACGTGCGGATCTGGAGGATCCAGCATCGGCCCGAGTGGACGCGGCCGTGGGTGGTCCGCTGGGTCGTGGACGGGGAGTTCCACAGCAAGTCGTTCCGCACCAAGGCCGAGGCGGACCGCCGGCGGTCCCGTCTGCTTGTCGCTCAGCAGGACGGCGAGTGGTTCGACCCCCGGCACGGCGAGCCCGAGTCGTGGCACCCGGCGGCCCACCAGACGCCCCTGCACACGTGGGCCCGTCAGTGGGTCGCCGACGAGTGGGAGACGTGGGCCCCACGCACCCGGCGCTCGCAGCTGCAGGCGCTGGCCCGTTTCCTGCCGCTCGTGGTCGACCCCAAGGCCCCTGACCCACCCCCAGGGCTCCGAGCGCATCTGATCGACAGCCTGGAGCCCGGCACGGCGATCGATGATGCGGCTGACGCCGAGAAGTGGCTCAGCCGGTGGTCGCTGTCGCTTGGCGAGCTCGACGAGAGCGTCCTCGCCGAGGTCGAGCGTCGCCTCGGCCTCGGCGACGAGGGTCAGCAACTCGCAGCCTCGACGGCGGGCCGCCACCGCAAGATCGCCCATGCGTGCGTGCGCCGGGCATTCGAGCTCAAGAAGATCCCCGCCGACCCGTGGCCTCCCTCGCCGAGGGGACGCAGCAAGCGCAAGGCCCGCCGGATACGCAAGGCGGTCGACGTCCGGCGACTACCCGACCCGGTGACGATGGTGGCCATCCTCGCGGCGATGGCGAGCCACCAGTCCGGCAGCCGCACCTACCAGATGATGACGGCGATCGGCTGTTACGCAGGGCTGAGGCCCTCCGAGACGGTCATGCTGCGCCCCCGAGCACTCCAGCTGCCGCCCGACGGGTGGGGGACCATCTCTGTCACCGAGGCCGACGACGGTGACGACGAGCCCGCCGAACCCAAGACCGGCGAACGCACTGTGCCCATCGGCCGCGAGCTCGTCGAGATGCTGCGATCCTGGATCGCCGAGCACCAGTTCGGCCCCGACGATCTGCTGTTCCGCACCCGCACCGGGCGACGGCCCACCCCGTCGAACTGGAACCGAACCCTCAAACGAGCGTGCCGCAAGGTCGGGTTCAGGCCCCTGACGCCCTACGACGCCCGCCACGCATGCGCCACCACCTGGCTCGGCTCCGGTGTCCCCCTCGGCGAGGCCGCCCTCCGCCTGGGCCACACCGTCGAAACCCTCGTCGCCTACTACGTCGGTGCCCTCCAGGGCGATGACCTCGTCGCCAACCAGCGCATCGACGCCGCCCTGTCCGACGTGCGGACCCTCGCCGACAGGATCGCCATGGTCCTAGCCGCCTGCTGGCTCTACCCGACACTAGTGGTTGACGATCAATGACCCCCTCGAAACTGTCACAGGTGGTGCGCATGATGCCGGTAGGGATCGATTGCATTAGAAACTGCGACGCCGATCATGGCGGGCCGCTCTGAGCAGGAGGGAGCCACGCTCGTGGGCGACAAGAGTGCGATTGAATGGACCGAAGCAACCTGGAACCCGACGACCGGCTGTGACCGAACGTCTCCCGGGTGCGACAACTGCTACGCGGCGACGCTGGCGAAACGCCTGAAGGCGATGGGGCAGCCCAAGTACCAAAACGACGGCGACCCCCGGACCAGCGGCCCTGGCTTCCGCCTGACCCTTCACCCCGACGTCCTGGCCGTGCCGATGACGTGGGCGGCACCCCGGACGATCTTCGTCAACAGCATGAGCGATCTGTTCCACCCCGACGTCCCGACGGGGTTCATCCGCGAGGTCTTCGATGTGATGGAGGCGACGCCCCAGCACACCTACCAGGTGCTGACCAAACGAGCCCGCCGCCTGGCCGAGCTGGCGGATGCGCTCTCGTGGCCTCCGAACGTCTGGATCGGTGTCAGCATCGAGACCGATCGCTACTACTTCCGGGCCCGCCAGCTTGGTGCTGTACCCGCTGCCGTGCGGTTCCTGTCCTGCGAGCCGCTCCTCGGCCCGCTCGACGCGCTCCCCCTCGATGCCATCGATTGGGTGATCGCTGGCGGTGAGAGCGGATCCCGGGCCAGACCCATCGAGGCCGACTGGGTGCGGTCCGTGCGAGACCAGTGCGCATCTGCAGCGGTCCCGTTCTTCTTCAAGCAGTGGGGAGGCCGTACCCCCAAAGCTGGCGGCCGCGAACTCGACGGTCGGTTCCACGACGAGATGCCTGCCGACCCAGCGATGTACGAGATCGCCCGCTCGGGGAGTGCTGTTTAGCCTACGCTTTGCGAAGGTCCTCTTGAACGCAAGGCGGCGCGATGGCGGCACGTGAGCAACGGCAAGACCGTGGAGGCACCAAGCCGCGCTATTGGGGATTCTGGACCCGGGGCAAGCTCGACCTATTGCGGAAGTACTTGGACGCGTTCACGACTGCGTCATCGATCAAGGTTGACGAGCGCATCTACCTTGATCTGTTCGGCGGCCAACCCGAGAACCGGGAACGCTATACAGGCGAGGTCCTGGACGGGTCCGCCAAAATCGCTCTGGGCACCCACAACCCACCCTTTACCAGGCTGCGGTTCTTCGAGATTGAGCCCTACGCGACCAGGCTGCGGGAATCACTACACCCGAGCCACCCTGGCCGCGACCTCGAGGTCATCGCCGGCGACTGCAACTCCACTGTCCACAAGGCGCTGGCATCTCTCCGCCGCTCCTGGTGGGCGCCGACGTTCACCTTCATTGACCCCAACGGCCCCGACGTCCACTGGTCGACCTTGGAGGCACTCGCACGGTTCAAGAAGCCGACCACAACCAAGACGGAGATCTGGATGCTGCTAGCTGCTGGCATGTTTACCCGCACGCTCCCCGTCGACGGGCAGGTCAGGGTCCAAGACGCCCACAAGCTCACCGCTATGTACGGCACTGACCACTGGAGGACCATCTACGACGGCCGCGTGGCTGGCGAGCTCACACCGGGGCAAGCCCGCGAGGAGTACGTCAACCTCATGCGCTGGCGACTTGAACAGGTCCTCGGCTATCGCACGACCCACCCGCTGGAGATCCACAACGAGGGCGGCCACTCCATCTATCACATGATCTTCGCGACAGACAGCGATGCTGGCGACCGGATCATGACCAGCCTGTACAACCGAGCAGCTAACGAATTCCCCGCAATGCGACAAGCGGCCCGTCTCCGCCAGGAGCGGCTCCGACAGGAAGAGGCTGGCGTCCAGAGTCTGTTCGGCGCCGATGTCGGGCTCCCGGCCGCACCGATCCGCAGTGGTGAACGTCTCTACCAACACGCACCACCCTGGCCTCCATACGAGCGATCTAGCCGGCCAGGTCAGCAGCGAGAGCCCATGAATTGGGACCCCTCCCGCGTCCCTCCCGCGAACGGGGGTCAAACAGGGATTACGGGGGTCAACGACGGCGAACAACCGTTCCCGGCCTGACCAGCACAGATGTCCTGGTCAGGGCCGTTTCCTGGGGCGCCCTCGGCAGGATTCGAACCTGCGCACATGGCTCCGGAGGTGGCGAAGGCATCGGAGCATCGCCCCAGCTAGAGACAGGTGCGGAGATCGGGTCCGGCGGCACCGTCCCACACCCGTCCCACGCCGACCCGCCTTGGGGACCGGATGTCACCGGATCGTGATCACGGGTTCGGGGTCGCCGCCGATCTTGCCGACCACTTCACCGCCGATCGGGGTGCTCTAGCGGTCCGGTGCTCGAGACGCCAATGCTTGCGTGCCCGCTGGCTCCGGCCGACAGGGCGTCGTCGTCGCGTCCGTGGCCGAGAAGTCCAGCGGACGTCCGTGCAAGGTTGCACCTTGCGGTGTACGGAACCATGTATTCTCTGCCGCCTGACGCGACGACGACGCCCTGTCGGGGGCGCCGTCGGAGCCGACAAGGAGGTGTATCCCTCTCCGAGTCGACGACGCTGAGCGTAGCCGATCCGCCGAGCCGCCTCCGGGCGGCTCTATGCGTTTCTCGCTGGGGACGAAGGCAGCAACCGAGGAAGGGCCCCCGGTACATGACGAAGCGGCGAGCGACCGCATACATCGACGGCTTCAACTTCTACAACGGCACCGTCAAGGCGGAGCCCAGCCTCAAGTGGCTTGACGTCCCGAAGCTGTGTGAACAGCTGCTGCGCGGATCGCACTGCGACCTCCGGGCCGTCCGCTACTACACCGCGAAGGTGTTCGACATTCCAGCCGGTGGAGGGCAGCGTCGTCGGCAGGAGGTGTATCTCCGGGCGCTTGGGACGCTGCCACAGGTGGAGGTCGTATTCGGGCAGTTCAAGAAGCGTGACAAGATCGTACGGCTGCATACCCCCTTGCCGGGTGGTGTCATGAAGGCGCGGGCGAAGACGATCGAGGAGAAGGGCTCGGACGTCAACTTGGCCACGGACCTGCTGTGGGACGTCCTGCAT
>JBOGHK010000032.1:0-49851 GCA_050744325.1 Acidimicrobiales bacterium
GCTCCTGGCCCTGCTGGACCGGCTGGTCGACGACGGCAACACGGTCATCGTGATCGAACACCACCAGGCGGTGATGGCCCACGCCGACTGGCTGGTCGACCTCGGCCCCGGCGCCGGCCACGACGGCGGCCAGGTCGTCTTCTCCGGCACCCCGGCCGACCTGGTGGCCGGCGGCGACACCCTGACCGCCCAGCATCTGCGGGCCTACCTCGAGGAGACCTGAGCGGGGACCGCCCGCTCCTCCAGCCCGACACGCCGGTGGAGGCGGCGCAGGGGGCGGGGCGCCCACCAGTTCCAGCGGCCCATGAGCTTCATGGTCGCCGGGACCAGCAGCGACCGCACCACTGTGGCGTCCACGACCACCGCGATCGCCAGGCCGAGGCCGAGTTGCTTCATCGGGACGATCTCGCCCGCGGCGAACCCGGCGAACACGATCACGATCAGCAGGGCTGCCGAGGTGATGATCCGCCCGGAGCGCTGCAGGCCGACGGCGACGGCCCCATCGTTGTCGCCGGTCTCGAGCCATGCCTCGCGGATTCGGGCCAGGAGGAAGACCTCGTAGTCCATCGACAGGCCGAAGGCGAACAGGAACACGATCACCGGCATCACCAGGTCGAGCGAGCCCGGCGGATCGAAGCCCATCAGGCCGGACAGGTGGCCGTCCTGGAACACCCACACCAGCGCCCCGAACGTCGCCCCCAGGGACAGGACGTTCATCACGATCGCCTTGATCGGCACCACCAGCGAGCCGGTCATCAGGAACAGCAGCCCGAAGGTGGCCACGACGACGATCGCCAGCGCCAGCGGCAGGCGGTCACCGATCGATGCCCGGAAGTCGACGATCTCGGCCGGGTCACCACCGACGAGCACCGGGAACGAGGCGTCGAGGTGGCGGATCTCGCCGACCACGGCCTGGGCGGTGCGCCCGTTGGTCGGGCCGTCGGCCCGCACTTCGACCACGGTGGAACCTGGCTGCGAGATGGCGGCGACCTCGGCGCTGCTCACGTCGTCGAGGCGGGACACGTCGTCGAGCCAGGGCGCGACGGCGGGATCGTCGGGGTCGACGTCGGCGATCACCATCACCGGCTCGGCGGTGACTGCCGAGAACCGCTCGTCGATCGCCTCGGCGACTTGGCGGGTCTCCGACGACCGGGGGAGCGCCTTCACGTCCGGCGCGTCGAACCGGGCGCCCAGGAAAGGCACGGCCAGCAGGGCGAGGCCGATCCCGACGATCAGCGTGACCGGGACCGCACGCCGTTGGATCAGGCCTGCCAGCCGGGCGAACCACCCGTGGTCGGACACGCCGTCGCTGACCGAGGCGGACGCCCGCGGGCGCAGGCGGTGGCCGACGCGGCCCAGTAGCGCCGGCAGCAGGGTGAGAGCCGCGGCCATCGTGGCGAGGACGACGCCGATCCCGGCGATGCCCAGCGAGCGGATGGTCGGATCCTCGAACACCAGCAGCCCGGCCAGCGCGACCGCCACCGTGGAGCCCGAGAACATGACAGTCCGGCCGGCGGTCGCGACCGTGCGGTGGACGGCGGTGGCGACGTCGTGTCCCCGGCCGGACTCCTCGCGGAAGCGGCTCACGAGCAGCAGGCCGTAGTCGATCCCGAGCCCGAGGCCGAGCATGATCGTGACGTTGACGGCGTAGAGCGAGATGTCGGTCATGGCGGCGGCGCCCGTGAGTGCGAGCGTGGTGGCGGTCACCCCCGACAGTGCGATGGCCAGTGGCAGCCCGGCCGCCAGGATCCCGCCGAAGACCACGGCCATCACCACCAACGCGATCGGCAGCGAGATCATCTCGGCCCGCTGGGCGTCGCGTTCGGCGAGCTCGCCGATCTCCTCGTCCAGTAGCTCCTCGCCCCCGACGAGCACCTCGGGCGCGTCGATCGCCCGAAGCTCGTCCGCCACGTCGCCCAGCAGCTCCTCGTGTTCGCCGTCGCCGAGACCGCCCTCCAGCTCGACGATCACAGCGGTGGCCCTACCGTCGTCGCTGGGCAGCGTGAACACCGCCTCGACGCCGTCCCGCTGCTGGAGCTGGGAGACGACGGCGGGATCGACCTGGGCACCGTCGACCACGGCCACGACCTCGCCTCCGCCGGGATCGAGGGCATCGAGGCGGGCGTTGACCCGCTCGGACTCGAAGCTGGGCGCCCCGTCGAGGTCGGCGTCCAAGGACGAGAACAGGCCGCCGGCGGCAACCGCCCCGACGGCGAAGACCAGCACCCAGGCCGCGATCACGAGGCGCGGGGTGCGCAGGATCTGGTGTGACAGATGATCGAGCATGTCCCGATCGTGCGAGACCACCCGTCTCCGGGTCGTCGGCCCGTGGGTGGATCTCGCGGCCCGATAGGTCAACCCGTGGTCGGAGAGACCAGTCCGGCTTCGTAGGCGTAGATCACCGCTTGCACCCGGTCGCGCAGGCCCAGCTTCATCAGCACCCGGCCCACGTGGGTCTTCACCGTGGCCTCGCCGACGACCAGGGTCTCGCCGATCTCGTGGTTGTTGAGGCCGCGGCCGATCAGCTCGAGCACCTCCTGCTCACGGGGAGTCAGCGCGTCGACGCGGCGGGGCGGTGCGGTGGCGGCGGGGCGGCTGGCGAAGTCCTCGATCAGCCGTCGGGTCACCGACGGGGCCAGCAACGCGTCGCCGGCGGCCACGACCCGCACGGCCTGCAACAGGTCCTCGCGGCGCAGGTCCTTGAGCAGGAAGCCGCTCGCGCCGGCCTGCAGCGCCCGGAACACGTAGTCGTCGATGTCGAAGGTGGTCAGGATCACGATGCGGACCGGTTCCCGGGCGCCCGCGCCCCCTTCGTCCTGGGTCGTGATCAGCCTGGTGGCTTCGATGCCGTCGAGCCGCGGCATGCGAATGTCCATCAACACGACGTCGGGCCGCTCGCGGCGTGCGAGGTCGACCGCCTCCTGGCCGTCGGCAGCCTCGCCCACCACCCGCATGTCGGGCTGGGCGTCGAGGATCATCGTGAACCCGCTGCGGACCAACTCCTGGTCGTCAGCGACGACCACCTGGATCACGAGCGCCGAATCTAGTGCCGTGACCACAAACCATTGGGCCCGCGACGATCAGCCCGTGAGGGGCAGTCGGGCCCGGACCGAGAACCCGCCGTCGGGCCGCGGCCCGGTCTCCAGGCTGCCACCGAGCACCGCGACCCGTTCCCGCATGCCGATCAGGCCCTGCCCCGCGCCCGCCACGACGCCGCGACCGTTCCGCCCCGGGCCCGGCGCGGTGGTGTCGCCACTGCGGCCGCCGGAGGCGCCGTCGTCGACCACGGTCACCACCAGGGCATCGTCGCCGTACTCCAGGTCGATCTCGGCGCTGGCGTCGCCGGCGTGCTTGAGGACGTTGGTCAGCGCCTCCTGGATGACGCGATAGGCGGTGAGGCCGACCACCGGGTCGACCGCACGAGCCGCGTCGCCGCTGGTCCGCAGCGAGATCGCCAGCCCGGCTCCTCGCACCGACGCGACCAGCTCGTCGACCGTGGCGAGGTCGGGTTGTGGGGTGAGCCCGGCGTCCGACCGCAGGACGCCGAGCAGACGCCGCAGCTCGGCGAGCGCGGTGCGTGCGGTGTCGGCCACCCGGGCCATCGCGTCGGCGGCCCGGTCGGGCTTGGCCGCGAACACCTCCTGTGCCGCCTCGGCCTGGACCGCGATCACGCTGACGTGGTGCGCGACGACGTCGTGCAGGTCGCGGGCGATCCGGATGCGTTCGTCGGCCGCGGCCTGCCGGGCCGCGTCGGCGCGGCGCTCCTCCAGCCAGACGGCGCGCTCACGCTGGCCGCGGGTGGTGTCACCCACCACCCAGGCAGTGATGCCACTGAAGTAGCCGACGGTGATGTCGGCGGCATCCGAATCGCCACTGAAGACGATCGCCGCCCCGGCCCCGACGACGATCGCTATGGCTGCCGGCACCGACGTCCGCCGCGGGCAGTAGGCCGCCACGGTGTAGAACGCCAGGAGCGGCGCGAACATCACCGCCGGATCGGGCTGCTCGGCGATCCCGTAGGCGATCGCCGCGGCCCCCGACACCGCCACGACCACGAGCGGCGCGCGGCGCCGCCAGATCAGTGGGACGGCCTGGGCGACCAGCAGGACGAAGCCGAGCGCCGTGAGCGACTGGTCCTCCAGGTCGCCCTGGACGGCGACCGTGACCAGCGTGATCACCAGCAGGAGGGCTGCGAGCAGGCCGTCGACCAAGGCGTCCGGCAGGCGCCGGCAACGATCGACGATGTCGTCCCCAAGTCGCACGATGCCACCGTACTGATGGCTGCTGCCAAGGTCGTCAGACCGTGGTCTGATGCCGTCCCGGAAGCCGCGGTGAGAGACCGCTGGAACCCGTTCGGTTCCCCCGACGGATTCGGGACGGGTCGCTCAGTTGACCCGGCGGGCGTGGCCCTCCCAGTACGGCTGGCGGAGCTTGAACTTCTGCAGCTTGCCGGTGGCGGTGCGTGCCAGCTCGGTGCGGAGCTCGACCGACGTCGGGCACTTGTAGTGGGCGAGCTTGTCGCGGCACCACTCGATCAGCTCGGACTCGCCGGCCTTGGTGTCGGGTGCCAGCACCACCAGCGCTTTGACCGTCTCGCCCCAGCGTTCGTCGGGCACGCCGATCACGGCGACCTCCGCGACCGCCGGATGGGAGAACAGCCGGTCCTCGACCTCGATCGACGACACGTTCTCGCCGCCGGAGATGATCACGTCCTTCTTGCGGTCCGAGATCGACAGGTAGTTGTCGTCGTCGATGCCGCCGCCGTCACCGGTGTGGAACCAGCCGTCGACGATGGCTTCTGCCGTCGCGTCGGGTTGCTCCCAGTAGCCGTGCAGCACGTGGTTCGAGCGGGCCAGCACCTCGCCCTGGTCGTCGACGTCGACCTCGACGCCGATCGCGGGGGCGCCGGCACGGCTCAGACGCTCGGCCCGCTCGGCGGGCGCTAGGTCGTCCCACTCGCCCCGCGTGCGGTTCATGGTCAGCAGCGGCGACGTCTCGGTCAGGCCGTAGATCTGGATGAACTCCCAGCCCAGCTCCGTCTCGACGCGCTCGATCGTGCGGGTCGGCGGGGGAGCGCCGGCGACGACGATGCGGGTGCGTCCGGCGCCGGGGATCGGGCCGTCCCAGGTGCCCGCGGCATCCAGGATGGCCGCCACCACCGCCGGAGCACCGCACATCAGGGTGACGCCGTGCTGCTCGACCCGGCGCAGGATCTCGGCACCGTCGACCTTGCGGAGCACCACCTGCTTCACGCCCATGGCCGTGGTGGCGTAGGGCATACCCCAGCCGTTGCAGTGGAACATCGGCAGCGTGTGCAGGTAGGTGTCGCGGTCGTCGACACCGGCGTGCCAGCCGAAGCTGGCGGCGTTGGTCCACAGCATCCGGTGGGTCATCTCCACACCCTTGGGCCGGGCCGTGGTGCCACTGGTGTAGTTGACGGTCGCGGTGGCGTCCTCGTCGGGCTCCCAGGACTGGGGCTCGACCCCTTCGAGGTAGATCGCGGAGTCGTCGTCGCCGAGCCGGACGCGGTGGGCACAGTCGACGCCGGCCACGGTGGCCTCCAGCTCGGGGTCGTAGAGCAGCATCGAGGCCCCGCTGTGCTCGACGATGTAGCGGATCTCGTCGCCTTGCAGCCGGAAGTTGATCGGCACGTAGATCCGGCCGTACGCACTGACCCCGAAGAAGCCGACGTACAGCCGGGCGGCGTTGTGCGACACGATCGCGACCCGTTCGCCGATCCCGATGCCCATCTGGTCGAGCCGCGCCGCCTGGGCGCGCGCCAGCTCGTCGACCCGGTGGTAGGTGAGCGTGCCGAGCGAGGACGCCGGTTGGTCGGGTTCGTCGATCACGCCGGCGCGGTCGCCGTAGACCAGAGCAGCCCGCCGCAGGTGGTCACGTATCGTCAACGGCACCTTCATGCGTCATCCCCCTCCAGCGGTCACGTGCTCTGGCGCGCAACTTACCGCCCGTCCCCCTCAGATGGACACGACGCGGTCGTAGAACGACCGGTAGGCCCTGAAGGCGAGCCGCAGCTCCTCGGTGGACGTGTCGTCGTCCCGGCCCCACTGGGCCTCCAGGTCGTCGCGCTTGGCGGCGAGGGTGCGGGCCATCGTGTCGAGTACGTCGGCCAGTAGCTGGCCGGCGTCGTCGACCGCGCGGCGGGGATCGTCGACGAAACCGGACTGGACCTCGTCCCAGCGTTCGCGGAACGTGTCGGCGTCCGCGAGCAGAGGTCCCTCCGGCTCGACGGGCTCGGCCACCGGTGGCAGGGGTATCGGCTCCACCTCGTCGAGCCGTTCGGTGTCCTCGAGGTCGTCGTCCACCTCGAGCGCGTCGAGGTCGAGCGCGTCGTCGGCGTCCGTGCCCGGCGCGTCGACCTCGTCGCGGTCCAGTGGGCCGACGTCGTCGAGGTCGAGCGCGTCGGCGTCGTCCTCGGCATCGTCGGTGTGGGGTTCCTCGCTGTCGAGTGCGTCGGGTTCGTCGGTGTCGAGCGCGTCCTCGGCCTCCGCCGCCTCCTCGTCGGGCGCGTCGGTGTCGGGTTCGTCGGTGTCGAGCGCGTCCTCGGCCTCCGCCGGCTCCTCGTCGTGGTCCGGTTCGGTGGTGGGTGCGTCCCGGTTGGTGGCCATGTCACTTCCCCTCGGCAGGTACCGGGCTGGTCGGACGCCGCTGTGGCGCCCGGTCGCCGAGCAGCTCGACGAACAGCGACCGGTAGCTACGGAACGCCATCCGCAGGTCGTCGATGCCGACCGGCTGCTGGAGGTTGCGTTGATGAACGGTGCGCGCGACCCGGTAGGGCCCGATCAGCCGCGGATAGTCCACCGACAGCATCTCGGTGCCTTTGTCGGGCTGGTCCACGGGATAGCCCCGCTCCCGGGCGACGGTGGCCACCAACGCTTCGGCCTCGGCCACGCTGGCCCCGGGATCGTCGACGAAGTGCAACTGTGCCTCTCGCCACCGGGTCGTGTACTCGGCCGCGGCTGCGTTCGGCAGATCATGGACCTCCAGCGCCGCCCGGCGTCGGGTGCGCTCCCGGAGGAGCCCCTCCACACTGCGGCGATCGCCCTCCTGGTCGAGAAGCCGGTCGTACTCCGGCCCGAACCTTCGTTTCAGCGATGCTGACCGGGTCTGCGTCGCAGCCAGCACCACGAGGGCGACGACCACGGCGACCACGAACAACACGATCAACCACTCCATGAGAGATCTCCTCTCGGTGACCGTTTCCTAGTCCTGTCCGCTCGCTTACCCTCTCGGCCGCACTGCGAGACCGGCGACAGCGACGATCACTCGCGGGCGCGGGCCAGGCGGACCAGCCGGTGGTCCGGCGTGAACAGCTGGCGGGTCAGGCCCAACCCCACGACGACCACGTTGGTGGCGACGCAGCCGAGGATCAGGTACATCAGCGCCGCTTGGACCAGCACGGCGTCGACCGGCTCGGCACCGGCCAGGATGAGGCCGGTCATCGCACCGGGAAGGAACACCAGGCCGACGGCCTTGGTGGTCTCGATCTGCGACGTCAATGCGGTGCGCAGCGCGGACCGGACGAACGGCTTGGACGCCTCCGGCCACGGCTGGCCGAGCGCGAGGCGTGCCTCGACCTCGGGACGCTGGTCGGCCAGTTCGGCGATGATGCGCCGCGCCGCCACCACCAGGCCCCCGATCGAGTTGCCGATCATCATCCCGGCGATGGGCACGAT
This sequence comes from Acidimicrobiales bacterium, assembly GCA_050744325.1. GTDB lineage: Bacteria > Actinomycetota > Acidimicrobiia > Acidimicrobiales > VFJN01 > DASXTK01. The sequence goes on from JBOGHK010000032.1 coordinate 7,695, forward strand.
CGCCCGGCCGACCATCGGATAGACCCCGAGCCCGAACACGACGGCCAGGCTGATCGCCGAGGAGGCCATCAGGGCGACTAGTGCCAGGCCGACGATGCCGGGGACCTCGGCGGCCCGCCGCCGCACGGTCACAGCGGCGAACACCACCATCGCGACCACCCAGGCCCAAGCCAGGGCGACCGGCGTGTCCGGATCGACGAGGACGACCAACACGTAGCCGACGGCCAGCAGCTGGACGATGGCGCGCACCGAGGCCCACACGATGTCGCGGTCCAGGCGCAAGCCCTCCCAGCGCGACAGACCGACGGCCACCAGGACGAGCAGGAGCGACGTCGCGAGGCCACCCCACCCGATGGCTGCGTCGGCTGCGTTCGCCTGGGCCACGAGCTCAAGCATCGCCGCCCCCCTCGTCAGCGGCGCCGCTGCCGTGGTCCACGCTCCTGTCGTCCACGCTGCCATGGTCCACGTTGCCGTCGGCCAGTCTCCCGTCGGCCACGCTGCCGTCGGCCAGGTAGCGGGCCGTCTCGGCCTCGGTGGCCAGCCGCCCGTCGACGATCACCACCCGGTGGTCGGCCAGGCGGTCGGCCTGGGCGAGGTCGTGGGTGACCCACACCATCCGCATGCCCTCGCTGACCAGGGCGCGCGAGGTGGCCTCGAGGCGGCGGCGGGCCTCGGGGTCGAGACTCGAGGTTGGCTCGTCCATCAGCAGGATCTCGGGATCGGTGGCCAGGGTGCGGGCCAGGCACAGCCGTTGCGCCTCGCCCCCGGACAGGTCGTCGGCTACCTGGTCGAGGACGTCGGTGTCGAGGCCCGCCTCCCGCAACCGGGGTGCGAGCTCGTCGTCGGTCGCCCCCGAGTGCGCTGTGAGCAGGTTGTCCCGCGCCGTCCCCGGGAACACGACCGGCCGCTGGAACACCATGCCCACGCGACGGCGCAGCCTGAGTGGATCGAGCTCGTCGATAGGCTGCCCCAGCAGCCTGACCTCGCCGGAGGTCGGCACCTCGAGGCGGTTGAGGAGCCGGAGGATGGTGGTCTTCCCCGCCCCCGACGGCCCCAGCAGCACGGTGATCCCGCCGTCGGGCACGGTGAGGCTGACGTCGCACAGGATGCGGTGGCCGTCGACCTCCAGACCGACCCGGTCCAGCTCGAACAGTGCCGTCGCGGCCATCGCCTGGATGTCTACTCCACCGTTCCGGCAGACGTTCGTAGCGTTCTGGCTGCTACGCGACTGATCGTCCCGCCTCGCGTAGCCTGAGTCGGTGCGTAGCGCCGATACAACGCCAGAGGCTAACGCCGTCCAGCTCCGGATCTACCGTTCCATGTCACCGGGCCGGCGACTTGCTCTAGCTGTCGAGATGTCGGAAGAAGCATCGGCGATGCTCACATCCGGGATCGAGGCCCGGCACCCCGACTACAGCGACGCGCAAGTCGCCTGGGCATTCCGCAGGATCCGCCTGGGCGACGCGCTCCTTCGGCAGGTTTGGCCTGACGCACCCCTCGTCGCCCCGTGAGCGCGGCCGGCCTCCTGCGAACCGTCGTCACGGCCCTCGACGACGCCGGCATCCGTCACATGCTCGTCGGTTCGTTCGCCAGCATGTCCCACGGCGCCCCGCGCGCCACCCAGGACATCGACATGGTGATCGATCCGACGCCCGAGGCACTCGATCGATTCGCCGCCTCGTTCGACCCCGATCGCTACTACGTCAGCCCGTCGGCCCAGGAGGCGCTGACCAGCCGGGACCAGTTCAACATCATCGACTTCACCACCGCCTGGAAGGTCGACCTGATCATCCGGAAGGACCGCCCGTTCAGCCTCAGCGAGTTCGCTCGTCGGGTGCCGGCCCGGGGGGCGGGACAGCTCGACGACCGGTACCTCGACCACTGGGCCACCGAGCTCGGGGTGTCAGCCCTCCTCGCCCAGGCGAGAATGGGCTGAGACCAGCGCCCCACTCGACGTCAAGTCAATACGTGTCGGCCAGACGATCGGTCAGCCCCAGAAGGTGCAGTTGGGGTCGGTGTCGATCTCGGCCAGGAGACCGACGACACGTCCGGGTTCGAGCTCGTCGTATCGACGCCAACTGCTGTTCCGATCCGCCCGGTGGAGGGTCCAAGCCTGCAAGGCGGGGGTCGTAGCGAAGCTGGGTGTCCGGAACGCGGGACCAGTCGGTGATGCCTGGTCGCCAAGGCGCCCGGCAGTCGGAGGACGGTGACGTCGAGGGGCGAACCAACGTGTGGCGGCGCTAAGCGAGTGTGCCGAGCACCAGCGGGACGACGGTGGGTGCTCCGGCTCGGCGCAGGAGGCCGCCGACCATCGCCAGCGTCCAGCCCGAGTGGCGGCGGTCGTCGAGGAGCACCCCAGTGCTGGCCGGCGGCGTGCCCGTGACTCTGAACGCGCCGCGAACGTTCGCCGCCTGTTGGACCGCATTGGCCATCTCGCGCTGCGGCGGTCGAGCTTCGCGGCGTTCGAGCAGCTCGAGGTAGGGCACGTCCAACTCCGCCGCGACGCGCTCGCCGAGCTCCACGAGTGCGCCGCCGAGGCTCGTCGAAGGGACGCTCGCGACCCACCCCACTCCGGACCCCTTGACCACGTCGGCCAGCGCCTGGACGACGTCGGCCTCGAACTCCCCCGTCTGCAACCCGCGGGCCACCGCCGGCCACCAGCCGCCGTCACCGAACCGCGCCAGCGACCAGCCGGAGTCGACCCGAACCTCCTCGGGGATCTTGCGCATCGTGCCGGCGGCGTCCGGTGCCATCTTCTTGGCCTCGACCTCGACCGGGCGGGAGCGCAGGTACCGGGCGGCCTGCTCGACCAATGCCGGGTCCAGCGGCCCGGCGTAGCGGGCCTCGGCGCAGACCGAGCAGCGCCCGCAGTCAGACGCCGCCGGGTCGTCGAGCTCCTCTTGCAGCGCCCGCATCAGACAGCGGCCGTCGCTGCCGAACGTGGCCATCGCCTGCTGCTCGGCGCGGCGCAGCGCCGTGACCTGCGCGTAGCGCTTGGCGTCGTACGACCAGCGGGCTCCCGGGACCAGCAGCCAGCGCGAGCCGTCGCGACGCACCGCGCCTTCGACGTCGAGGATCTTCAGCATCGCCTCGATCCGACCCATGCCGAGGTTCACCTGACCCATGAGCTGACGCGTGGTCAACCCCTCCTCACCGGCCGTCGCCAGGTCGGCGAGCACCATTTCGATCCGCTCACGTGACGGGAACGCCTGCTCGATGAAGAAGTCCTGGATCCGGCGATCCTCACCGCCCCGCAGCAGCACGATCTCGGCCTGGTCGACACCGCGGCCGGCCCGCCCGACCTGCTGGTAGTAGAACACCACCGAACCGGGCGCCTGGTAGTGCACGACGAAGGTCAGGTCGGCCTTGTCATAGCCCATCCCCAGCGCGCTGGTCGCGACGACGGCCTTGAGCTCGTTGCGGAGCAGGCTGGTCTCGGTTGCCACCCTGTCGGCCGTCTCCTGCTCGCCGCTATAGGGCGCCGCCGCGATCCCGTTGGCGCACAGGAACGACGCCACCTGCTCGGCGTCACGCTTGGTCAGCGTGTAGACGATGCCCGAGCCCGGCAGCGTGGCGGGGCCCGCCGATGTGAGGTGCTGCACAAGCCAGGCCAGGCGTTGCGCCGGCTGCGGCAGCTCGAGGACCTCCAGACGGAGGCTGGTTCGGGCCAGTGTGCCCCGATACGCGCGCAGCGGCGGGCCGCCCGGGGCGGTGAGCTGCTCGCCGACGTCCGCCACCACGCGACGATTGGCGGTCGCCGTTGTGCCCAACACGGCGACGTCCGACGCCAGGGCGTCGAGCATCTCCTCGACCCGCCGGTAGTCGGGCCGGAAGTCGTGCCCCCAGTCCGAGATGCAGTGCGCCTCGTCGATCACCAGCAGGCCGACCGAACGGGCGAACAGCGGCAGCATCGAGTCGCGGAACCGCGGGTTGTTCAGCCGCTCCGGGCTGATCAGCAACAGGTCGATCGTGTCCGAGGCGAGCTGCTCGCGGATGACGTCCCACTCGTCGCGGTTGGTGCTGTTGACCGTGTGCGCCCGCAGCCCGAGCCGTTCTGCCGCCGCGATCTGGTTGCGCATCAGCGCCAGCAAGGGGCTGACGATCAGCGTCGGCCCGGCGCCGACCTCCCGCAGCAGCGCGGTGGCGACGAAGTACACGGCCGACTTGCCCCAACCGGTGCGCTGCACGCACAGCACCCGGGCCCGATCGACGACCAGGTCGCGCACGGCCTCGAGCTGCCCGTCGCGAAAGCCGGCGCCGTCGTCCGCGGTCAACGCCCGCAACCGCGCGAGCGCGGTCTCCGCGAAGCTGTCGTCGGTGGCCGTCACGGGCCCATCGTGGCACGCACCGTCAGGGGCCTCGGTCCCCGGCGGCGGGCGGGCCTGCCGACGAGGCACAGTGCCGCCCAGGGCTCAGCCCCGCTCAGGCGGCGCCGATGCAGAGTCTCGTTGCCCTCAGGGTCCTGGACGGTGGACCAGTAGGCGCCGAACTCCTCCTTCGGCTCCCGCACGACGGTGGCGCCCAAGCCGACAGCCGGTCCATCTCGGCTTGCACAGCGTCCCGGTCCTCGGCGTGGAGGTCGACATGGCAGCAGTCCTGGCCACCTTGGGTTCAGCCAGGTAGCGCCAACCAAGAACCACGCCGCCAAGGCCTGCCGAGTCAGTCGACGGATCCGGCTGGCACGACCCAATCGTGCTGCTGGCCGGTCACCGACGCGATGATCTCGAAGTCCTTGTCGTAGTGGAGGACGGAGGCGTCCGCTAGCTCTGCTGTGGCGGCGATCAGGAGATCGGGGACCTTGCGGCCGCGTAGGCCGCGTTCGGCCAGCAGTCTTTGCACCTGACGAGCACGATCCACGACGTCGTGAGACAGCTGCAATTCGGTGAAGGCACCCAACATCTCGGCGTTTTCGTCCCACTCGGCTGCGTTGCGAGCGGAGTGACCAATCTCGAGGTCGGTCACCGACGAGCGAGCTAGGTCCTCGGCGGCGATCGTAAGAATGCGCTCACGGATCGACTGGCGGTGCATCCGGGTGAACACGCTGGTTTCGACAACGTTCATCAGCCCCATGCTTCGGAACGATCGTGCAGAGCGCCTTCCCGGGCGAGCCTGGCGAAGTGATCCAAGGCGGCCTTCACACGTTCGTGTCGTTCGCCGACTACGACGGCCAGCGCCGAATTCACGGTTTCCTTGAGAGTCTCAGTGCCAAGAGTCAGACGCGCACGATCAAGCAGGTCGTCATCCACGTCGATGAGCCGCTTCGTCATGCCACGAGGATATCTCAACAGGGGAGTGGATATCCGCGGGGTTGCAAACACCGGTCACGCCTCCTAACCCCGCGTATGGTGACCACCTGCGCCTCGGCGCCGCGTCAGTCGGCGCCGAGGCAGAACTCGTTGAAGATCCGAGGTCCGATTCCGTCATGGTCGACCAGGGCACTGGCCGAGTTCCACTGGTCCTCGGGCTCGCCCTGGTCGGCCAGCCAGTCCGGCCAGCTGGCGTAGCCGTCGGGCGGATCTGCAACTTGTACCCCAGAGCTGTCGCCCGGGGGGACGCCAGTGCGGCAGGGTCGGCGCAGTCGATCACGATCTGGATGGGTGTGGCCACGGCACTAGCCGATCCTCGCCCGGTGACGTGCCGGCATGGCAGCCTGGGTGGGTGAGCGATGCCAGCGGATCCGCAGCGACGACGCCACCGGTCGACGGCAGTTGCGACGAGTGTGGCTTCGACTACGACAGCCTCACCGATGCCGAGGCGGTCGAAGCGCTGCGGGGGTTCGCCCGGCGCTACCGCGCGCCCCTCTCGCGGGGTCTGCCCGGCGAGTCGCTCGACGACCTGCTGCGTGCGCACCCGCTGCCCGGCGTGTGGTCGGCTCTGGAGTACGCGTGCCACGTGCGCGACGTCTTCGCGGTGCAGCGCGAGCGGGTCGCGCTCGCCCAACGGCAGGACCTGCCGGACTTCGTGCCCATGCGCCGTGACGAGCGCGTGGCCGAGGAGCGTTACAACGAGCAGGACCCAGCGGCCATCGCCGACGCGCTGGCGACCAATGCCGAGGACTTCGCCGCGGCACTCGAGGCCCTGACCGCGGACCAGTGGTCGCGTCGAGGGGTCTACCACTACCCCGAGCCGGCCGAGCGCGACGTCGCCTGGATCGCCCGCCACACCGTCCACGAGGGCCGCCACCACCTGCTCGACATCGGGCGTGTCCTCCGCGCCGCACGCGGCCGCTGAGCTGGCTCTCCGCCGGGACGAGGCACTCCGCCGGCGCTTCGGTGGTTCGTGGACGGGAATCAGTGGACGGTCTCGACCTCGACCGTCCGGGCGAGACGCTCGACCAGCTGAGCATCCGGGGTGGCGCTGCCCTTGTGCACGGCGTTGGCGGCGCCCGCCGCCGCGGCCTGCCGGAGCACGTCCTCGATGGACCGGTCCTCGGCGAGGCCGGTCGCGAGGGCGGCGGTCATGGCGTCGCCGGAACCGCGGGCGTCCACGGTGGTCAGGGCAGGGCTGGTGATCCTGTAGCGGGTGTGGTCGGCGATCACCAGCGTCGGCTCGACGGCCGCCCGCGAGATGACCACGCCGCGGTCGTGCTTCCCGGCGCGGGACAGGCGGACGGCAGCGCGCCAGAGGTCCGCTTCGCCAGCTCCTTCGGGTCCGTCCGCCTGGTCCGACGCATTCGACTCGTTCGACGCCTTCGAATCATCCGACTGCTTCGTCTCGTCCGAGTCGCCCAGCTCGTCGTCGGCGACCTTCAGCCAGTCGACGCCACCTTCGAGAGCGGCGTCGAGCTGCGCTCCGGACAGGTCGGCCACGGTGGTCCGTTCCAGGTTCGCCAGGTCGGCGGTCAACCGGGTCAGCAGGCTGTGGTCGACGTGCTCGGTCCACGGCGATCCCGTGATCACGCACACGTCGGCGTCCAGCGCCGCTGCCAGCGCCGCGCTGTACAGGTCGTCGAGCTCGCGTTGGCCGAACCGCCCGGGTGGAGCGTCGCGGATGCACGTGCGCTCTCCCTCTCGCCGCTCCTCGATGTAGCACGCGATGCCTGCCTGGGTGTCGACCGCTCGTACCTCATGGGGTGCGTCGGACAGCAGGTGGTGGGCCGCCCGCCCGGTGTCGCCGCCGAGCGGCACCACGAGGATGGCGTGCGCTCCCAGAGCGGTGACGGCCCGAGCCACCCATGGCCCCTGGCCGCCGACGTTGAGTGCGACGTCCGGGTCGGCCCGGTCGTGCGGGTGTTCGAACGTGCACACCAGCACCGGTGCTGGCGCGAACACGGCCACCCGTGGCTCACGCCGCGAGTCGGAGCTCCGCGTCATGCGGGGCTCCGGGGGCCGCCGTCGACCGCCTCGAACCGGCTGAGGACCGCTTCGGCCACCTGGTCGGCGGCGAGGCGCCCGACGTCGATGGTCGCGTCTGCGACCTGCCGGTAGCGGGGATCGCGGCGTTGGGCCAGCGCCGTCATCGCGACGAGAGGATCGTCGCCCAGATCCCGGCGATGGTCGCCATGTCGCATCCGCTCCGCGAGCGTCTCGAACGGCGCCCACAACCACACCGCGAACGGCGCCTCCAGCGCGGCCAGGCAGCGTGCGTCGTCCACGACGCTGGCGGCCGCGGCGATCACGGCGGGTTCGGGCGCGGCGAGTGCTCCCAGCAGATGGTCGGCCTCCAGCAGGTGCAGCGCGTCGACGCCGGAGACCAGGGCGACGTCCCGGGCGTTGCGTCCTGCGGCCCGCAGCTCGAGGTCGCTGTCACGCAGGGGTCGTCGCAGCCCGGCCGCCACGACCCGGCCAACGGTGGTCTTGCCGACCCCCATTGCACCGAGGAGCACGAGATGGCTGCTGGTTGCCACCCCTAATGCATTCCCGTTGCGCCGCCCCGTCATAGGTGCCGTCTATCTCCGCACCGTCTCCACATCGTGTTCACAACTCGCCGGGAGTCTGACCATGCCCGATGGAGGCATCGGAGCGAATCGAGAGTGAAAGGAGACGGTCGTGAACCGACGTATCTGGACCGGTGTGGTCGCCGGGGTGCTGGCGGCCGCAGCGTTGCTGACGGTCGGCATCGGCGCATACCAGGCCGGCCGGGACGACGAGGTCGTGACCCGAGTGGTCGAGGACGGCGAGGTCGTCCGAGTGGTCAACGACGGATGGAACCGTGGCCCCGGCTTCGGCTTCTTCCTGTTCCCCCTGCTGCTGATCCTGCTGGTGGTCTTCATCGCCCGCGGCCGTGGCTGGGGTGGCGGATGGCATCGCCGCTACGGCCCCTACGGCCCCCCTGGACGCCGCCCGGATGGGTACGGCGACCCTAGCGGCCGGTGGGCCTGCGACCCTGGCGACCCCGAGGACACCTTCGACGAATGGCATCGCCGCTCCCACGAGCGGGCGGAGTCCCCGGAGGCTCGGCCCCACACCCCCCAGGATGCATCGGCGCCCGCGCCACCCGCCGCAGCCCCCGGCGACGGGTAGACCGCCAGGTCCGGCATCCGGCCCGACGGGCGGGGAGGCGATCCACGCCGACCCGCCCGTCGGTCGCGAGACTGGTGAGGTGCCGAGACGGGTGTTGGTCGTCGACGACGAGGCGAAGATCCGCGACATCGTGCGCGACTACCTCACCGCGGGTGGCTTCCTGGTCAGCGCCGTCGCCGACGGCGCTTCGGCCCTCGCCGCAGCTCGTGCCCAGCCGCCCGACCTCGTGGTGCTCGACCTCGGCCTGCCCGACCGCGACGGCCTCGACGTCGCCCAGGACCTGCTGCGGCATTCGTCGGTCCCGATCATCATGCTGACCGCCCGCAGCGACGAGATCGATCGGGTGCTCGGCCTCGAGCTCGGGGCCGACGACTACCTGGTGAAGCCCTTCAGCCCCCGCGAGCTGGTCGCCCGGGTGCGTGCCGTCCTGCGGCGCAGTGACGCGTCCGTCGACGATCGCCGTGAGGCCTTCACGGTGGGCGAGGTCACCGTCGACACCGGCCGACGGCAGGTCACCGTCGGTGCCGAGGTCGTCGAGCTCACCGCCACCGAGTTCGCCCTGGTCGAGCGGATGGCCCGTCAACCCGGCAGGGTCTTCACCCGCTCCCAGCTGCTGGAAGTGATCCACGGTGTCGCCACCGAGTCCTACGAGCGGGCCATCGACGCGCACGTCAAGAACCTGCGGCGCAAGCTCGAGCCCGATCCCCACCACCCGCGCTACCTGCTGACCGTGCACGGCGTGGGCTACCGCTTCGCGGATCGATGACCGACCCGGTGCGGCGTCGGCGGCGACCGCCGCCCTGGTGGCCCGAAGGCGAGCGTTGGCCGCCATCTGGTCCGCCGTGGCACCGCGGGCCGCGGCGCCTGCGGCGTCGGATCCTCGCCGTGACCGCCATGGCCCTGCTGCTGTGGATCGGGCTGGGGTTCGTGGTCGGCCTGGTCACCGACGGTCGGTGGGACCGCGACGACCGACCCGACGGCGGCCGTGGCGGTCCGTTCGTCCTGGTCGCCGTGGTGGGCATGGTGGCGGTCGTCGGCAGCGTGGCGACAGCTCGTGCCTACCGACGGCTCGGTCGTCCGGTCGGCGAGCTCCTGGGCGCGGCCGAGCAGGTGGCCGACGGCGACTACGGCGTCGCGGTCGAGCCCCGCGGCCCGCGTGAGCTGCGGCTGCTGACCACCACCTTCAACGACATGGCCGCCCGGTTGGCCAGCACCGAGGAGCAGCGACGCCGCTTCCTCGCCGACGTCACCCACGAGCTGCGCACGCCCCTGGCGGTCCTCCAGGCCGGCATCGAAGCTCAGCTCGACGGCATCCACCCTCGCGACGACCAGCACCTCGCTTCGCTGTTGGAGGAGGCCCAGCGCCTCGGTCACCTGATCGACGACCTGCACACGCTGGCCCTGGCCGACGCCGGTCGCCTGGCCCTGCACCGCGAGCGCTGCCGTCCCGACGCCCTGGTCGACGACGCGGTGGACGACCACGCGCCCCTAGCCGCCCGCAAGGACGTGCGGATCCGTCCGTCGTTCGCCGACGACCTGCCCGAGATCGACGTCGATCCCACCCGGTTCCGCCAGGTCCTCGACAACCTCCTGTCGAACGCGCTGCGCCATACCGCGTCCGGCGGCGAGGTGCGCGTCGAAGTCGTCGGAGACCTCGACGCCGGCGAGGTCCGGGTCACGGTCACCGACGCGGGACCGGGCTTCCCGGCCGATCGGTTGGAGCACCTGTTCGACCGCTCGGCGCGACCCGCCGACTCGGGGAGCAGCGGGCTCGGCCTGTCCATCGTCCACGACCTGGTCCGCGCCCACGGCGGCACGGTCCGGGCGACGAACCCGCCCGGCGGTGGCGCCTCGGTGACCTTCACCGTCCCCGCAACCGGCCGTTGAGCACCTCGCTGCAGCGGGATCTGATGCTTCTGGCGTTGCTGACGGCGTCACGATGCCGCCAGCAACGCCAGTCGAACCGCTATAAGGGCATACCGCCCTCGTCGGTCGGGTCGGCCTCGTCGCGGGCGGAGCGCATCTCGTCGCCATCGCTCTGCTCGCTGTCCTGGGCGTTCTCGTCCTGCTCCTCGTCGGGCCGGACGGCGTCGGTGACCTTGTCCTTGAGGCCGCCTGCCATGTCCTTGGCCTTGTCGAAGATGCTCTGATCTTGGCCTTCGCTCATGGGGTTGCTCCCTTGCTTGGTCGCACCCGCCGCACGAGCGCCCGCAACTCGCGGTTGGCTAGCTGGTCCTTCGCGTACCCGATCCCGGTCGCGGCGCAAACCTGGGCCTACCTGGTGACGCCGTAGGGTGCCTGACATGCGAGCCGTGGTGCAGCGGGTACGACGAGCCAGCGTGACCGTCGACGGCGAGACCATCGGCGCGATCGACCGCGGCCTGCTGGCCCTGGTGGGCGTGACCCACGACGACGACCCGGCCGTGGCGACCAAGCTGGCGACCAAGCTCGCGCACCTCCGGGTCCTCGACGACGACGACGGCGTGATGAACCGCTCGGTGCTCGACACCGGCGGAGCCGTGCTGGTGGTCAGTCAGTTCACGCTGTACGGGGACACCAGCCGCGGTCGACGGCCGTCGTGGATCGCGGCAGCCCGGCCCGAGCACGCAGAGCCGCTCGTCGACGCCGTGTGCGACGAGATGCGGCGGCTCGGTGTCCCCGTCGCGACTGGCCGCTTCCGCGCCACGATGGACGTGGAACTGGTGAACGACGGCCCGGTGACCCTGCTGTTGGAATGCTGACAGCTTCCTGAATTCCTGGGCATACCCGGGTGCTCCCTGGCGCACAATCGCTGGGTGGACATGACGATCCGGCTGGCCCGCCCGAGCGACGCGGAAGGGATCCAGGCGATCTACGCGCCCTTCGTGGCCGATACGGTGATCTCCTTCGAGACCGAGGTGCCGTCGATCGAGCAGATGGCGCAACGGGTGGTCGCGGTCATGCCGCGCCATCCCTGGCTGGTCGTCGACCAGGGCGGCGCGGTCGCCGGCTACGCGTACGGCGGCAGGCACCGCGACCGTCAGGCCTACGGCTGGTCGGTCGACGTCTCCGCCTACGTAAGCCCGGCCCACCATCGGCGCGGCCTCGGTCGCGGTCTCTACGCGGCGCTGCTCGAGGTGCTGCGCGCGCAGGGGTATCACCAGGCGTACGCGGGGATCACGCTGCCGAACGCCGCGAGCGTCGGGTTGCACGAGGCCGTGGGCTTCGTCCCGGTCGGCGCCTACCGGCACGTGGGATGGAAGCTCGGGTCCTGGCACGACGTCGGCTGGTGGCAGAGGTCGCTGCAGTCGCCCGAGCCTCCGCAACCGATCCGGACGGTCGACGAGCTCAGCGAGCGTCGCCTCACGGCGGCCCTGGCCGTGGGCCAGCACCTGATCCAGCCCTGAGGTCCCTGACGATCGTTCTGGTACTGCGCACATCACCGTGGCGAGGTATGCAGTACCCAGAACGGCACAGGATCGGGGGCGGTGGTGACCGACTACAACTACGAGTCGTACGGCTGGGCACTCGAGCAGGGGGCCTACGAGCGCTGGCTGGCGGAAGCCCCGCGGCTTGGCGAGACGGCACCGGACTTCTCGCTCGCTGACAGCGACGGGGTGTCCTACCGGCTCGGCGACCTGCGCGGCCGGCCGGTGGTGCTGGAGTTCGGCTCGTACACCTGTCCGATGTTCTGCGATCGGATCCCGCAGATGGAGGACCTCGTCGTGGCCCACCCGGAGGCCGCCTTCCTGATCGTCTACAGCCGCGAGGCCCATCCCGGCGAGCGGACCGGCCCGCATCGCACCGAGGCCGACAAGCTGGCCGCCGCCCGGACGCTGGTGGCGGACGAACCGCTGACCCGCACGGTGCTGGTCGACGATCTCGACGGGACCGTCCATCGGGCGTATGGCGCGGTCTGGGACCCGGTGTTCGTCCTCGATGCGGCGGGCCGGGTCGTGTGCCGGCTCGCGTGGAACGACCCGGGCAAGGTGGCGACGCTGCTGCAAGGCCTTCGCCGGGACGGACAGGTCGAGCCGCTGGAGTCGGTGGAGATGCTCCGGGCACCGAGCCCGCAGGGGTTCGGCCATGGCCTACTACGGGGTGGCGTCCGGGCCGTGCTGGACTTCTACCACGCGGGCCCTCCGGGGGGCCGGGAACGCCTGGAGGCGTCCGAGTCCGCGGCGGTTCGGGCGACGCTGCGCTCCTCGCCGGAGGCTGGTCGGCCGTCGGAGGCCGAGCCGACGTAACGTGGTGCTATGGCTGCCGATCCGTCCACCAATCCGGCGGCCACGAAACGAGATCCGATCGAGATCGACATCACCGTCGCGCACGTCGCGCGGGCCTACGACTACATGCTGGGCGGGGTCACGAACTTCGAGGTCGACCGCCAGGCGGCCGAGCGTCTCTCGGCCGTGTTCCCCGGCGGCGTCGAGACCGCGCGCGTCGATGTCCGGGCCCAGCGGGACTTCCTCGGGCGGGCGGTCCGCTACCTGGTGGGTGAGGCGGGCATTCGGCAGTTCCTCGATGTCGGCACAGGGATCCCCAATGCCGACAACGTCCACGCGATCGCCCAGGAGACGGCGCCCGACTGCCGGATCGTGTACGTGGATCGCGACCCCATCGTGCTCGCCCACGCACACACGCTGCTCGTGAGCACGACGGAGGGAGCGACCGACTTCGTCGACGGCGACCTGCGCAACCCCGACGACATCCTCCGCCAGGCGGCGATCACCCTCGATCTCCGCCAGCCGGTCGCGCTCGTCCTTGTCGGGATCCTCCACGTCATCCGCGACGAGGACGACCCTCAGGCCATCGTGACGCAGCTGATGGAGGCCCTCCCCTCCGACAGCTACCTCGTGATCTCCCACCTCCCCGAGGACATGCGGCCCGACGAGATGGCGAAGATGGCCGAGCGCAGCCGCCAGATGATGCGCGAGCCGTTCATCATGCGCAGTTACGACGAGGTCCTGCGGTTCTTCGACGGCCTCGACCTCGTCGAGCCAGGGCTGGTGCAGGTCGATCAGTGGACGCAGGATCGGCCACCGCCGCCACCGCCGCCAGGCACCTGGGTGACGCCTCTCTACGCGGCCGTCGGTCGTAAGGATTAGGGCCCGAGCGGAGAGTCGAAGGCAGCTGTCTCGGCGGCCGCTCTAACCCGGTCGTAGGTCCACCGGGGTGCCGGAGCCGGGGGCAGGCCGCCCGCTCGGATCGTGGGGCGTGCCGTCCCGCATGGGCGGGAACACGAACGTGGCCGGTGTGGTGCCGCGGGTCATCGTCGTGATCTCGGCCTCCGGCAGGGTCTCGGTGTCGTCGTCGATCACCACCTCCCAGCGGCAGTGGGGCACCTGGTCGGGCGACGACCGGGGTGGTCGATGCACGTGGCGGACGCGGGCCTTGGGGTTCACGGCCTGGGCGGTCACGTCGAAGGTGCCGTCCTCGATCGTGTGGCACATGCCGGTCACCGCCCGATCGCCCCACGGCTCCACATCCATCAGCGCACCGCAGTGGGCGAGCTCGAAGTAGCCATGGCGCTCGTCGACCACCTCGTAGTGCACGTCCATGTAGTGGTGGGGGAACCCCGGGTCGAGCTGGAGGACCTTGAAGATCGCGGCCACGTCGTCGCCCTCGACGCCGAGGATCCGTCGTAGCCGCTCGCCGTAGATCGGGCTCGCGCCCCGCCACTCGTCGATGGCGATCTCCTCGACCGCATCCTGCCCGTAACGCAGGCCGACCGCGGCCAGGCCCGACCGGTCGAGGAGATGGACGATCAGCGCGTACTCACGCACCAGCCGGACCAGAGCCTCCTTGGACAGGTCCTCGTAGCGGAAGTCCGGGTCGAAGGGGCCGCTGTAGTCCTCGTGCTCTTGACGTTCCACCGAATCAGACTACTGTCTAGACAGATGTCCAGTCCTTCGCGATCGATGGAACCCCTCGTGGCACTGGAGACGGCCAGGCCACGCCGGGAGGGACGACGCGCTGCGACCGTCGAGCGGCTCGCCAGTGCGGCCGTCGACGAGATCCGGGCCGAGGGCTATGACGGGCTCACCGTCCGCAACGTCGCGCGTCGGGCAGGTGTGGCGCCGGCCACCGCGTACATCCACTTCTCCTCGAAGGACCACCTGGTGGCCGAGGCCTTCTGGCGGCTCGTGCGCGACCTTCCACCGGTGGACGACGCCCTAGCGGGTACGCGCCGCACCCAGCAGCGAGTCGCTGCGGCGATCGCCGACGTCGCGCGGGTCGTCACCGACGAGCCGGCGCTCGCAGCCGCGGCGACGGTGGCGATCCTCGCCAACCAGGCCGACGTGGCGCAGATCCGGCGCCGCATCGGAGCCTCGTTCCGGGAACGGTTCGTCGCCGCCCTCGGTCCCGACCGGGCGGACGTTGCGGTCCTCGACGCCCTCGACCTCGCGTTCTCGGGAGCGTTGCTGCGCGCGGGGGTCGGCGAGCTGTCCTATGCCGACCTCGGGCCCACCATGGCCTCGGTGGCCAAGGTCCTGGTCGGCGGGGACTGAGGCGGAGCTCGGGGTCCGATGACGGTGGGGCAGACGACGGTGGTGCGCTACAGCCCCTACGACTACGCGATCCACGAGGATCCCTATCCCGTCTACGCACGGCTTCGCGCCGAGGCGCCGCTCTACCACAACGACGAGTTGGGGTTCTGGGCTCTGTCGCGGCACGAGGACGTCACCGCGGCGTTCCGCGAGAGCTCTCGATTCTCCAGCGCCGATGGTGTCTCGTTGGAGCCGTCCGCGTCGGGGCCAGACGCCGCGCGCACCACGTCGTTCCTCGCCATGGATCCGCCTCGCCACGGACAGATGCGGGCTCTGGTATCCCGGGGTTTCACGCCGCGGCGGGTGCTCGACCTGGAGCCCCGCATCCGGGCGCTGACCCTGCAGCATCTCGAACCGGCGCTCGAACGGGGAGCGTTCGACTTCGTCGCCGACCTTGCCGGCAAGCTGCCGATGGACGTGGTGTCCGAGATGGTCGGCGTGCCCGCAGGCGACCGCGACGAGCTCCGGCGGCTGGCCGATCTGGTCGTGCACCGCGAGGAGGGCGTCCACGACGTGCCCGCGGCAGGTGCCGAGGCCGCCCTGGCGCTGGTCGGCTACTACGCCGACATGGTCGCCGAACGTCGGGCCCAGCCGACCGACGACCTGGCGTCAGCGCTGCTCGACGCCGAGGTCGACGGCGCCCGTCTGAGCGACGAGGACGTGATCAGCTTCCTGTTCCTGATGGTCGTCGCCGGCAACGAGACCACCACCAAGCTGTTGGCGCACGCCTGGTTCTGGGCGTGGCGCTTCCCCGACCAGCGCGCCACACCGTTCGCCGACCCTGGCCGCATCGACTCCTGGATCGAGGAGACGCTCCGCTACGACACCTCGTCCCAGATGCTGGCGCGGACGGCGACCACCGACATCGCGCTGCACGGCGGAGTGATCCCGGCCGGCGACCGGGTGCTGCTCCTGGTCGGGTCGGCCAACCGGGACGAGCGGGTGTTCCCCGATCCCGACCACTACGACCTCGACCGCGACACCAGCCAGAGCGTGAGCTTCGGTGTCGGCCGCCACTACTGCCTGGGGGCGTCGCTGGCCCGGCTCGAAGCCCGCGTCGCGCTGGAGGAGCTGGTCCGCCGGGTGGCCGACTACGACATCGACGTCGGGGGTGCCCGCCGGGTGCACTCGGTGAACGTCCGGGGCTTCGCCGCCCTGCCGACCAGGGTGACCCTGCGGTGACCCCGACCGACGGGCACGGCGGTCGGCTGCCGTCCTCGCGGGGCGGTTCGGCGCGGGCGGTCGGGCCGGCGGCGGTCACCGGTGCGTCGTCGGGGATAGGCGAGGCCGCCGCCCGGGCGCTCGCCGACGTCGGGCACCCCGTGGTGCTCGGGGCGCGCCGCGTCGACCGATGCGAAGCGGTCGCGGCCGAGATAGAGGCTGCCGGGGGGCGGGCCACCGCGGTGGCACTCGACGTCGCCGACCCTGGGTCGCTCGCCGCGTTCGTGAAGGCCGCCGAGGCTGCGTTCGGCCCGCTCGAGGTCGTGGTGTCCAATGCCGGCGACCTGCAGCCCACCACCATCGCCGCCACCGACCCGCAGGACTTCGCCGACCAGCTGTCGGTGAACCTGCTCGCCGCTCAGCGGCTGGTGTCGCTGCTCGTCGCGGGGATGGTCGAACGCGGGCGGGGCGACCTCGTGTTCGTCACGTCCGACGTCGTGCGGGCGCCCCGGCCGTTCATGGGTGCCTACGTCGCGTCGAAGGCGGGCCTGGAAGGCATGGTGCGGGCGTTGCAGCTCGAGCTGGAGGGCACGGGCGTCCGAGCGTCGATCGTCCGCCCAGGGCCGACGATCACGGGCATGGGGGCCGGCTGGTCGCCGGAGGTGTACACCCCGGTGCTGCGGGAGTGGAAACGCCACGGGGTCTTCCGCCACGACGGCTACCTGTCGCCGGAGGGTGTGGCCAGCGCGGTGGTCGCCGTGGTCGCGGCGCCACCGGGCACCCACTTCACGCTGGTGGAGGTGGAGCCGGAGGCTCCGGTGCGTCGCAGAGGAGAGGAGACGACACGGTGACGTCGACGACTGCGCACGAGCACGCGGATCTCCGCGACCCGCCTCGGGTCTCGGGTGGCGATGCCCCCGACGGCCACCTCGACGAGTTGCGCACCGACCCCATCGCCCTGATGCGCCGGGTCCGCGACGAGTGCGGCGACGTCGGGCAGTTCCGCCTCGGCGGACGCGGCGTCGTGTTGCTGTCCGGTGCCGAGGCCAACGAGGTGTTCTTCCGCGCTGACGAGGAACAGCTCGACCAGGCCGAGGCCTACCCGTTCATGACCCCGATCTTCGGTGAGGGCGTGGTCTTCGACGCCCCGCCCGAGCGACGCCGCGAGATGCTGCACAACCAGGCACTGCGCGACAAGTTCATGCGCGGGCACGCTGCCACCATCGCTGCGGAGGTCGAGGGGATGGTCGCAACCTGGGGCGACGCCGCTTCCGATGCCGGCGTCGACGCCCGCGGCGAGATCGACCTGCTCGATTGGTTCGCCGAGCTGACCATCTACACCTCGTCGGCGTGCCTGATCGGCAAGCGGTTCCGCGACCAGCTGGACCGGCGCTTCGCGGAGCTGTACCACGACCTCGAGCGGGGCACCGACGCGCTGGCGTTCGTCGATCCGTACGCGCCGATCGACAGCTTCCGGCGCCGCGACGAAGCCCGTGCGGGCCTGGTCGACCTCGTGCAGCAGATCATGACCGGTCGTGCGGCCGGGGCCCCGCCCTCCGACGACCAGCGCGACCTGCTCGACGTGCTGATGTCCATCCCCGGCGACGGCGACGGCGGCGGCGCCCGGTTCTCGGCCGACGAGGTGACGGGGGTGTTCATCTCGATGATGTTCGCCGGGCACCACACCACCTCGGGGACAGCGGTGTGGACGCTGATCGAGCTGCTGCGCCATCCCGACGAGCTGGAAGCCGTGGTGGCCGAGCTGGACACGCTCTACGCCGACGGCCGGGACGTCAGCTACCAGGCGCTGCGTGAGATCCCGTTGCTCGAGGCCGCGATCAAGGAGGCACTCCGGCTGCACCCGCCGCTGATCCTGCTGCTGCGGGTCGCCAAGCACGACCTCGACGTCGGGGGCTACCGGATCACGGCCGGCAAGCTGGTCGGTGCGACGCCGGCGATCTCCAGCCGCATCCCCGAGGACTTCCCCGACCCCGACGCCTTCCGACCAACCCGCTACCTGGCGCCCCGCGAGGAGGACCTGGCCAACCCGTGGACCTGGATCCCGTTCGGCGCCGGCCGCCACCGCTGCGTGGGCGCGGCGTTCGCGATGATGCAGCTCAAGGCGATCTTCTCGGTGCTGTTGCGCGAATGGTCGTTCGAGCTCGCGCAGCCGCCGGACAGCTACCGCAACGACCACTCGAAGATGGTCGTGCAGCTGGAGCAACCGTGTCTCGCCCGCTACCGGCGACGGAGGCTGTGATGGCTTTCCGGGTCGAGGTCGACCGGGGGCTCTGCCAGGGCCACGGGGTGTGCGAGTCCGAAGCGCCGGCGGTCTTCGCCGTGTCCAAGAAGGGCGAGCTGTCGGTCCTCGACGACACCCCGCCCGACGACCAGCGGCCCGCGGTCGAGCTGGCTGTCAAGTACTGCCCGACCCATGCCCTGAAGATCGTCGACTTCGACCGTGAGGGGGAGGAGGCCCGGTGACTGCGTATCCACGGGAGGAGCTGGAGGAGATGGTGCAGCGTTGGCTGGACGCCAACCAGCGCTGCGAGGAGAAGGGGGACTGGCGGCCGCTCGCGGAGCTGTACACCCCCGACGCCACCTACGGATGGAACCTGGGGCCCAAGGAGGAGTTCATGGCCGTCGGCCGCGACGAGATCCGTGAGCTGGCGCTGGGCGTCGAGATGGGTGGCCTCGACGGGTGGACCTACCCGTACGAGGAGATGCTGATCGACGAGCGCAAGGGCCAGGTCCTCGGGCTGTGGCGCCAGGTGGCCGATGCCCGCCGTCCCGACGGTTCGGCCTACGAGGTGCCGGGAGTCGGCGGCAGCTGGTTCCGCTACGCCGGCGACCGGATGTGGTCGTGGCAGCGCGACTTCTTCGACTTCGGCAACGCGGCGACGTCGTTTGTAGAGATGATCGGCGACGGCACGCTCTCGGAGGGGATGACCAAGCGGATGGAGCGGGTCGCCGCCGGGTCGCTTCCCGGCCACTACCGGTTGGGCGAGGCGCCGGTCGGCCTGTGGGAGGTCCCATCGTGAACGCCACCGGGTCCCCGAGCGAGTCGCGGTTCGCCGGCAAGGTGGCGATCGTGACCGGCGCCGGCCGGGGCATCGGCGAGGCCTACGCCCGGGGCCTTGCCGCCGAGGGTGCCAGAGTGGTCGTCGCCGACCTCGACAAGGACAACGGCACGCGGGTCGCGGAGGCGATCGTCGCCGGTGGAGGAGAGGCCCACTTCGTCGCCGTCGACGTCGGCGATCCCACCTCGACCGCCGACCTGGCGAGCAGGACCGTCGAGCGCTTCGGAGGCATCGACCTCCTGGTCAACAACGCTGCGATCTTCGGCGGTATGAAGCTCGACATCCTGCTGACCGTCGACTGGGACTACTACCGGCGGTTCATGGGCGTGAACATGGACGGCGCGCTGCTGTGCACCCGCGCCTGCTACCCGTCCATGGCCGAGCGGGGTGGCGGGGCGATCGTCAACCAGTCCTCCACCGCGGCGTGGATGTACGGGGGGTACTACGGGCTGGCCAAGGTGGGCGTCAACGGGCTGACCCAGCAGCTGGCCCACGAGCTAGGAGGGATGAACATCCGGGTCAACGCCATCGCGCCGGGGCCGACCGACACCGAGGCCATGCGAAGCGTCGCCCCGGCCGAGGTGGTCGACTCGCTGGTGAACGCTATGGCGCTCAAGCGGGTCGGCCGACCCGACGACCTGGTCGGCGTGTGCCTGTTCCTGCTGTCCGACGATGCCGGGTGGATGACCGGCCAGATCGTCAACGTCGACGGCGGCCATGTCTTCCGCTCCTAGGCGTGTCCGGTGAATCCGGTGTGCGGATCTGGGGCCACGGAGCTTCGACGGCGCCGAGGGCACCGGTGAGTCCCGACGCGCCGACGGTCGGGTTCGTCGGGCTCGGGCAGATGGGCGCGCCGATGGCGACCCGGCTGGCCGGGTGGCCGGGCGGGCTCGTGGTCTGCGACGTACGGCCAGAGGCGACGGCGGCGCTGGCCCACGAGGGGGCCGAGGTCGCCACCACACCGGCGGCGATCGCCGAGCGGGCCGACGTGATCTCGGTGATGGTGCTCGACGACGGTCAGGTCACCGACGTGGTGTGCGGCCCGGAGGGGATCCTCGTCGCCGGACGGTCGGGGCTGGTGGTTGCCATCCACTCGACGATCCGACCGAGCACCGCGGAGCGCCTGGCCGAGCGATGTGCACCGCACGGCGTCGCCATCGTCGACGCGCCGGTGAGCGGCGGGTTCATGGGGGCGCACGAGGGGCGGTTGGCAGTCCTGGTCGGAGGCGACGACGACGCCGTCGAGCGCTGCCGGGCCCCGTTCGGTCGGTGGGCCGACCTGTTCGTCCACCTCGGCCCGGTCGGCGCCGGCACCCGCGGCAAGCTGGCCCGCAACCTGTTGCATTTCGTGGCGTTCACGGCGGCGGCAGAGGCCCAACGCCTCGCCGAGGCGTCGGGGATCAGTCTCAACCGGCTGGCCCGAGTGGTGCGGCACAGCGACGCGGTGACCGGCGGGCCGGGGGCGATCATGCTGCGGCCGACGACCGAGCCCCTGGCGCCGGGCGACGACTGGTACGACACCATGCTGCACGTGCGAGCCCTCGGCGAGAAGGATCTGACGCTGGCGCTGGACGTTGCTGACGAGCTGGCGGTCGACGTCCCGCTGGCCCGGATCGCCCTGGAGCGCTTCGCCGCCGGCCTCGGCGTCCCGCACGAGCACGACGGCAACGACGACCGAGACCGTCGAGACGACGCGAAGGACGATCTGTGAGCCGAGCCGACGACGACCGACGAAGCGAGACCCGAGCTGGCGACGGCCGACCGGCAGCGGCCGGAGGATACGACGGTCACGCCGAGATCCCGGACGACAGCGGGGCCGTGTCGGCGGGGTCGGACGCCGACGCCGACGCACGCGCAGAGCGGCGGCGCCGGGGCCTGGAGACGATGGCCGCGGTGTACGGCTGGGACGTGAAGGACGGCCCGGGCGACTTCTTCGGCCTGACCGTCGAGCACCTCTTTGCCGAGATCTGGAACCGCGAGGGCCTGTCGTTCCGTGACCGGCGGCTGCTGCTGATCGGCCTGTTGGTGGGCCAGGGGCTCGACGACGTGGTCCCGATCCAGCTCGGTGCGGCGTTGGGCAACGGCGAGCTGTCCGCCGACGACCTGCGCGAGATCGTGATCTTCCTCACCCACTACGCCGGCTGGCCCCGCGGCGCCAAGCTGAACAGCCAGGTCGACGAGCTCCTCGCCCGGCGCTGACGGACGGGGTCACGCCGGTTCGGCGACGACCTTGGTCTCGAGGTACTCCTCGAATCCCTCGACCCCCATCTCGCGGCCGAGGCCGGACTGCTTGTAGCCGCCGAACGGCACGTCGCCCCCGTACCAGATGCCGCCGTTGACGCTCATGGTCCCGGTCCGCACCCTCCTGGCGACCGCCCAGGCCCGCTCGCTGTCGCCGCTGTAGACCGCGCCCGACAGGCCGTAGGGCGACTGGTTGGCGATGCGGACCGCGTCGTCGTCGCCGTCGTGGGGCAGCGCGACCAGCACCGGGCCGAAGATCTCCTCCTGGGCCACCCGGGACTGGTTGTCGACGCCGACCACCAACGTGGGCTCGATCCAGAAGCCTCGGTCCCGGTCGGTGGGGCGGCCGCCCCCACAGAGGAAGCTGCCCCCCTCCTCGCGGGCGACGGCCAGGTGGCTCTCGACCCGGGCGCGTTGCTGGGACGAGATCAGCGGGCCGCAGACGGTGCCGGGGTGGTCGGGATCGCCGACCCCGAGGGCCTGCATGGTGGCCGCCGCTGCCTCCACGCCTTCGTCGAAGCGGTCGCGGGGGAGCAGCAGTCGGGTCGTGATCGCGCAGCCCTGCCCGGCGTGGGTGCTCGCCGCGAACCCGGCGGTGGCGGCGGCGGACGCGATGTCGGCGTCGTCCAGCACGATCAGGGCGGACTTCCCGCCGAGCTCGAGGAACACCCGTTTGAGCGTGACCGCGGCGCTCTCCATGACCTTGCGGCCGGTGACCGTCGACCCGGTGAACGAGACCAGGTCGACTCGCGCATCGCGTGCCAGCAGCGCCCCGATCTCGTGGTCGGACGACGTCACGATGTTGACCACCCCGGCCGGGATGTCGGTCTCCTCGGCAATCACCCGACCCACGGTGGTGGCGCACCAGGGCGTATCCGGCGCGGGCTTCAGGACGACCGTGTTGCCGGCAGCGAGGGCGGGGCCCAGCTTCGCCAGGTTGATCTGGTGCGGGAAGTTCCATGGCGTGATCGCCCCGACCACCCCGACCGGCTCGCGCAGCATCCAGCGCCGGCTGCGGATTCCCATCGGCGCGGCGACGCCGAGGTCGCGCCGCCACTGGTAGCCCTCGGCGAGGTCGGCCACCCAGCCGAGATCGGCGACCGGGGCGTCGAACTGCGGGCCGCTGATCAGGAACCGGGGCGCCCCGACCTCCGCGGTGGTGAGCGCACGCAGCGCGTCGCCGTGACGGTCGAGCGCGCCGCGGAGCTGGCGGAGGCACTCCGCCCGGAACAGGTGGTCCGTGGACCACGCGCTCTCGTCGAAGGTCCGCCGCGCCGCGGTGATCGCGGCCTCGAGATCGGGCGGGCTCGCATCGGCCACCACTCCGAGGACGTCCTCGGTCGCCGGGTCGACGGTCTCGAAGGTCGCGCCGCTGGAGGCTGTGACCAGGTTTCCGCCTACCAGCATCCGCTCTTCACCAGCGATGCTCATCGGCCAAATCTAACGCTGCGTCAGATCCTGTTCCGAACCCCGCGACGAACGCGTACATGGGACAATCCGGCGATGATCGTGATCTGGGGATGGCGGGTGCGATTCACGACCCTCATGGAGGGCATGTTCTTCTGTCCGACCTGCGGCGGCGATCGGGGCTTCGCCCGCAAGCAGGGCCGCAACTGGTTCACCCTGTTCTTCATCCCGTTGATCCCGCTGGCGCGCACCGGCGACGAGTTCGTGCAGTGCGCGACCTGCGATAGCGCCTTCAAGCCGAGCGTCCTGCAGCTACCGACCAGCGCCGACCTGGCCGAGAACCTGGTGGCTGCCACGCGCGAGGCCATCGCGTGGTTGTTGCGAACGGTGCCTCCCGGCCCGGCGGCGGTCGGCACCGCCCTGGAGATCCTGTCCCGCTCGGCGAACCGGCCCTGGGCCGAAGCCGAGTTGCGAGCCGACGTGGCCGGCCTCGACGTGAGCCACCTGCCGAACCGGCTGGCCGCGCTGGCGGGCGTGCTGAACGAGCACGGCAAGGAGACGTTCCTCGCCGGCTGCACCCGTGTGGCCGCTGCCGACGGTCCGGTCACCGACCAGGAACGCCAGCTGCTCCACAACGTCGCCGCGTCGCTCACGATGACCCCGGCTCATGCCCACGGCGTGATTGCGCAGGTCACACAGCAGGCGGGCCTCTGACCCTCCTCGTCGGAGTGGTACGGCGTCACCTGGAGTCACCGGATCGGGGCCCGAGCGAGCCCTAGGATGACCCTGACGTCCGGTCCAGGGATCGACGACGGTCACGACGACACGGAGGCGACCGAGTGAGCGAACGACTTGCGATCGTATGTGGCGCCGGGGGACTCGTCGGCGGCCATCTGGTCGCCCAGCTCGTCGAGGACGGCTACCGGGTCCGTGCGGCCGACCAGCAGTACCCGTACGGCCAGACGCCTGCCCATGAGCGGCTCGTCGCCGACCTGCGCGACGTCGACGACTGTCGTCGCGTCTTCGACGGCGGCGCGGACGAGGTGTACCAGCTTGCCGCCGACATGGGCGGGATGGAGTTCATCTCCAGCCGCGAGTCCGACATCATGCGCAACAACGCGCTGGTCAACCTCAACGTGCTCGACACGGCCGCCCGAGCCGGGGTCGACCGCTACTTCTTCTCGTCCTCGGTCTGTGTGTACCGCGACATGGTCATCGGCGAGGACGTCATCGACGAGGACGCGGCCTACCCGGCGCGGCCCGACAACGAGTACGGCTGGGAGAAGCTCTACGCCGAGCGGGCGGTCGCCGCGTACAGCCGTGAGTTCGGCTTCGCTCCTCGGGTCGCACGGTTCGAGAACTGCTACGGCCCCCATGGCGCCTGGCGGGGCGGACGCGAGAAGGCGCCGGCGGCCCTGTCGCGCAAGGTCGCCGAGGCCGCGGATCCAGGGTCGATCGAGGTGTTCGGCGGCGGGAGGACCGTGCGGTCGTTCGTGTACGTGAAGGACCTGGTGCGGGCGGTCCGATGCCTGGTCGACTCGGCAGAGACCCGCCCCACCAACATCGGCGTCGACGAGACGGTCACGATCGCCGAGCTGGTCGCGCTCATCGCCGACGTCGCCGGCAAGCAGATCTCCATCGTCGACGTCCCCGGACCACTCGGCGTGCAGTCACGGAACTTCAGCCACGAACGCATCCAGGCCCTCGGCTGGAAGCCCGAGCACACCCTCCGGGCCGGGCTCGAGGAGACCTACGCCTGGGTCGAGGCGCAGGTCAGGGCCACCGCGGGCAGGTCGTAGACGCCGTGCCCCCGTAGACCCGGGCGAGATCGCCCCAATGCGCTCGGTGGTCACGAGCCGGTGCGGCCGCCCACATCTTCGGTCGGTGCCGCCGGACGTCAACCGGGAGCGTCCAGGCCGCCTCCGAGGACCCATGCCGCCACCTCTGTGCGCGACGACATGCCCAGCTTGGCGAGGATGTTCGACACGTGGACTGCGGCCGTTCGGGGCGAGATGAACAGGCGGTCGGCCACCTGTGAGTTGGTGAGGCCCTCGGCCAGGAGCGTCGCGACGTCGCGTTCGCGGGGCGTCAGCGCGTCGGAGCCGCTCGGTTCCTCGCCCAGACCGAGGCGCCGCTCGACCGCGCGCAGCTCGTCGACCCGCCATCCCCGCCACCGTTCGAGATGGCGCGCCGCGGCGACGGCCTGGGTGCGGGCTTCGTCCAGACGGCCGACGGCGATCAGGCTGCGCGCCGCGCCGACGTGCACCGTGCCGCGGGCGCCGGCCAGTACGACCAGCTCGCCGACCCCGGAGCGCCAGGTGCCGGGGCTCAGCTCGCCGTCCAAGCCACGCGCCGCCGCGGTGTAGAGCTCGGCGGCCTCGTCATTGCGCTGCCCGGCCTCCGCGAACTGCGCCTCCAGCAGTTGACGCCAGGGGTGGTCGATGGGCAGCCGGTGCCCGGGGTACGACCCCACCGAGTCGACCAGCGGCCGCAACTCGTCGGCGGCGAGCCCGGCTCGGAGCGCCGCGGTGACGATGTCGTGGGTCGCCGACGGCGACGCGTAACCGTCGTTGGCCACCGCGTCGAGGAGCTCGGCGAGCCGGGCGCGGGCCTCGGTCAGGTCGCCCAACCGGCACGCGATGTGGACGTCCAGGCCCAGCACCGCCGGAGCGGTCCACGCCGTCATGGGCTTGGCCTTGGCCGCGTGGTGCATGGCGCCTTCCAGGTCGCCGACCTCGAGGGCGTACCCCGCACGGAGCACCGCGGTCCAGCGGCTCTGCTTCCATGCGGTGCTGTTGCTGTAGAAGTCGTCGACGTCGACGTGGGACATCGCCTGGTCCAGGTCGCCCTCCACCGCCGCGAGCTGGGACAGCAGCAGGGTGTGAGTGACCCCGCCGATCCAGCCGGCGGCCTTCTCGTGGCGGCGCAGGTGCTCGATCATGTGCCGCACCTCGTCGGCCCGCTCGGACCCGATGGCCCGCCACAGCAGGTTGCCGAGCGCCCGGGCGGCGAGGACGTGCTCGCCGGCCTGCCCGGCCTCGGTGATGGCGGTCTCGAGCAGCGCCTGCGCGTCACTGGCTGACGCCGGGTCCTGGAGGAGCGCTGAACCCTTCTCGATCATCGCGGCCAGCCGCACCCGCGTGAGCCCGTGGGCCTCGGCGAGCACCTGGGCCTTGTCGGCCCACTCGCAGGCGGCTTCGATCTGGTCCTGCAGCATGTAGGCCTGGGCCACGCTGGCCATGGCGTCGGCCCGTTCCTCGTCGGTCGGCAACCGGTCGACGAGGTCGGCCAAGGCTTGTGAATAGGTGCCCATCGCCTCGAGATGGCCCTGCTCGAAGGCGAGACGCATCCGCATGCCCAGCGCCGCGGCCTCCTCGCTGACGTCGTCAGCGATCCGGGCCAGCCCCAGCCACCGGTCGCCGTAGGTGGCGGCGTCGTCGTGCAGGCCGGCCAGCCACGCGGCCCGGGTGGCGACCGCCAGGAGGTCGACGTCGTCCTCGGCTTCGCTCAGCCCGCATTCGGCGAGTTGCAGCGCCTGGTAGCTCGACCCGTGCGCCAGCAGCGAGTGCGCCCCGAGCCGGGATTCCTCGATCATGTCGTCGAAGCGCCCGGCGCCCAGCGCGTGGCGGGCCAGCGCCGCATGGTCGGGATGGTCGCTGCCGATCCGGCGGAGGGCGTCGAACGCCGCCTGGTGGAGGCGCCGCCGTTCGCGACCGAGCATCCCGCCGGCGATCGCCTCGCGGGCGATCTCGTGGTGGAACCCGAAGACATCGGGCTCGGCCTCGACCAGGAGGCCGCTGTCGACCGCGGACCGCAGCAGGGCGATCAGCTCGTCCTCGGAGGTGCCGGTGACCTCGGCGAGGATGTCGAAGGGCACCCGCCGCCCCAGCTCGGAGGCAGCGGTGACCACCCGCCGCACCTCGGGATCGAGCTCGTCGAGCTGGCCGCGGACAAGCTCGGCCATGGTCCACGGCAACGGCATCGAGTCCAGGTCCTCGCAGGGCATGGTGCGCGAGCTGGCGATCAGCTCCTCGAGGAACAACGGGTTGCCGCCGGTGCGGGTGTGCAGGGCGTTGACCACCCGGAAGGACGGGAGCTCGTCGTACACCGCATGCAGGAAGGCCGCCACGTCCGCCGCGCTGAGCCGCCCGAGGTGCAGGTGGGTCACCGAGTGACGGCGCTCGAGCCGGGGGAGCAGCTCGGAAGCGGGATGCCGCCGGGACAGCCCGTCCGGCCGGTAGGTGCCGAGCAGCATCAGGCCGTTGTCGTGGGGGTCGACCACGCGTTCGAACACGACCAGGCTCTCGGGGTCGGCCCAGTGCAGGTCCTCGAAGACCAGCACGGCACGGGTGCCCGCGGTCAGCCGGCGGGTCAGGTCGACCGCGGCCTGCACCCGCTCGTCCGCGGGAAGGTCACGGTCGCGGATGGTTTCGGTCAGCCGTCCCAGCTCGTTCTCGCCGTCCGGTGTCGGCGGCAGGCCGGCGAGGATGTCGGCGAACAGCTCCAGAGGGCGGCCGGTCGCGTCGGGCTCGGCCTGCCCCGCCAGCACCAGCGTGCCCGGCGGAACCTGGGCGACGAACTCACGCAGGAGGCGGGTCTTGCCGATGCCTGGCTCCCCGGCGACCAGAGCGATCCGGGGAGCGGCAGGCGTGGTCAGCAGGCCGACCAGTTGGTCCAGTTCGGTGGCCCGCCCGACCATGACCGGGGACAGGCCCGTCCGAGCGACGAGCATGGCTTGAGCGTACGGGTGCATGGCCCCGCTGGCTCAGGATCGGTGCTTCGTGACGGTCAGTGGGCGACCGGCTGGGCGACGTTGGCCTGGTCCGGGTTCCGCTTGCGGCGGCGGCGGAGGACTCGGCGGGTCAGGCGGCTGGTGGAGCTGATGGATGCTGCGCGGGCGAGGTCTCGTTGACGGTCCCGCACCATGGTCCTGGTCAGGTCGTCGTTCATCATGAGATCAGCGTGCGCCTCTGAAGTAGCCCGGCACATCGGTCGGTCTCGGCATTTCGGCTGCCCGCCAGCTACCTAGGTGACCCCCGCAACGAACTACGTCTACGTAATCCGGTCAGCACCGCCCGCCGGGTCGCCGCTCCATGACGGGCGGTATCCGCCTGCGTAGCGGTGGGTACGCGGGCCGTAGTGGTGCTACGACGTGACGACCGGCGATCGGGGTTCTCCCTATGGACGGTGCTGGCCGTGGTCGGCATCGGTGCCCTGGGGCTGATCATCCTGCAGCGGACGGTCATCGACCTCCCCGACCTGTGGGACGGCGGCGAGAGCGACCCGGCGCCGCGGGGCACGGTGATCTTCGAGGGCCAGACCGCAGAGTCGGCGTCCGAGGAGTTCCTCATCGACATCGGCAACGGCACGGCGATCGTGTCGGTCAAGGCCAAGCAGGACCACGACAAGGCGGGGAACATCTTCAGCGGCGACTTCCAGTCCACCAACGGCACGTCGAGCGTCGCCGATCCCGACGACCGCGACCTGCCCGCGCAGCTCGAGGTGAAGACCGACTACTGCGCCGACGGCGTCATCACCACGACGGCCACCCCCGACGAGGAGACCGACGAGATCGTCACCACGATCGAGCTCGAGCTCGGCGACCTGTTCGTCTGCAACACCACTCTGGAGCACACCGAGGACAACGACGCGGCCTTCCGCCAAGACGACACACCAACCGACTTCCACGGCCGGTTCGTGAGCTTCGTCGCCGGTGCGGCGGAAACCGCCGCGGCTGCTGCCGCCTGCCCGACCGAGGAACTGGAGCGGTTCGGTGAGCCCGAGCTGATCGAGTTCATGGAGCGTCAGCTCGCCGAACGCTTCGAGGTGCCGCGGGCCAACGTCGAGGTCGTCGCCGGCACGCCTGGCCAGAGCTCGGACGAGACCCGGGACGAGCTGCGCGATCAGCTCGAGAGCTTCGCCAACCTCCAGGACCCCGGCGATCCCGACCGTGAGTTCGAGGCGCTGAGCGTCCAGTACCTGAGCACCGACGCCGAGGCGGTCGCGGACTCGTGCTACCGGGATCCCGGCGGCGTGGACCTCGACACCCTCGATGACGTCGACGCCCCCGACCCCCGTCGCTGACCGGCGGCCTCCGGCAGGTTCACCGCCCCTCACGTGGCGTGACTAGGGTTCGGGACCATGGGGAACGCGGATCACCTAGCGCTGGACCGACGCGCGTTCATGGCCGGCGTCGTGGCAGCGGCCGTGGCGGCGGCGTGCAGCAGCGGTGACGATGACGACGCCGAGTCGGGCAGCGGCACGACCACCACGACGGCAGCGGCGTCGGCCCTGCCAGGCGACCTGCGCCCGGAGGACGTGCCCACCCGCGATCAGATCTTCAGCTGGATCGAAGAGGTCTTCGACCAGGGCGTCCGGCGGCCGGGCTACGAGGCCGACATCTGGGCCGAGGAGTTCATCTCCGAGTACTTCCGCGAGATCGGGCTCGAGAACGTCCGCATGGAGCCGGTCGAGGTCACCCGGTGGGAGCCCCTCGAGTGGTCGCTCGAGGTGACCCCGCAGGGTGGCGAGACCCGCACGCTTGACAGCTTCCCTCTGCCGTACTCGGCCCCGGTCGAGGACCTCGAGATCGAGCTGGTGCCCTTCGACGAGGCCAACGCGGGGGCCGTCGCCGGCAAGGCGTCGTTCGTGGTGGAGGAGCTGTTGCGTCTCCCGCCGAAGGTCTTCGCGGGTTTCGGCAGCGCTCCGCCGGACGCGCCCGACCGGGTGGTCGATCCCGAGGGTACCTTCGATGCCGAGGGCGCCGAGCACGTCCTGCCGTTCGGCAGCCAGCTCCAGGAGGTGATGGAGCCCTCGATCGAGGCCGGGGCGGTGGCGTTCATCGGTGCGCTCGTCAACTACCCGGGCGACTCGTGCCAGTACATGGTCCCCTACGACGGCATCGATCGACCGATCCCGGGGGTGTGGATCCGGGGCAGCGACGGCGAGTGGCTGCGTGACCAGCTGGCTGCCGGCCCGGTGAGCATCAGGCTCCGCATCGACTCGAGCTCCGAGCCGTTCCAGTCCAACAACGTCGTCGGCGAGCTGCCCGGAGCGGACGACGAGGTGGTCATGGTGGGCTCGCACCACGACGGCCCGTGGGCCTCCGCGGTCGAGGATGGATCGGGCATCAGCCTGGTGCTGGCCCAGGCGACGTTCTGGGCGGCGCAGCCCACCGAGCAGCGCCCTCATCGGATGGTGTTCATCCTCCAGGCAGGTCACATGTCCGGTGGAGCCGGCCTCCTCACCTACATCGAGGAGCACCGCGCCGAACTGGACGCCGTCGTGCTCCAGCTCCACCTCGAGCACGCCGCGCTGGAATTCGAGGAGGTCGACGGCGAGGTCGTCTCGGCCGACCGGCCGGTGCCGCGCTGGTGGTTCGTCAGCCGCATCCCGCCGCTGGAGGAGGCGGTGATCGAGGCGCTCAACGAGGAGGAGCTCAGCCGGTCGATGCTGCTGGCACCGGATGCCATCGGCACCCAGCCCGCGACGGACGGCGCGTTCTACCACAACGAGGGCGTGCCGATCGTGCACTTCCTCGCGGCGCCGTTCTACCTGTTCGACGAGATGGACCGGCCGGACAAGATCGACCAGGAGAACCTGGTGCCGTTGACCCGGGCGGCGATCCGCATCATCGAGTCGACGAGGGGAGTCTCCGCCGCCGACCTGCGTGCCGCGCTGGCGGTCTGACGACGCGCCGTCGCTCGGCCGAATCAGGGGTCGTTTGGGGTACCGGCTGATGTGGAACAGTCATCGTCCGTCACGTGACATCATGTCCAGTGACGTCACCAGTGGAGGTGGCACGATGATCGGTTTCCTCATCAGCCTGTTCATTGTCGGCGTGATCGCCGGCTACTTGGCCCGGCTCCTGGTCCCCGGCGAGGACCCGATGTCCTTCTGGACGACCGTGGCCATCGGCGTCGTCGGCTCGTACCTCGGCGGCTTCATCGGGTGGCTGATCTTCGACCGCGACGACGTCTTCAGCCCCGGCGGGCTGATCGGGTCGATCATCGGTGCGGTGATCGTCCTGCTCGTCTACAACGCCATGGGGGGGCGCCGCACCTCCCGGGCCTGACGAGGTCGGCTCCGTCGAACCGGCCTCTGACTCCAGCGGCAGCCGCACGACGAAGCGGGCGCCGGGCCGGTGGCGGGGATCGATGGCGATCGTGCCTCCGTGCCGGTGCACGATGTCTCGGGTGATGGCCAGGCCGAGCCCGGCGCCGCCCGTGGTCGTGCTGCGGGCATCGTCGAGCCGGGTGAACCGCTCGAACACCCACTCGTGCAGCTCCACCGGGATCCCCGGCCCGTCGTCGCCGACGCTGAGCACCGCCTCGCCGCCCTCCTCGTGCAGCGCCACGGCCACGGTGGTGGCGGCATGGCGGACGGCGTTGTCGAGCAGGTTGCCGACCGCTCGGACCAGCTGGTCCGCCTGACCCGGAACCTGCGCGGCGGTGACCCCGCCGACGTCGACGCTGATCCGGTCGTCGGCCTCCAGTCGCCGGGTGAGCCGCAGCACCAGGTCGTCCAGGTCGACCGGGCGAACCTTGCCGGGGCCGATCGGCCGCGCGTCGCTGCGGGCGAGGTGGAGGAGGTCCTCGACAAGATGCTGTAGGCCGACGGTCTCCTCGAGGACGCTCCGCCGGGTGGCGGCGGTGTCGGCCACCTCGGGATGCGCGACGTCGACCTCGGCGGCGGCCCGCATCCGGGTCAGCGGGCTGCGCAGCTCGTGCGACGCGTCGGCGACGAACTGCTGCTGGCGTTGGACGGCTTGGTCGACCCGGCCGAGCATGTCGTTCATCGTGCGGGCGAGGCGGCCGATCTCGTCGTCGTGCGGTGGGACCGGGACCCGGCGGTGCAGGTCGGTGCCTCCGATGTTGGCCACCTCGGCTCGGATGGCCTCGACCGGGCCGAGCGTCCGTCCGACCAGCCACCACACCAGCAGTGCGAGCAGCACCACCACGGCGGGGATCGCGACCAGCAGCGAGGTGTTGAGGATGGCGACGCTTTCGTCGATGTCGTCGAGGGTGGCGGCGACGTGGATGACGACCGGCCCGTCCGGCCTGTCGACCATGCGGGACAGCAGCCGGAACCCCTCGTCGTCGTCCACCGGGATGCCGTGTACCGTCCGGATCTGGTCATCGTCGTCGTCGCCCGAGACCGAGGCGGGCACAGCCGCGATCGGCGGTTCTCCCTCGACGTTGGCGCTGGAGCTGATCACCTCGCCGTCGTCCACGGCGACGACCTGGGCCACCGTGTCGTCCTCGCCGAGCGCGGTAAGCATCGGGGGCGGCTCGCCGTCGGCCACGAGGTCTTCGATGCGGTCGACGTTGCCTTCGACACCCTCGTCGACGGTCTCGGTCAGCACATGGCGTTGGGCGGACACCAGCCCGAACCCGGTCGCAACCAGCACCAGGAACACGGCCAGCGTGGCCAGCCCGGTGATGCGGAACCGGATCGTGCCGGCGGACCGGGCGACACGGCGGGGGAGGGCGCCCGGGCCTGACCGTCTCATCCGGCTTCGGCCACCGCGATCCGGTAGCCCGCGCCTCGGACGGTCTCGATCGATTGGCGCCCGAACGGCTCGTCCAGCTTGCGACGGAGCCTGCGGACGTAGACCTCGACGATGTTGGGGTCGCCGGCGAAGTCGTAGTCCCACACTCCGGCAAGGATCTCGTGCTTGGCCAGGACCTGACCGGCTCGCCGGACCAGGAACTCGAGCACGTCGAACTCGCGGGTGGTCAAGGCGACCTCGACGTCGCCGCGCCAGACCCGACGCTGACCGGGATCGATGCGCAGGTCACCGACCGCCACCGGCACCGGGTCGCGCCCTGCGGCCCGTCGCAGCAGCGCTCGGACCCGCGCGACCAGCACGGGGAACGAGAACGGCTTGGTGAGGTAGTCGTCGGCGCCGGTCTCCAGTGCCTCGGCCTCGTCGAGGTCGCCGTCCTTGGCCGTCAGCATGAGGATCGGCGTCCAGATGCCCGCCGCGCGCAGGTCGGCGCAGATCTGGTAGCCGTTGCGGCCCGGCAGGAGGATGTCGAGGATCACCAGGTCGTACACGCCTTCGGTGGCTCGCCACAGCCCGTCGGTGCCGTCGAACGCGACCTCGACAGTGAAACCCTCGGCCTCGAGGCCCCGCTTGACCGCCGTGGCGATCTTCTTGTCGTCCTCGACCAGAAGCAGCTTCATCGTGACCCTTGTCGCCGTGGCCCGACGATCGTGGGCCACCGTGGCTGAACCTCTGCTGAACCGTACGTCGTGGGCCTGCCGGTCCGAACTGGTCGCGCTGGATGCTTGATGGCGGACGCAGCGCGACCAGAAGGGCTACGGGCTCAGGTCTCGGGCTTGGACGAGAGCATCCAGCGGTCGAACAGCGTCTGGGCGTTGTGGCGTGCCGAGCGGGCGATCCGGCGCCGGCGCGCCAGGGCGCGGGGGAGCAGCCGCAGGTAGGAGAGCGTGACCCGCACGCGGAGGAACAGTGGGCGCAGGGCGGGTCGACGCCGCTGGCGCAGGCCCTGCACCACCGCTCGGCGCATCATCGACAGCGTGGTCAGGTTGAACCGGAGCACCAGCCACGCCGCGAACCGGGCGGGAGCGTTCTTGGTGAACACCAGCAGGCGGTTGCGTTCCACGTGGAAGGTGAAGAACGGGCTCCATTCGCCGCTGGACGCCGAGTGCCGATGCCGCACCACGGCGTCCGCGGCGTACCGGATCGACCAGCCTGCGGCCTGGAGCCGCCACGACAGGTCGGTGTCCTCGTAGTACATGAAGAAGTCGTCGTCGAAGACCCCGACCTCACGCAGCGCCTCGCTGCGCAGGCACACCGCGGCGCCGCACATGAGGAACACGTCTTCGCTCCGGTCGTACTGGCCGGTGTCGGGCTCCTGGTAGCCGCGGTCGGCCGCGTAGCCCGGCTCGTGGATGTAGCTGCCGACGTTGTTGATCACGTCGACGGTCGCCGTCCCCGCCGGCACGGCCAGCTGGTGGCGGACATCGTCGGTCGTGACCTGGAGCACGTGCTCGCTGCCGGCTGACTCGCCCGGTGCACCCGGGAGGCGGACTGCGAAGCGCTTGGACCGATCGGCCTTCATGCGCAGTGTGATCTGGACGCTGCCGCCGTCGGTGGCCTTGGGCGGCAACGGCACCATCAGCCGGCCTGAGGGCATGCTCCACCGGAACCGTCGCGGCCCGTGCTGCTCGACGCCGTAGGCGCCGTGGTCCCACAGGACGTCGCCGGTCACGTCGACGGCGTCGACCTCGACGGCGCTGATCCGCGCGCCAAGCGGCCGTGGGTCGGGGGACGCGCGGAACTCGGGGGTCTCGAAGTCGAGGACCACGAATCCCGGCTCGAACACCAGCTTGGAGGTCACTGCCGCCACCTGCTCGGCGCCCGGGGCCGCGGCGGCGTCGAGCAGGCGACGTAGCCAGTCCGGTTCGGGATACGCGTCGTTGTTGAGCAGGACCACGAAGGGCGTCCGGGCCGACCTCATCGCGACGTTGTTGCCTCCGGCGAAGCCGCGGTTCGCGCCGTTCTCGACGACGTGGACGGCCGGATAGTCACGGGCCAGGAGCTCGAGCGAGTCGTCGGTCGAGCCGTTGTCGACCACCCAGAGGCGCCACTGCTGCGAGTCGAGGTCCTGCTTGGCCAGTGTGTCGAGGCAGTCGGGGAGCAGGGCGCTGCCGTTCCAGTTGAGGACCACCACGGTGGCCAGGGGCGATGAGGGGTCAGCCGCAGGCACGGATCGACGCTACAACGCGGGCGTGACCGTTCTGGTCACCCGGCCCGGATGGCCATCACGAAGGAGCCCAACGCCGCCAGCGAGGCGACGGTCCGGACGTGGTTGAGGGCGGTCCAGCTCTTGAGGTAGTCCGCCCACAGGGCCAGGCCGTCCGCACTGTCGGGATCGACGGCGTCCAGCGCGTCGTTGCGCGGCACGTGGTAGGTGCCGGTCAGCACGATCACGCCGACGAGGTACAGCGCGCTGCCGACGAGCAGCCACACCCGGGCGTCGCCGTCGACGTCGAAGATCGCGAAGCCGGCGAGGACGAGGCAGGTGATCGCCGTGCCGACGAACGCCAGCAGGAACAGGGGAGTGACGATCGCCCGGTTGGTCGACTGCATGGCCGCGGCGCCCTGCCCGCCCGGCAAGGCGCCGAGGGCGCGCATCATGAACACCGAGAACACGAAGAACAGGCCCGCCATCAGCCCGGTACCGAGGACCGTGAAGAAGGTGAGCCCGAACACCAGCTTGTCATCCATGCCCGGTAGTGAACCTCGGCCCGCTGAGACTGTCCATGCGCCGCAGTCTCATCCTCATGTCCGATCGTCTAGGGCTTCGAGAGGTTCCGCTGCATCTCCTCGAGGTAGCGGACCAGGTCGGCCCGTTCGGGGGTGGTGAGCGACGCGAGCGCACGATCGGTCAGGCTGCGCATCTCGGCGTCGATCGCGCGCTGCAGCGACCTCCCGCGCGGCGTGAGGCAGAGCCGGACCAGCCGCCGATCGGTCGGATGGGGTTGACGACGCAGGAGGCCCGCGGCGTCCATCCGAGTCGCGGCGCGGGTCACGGTGGGCGTGGCCAGGCCGA
This sequence comes from Acidimicrobiales bacterium, assembly GCA_050744325.1. Lineage (GTDB taxonomy): Bacteria > Actinomycetota > Acidimicrobiia > Acidimicrobiales > VFJN01 > DASXTK01. The sequence continues at coordinate 43,160 of JBOGHK010000032.1, forward strand.
GACGGCGGGCCACCTCGCCGGGCGGCAAGCAGTCCTCGTCCCAGAGCGTGAGCAGGATGTACTGCTGACCGGCTCGCACGCCGTGGCGGCCGAAGGCTGCCTCACTGGCATCGGCCATCGCGCGTTTGGCTGCCCAGAACGCCGTCTGGAAGTCGTCGTCGGCACGCCGATCGTTCATGCTGTCACGGCCTGATGTCGGGGGTCTGTCGGCGCCGACGGTAGCCGGGCCCGTTTGCCTCGTTTCGTATTCTCGACCTGGGAGTCGAGCACGTAGGGGGGACGAGCCATGACGCTGCGCCGGATGTTGGTGGTGGCAACGGTCCTGAGCCTGGCTGCTTCGGGAGCCAGCCTGGCCGGATCGACGGGACCCGTCGCCGCCGAGCCCTCTGCGGCGGCGTCCAGCGACGCGGCGCTGGTGCGCGAGCCGCTACGGCACCCGTTCGCCGACGAGGTCCTCTACTTCGCGATACCCGATCGCTTCAACGACGGTCGGCGCGCCAACAACTGCGGCAGCTACGCGGGGCCGTGCGTCGCGGACGACACCCAGGACAACGTGCTCACGCACGGCTATCTGCCGAGCGACAAGGGCTATTACCACGGGGGCGACATCGAGGGCCTGCGCCGCCGCCTGCCCTACCTCGACGACCTCGGCATCACCGCGATCTGGGTGGGGCCGATCTACCAGAACAACCCGGTGCAGGAGGACAGCACCAACCTGTTCGGCCACTCGTCGGGTTACCACGGCTACTGGATCCTCGACTTCCTCCGGGTCGATCCGCACCTGGGGACCAACAGGGACTTCGCCCGCCTCGTGGACGACGCGCACGACCGCGGCATCCAGGTGTTCATGGACATCGTCACCAACCACACCGCGGACGTGATCCAGCTGGAGGGCAACGCCGGGTACCGCGACAAGGCGACATTCCCGTACCGGGACGTCGACGGGCAGGCGTTCGACGACAGCGACTTCGCGTACTCGGGCCAGCCGGACCACACGTTCCCCGACGTCGACATCAGCTCGTTCCCGTACCAGCCGGTCCTTCCGCCCGGCATGGAGGACGCCAGGAACCCGGCGTGGCTGAACGATCCGACGCTGTACCACAACCGGGGCAACACCAGCTTCACCGGCGAGAACTCGCTCTACGGCGACTTCTTCGGCCTCGACGACCTGTGGACCGAGCGCCGTGAGGTGGTCGAGGGGATGGTCGACGTGTACTCGTTCTGGATCGACGAGTTCGGCGTCGACGGCTTCCGCATCGACACCACCAAGCACGTGAACATGGAGTTCTGGCAGGTGTTCGGCCCGGCCATCCTCGCCGAAGCCGAGGACCGGGGGATCGACGACTTCTTCGCGTTCGGCGAGGTGTTCGACCAGCAGTTCGGGTCGCCGTTCATGAGCGAGTTCTCGACCCGCGGCGACCTCCAGGCGACCATCGACTTCGGCTTCCAGCTCGCGGCGCGGAACTTCGCGTCCCAGAGCGGCCCGACCGCGAACCTCGAGGCCTTCTTCACCACCGACGACTACTACACCGACGCCGACAGCAACGCGTACGCCATGCCGACGTTCCTGGGCAACCACGACATGGGGCGGATCGGCCACTTCCTCCAGCGGGTCGACCAGCCGGGCGCCAGTGACGCCGAGCTGTTGGCCCGGTCGCAGCTGGCCCATGCTCTGATGTTCTTCGCCCGGGGTCAGCCGGTCGTCTACTACGGAGACGAGCAGGGGTTCACGGGCGACGGTGGCGACAAGGACGCCCGCGAGGACATGTTCGCCAACGCAGTGCCCGTCTACGAGGACAACGACCTCATCGGCACCGACGAGACCACCACCGACGACAACTTCGACCGTGACCACCCGCTGTACGAGTCCATCCGCGACCTCGCGCGGCTGCACGATCGCCATCCGGCCCTGAGCACCGGGGCACAGATCCACCGCCACAGCTCCGACGGGCCCGGGGTCTACGCGTTCTCGAGGGTCGACCGCCACGAGCGCGTCGAGTACGTCATCGCGCTCAACAACAGCGAGGAAGCTTCGACCGTCGACGTGCCCACCTACTCGCCCTCCGGTGTCCGCTACCGGTTGGTGTCCGACGGGCACGACGGGGTGCCACGGCGGCCGCGCACGGATGTCGACGGCAACCTCTCGGTCACCGTTCCACCGCTGGGTTTCGTGGTGTACCAGGCGCCGGAGCGTGTGCCGAGGAGCCGCCACGCTCCGGCCATCTCGATCAGCAGCCTGACGGACGGCGCCACCGCGGTGCTGGAGACCAACTCGTGGGACGGCCACCAGGTCCTCGACCGCGTCGAGGTCGCCGCGGAGCTCGACACCGGCGCCCGGGCCGAGGTCACGTTCGCGGTGCGTGAGGGCGACGGCGACTACGTGCCAATCGGCACCGACGACAACCCGCCGTACCGGGTGTTCTACGACGCCAGCCATCTCCGCGGCCAGGAGGGCGCGCGGCTGTCGTTCCGGGCGATCGTCAACGATCTCTCCGGCCACCTGGCCTCCGACGAGGTGACCGACGTGGGAGTCGAGTTCCCCGAGCCGCCGGTTCCGGGGTCGGCAGGCCACGCCGTGATCCACTACAACCGGCCCGCCGGTGACTACGGCGATCACACGACCGGCGACTTCAACGACTTCTGGGGCCTGCACCTGTGGGGCGACGCGATCAGCCCGTCCGAGGTCACCGACTGGACCACGCCGAAGCCGTTCCTCGCCGAGGACGAGTTCGGGCGCTTCGCGTTCGTCGAGCTGCAGGACGACCAGCAGCCTGTGAACCCTCCGCCCGACCCCGCCCTGCCACCCTTGGAGGCGGCGACTCCGTCGCCACAAGTCAACTTCATTGTCCACCGCGGCGATACCAAGGACCCCGACAACAGCCCCGACCGCAGCTTCGATCCCGCCGCGACGCGGGAGATCTGGCTGAACCAGGGCGACCCCACGATCTACACGTCACAGGCCGAGGCTCAGGGCTTCACGACCGTCCGCTACGCCTGCGGCGACTGCTCGGGCGTGACGCTCGATGCCTCCACACCGGCCGGGCCGCTGGTGACTGGCGCGCGGCCGGACACGATCGACGACTACGGCGCGGTGTTCACGCTGCGTCCGCCGGACCTGGCGCAGCCGGTGACGGTCACGGTGCGGAACGGAGGCTCGGCCGACATCGACGGGCAGGCGTACACGCCGACCGACGTGCCGACCGCGTGGTTCCAGCCGGGCGAACAGGTCGTCCACCCGTCGCGCGGCGCAGCCGAGGACTTCGCGACGATCCACTACCGGCGGCCGGCGGGGGACTACGGCGACCCGACCAGCGCGGATTTCAACGACTTCTGGGGCCTGCACGTGTGGACCGGTGCGGCATCCGAGCCGCCCTGGACGTCGCCCGTGCGGCCGGTCGGGCAGGACGTGTTCGGCGCGGAGTTCCAGGTCGACCTGGCCGAGGGCGCCGGCCAGCTCGCCTACATCCTCCACCGCGGCGACACCAAGGACCCGGGGCCGGACCAGTTCCTCGACTTCGCCACCTACGGTCACGAGGTGTGGCAGCTCCAGGGCGCAGACCCCGAGCGACCGTACGTCGCGCCACCCGTCCGCGGCCCGTGAACCGGTCGCGTTCCACGAAACGGATGGGGGTCTGGAATCTCGCATGGCCTTCGCCTCGGCCTCGTCGGCCGGGCGCCATTGCTTCGGGTTGGAGCCGGCGCTCAAGTCAGGCCGTCGAGGCGCGAACGGGCCCGGGCGGCCTCGCGGTCGGCGGTGCGCAGCTCCTGACTCGCGGTTCGGGCGGCCTGCTGCGCCCGGCGAAGCTCGGTTCGCGCGGCCCGGGCGTCGGCCTCGGCCTGCTGGAGCCGAGCATCGGCCTCGTCGGCGGTCGCCTCGGCGGCGTCGAGGTCGCGCTCGGCCACAGCCAGACGATCGCTCGCCTCGGTCGCGGTCGCCTCGGCCCGCGCGACGGCGTCCTCGGCCTCGGCGAGCGCCGTCGGGTCCACCGCCGGGGCCGGGGCTGACGGTTGCTGCCTGGCGCGGACCGGCGTAGCGACCGGTGCAAGCTGCGGTGTGCCGGTGAGCACGTCGAGCTCACCTCCGGTCGGGATCTCGACCAGCTGGCCGGCCCGCAGAGCCCCGAATGCCGTGGCATCGCCGACGACCGCCATCACCGCGGGCACCAGCTCGGCCCGCTCGGCCCGATGGCCGGCGTCGGCAGCAGCGCGTGCGGCCGCGGCGGCGAGGTCGCGCACCGCGTCGCGCAGCTCGCCGGTGGCTTCACGCACCGACCCGCGGCCGTCCTGTGCCCCGAGCATCGCGATGACCGCGTCAGCGAGCCGTTCCACCAGGTCGCGATCGGCGAGGACGGCGGCGTCCAGCGCCCAGACCGTGCGGGTCGGCTTGCGGAGCCGCTTCACCTCCCCGGCGTCGTCGGTGCGACCCGCGGCCCGGAGCTCTTTGACCAGCGCGTCCCGGCGCGCGATGAATTCGTCCAAGGCGCCGTCGAACACTGCGGCGATCTGCGCGTCCAGGTCGCCGGGGCTCGTCACGTCATCCGACACGCCCCGATCCTTACCCGATACCGGCCGGCGCGTCAGCCACGTCTGCCGACCTCGGCAGCTTCAGGCCCCCGGGCGCGCGGCCCGGGGCTGGTAGATCGCGGTGTGCCGCACCCTGGCGACCAGCCGGTCGACGTCGGCGAAGATCCCGAGGTCGAGCTCGACGAAGCGGTGGCCCTTGTGCTCCCACTCCTTGGTGACGACACCGCGGGCGTCGACCATGTCGCCGTCGGTCACGAGCGAGTGGTGCTGGATCGCCGACTCGACATGGATCCACGGCCCGAGCACGACGTTGGACGACAGCAGGTAGTTGGCGTCCCGCAGCAACCAGCCCGGATGGGCCACACCGGCATCGGGATAGAGCGCCAGGCCGTCGCCGACGTCGGCGAGGTACTCGCCGGCACGGTCGGCATGGAAGCCGTGCGGTACCAGCGTCAGAGCGGTCCCGGCGGCAAGGGCGGTCGGGGACGCGGGAGGTTGGTCGGCGGGCGACGTCGCGGAGTCTGCCGGCGCGGCCGGCCAGATGACGTTGGTGGACGAGTCGTCGGGCCGGGACTGGAGTCGTGCCTCACCGGTCGCGCACAGCTCCCCGGCGCCGTTGCGGACCTCCAGCGCGACGCTGCGACCCTCCGAAGAGGCCGGCTCGTGCTCCTCGACCACCACGATGACCTCGTCGCCGTCGTAGACCGGCGCCAGGAACCGGGCCCGCAACGAGCCGCGCCGCAGCCAGTCGAGTCCCCACGCCTCGGCGGGTGGGCGCGTCATGTACGCGTAGACGTCGACCCCAGGCACCAGGCCGCCCGAGAATCCGTACTGTCGAGCGACCGTGTCGTCGTGGATCCTGTTCGCCGACGCCGTGGCCGTGTTGTGGGCAACTACCCGGTAGTCATGCACGTTGTCTGGCCCTCGAGTCCGAATCATCCGCTGCCGTAGGGGTGGGTGATGATCTCGAGCAGGTGGCCGTTCGGGTCGGGGAAGTAGACGCCCCGGCCACCGTCGTGGTGGTTGATCTCGCCTGGCCGCGACCTCTGTGGGTCGGCCCAGTAGTCGAGGCCACGGTCGCGGATCCTCCCGAAGATCTCGTCGAACTCGCGCTCGCTGATCAGGAAGGCGTAGTGCTGCGGAACAATCTCGCCGTCGGTCTGCAGGAAGTCGAGGCTGACGTCGTTGTCGACCTCGACCAGGAGGAACGGCCCGTAGCGGCCAGGTGTGGCCAAGCCGAGCAGGTCGGCCAGGAACGTCGCCGACGCCTGTGGGTCATGAGCCAGCACGATCGTGTGGTTGAGCTGGACGGCCATGGCGGTCCCTCCTGCCGTGTCCGGGATCAGCCCAGTCTGGCTTGCGCTCGGCCATGTGCGACGCAGGTAGCCGGCGCAGTAGTCAGGCCCCGCTACCGTCTGCGCCTTGGCAGTTAGGATTGCTTTACAACATTTGGCTGGTATGGCTAGCCTCCGGGCGATCTGGGAACAAGGCAGAAGGAGATCAGCTCATGGTGCTGCGTGACGGACGGAGGCTGGCGACCGCCATCGCCGTGGTGGCGCTCACGTGCCTCACGGTGGCGGCTTGCGGTGATGACGACGACGACGAGGCCGACGAGGGCGAGTCGGAGGCATCGGCCTCCGGTGCGGGGGCCGAGGAGGACTGCGTGCTCGTCGGGAACTCCGAGGCCGAGCCGACGGCCACGGTCGAGGTGAACCTCGCGGAGTTCGCGATCGCACCCGTTCCGGCCGAGGTGCCTGCCGGGACCGTGGAGTTCGTCGCGGTCAACGATGGCGAGGAACCGCACGAGGTGGTGATCGCCCGATACGACGGCGAGCCCGGCGACATCCCCGTCGACGACTCGGGCGCGGCCGACGAGAGCCAGCTTCCCGCGGACGCGGTGATCGGCGAGATCGAGGGGTTCGCCTCCGGTAATACCTGCTCGGGGGCATTCGACCTCGAAGCCGGTCAGTACGCCCTGTTCTGCAACATCGTCGAGGAAGAGGACAGCGGCGAGATGGAGGCCCACTTCAGCGAGGGCATGCACACGACCTTCACGGTCGGCTGAGGGCTCTCCTGGCTACCTGAGCGACGGTGCGACGTCGCTCAGCCACACGGTGCCGACCCGTTTCCCCTTGCCGAGAAAGGGCCACCGGTCGACCCCAAGTCGT
>JBOGHK010000033.1:0-5059 GCA_050744325.1 Acidimicrobiales bacterium
TGTCGTCCAGCTCTTGGTCGCCAACGTGGTTGCCGATCTCGACGCCGACGTGGCCGGCGGTCACAGCCCTCTCCAACTCGGCACAAGCGAGGTCCACGTCCTGGAGCGGCACCTGGCACAGGGTGACGATCCGGCCGCCACTTGCGTCTCGGAGCTCGATCCCGGCGTCGTTGACGAACTTGGCCATCTCGAGCGCTTCGTGCGCTGGCCGGCCATACCCGAAGGTGACGGGGGTCGGTGAGACCACCTGAACGTCGACGTCGTCGCGGTCCATGTCGGCGAGCCGGACACGGCCTCAGCGATGTTGTGGGTGACAAGGATGACCGTGGTCCCCGATCTGGCCTCCACCATCCTGGCCAGCTCGACGTTCAACGTCTCCCGGGTGAACTCGTCGAGCGACCCGAAGGGCTCGTCCAAGAGCAGGATCTCCGGATCGGTCATGAGCACCCGACACAGCGCGACCCGTTGTTGCATGCCGCCCGACAGCTCACGGGAGTGATGGTTGGCGTAGGTCTCGAGTCCAACCAGAGCCAGGAGCTCTCTCGCCCGCTCGACATCGGCCTTGGTACGCCGCCGATGCACGTCGACGGGTAGAAGCACGTTCGACAGGGCGGTGCGCCACAGGAACAACGTCGGCTGCTGCAACATCAGGCCGATGCTCGAACGGGGCGTGTCCATCGCCTCGCCCGTCACCAGGACGTCGCCGCTGGTGGGCGCGTCCAGTCCGGCGAGCAGGCGCAACAACGTCGACTTGCCACAGCCGCTCGGTCCGACGAGAGCGACGAAGTCGCCTCCGTCCACCGTGAGGTCGACGCCGGCGAGCGCCTCCGTCGACCGCTCGCCCTTCGTGAAGACCTTCCTCACGTTCTGAAGATCGATGAAAAGGCGGCGTGCCGATGTCAGGCTGCGAATCATCAGAGGTGGGATCCATCCGAAGGTCCCCTTCTGGCGCACTGGACGGGTCCATGCTCATCGCTGCATGCCACCCAGAGTGCTCGACATCACCAGAGTCACCTCAGCCGTCCCCCCTTGCTGTCGCCCTGCTAGACGCCCCTGACCCCCACATCGGACGAGCTCGCCGCCGATGCGACACCACCCGCGGTATCGCTTCTCTAGTATCCCGCGACCACGAACCGTGGCCAAGCAATCCGTCCCGCTGAGTGGTACCGGCGGGAGCCTTGCTGCTCGGCCAACCCGAGAGGATCGTGCGGCTGACCTGCTGGTCTGAGCCTTGTGTGGCTTGCTGTCCCTCGGTCTCGGTCACCAACGGTCACTGTCCGCGCTGCTAGCCAATGGGACACCGGACTCACGAGTCGTTGACTTCGCGGACGGCGTCGATCAGCGCCGACGTGTACTCGTGGCGAGGCGCGCCGATCACCTCGTCGGCCGGGCCGGTCTCCACGACGACGCCGTGCCGCATCACGACGATGTCGTGGGTGAGAACGCTGGTCATGGCGAGGTCGTGCGAGATGATTACGTAGGAGACCCCCTGGTAGGCCTGGATGTCGAGCAGGAGCGATGCGATCTGCGCCTGGATCGACACGTCCAGCGCGGACAACGGCTCGTCGCAGACGATCACCGCCGGCTCGGAGATGAGCGCCCGGGCGATCGCGGCCCGCTGGAGCTGGCCACCGGAGAGCTCCCCCGGGTGGCGGTCGACGACGCCCAGGGGGAGTCGCACGGAGTCCAGCGACTGCCGCAGCAGACGCTCCCGCTCCGGCCGGTTCCCGATGCGATGGATCCACAGTGGCTCCTGCACCGAGCGCCCAATTGGCCAGCGCGGGTCGAACGAGGAGAACGGGTCCTGCATCACGGCCTGGACGTTGCGACGGAAGGTCCGGACCGAGGCCCGGTCCATGGTCCAGATGTCCAGGCCCTGGTAGCGGACGACACCGGCGTCGGGTCGTGCGAGGCGTAGCAGCACGTTCGCCAACGTCGACTTCCCGGCGCCGGACTCGCCGATGATCCCGACACCGTTGGCCTGCTGGCGGCGATGCCGAGGCTCGGCGCTGGGCTCCCGGCACCGATCGACGGCATGGTCCCCCGCCGTCGGAGTGGGGGCAGCGGTTGCCGCTTCGGTAACCGCTGCCCCCACTTTCGCGCCGGCCTGTGCGACGCCGGAAACGACCCGGCCGCCGCCGAGTTCACGACCCACGGGGTCCGATGCGCTCGTCACGACGAGCTCGTCACCGTCGGTGCCCGTGTCCAGGCCGCCGAGCTCGACGTCGCGGTGGATGAGGCGGGGTTTGCCGGGATGGCGTAGGGGAATCGGGCCAGGTGCTGGAGGAAGCGGTCGATCTCGTCGTCCGAGCCGGCAAGATCGATACCTGGCGGATCGGCGGGACGTTCGTCGGGTGGTGTCATGAGGAACCGTGTCCATGTGTCGGTCTGGGTGGTGACCGCGACGTCGGCGCTCGTGTCCTGGTCGATGCCATGGAGCAGCGTCCAGCCGCCATCCTCGTAGTGGAGGGTGTAGGCACCGGCGTCGACGAAGTCGAGCTGCCACACGAGCGGCTGCCGGGTGCCCGGTGTCAGGTCGAGCACGATGCGCAGCGCCGACAGCAGATGCTCCGCGTGGACGTCCTCACCGGGAAGCGGTGGGCGCCCGGCATGACGTAGACCCCACAGGAACAGCGACTCGATCACCGGGGCGAGGTCAGCGCCGACCGATGTGAGGCGGTACCAGACCTCGCGGCGACCGGGCTGGCGGTCGACGTCGACGATGCCCGCGTCCTGCAGCTCGCGGAGACGCTGGGCGAGGGTCTTGGGGGTGATGCCGCCGAGCAAGGCCATGAGGTCGGTGAAGCGCCGGGGTGCGCCGAGCAGGTCGCGAACGACCAACAGGGTCCAGCGGTCGCCGACCTGCTCGAGCGCGCGAGCGAGCATGCAGAAGTGGTGGTAGGTGCGGACGTTTCGACTCACAAGCTTCAGCCTACTAGTTGACAACTACTATCTTATAGATACTCTTTGGCTATGGCTGACGGCACACGAGTCGAGATCGTCCGAGAGCAGGACGCCACCGGGGAGGTCGCCGAGCTCTACGACGACCTGCGCGCGCTCTTCCTCGGGTTCGTCCCCGACGTGTTCAAGCTGGTGAGCACCGAACCCCACCTGCTCCGCGTCTTCGTCGCGGGCCACCGCGCCATGTTCGACGGGGGCCAGCTGCCCCGGGAGGCCAAGGAGGTCGTCGCCCTCACCGTGGCTCGGGTCGCGTCGTGCCAGTACTGCACGACCGCCCACGACGCCCTGCTCCGACTGCTGGGCACCGACACCGCCTACGCGGATGCCGTGCTCGACGGCGCCCTCGACGACCCGGCGATCCCCACCAACATCCGGGCCCTGGCCGAGCTGGCCACCAAGATCACCGAACACGCCTACCGCATCACCGACGACGACCTCGACAGAGTGCGCGCCCACGGCTGGACCGACCGGCAGCTGCTCGAAGCGGTCTGGGTGGCGTGCCAGTTCAACGCCGCGGTCCGGCTCGTCGACACCTTCGGCCTCCGCGACCTCAACCAGCTCGCCGACGACAACGTCAGCGTCGCGAGCCTCCGGTGAGCACGGTCTTCCGAGGTGACCCCGACGCGGAGGCCGGCCGCCGCGCTCTCGAGCGCCGGCTCGCCGAGGAGCCGTCGCCACCGGCACCGGCACCGGCACCACTCCAGGTGACCGCAGCCCAGCTCCGCGAACTGTGCGAGGAGTGGGGCGCCGACGACGTCGGGTTCGTCGAGGTCGACCGGGCCGCGCTCGCCGCGCAGCGCGACACCGCTGAACGTTTACTGCCCGGCGCCCGGACCCTCGTCTCGCTCGTCGTCGCCACCAACCGCGACAACCTGCGGGCACCGCCCCGCTCGGTCGCCAACTCGAGCTTCCACCACGACGGCGAGCGGCTCGCCGTCGCCGCGCACGACATCGCCCGGGCGCTGCGGCGCCTCGGCGTGCGCGCCGTGGTCACCACGGTCGGGTTCCCCATGGAGGCCGGCCGCTGGTCGAGCGGCCCGATCTGGGAGATCGCCCACAAGCCCGTCGCCGTCGAGGCGGGGCTCGGGCACATGGGCATCAACCGCAACGTGATCCACCCCCGGTTCGGGAACTTCGTGCTGCTCGACACCCTGGTCATCGACGCCGAGCTCGACGCATACGACACTCCGCTCGACTACAACCCCTGCGCCGACTGCAACCTCTGCGTCGCCGCCTGCCCCGTCGGGGCCATCTCGCGCACCGACGACTTCGACTTCTTCGCCTGCCTCAACCACAACTACCGCGAGTTCCTCGGCGGGTTCGCCGACTGGGCCGACACCGTCGCCGCCGCCGACTCCGCCGAGCAGTACCGCACCAAGTTCCGCGAGGAAGAGACGGTGTCGCTGTGGCAGTCGCTCGGCTACGGGCCCCAATACAAGTCCGCCTACTGCATGGCCGTCTGTCCCGCCGGCGAGGACGTCATCGGTCCCTTCCTGCGCGACCGCCGGGGCTACGTCGCCACTCACCTGCGGCCCCTCCGCGATCGGCCGGAGCCCGTCTACGTCCAGAGCGGCACCCGAGCCGAGCGCGTCGCCGTCCGCAACCCCGCCAAGCAGGTCCGCTACATCGGACTACAAGGTCGGCCTCGCCAACGTCGACAACACCCTCCGTGGGCTCCAGCACATGTTCGACGGCACCCGCAGCGACCTCGACGGCACCACGATCCTGTGCATCATCGAAGACGACACTGACACCCACGAGCGACTGCTCGCCGTCCACCGCTCATCGCTGCAGGTCCTCGATCCATCGGCCGACCATCCCGCGCCGACCACCACCGTGCGCGGCCCGCTGGCCGCCTGGATGGACCTGCTCATCCATGCCGCCGCCCGCAACCCCACCCCGCCCGACGGACTCCTCCTCCACGGCGACGCCACCGCCTTCGGCCGCCTCATCAACGCCCTGCACTAGCGTCACCGGCGGAGCGGATGGAGGAGGTCTCGATGGCAGTCGACGTCCAGACCGAGACGACGATCGCCCGTCCCGTCGACGTCGTGGCCGGCTACGCCACCGACCCGGCCAACGCCCCCGAGTGGTACGC
>JBOGHK010000034.1:0-56875 GCA_050744325.1 Acidimicrobiales bacterium
GGGGCGGCGGCGTGGCCGGCGTGGTCGGTGGGATCGGCGTCGGGTCGCCACGCAGCGGGCAGACCTCGCGCTGGTAGTCCGCCGCGTAGCGGAGGCGCTCGAGGCCGGGGTTGCAGTCACCGGCGGCGACCTTGGTCCGGCCGCCGACGCGGCTGACCAACACGAAGCAGCTGACGTCGAGCTCCTGGAGCACCCGGGGCTCGGTGTCGTACTCGTAGACCCGGGTGGCCGTCTCGCCGTAGGTCTCGGTCTTCTGCCACTGGGTGGACCACTGGGTCCCGGTGGCCTCCGACCACGACTCTCCCGACGACGTGGACCGGCTCGTGCCGCTGGTGGAGATCCTGAGCAGGCCCGAGTAGCTGGCGCCACGCTCGGCGCCTTCGGTGACACCAGCGGTCCACGACCGGTTCTCCCCCTGGGAACCACCTAGCGAGTCGCCCACCGACTTGGAGATCTGGCCGACGACGAAGCGATACCGCCGCCCGACGAAGTCCGCGGCGACCTGGGCCTGCTCGTGATTCTGCAGCTGGAAGAACATGGTGTCGCTGCCTTCGGTTCCGAGCAGTCGTCGAGCGTCGTCCTCGAGGTTCCGGAACAGGAACACGCTGCGCACCCCGGCCCGGCTGGCGTTCCGTGCCAGTCGGGTGACCGTCTCGACGGTCAGCAGGTCCGCTCCGGCCACCATCACCAGCGGGGCGGGCCCGGCGACCCGATGGCCGTGAAGCCGGCGGGAGAGGCACTGGACGCTCAGGTTCGCCGCCACCGACAGCTCGCGGTCACCGCCGCCGTCCGTGGCGAGGATCGAGACCTCGCCCGCCCGGGGCAACCCCACCGCGTCCAGCGAGCCCTCGGTGGCCATCGCAGCCAGAGCCCCCAGTCGGGACCGCAGGTAGGGGTAGCGGTCGCGCATCCGGGCTCCGGACGCCGTGAGGTAGCCGCTCTCCTCGAGAGCCGTGCGCTCGGCGGCGGCGAGTGCATCGCCCGAGCCGCTGCCCAGCGCCTGGTTGGCGATGTCGAGACCGGCGACGATGCGCGCCACTGTCAGGCCGCCGGGCTCGACGATCCGGCACACCTCGGCGACGATCGCCGTATCGACCTCGTGCTGCTCCTGGTCCTCGCGGCCACGCCGGTCACGCACGGCGTGGGAGGCGGCCACCAGCACGGCGGCGACCTCGTCGGCCCCGAGCCCCTGCAACAGGTCCATCCGAGGCAGCTCGCCGGGCACGAACCCGTACCGGACCCGATGCCCGGTCTCGGCGGCGTAGGCGCACAGTTCGACACCGATGCTGGATTCGGTGAAGTCCAGCAGCGAGACACCCACGCTGTCGTCGATCAACGGTCGGGCGATCGTGTTCAGGAGGCAGGCCCACCCGGCGGGCTGGCCCCCGAACACGTCCAGGCGCCGCCGATGGTCGACCTGGTGCAGGACGTAGTACGTCGGGATGGCATCGAGCCGCCGGGCCTCGTCCGCATACCAGGCGTCCCGTTGGGACCTCCAGTAAGCCTCCGCGGGGCGGTATGCCGCCTCGGCGGCCGCGACCGCTCGGTTGTGGTCGGCCTTCGCCTGGTGGACCGCCCGCGGGCGTGCGGTCACCAGCGCGATGCCGACCGCCCCCAACGCACCGGCGACGACCATCTGGCCGGGGCCGGAGCCGACGATCCCCAACAGCAACAGCACGCCCAGGCACAGCAGGATGACCCCCGGCTCCAGCTTGTCCCGGTGCCGCTTGGTGATCTCGGCGAGGTCCGGTGGTCGAGGTGTCGCCGCCTGCGGGGCGTCATGCTCGAGAGGGAACGGCGACGGCGGCGGACGTTCCCAGAACTCCCAGCCCAGCCGGCTCGGTCGGTGGACCGCCTCAGGCGTCGTGGTGTCGGCCTTCGCCAGCTCACCCGCCATCCGTGCTCCTTCCCGCGGGTGCCGCCGCTACGGAAGCGGACGCCACGTGGACCCGTCCCACCAGGCATGCCCGTGCTCGTCGAGGGTCGCACCGGGAGGGATCTCCAGCCGCGCGTCGTGCCAGCGGGTCCCGTCGAACCAGTGCGACCGCGACTCGTTGAAGGTCGCGCTCGGCGCCGCCGGGGTCTCGGGAGCTGCCGCGGTTCCGGAAGGAGGTGGAACGCCCTGGGCCTGCGGCGCCCGGACTGATGCCGGCGCACCCAGACCGGCGACCACGCTTCGCACCCTGTTGACCTGGTCGTGGACCGATGCCACGGCGTCGGCGCCGTCGACCGGGATCCGGGTGGCGTGGAACAGGCCCGGACCGGTCACCGTCACCTCGACCCAGCCCGCCGTGGCCGTCCGCCTGACCAGGAGGAACAGCAGCCCGAGCAGGCAGGCCCAGACGAACAGGACAGCCAGGACGATCGCCCACCGTGGGATCCGCGTGGTGGTCGTCACGTGGTCGTGCACCGACCAGGACGTACCACCCAGCGGGCACGACCCACCTGGGTGGCGGTGACCGAGATGTCGCCGAACACGACGGAACCCTGTCCCTGGCCGCCGGAGGAGGTGCCGCCGCCGCTGGACGGCCTGAACGGACGCTGCTCCGCTGCCGAGCCCACTGCCGACGAACGCTACTACCGGTCGCTACCCGACGTACCGTGGCTACTCCGTTCTGCGCTGTTCGGCTCAGGTTCGCTGCACCTGGGGACAGCCGCGATGTCGGGTGTCCGAACCCAGGCTGCCCAGGTCGCGACCCGCGGCGTCGCCGATTCAGCTGGCGAGGCGTTCGGCCAGGTAGTCGACCAGGTCGTCGATCGGCACCCGCTCCTGGGCCATCGAGTCGCGGTCGCGCACGGTCACGGTGCGGTCGTCGAGCGTGTCGAAGTCGACGGTCACGCAGTAGGGCGTGCCGAGCTCGTCCTGACGGCGGTAGCGACGCCCGATGGCCTGGGTCTCGTCGTAGTCGCACATGAAGCTCGGCTGGACGAGGCCCAGCACCTCTCGCGAGACCGGCACCAGCTTCTCGTTCTTCGACAGCGGCAGGACGGCCACCTGGTAGGGCGCGATGCGGGGGTGGAAGCGCAGCACCACACGGCGTTCGCCCTTGCCCTGGCCCTCGCGCTCGACGTCCTCCTCGTCGTAGGCGGCCATCAGGAAGGCCATCGCCGTGCGGGTCGCGCCTGCCGCCGGCTCGATGACGTGGGGCACGTAGCGCTCGCCGTTGGCCTGGTCGAAGTAGTCGAGGCGCTCGCCGGCGTGCTGGGCGTGGGCGCTCAGGTCGTAGTCGCCACGGTTGGCGATGCCCTCCAACTCGTCCCAGCCCCACGGGAACAGGAACTCGACGTCGGACGTGGCGGACGAGTAGTGCGACAGCTCCTCGGGATCGTGGGCCCGCAGCCGCAGCTTGTCCTTGGGCATGCCCAACTCGACGTACCACTCGAAGCGCTCGTTGCACCAGTACTCGAACCAGCGGGGAGACTCGTCGGGCGGGACGAAGTACTCCATCTCCATCTGCTCGAACTCTCGGGTGCGGAACACGAAGTTCTGCGGCGTGATCTCGTTGCGGAACGACTTGCCGATCTGCGCGATGCCGAACGGCGGACGCTTCCGCGATGTCTCGAGCACGTTCTTGAAGTTGACGAACATGCCCTGCGCGGTCTCAGGCCGCAGGTAGGCCACGGCGCCCTCGTTCTCGACCGGCCCGGCGTGGGTCTTGAACATCAGGTTGAACTGCCGTGCCTCGGTGAAGCTGTCACGGGCGCCGCAGTTGGGGCAGACGTGCTGGTCGTCGAGCTTGTCGAGCCGGAAGCGCTCGCGACAGGTGCGACAGTCGACGAGGGGGTCGGTGAAGCTGGCGAGATGGCCCGAGGCCTCCCAGATGGCGGGCGGCGAGAGGATCGCGGCGTCCAACCCGACGACGTCGTGACGGAGCTGCACCATCGACCGCCACCAGGCGTCCTTGACGTTGCGCAGCAACAACACGCCGAGTGGGCCGTAGTCGTAGGTGGAGCGGAAGCCGCCGTAGATCTCGGCGGACGGGAACACGAAGCCGCGCCGCTTGCACAGGTTGACGACCTTGTCGAACAGGCCGGGATCGTTCGCGGGGCTGGCGCTGCTCGCAGCGACCTCGTCAGGCATGACGAGCAAGTCTACGACCCCGGATCTCCACGCCTGAACCGCCTTTGGGGGCGGGCGAATCGCGCCGAGCTACACGGATGGGGTGGTAGAAACAGCTGGGTGAGCGCGCCCGGCTATCAAGTCCCCCGTGACCCCACTGCCGTGGTGGGGCTCCGCATCCTCGCTTGGATCGTCGACTACGCACTGCTCGTCGGCCTGTCCCTGCTGCTGTCTCCGCTCGGACCGCTCGGCGAGTACGTCCAAGGCGCCGACGACGTGGCCGATGCCTGCAGCCAGCTGCGCGACCAGGACGACGACGTCTTCAACTGCATCGAGGTCGGCGACCGCGCCTACTTCTCAGGCAGCGCCGAGACGGTCCTCGGCTGGGGCGTGTCCCTCGCCTATGGCGTGGTGGTGTTCGTGGTCTGGCAGGGTGCCAGCGGCATGACAGTCGGCAAGGCGCTGGCGGGCCTGCGGACCGTCGACCAGAACGGTCGGTCGCCGGGGGTCGGTCGGGCGTTCGTCCGCACCATCCTGTGGGTCGTCGACGGTCAGCCATGCGGCATCCCGGCCGTCGGGTTCATCACCGGCCTGACGTCCACGGGCCATCGACGGGTCGGCGACATGGCAGCCAAGACCTACGTGGTCCGCAAGGCGGACGCGGGCCGTCCGGTCATGCTCCCCGGCGTCGCCACGCCGTACGGCGTGCCGCAGGGATACGCGCCCGCGCCCGGCTACGGCGCACCCGCTGGCTATGGGCAGCAGCCCGGCTACGGCCAGCAGCAGCCGGCCGGCTACCCGGCGTCGCCACCCACCGCGGGCCAGTGGGGTGTGGCCCCGCCGACCGCGCCGACGCCACAGGCCTCCGACTGGGGAGCACCAGCGGCCGGTGCACCGTCGGGGTGGTCCGCTGCGCCAGCCCCCACACCTCCGCCGGCGCCGACCCAGGAGGGTGGGCCGCCAACGTTCGGTGCCGGCGCTCGGCCCGACGCGCCCGAGTCGCCGGGCACGGCAGGCACCGGGGGTGCCGCGGGCGCGGCCGAATCCCCGGGTGGGCCGCCGACGCCTGCGGGCCAGGTGCCGAGCGGCGAACGCCCGGCGGTGTCCGAGATGCCCGGGGCACCGGGGACGCCTTCGGGCCAGGTGCCGAGCGGCGAAGGCGCGGAGGGTGGGCCGTCGGCAGCGGCGGATGCAGCGGGCGCACCAGCGGCTGAGCAGACGGCGGGCACCGAGCAGGCGGGCGAGCTGGCCGGCGGTGGTGACGAGTCGGCTGATGAGCAGTCGTCCACCGGCGAGGCCGCAGGCGGCGAAGGTCCGTCGGAGGCAACCCCGACCGCCGACGCCACGACCGAGGCTGGCGCCGGAGCACCGGCGTCGTCCGGCGAGCCCCGCGCCGCCGCCGGTGCCGGCGAGCCGGGCGGTCCCGCAGCTGGGGAATCCGCGCCAGCGACGGCAGCCGAACCAGCTGCAGCCCAGGCCCAGACATACGACCCGCAGTGGGACGCAGCGCGCGGCACGTACATCCAGTGGGACGCGGTCCGCGGCCACTGGCTCCAGTGGGACGACGCGGCCAAGCAGTGGAGGCCGATCTAGGCGAGCGGCCTGGTGTCCCGTCAGCGGCCTCCACGCAAAGGTTGGGGTCTCGACGGCGAATCAGGCGCGATGGAGCGACGAGACCGAGCGCAGGCGGCGTTCGAGATGGTGTTCGAGCACCTTGACCGCCAAGTGGTCGACCTCGGCGGTCGCCGCTGACGGCGGCTGGTTGAGGGCCGAGCCAAGCTGGCCCCCCAGGATCTGACGCACGATCTCCAGGGCGTCCGGGCTGATCGCGACTCCCTGTCGGTGGGCCGCACAGCGCAGGCCACCCTCGGTGATCGCCCAGCTGGTCAGGCCGGCCTCGGCGCCGCACACGCCACAGGCCTCGACCTGGGGCCGATAACCCTCCAGGGCCAGCAGCTTCAGGAAGAACGCCGGTGCCACCAGCGGCGGGTCGCGCGTCGCCAGCTCACGCAGCGCGCCGACCAGCATTCGGTAGAGCTCGGGGTTCGCCTCGCGCTCCATCGCCACCTGATCGGCGGCCTCGAGCATCGACACCGCCCGCGCCAGCCGGTCGAAGTCCTCGCGGATGGCGGCGTAGTGGTCGATGGTCTCGACTTGGGTGACGATGTCCAGCTCACGTCCCTGGTAGAGCAGGAGGTCGACGTGGGTCAGCGGTTCGAGGCGTCCGCCGAAGCGACTCTTGGTCTTGCGGACCCCCTTGGCGACGGCCCGCACCTTGCCGGTGTCGCGGGTCAGCAGGATGACGATCCGGTCGGCCTCTCCGAGCTTGTGGGTCCGCAGCACCACTCCCCGGTCGCGGTAGAGCGACACCGACTGCCTCAGACCCCTCCGAAGCGCCGGTCGCGCCGTTGGAACTCGCGCACCGCCTCGAACAGGTGCTCGCGGCGGAAGTCGGGCCACAGGAGATCGGTGAACACCAACTCGCTGTAGGCCAGCTCCCACAGGAGGAAGTTGGAGATGCGGTACTCGCCCGACGTGCGGATCACGACGTCGGGATCGGGCAACTCGGGGTCGTAGAGGTGCGCTCGCAACGCCTTCTCGGTGACCTTCTCGGCAGGAACGCGATCCTGGATCAGCGCGCGGCAGGCATCGACGATCTCGGACCGTCCGCCGTAGTTGAAGGCCAGGGTCAGGGTCATCCGCTGGTTCTTACGAGTCATCTCGACGGCCTCGTCGATGCGGCGGAGGACGCGCCGCGGCACCCGCCAGTCACGGCGACCGATCACCCGAACCCGAACATCGAGCTCGTGGAGCTCGTCGCGGCGCTGCAGCAACACCGATTCCTGGAACCCCATGAGGAAGCGGACCTCCTCGCGGGGCCGCTTCCAGTTCTCGGTGGAGAACGCGTAGACGGTCAGCCAATCGAGGCCGAGATCGAGCGCGCCGTAGACCGTGTCGAACAACGCATGCTCACCCGCCGTGTGGCCCTCGCTGCGAGGCAGGCCCTTGTGCTCGGCCCAACGGCCGTTGCCGTCCATGACCACCCCGATGTGGACGGGGACGTGGTTTGGATCGATGCCCTCCGGGAACACGAATGGCAAACTACCGCTCCGCGGGCGGACACGGCCCTTCAGAACGGTTGGCACCATGCTGACCCGCCAACTTGCGAGACTTCGAGAGCGTGTCCCGGTGCTCGACACCGTGATGACCGTCCACGAGCGGGTCGGCGCGGTCGGTGGCGGTCCGCTGGCATCGGCGATCGCGATGGCGGCGTTCCTGTCTCTGTTCCCGCTGATCCTGGTGGGGATCGCTGTGATCGGGTGGTTCTCGGTCGGCAACGTCGACTTCGGCGAGCAGCTGGTCGACGAGCTGGGCCTCGACGGTCGGGCCGCCCGCACGGTGCTCGACGCCGTCGAGACCGCCGAGTCAAGCCGGCAGGCGGCGACGGTGGTGGGCTTCGTCGGTTTCATCTGGTCCGGCCTCGCCGTCGTCGCGGCGGTCGAAGGTGCGCTCAACGCCGTGTGGCAGGTGCGTGGCCGCGGCCTGGTCGGCAAGATGCACCAGGGGGTATGGGTGCTCGGCGCGGGCCTGCTGTTGTTCGTCTCGCTGGGGGTCGGCCCACTGCTCAACGTGCTGCCTGGCCCCGCGGGCATCTCCTCGATGCTGGTCAGCCTGGTGATCGACACCCTGCTGTTCCTGTGGACCTTCCACGCGCTCACCAACGCGCCGGTGCCGTGGCGCGCCCATGTTCCCGGCGCGGTGCTCGGAGGCGCCGGGCTCGCGATCCTCAAGCTGATCGGCGGGGTCTACGTGCCCCGACTGGTCTCGTCGTCGTCGGCGCTCTACGGCTCGCTCGGGGTGGTGTTCGCCATCCTGGCCTGGATGGTGCTGGGCGCTCGACTGGTCGTGTACACCGCTGCGTTCAACGTGGTGCGCTACGAGCGCAGCCACGGCACCGTCACCGTCGAGATGCAGGTACCGCACATCGAGGGGCAGGTACCGCTCGAAGCCAGCCGGGGCGGTGCGATCACCAACTCGACGTCGGGGTCGCCGTAGGGGTCAGAGACTGTCACAGCCAGTGCGTAGGGTGCGGATCGTGGAGCTCATCACGACCCGTTACGGACGGCCTGCGCTCGAGGCTCTGGCACGGGTCGTCGCCCGCGCCAAATCCGGTGAGCCACTGGCGCCGGTGACGGTCGTGGTCCCGTCGAACCATGTCGGGGTCACCGCGCGGCGTGGGTTGGCGACCGGCGACTTCGGGCCGATAACAGCCCGCGGCACCGGCATCATCGGGGTGAGCTTCCTGACGCCCTATCGACTCTCCGAGATGCTCGGCGCACCCTCGTTGGCGGCTGCCGGTCGGCGTCCGGTGTCCACGCCGGTGCTCGCCGCGGCGTTGCGTCAGGCGCTGCGGGCCGATCCGGGCGTGTTCCGGCCGGTGGCCGACCATCCGGCCACCGAGGAGGCCATGGTCGCCGCCCTCGGCGAACTGGCCGATCTGTCGTCGGGCGGGCTCGACCGGCTCGCGGCGCAGAGCCGACGGGCCGCCGACGTGGTGCGGCTGTGCCGACGGGCCCGCGCCAGCCTGGCCGACCGGTGGTACGACGAGGCCGACCTGGTGGGCGCGGCGCGTGCGGCGCTGGCCGAGGACGGGGGCGCGGCGCAGAGGCTCGGCCATCTCGCCATCTACCTGCCACAGGACCTGACGCGTCGCGCGGCGTCCTTGCTGCGTGCGGTGGGCGATGGTTGTCCGACCACGGTGGTCGTCGGTCTCGTGGGCGACCCCGGGGCCGATGCCGGCGTCGTCCGGTCGCTGGCCCGCCTCGGCGCCACAGCGACGGCCACGACCGATGTCGGCCCGAGCTGGCCGGTCGACACCGCCTCTACCTGCATCGTCACCACGTCCGATGCCGACGACGAGACGCGCACCGCGGTCCGGGTGGTGCTCGACGCGGCGCGCGCGGGAACGCCGCTGGAACGCATCGCCGTGCTCTACAGCGCCGAACGACCCTACGCCCGACTGGTGCACGAGCACATGAGCGCGGCAGGCGTGGCAGCCAACGGCACGGCATCGCGGGGGTTGAAGGCCTGGGCACTGGGTCGCATCCTGCTTGGGATCATCGACTGGCGCGACCACGGCTACCGGCGCCGCGACCTGCTCGGGCTCCTGGTCAACCTGCCCCGAGGTGCGGCCGGACTCTCCGGCAACGCACCGGTTGCTGCCTGGGAGCGACTGTCCCGCGACGCCGCGGTGGTCGCCGGCCGCGCCCACTGGGACCGACGGCTGGCGCAGCTGGCCGACGAGCTCGACCGCCGCGCCGACCTCGCCGAGCAGGACGTGCTGCTCGAGTCCGGGTCTGCGGTGGCGAGCGCCGCCGATCCGCTGCCAACCGACGATGCCCGCGATGCCGACGACGCCGGAGAAGCCGAACCAGCCGCACGCCACGACGATGCCGCCGAACATGCCGAACCAGCGGCACGCCACGACGATGGCGACGCCGATGCCGCGGTCCCGGCGGAGCGTGCCGAGCCTGCCGAGGCGACTCGCCTCCGGCGGCGCGCCGAGTGGGCACGGGCGCTGCGGGCGCTGTCTCTCGACCTCGTCGACCAACTCGAGGCGGCAGCCGCGACCCCACAGCCCTGGCGCGACCGTGTGGCCTGGCTGCGGCGGCTGAGCGCCCGCCTCGTCGGTGAGCACGCAGCCCGCGAACAGTGGCCCCCTGACGAGCGACGGGCGGCCGACCGGGTGGAGCGGGCCCTCGATCGTCTCGCAGGACTCGACGGTGTCGACGGCCCGTCGTCCCTCGACGTGTTTCGACGCACGCTGCAGCTCGAGCTCGACGCCGACCTCGGACGGGTCGGCCGTTTCGGCGAGGGGGTACTGGTCGCTCCCCTCTCGTTCGGCATCGGTCTCGATCTCGAGCTGGTGGTGGTGGTCGGCATGGCCGAGGGCCTGCTGCCGACCCGCCCCACCGACGACTCGTTGCTTCCCGACGCGGAGCGGCGGGCAACCGGTGGCGAGCTGCCGCTGCGCCACGAGCATGTCGAGCGCCAGCACCGGCAGCTGCGCGCCTCGTTGGCCGCGGCGCGGCGCCATGTGCTCTGCGCTCCTCGTGGCGACCTCCGAGCCAGCAACGAGCACGTGTTGTCGCGCTGGCTGGCCGAGATCGCGGGCCTCGGTGCGGTGCCCGTCGAGACGGTCCCCTCGTTCGCCCACGGCGTGACCCACGTGTCCAACCCCGCGACCGACCAGGAGTATCGCCTGCGGGCTCCGGCAGTCGGCGCGGCCGACCCGGTCGTCGCCGCCGGCCGGGCCATGACGGCCGCCCGTCTCAGCGATCGCTTCACGCGCTTCGACGGCAACCTCGCCGGTCAGTCCGTCCGCTCGCCACTCGACGACGTGGTCTCCGCGACCCGGCTCGAGAGCTGGGCCGCGTGCCCGCACGCCTACTTCATGCGCCAGGTCTTGCGGGTCGAGCCTGCCGAAGACCCGGCGGAGGCCCTGTGGATCTCCCCGCTCGAACGCGGCTCGCTGGTCCACGAGGTGCTCGAGCGGTTCCTTCAGGCGGTGCTGGCACGCGACCCCACCAGCCAACCCGGCCCGGACGACGCCTGGGCCGAGGCCGACCATCAGCTGCTGGCCGAGATCGTGTCGACGGTAAGCGCCGAATACGAGGCCCGCGGCGTCGTCGGGCGCACGTTGTTCTGGCAACGCGACCGCGCGCGGATCCTGACGCGTCTCGACCGCCTCCTCGACGAGGACAGCGCCCGACGACAGGCCAACCGGTCGCGTCCGCTGGCGGCCGAGCTGGCCTTCGGGCTGCCGGGCGCGTCCGTCGGTGCGGTCGACGTGCCGATCGCCGGCGGTGACGGCGATCGGGTCCTGCACTTCCGCGGCGCGGCCGACCGCATCGACCTGGCCGAGGACGGGACCCTGCGAGTGGTCGACTACAAGACCGGCCGGCCCTACGACTATCGCCTGCTGTCCGAGGCCAACCCCGACGACCGGGGGGCGCACCTGCAGCTGCCGGTCTACGGCCTCGCCGCCCGCGCCCTGCGCGAGAGGCCGGAGGCACCGATCGCTGCCGAGTACTGGTTCATCGGCGACAGCCAGGGCCTCGTCACCATCGGCTATCCGGTCACCGACGAAGTGCTGAGCACCGTGGGGTCCACGCTGGCGACCATCGTCGACGGGATCGAACAGGGCGTCTTCCCGGCGCGCCCCACGGCCAGCAGCAGCGATCCGTTCGTGCGCTGCCCCTATTGCGACCCGGACGGGCTCGGGGTCACCGACCGGCGCCGGGCCTGGGAGCGCAAGCGCGACGATCCTGCGGTTGCCCCGTATGCCGAGCTGGCCGAGCCGGTGGACGCGGCATGACCGGCGCGACGGTGGTCCCCGCGGGCGAGTCGCCAGGCGACGCGGCTGCGCGCCACCACATCCGCACAGCGCTGGACGAGACGCTGTTCGTCGAGGCCGGGGCCGGGTCGGGCAAGACCCGGGCGCTGGTCGAGCGCGTGCTGGCCCTGGTGCTGGGCGGCGAGGTCCCGTTGGCGAACGTCGCGGCGATCACGTTCACCGAGAAGGCAGCGGCCGAGCTGCGCGACCGCATCCGTGCCGAACTGCTCGCTGTCGGGTCGGGCGCGGTCGACGAGCTCGACGGGGCAGCGATCGGCACGCTGCACAGCTTCGCCCAGCGGATCCTGTCCGAGCACCCGGTCGAAGCCGCTCTCCCCCCGCGGATCGAGGTGCTCGACGAGGTGGCGTCGACGGTGGCCTTCGACGACCGGTGGGCGGCGTTCCTCGACGAGCTCCTCGACCAGCCCGAGCTGGCCCGGCCGATCCTGTTGCTGACCTCGGCCGGGGTGCGGCTTCCGGTGCTGCGCGAGATCGCCCTGTCGTTCAACCAGAACTGGGACCTGGTCGCCGAGCGCGCTCCGAGCCAGGTCGTGCCCCTACCCGAGTGGGACGACCGGCTGGAGGCTGTGCTCGTCGACGCCGAGGCGGTGACCGAGCAGGCACAGCACTGCCACGAGGAGGACGACCCCCTCTACCAGTTGCTGTGCGATCTACGTGACTGGGTCGGTCAGGTGCGTCGGGCGCCCGACGAGTCCGCGCGACTCGCGTTGATCCGACTGGAGGGTGGGCGACCGAAGGCGAGCCCGAACGGCAAGGGAGCCAAGCCGCGCTGGGCCCCGGGCCACGACCTGCCGGCACTGCGGGCTCAGGTGGCCGACATCCAAGACCGCTGTGAGCAGCTCGCCAACGAGGTAGCGCACGCGGCGCTGATCCGCCTGGCCGTCGAGCTACGGCGCTTCACGCTCGATGCCGCCGACGAGCGGAGGCGCGAGGGGCGGCTCGAGTTCCACGACCTGCTGGTGATGGCCCGCCAGCTGCTGCGCGACCCCCAGCAGGGTCCTGAGGTCCGCGCCAGCCTGGCACGTCGCTATCAGCGCCTGCTGATCGACGAGTTCCAGGACACCGACCCGATCCAGGTCGAGCTCGCGGTCCTCGTCGCGTCCGACGACGCCACGGCAGGCCAGGAACCGTGGCAGAACGTCGAGCCGGTGCCAGGCCGCCTGTTCTTCGTCGGTGACCCCAAGCAGTCGATCTACCGGTTCCGACGCGCCGACATCGCTCTGTTCCTCGAGGTGGCGGCCCGCTTCGGCGACGGCGACCACCGGCTGTCGCTGACCACCAACCACCGCGCGGGCGCGGCGTTGCTCGGTCGGATCAACCAGCTCTTCGAACGGCTGATGGCACCGACGCCGACGAACGGCGCGGACGGCGCGACGATTGCCGGCCCGTCGCAACCGGCGTACCAGCCGTTGGTCGCGGTGCGGCCCGATCCACCGGCCGGGCCGTCAGTCGCGATCGTGGGTCGCCAGGCCCACGAGGGCCGCCCCAGTGCCGACGAGGTGCGCACGCGCGAGGCCGACGACGTGGCGACGGCCGTGGCCCGGATCCTGGCCGAGAGGTGGATGGTCGACCGGTCGAGCGACTGGCGGCATCCCGACTGGGCGCCGGCGCGCGCCGGCGACATCACGGTGCTGTTGCCGACGCGGCTGTCCCTGCCCTTCCTCGAGGACGCGTTCGCCGAGGCCGGCATCGCCTACCGCACTGAGTCGGCGTCGCTGGTGTACAGCAGCCGGCCAATCCGCGACCTGTTCGCGGCGCTGCGGGCCATCGACGATCCCTCCGACGAGCTGACCGTGGTCACGGCGCTGCGCTCCCCGTTGTTCGGCTGCGGTGACGACGACCTCTTCACGTTCCGCGCCATCCACGGCGGCCGCTTCGACTACAGCCGGGGCCAGCCGGACTCAGTCCCCGACGACCATCCGGTCGCGCAGGGCCTGGGGTACCTGCGCGGGATGCACCGCAACGACCGCCGCTGGCGGACACCCAGCGAACTGGTCGACCAGGTAGTCCGCGATCGGCGGGCGATGGAGCTGGCCAACGGGCAGGGCCGTGCCCGCGACCTGTGGCAACGGGTGCGGTTCGTCGTCGACCAGGCCCGCGCCTGGACCGAGTCCACCAGCGGCACGCTGCGGCAGTACCTCGACTGGGTCCGCCAGCAGTCCGCGCCCGGCAGCCGGGTGGCCGAGGCCGTCCTCCCCGAGACCGACGACGATGCCGTGCGCATCATGACCATCCACGCCGCCAAGGGTTTGCAGTTCCCCATCGCGGTATTGGCTGGGCAGTCCACCATGCCCCAGGCGCGGCTTGCCGGGGCGCAGGTCGTCTGGCCGCCCGAGGGCCCGTGCATCCTCAACGTTGGCCGTCGGGTCACATCGCCAGCATTCGAGGCGTGGCGCCCTCTGGACGAGCAGATGTCCCACGACGAGCGGATCCGCCTGCTGTACGTCGCTGCCACACGCGCCCGCGACCACCTGGTGATGTCCCTCCACCGTCGGGCCCGCAGCCAGCCAGCGACGTCGTCCGCCCGGTTGAGCAACGCCGAGCTCATCGTCGGGGCGCTGGACGACGACGTCGACGACCTCCTCGACTTGTCGGCAACCACCGAGACGTCGGCACCACCGGCTGACGGGCCGCCCACCGACCGGCCGACGACACCGGACGACCAGAGGCCCGCCGGGGCGCCGGCACGACCAGACATCCAGGCGGACGCCGAACCGGTTGCGTCAGCGGTGACGGCGGCCCCCACGCCAACCTCAGACGAGGCCGACCGCCGGCCGGCGGTGCCGCCGTTCGAGGTCTGGCGCCGCGAGCGGGGCGAGGCCCTGGCGCGCAGTGGGCGCCCACGCACGGTGGCGGCCACCGCGCTGACCGACGAGGGCCGGCCCGACGCCGAGGCAGACCCCGGGCTCCGCAAGCGCCCGGGCGACCTCGACCGCCCACCGTGGCGGAAGGGCCGCTACGGCACGGCGATCGGGCGCGCCGTGCACGGTGTGCTCCAGGTCATCGACCTGGCGTCCGGCGACGGCGTCGAGGCCGCGGTTGCGGCGCAGGCCGCAGCGGAGGGCGTGATCGGTCACGAGCGCCACGTCCGCGCGCTGGTCGATGCCGCGTTGCAAGCGCCGACAGTGGTCGAGGCCGCGGCCAGCCCACACTGGCGCGAGATCCACGTCGCTGTCCCCCTCGCCGGCGACAGCGCCATCGAAGGCTACGTCGACCTGTTGTTCCGCCGGCCGAGCGGCCTGGTGGTCGTCGACTACAAGACCGGCCCCGGAAGCCCCGACGACGACCTCGACCCGCTGGTCGAGCGGTATCGGCTCCAAGGCGCGTCGTATGCCCTGGCCGTCGGCCAGGCGACCGGTGAGCCGGTGGTCGATGCCACCTTCGTGTTCCTGACGCCGCGCGGTCCGGCCGAACGTTCGCTGCCCAACCTCCCGGGGGCGGTGGCCGACGCCCGGCGCCTGATCGAGGCCGGAAGCTACGTGGCCGTCGGGTAATCGCACGGTCTGCATGCCGCTACGGTCGGGCGGAGTGAGCGATCCTTCAGCCGGCGACGTCACAGACGTCGCGCGCAAGCTCCGACAGGTGGTGTCCCAACTCCCTGGTGGCGGTGAGGCGCGGGAAGGCCAGGCCGAGATGGCGCAACGGGTGGCCGATGCCATCGCAACGCGCCAGCACCTGGTCGTCCGGGCAGGCACCGGCACGGGCAAGACCTTGGGCTATCTGGTCCCCGCGATCCTGTCCGGCGAGCGGGTCGTGGTCGCGACCGCGACCAAGGCGCTCCAGGACCAGCTCGCCGCCAAGGACCTCCCGTTCCTCCAGCGCCACCTCGGTGTCCCGTTCGAGTTCGCGGTGCTCAAGGGTCGGTCGAACTACCTGTGCGCCCAACGTCTCGCCGAGATCACCGGCGCGGGCGACCCGGACGGCAACGGGGAGCAACTCGGGTTGGACGGACTGGCCGAGCGGGCCGACCGCGGCGAGCTCGCCGCGATCGTCAAGTGGGCCGCGACGAGCGCCATCGGCGACCGTGCCGAGCTGGACCGCGAGCCGTCCGAGGCCACCTGGACGGCGGTCAGCACCACCTCGCGCGACTGCCCCGGCGCCCGCCGCTGCCCGCGCGGCGACGAGTGCTTCGCGGAACGGGCCCGCGACCTCGCCGCCGAGGCGGACGTGACCGTGGTCAACCTGCACCTCTATGGCCTGGGGCTGGCCACCGGTGGCGCGATCGTCCCTGAGCACGATGTCGTCGTCATCGACGAGGCCCACGTGCTCGACGACGTCATCTCGGCGAGCTGTGGCACCGAGATCGGCCCCGGCCGGTTCGGCCATCTCGGTCGGCTGCTGCGCGGCATCCTGGCCGACGCCGGATCGACGATCGCCGACGTCGACGCGGCGGGCAGCTTGCTCACCGACGTGCTGCTCCCCCACCGCGGCGAACGCCTCACCGCGCCGCTGCCCGACGAGGTCGCGACGGCGCTTGCAGCCGTGCGCGAGCGGGTCGTGCGAGCCCAGGTGGCACTGGCTGCCATACCGGAGGACGCGGCTGATGACGCCAGGGCCCGCGCCCTGCGGGCGCGCCAGGCCGCCTCGGCCCTGGTCGACGACCTGGACGCGGCCGCCATCCCGTCGGCGACCGAGGTCGTGTGGGTGGAAGGGCCCGAACGAACGCCGGTGCTGCGGGTTGCCCCGCTGGATGTGGCGGCGCTGCTGCGGGCCTTGCTCTGGGACCAACGCCCTGCCATCCTCACCAGCGCTACGATCGCCGCCGGCCTCGGGGCGCAGGTCGGCCTGCCCCCTGAGAGCCAGGTGGCCATAGACGTCGGCAGCCCGTTCGACTACGAGCACAACGCCGTCATCTACTGCGCCGCTCATCTGCCCAAGCCCACCTCGCCCGCCTGGGCCGACGCGGCGCTGGACGAGATCGCCTCGCTGATCGACGCTGCGGGCGGCAGGACATTGGCCCTGTTCACCAGCTATCGCGCCCTCGGCCGGGCCGTCGAGGTGCTCGGCGAGCGGCTGTCGTTCCCGATCCTGGCCCAGGGCGACCTACCCAAGGCCCGGTTGATCGAGCGCTTCGCGGCGGACCCCGAGACCTGCCTCCTCGCGACGATGTCGTTCTGGCAGGGCATCGACGTCCCCGGGCCGTCGCTGTCGCTGGTCACGATCGACAGGCTGCCGTTCCCCCGCCCCGACGAGCCGCTCCTCCAGGCCCGTCGCGAGCTGGCCGGGCCGAACGCGTTCGTCAGCATCGACGTGCCCCGCGCGGCCACCCTGCTGGCCCAGGGCGTCGGGCGGCTGATCCGCACCAGCACCGACCGCGGCGCCGTCGCCGTGCTCGACCCCCGCCTCGCGACGGCCCGCTACGGCCCCAAGATCGTCGCTGCGCTGCCCAAGATGCGCCGTACCAGGGACCGAGCCGACATCGAGTCGTTCCTTCGCTCGCTGCGCACCTGACAGTTCGCCGGCTGGTACTGGATCAGGTCCAGTCGTCCCGCCTGAGCGGGCCGACGATCACCAGGTCGCTGCGGACGGTGAGCACCCACGGGTCGAGCTCGGTCTCGCTGAACAGCTCGAGGCCGAGACCACCGCTCAGGACCAGGCGCGGATCCGTGTAGGCGACCGAACCTTGTGGTTCGACCCGTTGGATCTCGCGGCCCACGAGATCCCAGACCTGGTCCTCGGCGTCCGCCGACGACCACCCGTAGGCGATCCCTGCGGGGGCGACGACCCGCCACGAGCAGGTGATGCTCAGCGTCCAGTCATCGCCGGTGAGGAGCAAGGTCGGGTCCGTCCACTCCGCGGCCCGGATGGGCCAAGGCAACCGCTCGGCCAACACCTTGATCGTCGGCAGCATCACGGCTCTTGGGTCACGTGGGTCCGCGAACGCACGTAGTTCTTCCACTCTGCTCCGGTCATCTGCGACCCCGGTGGCTTCTGGACCGGTTTCCCCGTAAATGCGTCGACGGGCTGGCCATTGGCGTTCTCGAACGACACCCGTCGGTCGGCATATTGGGTGGGCTCCATCAGGCGCGCCCGGGATCCATCCGGCATTGTGTACTGCGTCCCTGTTTGGACGCCATTCGGATCTCCCGGCGGCCTGTAGGTCGGGGTGCTGGAGTAGCCCGGTTCTCCCGCGGCGATGGCGTCGTCGAACCCCTGCGCCATCCGGCTCTGACTGGTCGGAACGGTGACGCCGTCGGTGCCGACGACGAAGTCGGGGGTCGGCTGGGGTCGGTAGGTCGCCGCACCCATGCCGCCGCCGGTCGCGCCACCGAACACCGTGCCGACGACGACGGACTCGCCGTTGAACTGGCCGTCGCTACCGGGGAGCGGGGTCAGGTCGTAGAGCTCGCCCAGCGTGCTACCTCCGGCGCCGCTGCCGGCGCCCAGGACGGTGCCGTACATCGTGGAGGCCGTGCGGCTGCCGCTGGTCAGGACCGTGGGCAGCATGCGGGTGCCGGCGGCACCGAGACCCCCGGCAAGGCCGCCGGAGGCTCCGCCGATGACCGCGCCTCGCAGCGCTCCACCGCCGATCGCGCCCCAGTCCCAGTTGCCGGTCTGGATGCCTTGGATGACGCCGGGCGCGGCGCCGGTGGCCGCACCGAGCGCTGCGCCGATGAGGATCGTGCCGACGATGCCGACGCCGGTGAACGCGAGGGCGACGCCGGCGACGACGGCGAGGCCGGTGACGATGTTGTTCCAGTTCCAGCCGTAGTTCTGGGCCCGGTACTCGTTGTACTCCGCGATCGAGAGTGGCTGGCCCTGTAGACCGAGCGGGTCGACCGTCCCGATGGGGTTGTTGTTGGCGTAGTGGTAAGGGTTCGCCGCGACCGGAAGCCCGGGGATGCCGGGCAGCGGGTCGGGGGACAAGAACTGGCGGGTGTCGGGGTCGTAGACCCGGTTGCGTAGCCAGACCAGCCCGTCGAGGTCCAGCTCGCCGAGATAGCCGAGGGAAGGCTCGCCTGCGGTCGTCGTGGCCGACCCGTCGGTCGCACCCCAGGGGTCGCGACCATCGTCGGCGCGGTCGGTCGAGCCCCGCCCGTCGCCCGCCAGCCATCCGGTCAGACCCTCTGCGCCCGTGAGCCCGAGGACCGACCCGGCCGCGCCGACGACCTGCCGGTCGCCGATCGACAACAGCTCCGGGATCGCCGTCGTCGGGTCCCACGACAGGGAGGTGTCGTCGACAGCCGCCAGGCGTCCCAGCGCGTCGACATCGAGCTCGTGGTGGCGGCCGCCGGTCTCGAAGCCCGACATCCGCCCGAGCCCGTCCCACGTGTACCGCCGCGTCCCGGCCGGGCCACGCTGCTCAGTTCGCCTGCCCGCGGCGTCGTAGCTGAACGAGCTGCGACCTTCCGGACCGTCGATGTGCACCAGCTGGTGGGCGGCGTCGTACGCGAACGTCCGGGTGCCGTGCGGCCCCTCTTCCCGAGCGAGGCGTCCGGCGATGTCGTAATGCCACAGCCAGGCCTCGGTGCCCCGGGTCGCGCCGGCGACCTGGCCGGCGGCGTCGTAGCGATACCGGGTCACCCCGTCCGGCGCACGCATCTCGACGACGCGGCCGACCTCGTCTCGCACCAGGTCGACCGTGTGGGCGCCATCCGAGCCTGCCACATGAGTCGCCACGATGAGGCCAGCCTGGTCGTGGTCCCAACGGCGCTCGAAGCCCGGCGCGCCCAAAGCTGACAGGCGCCCGTCGGCGTCACGGTCGAGATCGATCCGTCCCCAACCGTCGACCGCGACGGCGACGACGCGTCCGGCCGCATCTCGCACGAAGCTGGTGGTGCTGCCGCCAGGCTGGTGGCGCGCTGTGACGAGCCCGTCACCGTCGTACTCCCAGCGCAGCGCCGCTCCGTCGGTGTCGAGGCTGGCGAGCCGACCTCCGGGGGTCCAGTTGAGGCCGTGGCTGCGGTTGCGGGCGGGCTCGTGGATGAGCAGTGCCCGGCCGGTGCGGTCGCGGTCGTAGACGACGGCATCGCGGCCGTTGACCTGCACGTCGGTGATCAGGCCGCGGGGATCGCGGCGCAACTCGACCACGTCGCCTGTCGGAAGATGCCGACGCACCGGGCGTCCAGCAGCGTCGCGCTCGACGCGGGTGACCCGGCCGAGCTGGTCGGTCACGCTGACCGGGCGGCGCATGGCGTCGTAGCTGGTGGCGACCAGCCCGCCGTACGGGTCGACCAGGGCTGTGGCGTTGCCGCGCTGGTCATAGCGGATCCGTACCGTGTTGCCGAGCGGATCCGTCGCCGCGACCAGCTTGCCCGCCGGGTCGTACTGGTAGCGACTGGTGGCACCGAGCGGATCCGTCGTGGCCACCAACCGCCCGGCGGGGTCGTAAGCTCTGCGCCAGACCCGCCCGGCCTTGGCTATCTCGACGACCCGGCCACAGCCGTCGTAGCCGTAGCGGTCACTCCGGCCCGATGGCGAGACCACCGCGACGAGGCGATCGCACGCGTCCCACTCGAAGCGGGTCGTCGCCTCGGTCGCGTCGGTGACGGCGACCAACCTGCCCGCAGGGTCATAGCTGTTGGCCCACCCACGCCCTTCGGTCGTCCGCACACTGGCGACCCGACCGGCCGGGGTGTAGGTGTAGGTCAGGCTGTCGCCGTCAGGTAGGAGGATCTGGGTCGGGCGGCCCCAGGTGTCCCACTCGTAGGCGGTGACCCCGCCCTCGGGGTCCGTCTCGCCGACGACGCGGCCGAGGGCGTCGTGGTTGTAGCGCGTGGCGTTCCCGGAACGGTCGAGCAGCTCGACCAGCCGCCCCGCCGGGTTGTACCGCTGGCGCACCTGGTAGCCCAGCGGGTCGGTCGCCGCGGTCATGCGGCCTTCGCTGTCGTAGTCGTAGTGCCACACCGCCCCCGACGGGTCGTTCACCATCGACAGCAGGCCCAGCGTCGTGTACTCGAAGCCCCACTTGGCGCCCCCGGGGGCGCCGATGCCCACCAGCCGTGCCAGCTGGTCGCGCTGCAGCTCCAGGACACCGCCCAGCGCATCGGTGATGCGCTGCACCTCGCCGTGTGACCCCGCCTCGAAGGCCATGCGCGCGCCGTTGGGCTCGACCAGGGCGGTCATCCGCCCGGCGGGCGACCACTCGGTGCGGAACACGTCGCCGGTCGGGATCCGCACGGTCAGCAGCCGGCCGGCGTCGTCGCGCTCGAACTCGAAGGTGGAGCCGTCGGCAGTGGTCAGGCGGGCCGGCTGACCGGACACGTGCGGCTCGATGTGGGTCGTCGCCCCCAGTCCGTTGGTGATCGCGACGGCGTTGCCGTCCCGGTCGTACTCGAGGCGGACCGCGACCCCGTCGGCATCGGTCAGCGTGCGCAGCAGCCCGTCGGTGACCTCGAGGTGCAGCTCCCAGCCGCCCTCGCCGGTCATCCGGGTCGGGATCACCCCGTCGCCGTCGTAGTCGAAGGTGACTGTCGCGCCGCCCTCGACCTGGTGGCTGGTCAGGCGGCGCCCGTCGTCGTACTCCCAGTGCTCGACCACCCCGTCCGAGGCGGTCTGCGTGGACGTTCGGCCACCGGCCTCGTAGTCCTGACGGACGGTCGCACCGTCGAACCCGGTGACCGACAGGCACCGTCCCTCCGGGTCGAACACCCGCTGCATGCGATGGCCGTCGTGGTCGACCAGCCCGGTCAGCCGGCCCGCGTAGTCGTGCTCGTAGACCGTCACCGGGCCGTCGTCGCCGTCGGACACCACGGTCCGGTTGCCCGGGTGGTAGGCCAGCCGGGTCTCGCGGCCGAACGGCGACACCTGGACCAGTACCCGGCCCTCGTCGTCGTAGGTGTTGTGGCACAGCCGGATCCCGTCGGCGTCAACGACCTCGACGATCCGGCCATGGCCGTCGACGACGTAGTCGCGATCGCCGACGACCCGCTCGGACCGGACCAGGTCGCCGGCCCCGTTGTACGTGTACCGCGCCTGCCGGCCACAGGACGACCGCACGCCGACGATGCGGGCCTCGGCCCAGTCGAGCTCGAGCCGTCGTCCACTGTCGTGCGCGAGCGCGGCCAGCCGCCCGGCCGCGTCGTACTCGAACACCACGCTGCCGGTCACGTCGCCGGCCACCGTCATCAGACGGCCCGCGGCATCGAAGCGCCACACCTCGCCCGGATGCGGCGACTGCCAGTCCCACTGCATCGTCCAGCCGCCCGAGCCGTTGCCCGACGACCCGTTGCCGTCGCGCGCGGCGGACAGCACCGCTGGAACTCCCCAGACCCGCGCGTAGCCGGGGCCGGTGGGGTCGGGCGAGAACACCGCCAGCTGCCCCTCGGGGCCCTGGTAGCCGATGGCCCCGTCGTCTTGGGGTGCGAGCCCCACGCTGGCCCACGACGCCCAGCCGCGCCCGAAGGGGCCCTCCACGATGAACCGCGACGAGTACATGCGCCGCCAGCGCAGGATGCCCAGCCGCTCCGGCCACACGAAGTCGTCCTCGACCTCGAGGAAGTGGCCGGTCGCGGTGCACACAGGGTCGTTCACGAACCCGGACGTCTGGGGGATGGCCCCCACCTCCGGGCTGTCCACCGTCACCGGCCCCCGCAACGCCAGCAGGTCGGCCGGCTCGATGTTCGCCTCCCGGGCGACCTCCTGGATCGCGGCGGTGAACGCCAGGTCGAAGGCCACCTGGTCGACGGTCACCGAACCCGTCGGCTGGCCCGAAGCCTCGACGAACGCCCGCCGCACCGCCTCGACGAACAACCGGTCGAGCCCGAGGTTCCGCGACCACCGGCCGATCTCGCCACTGCCGACGCCGTCGCCCATCAGGTCGGCGTTCGATACCCCGTACTGGCTCCCCTGCGCCGCCTGGAACGCGTCGTAGTTCGCCCGCAGGGTGCGGATCCGCTCGTTCAGAGCTCCCGACCCGTCGTGAAGCAT
This sequence comes from Acidimicrobiales bacterium, assembly GCA_050744325.1. Taxonomy (GTDB): domain Bacteria; phylum Actinomycetota; class Acidimicrobiia; order Acidimicrobiales; family VFJN01; genus DASXTK01. The sequence continues at coordinate 22,347 of JBOGHK010000034.1, forward strand.
CGCGTCCGCCGCCGACACGAACGCCTCGAGCTTCGCAAGGTCCGCAGAAGCAGTCGCCATGCACCCGATGCAACCACACCCGCACACCTCAGAGACGTCGCGCGGCCCCTACCGCTACCTCCGCTCGCCCGCCAGTGATGCCCGACGAGCGGAGCACGTGCTCAGTCGGGCTTGGGATCCTCGTACTCGGCCAGCATCAGCTTCATCTGTGCGACCGCGTCACCGACCTGTTCCAGCTGCTTCACGGTGAGGTCGCTCTGGCCCTCGGCCATCGACAGGACGAACTCGAAGTTCCACCACTGGCTTTGCAACTCCTGAATCCACTCGTCGTCCGCCTCGCCGGACAGAAGACCGAGGAGCCCCTCGACCTCCGACGTCAGACGACGCAGACCCGGAAGCCCGCCCGAGTATGCGTCAAGCCGCTCCCTGATCGTTGCCACGGTCCGGCGGCCCTGCTCAGTGAGGTTTGAAGTGGCCATAGCCGGTCGTTACCACCCTTCCTTCGGCGTTTGTGACCACGCTCACGTTATTCGCTGGGCTGTAGTGCACAGTTGTTCCGTCGCTCCCCGGGGCGTGCTGGCCATGGGCGATCGCATCGTCGACGACTGACGGCATGAGTCCACGCCCCTGCATCCGATCGAAGGCGTGTCCGCTGTAGGAGGTGTTGCCCACTGTGCCAGGCGTGTTGGTCCCAGGAACGACCTCCATCTGACTAGGTCGGTGGCCCACCGGCAGTGTCGCCGGGTAGTCGGGGGTGGCAACCGGTGGTCGGTAGCTGAGGGCGCCTCCGCCGGCACCCGTGGCGCCGCCGAACGCGGTGCCGACGACGACGGATTCGGGGTTGAACTGGCCGTCGCTACCGGGGAGCGGGGTCAGATCGTAGAGCTCGCCCAGCGTGCTACCTCCGGCGCCGCTGCCAGCACCGAGCACAGTGCCGTACATGGTGGAGGCGGTGCGGCTGCCGCTGGTGAGCACGGTGGGCAGCATGCGGGTGCCGGCGGCGCCGAGACCCCCGGCAAGGCCGCCCGAAGCGCCACCGATCACGGCTCCCCGCAGGGCGCCGCCAGCGATGTTGCCCCAGTCCCAGTTGCCGGTCTGGAAGCCCTGGATGACGCCGGGCGCGGCGCCAGTGGCGGCGCCAAGGGCCGCGCCGATGAGGATGGTGCCGACGATGCCGACACCGGTGAACGCCAGGGCGACGCCGGCGACGACGGCGAGGCCGGTGACGATGTTGTTCCAGTTCCAGCCGTAGTTCTCGGCGCGGTAGGTGTTGTAGTCCTCGATCGACATGGGTTGGCCTTGGAGTCCGAGGGGGTCGATCATCCCGACGGGGTTGTTGTTGGCGTAGTGGTAGGGGTTCGCTGCGACGGGAAGCCCGGGGATCCCGGGGAGGGGGTCGGGGGACAGGAACTGGTGGGTGTCGGGGTCGTAGACGCGGTTGCGTAGCCAGACCAGCCCGTCGAGGTCCAGCTCGCCGAGATAGCCGAGCGACGGGTCGCCGCCGGGCACAGTGGCGGGTTCGCTGGTGGCACCCCATGGGTCGCGGCCGTCGGCGCGGTCGGTGGAGCCTCGTCCGTCGCCGTCGAGCCAGGTGGTGTCGTCACTACCGGTGAGGCCCAGGACGAGGCCGGCCGCGTTGATGACCTGACGGTCACCGATGGTCAGCAGCTCGGGGATGGCTGTGGTGGGGTCCCACGCCAGCGCGGTCTGGTCGACGGCGGCGAGCCGGCCGAGCGCGTCGACGTCGAGGTCGTGGTGGCCATCGTCGGTCTCAACCCGTGAGAGCCGGCCGAGGCCGTCCCAGTCGTAGCGGCGCGTCCCGCCGGGGCCGGTCTGCTCGCGTCGCCGGCCCGCGGCGTCGTAGCGGAAGGTGGTGCGGCCATCCGGTGCGTCGACGTCGACGAGTTGGTGGGCCGCGTCGTAGGTGAAGGTCCGGGTGCCGTGGGGGCCTTCTTCGCGTGCGAGACGTCCGGCAGGGTCGTAGCCCCAGACCCACGCGTCGGTGCCCCGTGCCGCGGCGACGAGCTGGCCCGCGGGATCGTAGCGGTAGCGGGTCACCCCGTCGGGGGTGCGCATCTCGACCACCCGGCCGGCGTCGTCCCGCACGTACTCGACGGTCTGGTCGTCGCTGTCAGGCCCCGACAACCGCGCGGTGACGACGAGGCCGTCCTGGTCATGGTCCCAACGCCGCTCGAACCCCGGTGCCCGCAGCCCCGTGAGGCGCCCGTCCGGGTCCCGCTCCAGATCGATCCGGCCCCAACCGTCGACCGCGACAGCGGTGACGCGTCCGGCCTGATCCCGCACATAGCTGGTCGTGCGCCCAGCGGGGTCATGACGTGCCGAGACGAGCCCGTCGGCGTCGTAGTCCCAGCGCATCTCGGCGCCGTCGGTATCCAGCGACCGGAGCCGCCCGCCCGGGCTCCAGTCGAAGGTCATGGTGCGGTTGCGTGCGGGTTCGTGGATCAGCAGCGGACGGCCCGTGCGGTCCCGGTCGAACACCATGACGTCACGACCGTTGACCCGCACGTCGCTGGTCAGCCCGCGAGCGTCGAGCCGCCAGTCGACGACGTCACCGGTGGGGAGCTCTTGTCGCACGACGCGGCCGGCCGCGTCGCGCTCGATACGGGTGACCCGACCCAGCTGATCGGTCATCGCGACCGGGCGGCGCATCGCGTCGTAGCTGGTCGTGACCAACCCGCCGAACGGGTCGACGACCCCTGTGGCGTTGCCGCGCTCGTCGTAGCGGATCCGCACCGTGTGGCCGAGAGGATCCGTCGCCCCGACCAGCTTGCCCGCCAGGTCGTACTCGTAGGCCGCCGCGCCACCCAACGGGTCGGTGGACGAGACCACCCGGCCGGCCGCGTCGTAGCCAGTCCGCCAGATGTGTCCGGCCCGCTCCGTCTCGACGACCCGTCCACAGCCGTCGTACCGGTAGCGCTCGGTCCGGCCCGAGGGCGACACCACGGCGACGAGGCGGTCGCAGACGTCCCACTCGAAGCGCGTGGTGGCTTCCGTCGCGTCGGTCACGGCGACCAGCCGGCCGGCCGGATCGTAGGTGTTGAGCCAGCCCCGCCCACCGGTGCTCGCAACGCCGGCGACACGCCCGGCCGGTGTGTACCGATAGGTCAGGCTCTCGCCGTCAGGCAGACGGACCTGGGTCGGGCGGCCCCAGGTGTCCCACTCGTACGCGGTGACCGCGGCCTCAGAGTCGGTCTCGCTGACGACCCGGCCGAGGGCGTCGTGGCTGTAGCGGGTGGCGTTCCCGGACCGGTCCAGCAGCTCGACCAGCCGACCCGCCGGGTTGTAGCGCTGGCGCACCTGGTGACCCAACGGGTCGGTCGCCGCGACCATCCGGCCCTCGCTGTCGTAGTCGTAGTGCCACACCGCCCCCGACGGGTCGGTCACCATCGACATCAGGCCCAGGGCGGTGTACTCGAAGCCCCACTTCGCGCCACCCGGTGCGGCGACGCCCACGAGCCGTGCCAACTGGTCACGCTGCAGCTCCAGCACCCGGCCCAGCGCGTCGACGATGCGGTCCACCTCGCCGTGCGAGCCTGCCTCGAAGGCCATCCGGGCGCCGTTCGGCTCGACGAGCGCGGTCATCCGTCCCGCTGGCGACCACTCCGTGCGGAACTCGTCGCCGGTCGGTGTCCGCACGCCCAGCAGGCGGCCGGCGTCGTCCCGCTCGAACTCGACCACCGCACTGTCGGGTGTCGTCAACCGGGCCGGCTGGCCCGAGACGTGCGGCTCGATCCGGGTGGTTTCCCCCAACCCGTTGGTGATCGCGACCGCGTTGCCGTCCCGGTCGTAGTCGAAGCCGACCGCGACCCCATCCGCGTCGGTCAACGACCGCAACGACCCATCGACCACCTCCAAGCGCAGCTCCCAGCCGTCCGGGCCGGTCATCCGGGACGGGACGACCTCGTCGCCCGTGTAGTCGAAGGAGACCGTGGCGCCGCCTTCGACCTGGTGGCTGGTCAGCCGCCGCCGGTCGTCGTACTCCCAACGCTCGGCCACCCCGTCGGAGCCCGTGAGCGACGCGGCGCGGCCGCCGGGCTCGTAGTCCTGCCGGACGGTCGCTCCGTCGAACCCGGTGACCGACAGGCAGCGGCCTTCGGGGTCGAACACCCGCTGCATGTGGTGGCCGTCGTGGTCGATGAGCCCGGTCAGCCGGCCGGCGTGGTCGTGCTCGTACACGGTCACCGGGCCGCCGTCGCCGTCGGAGACCACGGTGCGGTTGCCGGGCTGGTAGGTCAACCGGGTCTCGCGCCCGAACGGCGAGACCTGTACCAGCACCCGTCCCTCGTCGTCGTAGGTGTTGCGGCACAGCCGGATCCCGTCGGCGTCGATCACCTCGACGATCCGGCCCCGCCCGTCCACCACGTAGTCCCGGTTCCCCGGTGCCCGTTCGCTGTGGACCAGGTCGCCGGCCTCGTTGTAGGTGTAGCGGGCTTGGCGGCCACACGACGACCGCACCCCGACGATCCGGTCGCCGCCCCAGTCGACGTCGAGACGCCGCCCGCTGTCGTGCGCCACGGCCACCAGCCGCCCGCCCGCGTCATAGGTGAAGGTCGCGACGCCGGTCATCTGACCCGACACGGTGAGCAGCCGACCCGCCCCGTCGAAACGCCACGTCTCGCCCGGGTGCGGCGACTCCCAATCCCACGCCATCGTCCAACCGACCGAGCCGTTGCCCGACGACCCGTCGCCATCCCCCGTATCCGCCAGGACCGCATCCACCCCCGACACCCGTGCGTACCCAGGACCGGTCGGGTTCGGCGAGAACACCGCCAACTGCCCTTCCGGGCCCTGATACCCCACCGTCCCGTCGTCCTGGGGTGCGATCCCCACGCTGGCCCACGACGCCCACCCCCGCCCGAAGGGCCCCACCGCGATGAACCGCGACGAATACATCCGCCGCCACCGCAGGATCCCCAACCGCTCTGGCCACACGAAGTCGTCCTCGACCTCCAAGAAGTGACCCGTGGCCGTGCACACCGGATCGTTCACGAACCCAGACGTCCGCGGCACCACCCCAACCTCCGGGCTGTCCACGGTCACCGGCGACCGCAACGCCGTCAACTCCGCCGGATCGATGTTCGCCTCCCGCGCCACCTCGCGCACCGCGGCAGTGAACGCCACATCGAACGCCACCTGGTCCACCGTCACCGAACCCGTCGGCTGACCCGATGCCTCCACGAACGCCCGGCGCACCGCCTCCACGAACAACCGATCCCGCTCCAAGTTCGACGACCACCGGCCGACCTCGCCGCCACCGACGCCATCGCCCATCAGGTCTGCGTTCGAGACGCCGTACTGGGCCGACTGCGCCGCCTGGAACGAGTCGTAGCTCGCCCGCAACGACCGGATCCGCTCATTCAACGAACCCGAATCCCCCCTCAACAACGCGTCCGCCGCCGACACGAACGCCTCGAGCTTCCCCAGATCCGCAGAAGCAGTCGCCATGCACCCGATGCAACCACACCCCCAAGCCCCAGTGACGTCGCGCGGCCACTCACCAGGCTCGCCGTCCTACACTGCGATTGCTATGGGTGATCCTCGAGCCAGCGCAGCGAACATCGACTTCGAGTACGACTTGGCGCTATCGGCGGCCCGCGACCTCAGCTCCCTGGCCAGCGTGGTCAACGACAAGTCCTATGCCTGGCAGACCGAGGCCGGCAAGGCCTTGAACGTCGCTGGGGACACGCCCTGGGAGGGCGGGAAAAGCGACCACTTCAACAGCAACCTGTCGACGGCGACCACCGACGGCGAGACGATCTCGTCGCACCTGGGGCACCTGGCCACCACGTTCGCCGAGCAGTGGGCCCGCGCCCGCGGCGAGCAGGACCGGATCAACCACGCGCGATGGGCCCAGGCGCAGCGCGACGACGACGGCTGGTTCGAGAACAACGTCACCGAGCTGGTCTACGACGAAGACACGGGTCCGCCGCCTGAGGATCCGGATCCGCCGAGCGCGTCGAACAACTGGGAGCCGACGCGCGAGCCGATCCACCCGGAGTACGAGGACAGCGTCTCCGTCTGACGGTCGGTTCGTCAGCCCGAGGCGGTGGCGGGCACCGGCGCGAGGTACAGGTTGAGCTTCCCCACGCCTCCCCCGGGTTCAAGCCCGAGCCCGACGAACGTGTAGGCCCACGGCGGCCCGGCCGCTTGGGCAGCGGCGTGATCCAGGGCATCCACCTCGGTGGTGTCGCCGTGGTGCGATGCAGCCAGCGCTCGGGTCAGCGCGGCTATGTCCGACGAGCCGAGCGCCAATGACTTGGCCGGGACGTGGACCGACAGGCGGGCACCGGAACCACTGTCGGGCTCGCAGCAGACGAGAACCCGGGACCAGCTCGTGACCGTCACGCCCAAGCGGCCGAGCTCCGCGTCCACGGCGGCGGCTTCGGCGCCCACCCCGCCCGCCAGGGCGTCGAGCGGCCCCCGGCCGGCCATCGAGAGCAGGTAGACCTTGCAGCGGATGTCGCCGGTGGCGTGCACCTCGAGATCCGCCATGTACGGCCGCAAGGACGGCGCCTCGGCGACGAGGCGGGACAGCTCCGAGAAGCCCCGCCACCGGGCCGCGAGGCGGTCGAGCGCCGCGTGGCCGTCGATCATGATCCCGTAGACCTTGAGCCCGGCGAGGCGTGCGGGAACGTCGTCCCGGTGCACGATGCCGAACCAGGTGGCGAAGCGGTTGCGGGCGGGGACCGCCGCCGGATCGGGGAACAGCGTGTCGACGAAGCACGGCAGCTCCGCCTCCGCGATCTTCGACGTACCGTCACCGGGCAGCCAGCCGGTCAGCTGGTCGAGCGCCGCTCGTTGCGCCGTGAGCCTCGGCCGGAAGAAAGGCACGCCCGACGCCACCTCCGTCACGTAACGCAGAGCGGCGGCGGGGCGGCCGTTGCCGCCCGTCACGCTGGCTTCGAAGGGAACCCCCGACGGCGTGATGACGCTGGCCCGCCGCCCGTCGCGAACGCGGAACCCTGCATAGCCCGAGGATGCCGTCGCGAAGACCGTCCGGACGACAGCAGGGTCACACGCCGGGACGAGGCGGCTCGCCAGCGCGTCGAGGAACTCGGTTACGCCCTCCACGGCAACGACGGCGCCCGCTGCGCCGAGGTCCTAGCCCGTGTTGCCGCCGGCCCGTTGGATCTCGGTGTTGATGTTCTGGAGATTCGTGCTGAGCTCGGTGAGCTCGCTCAGGATGTTCTGGAGATTGGTCTTGAGCGGCTCCCACTGCTCGCGATACCGGCCCGCTGATGGCCCGTCGAAGTTCTCCGGATTGGCCAGGATGTCGCCTTGGGACTTGAAGCTGGCCGCAGTTTCGTCCCATTGACCCTGGAGGATGCTCAGCATCGACTGCACTGCACTCTCGCCTGCCTCGGTCGACTTGACGGTGACCATAGGTCGCCTCCTGCATGTTGCGGGCGGGCGCCCGGCCCCAGACTCTTGGTGCCTTCGAAACGCCCGTTCCTCGGATGGTAGATGCACCCCGGGGGGAGATTTATCGCGGCACCGCCATCTGGATCAGCTCGACGTCCCCGCTGTTGACCGCATAGCCCCGGCCCGCGACCATGCCGACCGGTGCCCGTCGAGGCAGCTTCGTGCCGAGGATGTCGCCGTCGAGGTCGACGTCCGGGCGGAGCAGGACGCCGAGCTTCGATCGGCGCAACGGGCGGCTCCAGTGGGAGTAACCGGTGCGGATGCCGTCGTTGCGGCCGGCCGCGACGAACAGCAGGTCGGGCCGGTCGGTGGAGGAGAGGCGGTCGAGCACCCCGCCGACGTCGTCGATCGCCTCGGCGTCGTCCAGCACCACCAGGACCGCACCGCTCGTTCCGTCCACCAACGGCATCAGCTCGTCGCCGAGGGCGGCGGGCGTCACGACCTGGTCGACGAGTGGATCACTGCCCAACGGCGACCGTGGTCCGGCGACGCCGATCACCGTGAGCTCGGGCCGTGCCTGGCGACAGACCGCAGCCACGGTGAGGAGGGCGGTGCTCTTGCCCGACCGCGCCGGACCGCTGATCAGTGCGTGCTCGCCCTGGTAGGCGACGAGCTCGGCCGGGCCGAGGTGGGTCTCGGCAATGCCGACCGGAATCCTCCACGGGCGGGCATCGAGCTGGGCTTGGACGCTCAGCTCGGCCAGGGTGACCCGGGTGGCGAGAGTGGCGATCGGCACGGGCGGACGGCGGGGCGCGGCGGTGTGCCCGGCGAGCCGGACCGCGCCGGCGGAGACGCCGTCCAGAGGCCGAGCGATCTGCACCACCTGGCCGGTCCCGCCGACCAGGGCTCGGCCAGGCACCATCTCGGGCACGGCGTTCGAGCGGACGCCGAAGGACGTGTAATCGGCCGCATCCGCCAGCCGCAGGCCCAGCCGCTGGCGCACGAGCGACGCCAGCCGGGTCGGGACCGCGGCCACGCGGTCCGCAGCGACGACGGTGAGCATGCCGACTTCCGGCCCGTCAGCGAAGACCCGTGAGAACGCATCGATCACGGCGGTCCCGGAGTAGTCGTTGTACTCGGCCGCGAACGCGCTCCAGCCGTCGATCATCACCACGATCAACGGCTGCTCCCGGATGGCGGCAGCGCCCATCTCGCGACGACGATCCAGCTCGGTGCGCAGGTGCCGGATCAACCGGGTCTGGCGCTCGCGCTCGACCGCCTGGATCACCGCGCCGACATGCGGCAACGGCGTGAGCGCACCGAGCTCGCCTGCGCCGAAGTCGAGCACGTAGAGGTGCAGGTCGTCGGCGGTCTGGAGCTGTGCCAGCGACAGGGCGAGGCTCGACAGGGCGGTGGTGGTGCCGCTGCCGCCGATGCCATAGAGGATGAGGTTGCCGTCGGTCGGTGCCCAACCCATCGGGTACTGGGTCTGCGCCTCGGGGTCGTCGGCCATCGCCAAGGGCACGAACCGCAGTGGCTCACCGGACGGTCGGGCCTGCTTCGCCTGCTCGATCAGCTCGTCGAGGACGACGTCGCCGGGCAGCGGGTCGGGCCAGGGACGCCGGGGCCGGGGCCGCCCGGTGGCGAGGAACGCCTCCTCGATCGCCTCGACCAGCACCGTGAGGTCGGTGTCGCCCGTCGGTCCGTCGTCATCACCCGAGCCGTCACCGCCTGGCGGTGGCATCACCGGCGGTCGGGCCGCAGGGCCGTAGACGAACGGCGCCACATCGACATGCGCGAGCGACGCCTCGTTGCGTGAGCCCGTGGACAGGGCGGTCTGGATCGCGACGACCTCACCCGGCCCCAGGCGCACGTAGGCCCGGCCGGGTGAGGTCCGCGGGATCGCCGCGGCGTCGGCGACGTCGATCACGTCCACCGAGTCGGTCTTCTCCTGCACCCGCAGTGCGATCCGAAGGTTGGTGTTCGCCTTGATGTTGTCGCTGATCGCCCCCTGGGGCCGCTGGGTGGCCAGCAGCATGTGGACCCCGAGGCTGCGGCCCCGCTGCGCCACTCCGACCAGAGCGTCGATGAAGTTCGGCAGCTCGGCCTTGAGCGTGGCGAACTCGTCGATGATCACCAACAGCCGCGGCATCGGCTCGCCACCCGGGTTGTTCCGTAGGTAGTCCGGGAGATCGATCGCCGCGGCCGCCCGCAGTACCCGCTCGCGGTGCTTCAGCTCGGCCTCCAGGCAGCGCAGCGCCCGCTCGGCCAGGTGCTCGTCGAGGTCGGTGACCATGCCGACGGTGTGGGGCAGCTTGGCGCACTCGTCGAACGCGCTGCCTCCCTTGAAGTCGATGAGGACGAACGTGAGGTGGTCAGGGTCGGCGCTCGCGGCCAGGCCCGCGACCATCGTCCGCAGCAGCTCGGACTTGCCGGCGCCGGTCGTGCCGCCGACCAGGCCGTGGGGGCCGTCGGCCACGAAGTCGACCGAGAAGATCCCGTTCTCGGCCACGCCGACCGGTCCCGCCGGCCGCGGGTCGAGCCCGCCGGCCTTCCAGCGGCTCAGCACTGCCTCTGCGGTGCACTCCTGCATGTCGAGCAGAGGCAGCAGGCGGATCGACGCGGGGAGCCCGGCGCCGACGAGGTCGAGCTCGGGGTCCTCGAACCGGGCCATCAGACGGGCGCACTCGCGGGCGACGTCGTCGGCCATGCCGCCGGCCAGGAAGCCCGAGATCCGCTGGCCCTGTTGGGGCAGTGCGAGGTCGGCGCGCCCGTCGGCATCGACCATGTCGATCACCGTGGTGCACAGCGCGGGCAGACGCTCGGCGCGCGACGCGATCACGATGCCGGCCACCAGGCCCGCATCGCCACGCAGCAGGGAACGGGTCGGCGCCTTGCGCCCTTCGGTCAGCGATTCGTCGTCGACCACGACCAGCAGGGTGGGGCCGACCGGAGGCCCCGTGGCCAGCGACGTCCGTGCCGCCCGGTCGCTGGGACCGAACGCCCGGAGCCGCGCCTCGACCATCCGGCCCGACAGCTCGGGATCGTCCGACAGCATCCGTCCAGCGCCCGAGGCGTCGCGGGTGTGAGGCAACCACTTGGCCCAGTCCCAGGACGGGCCGGCCTCGCCGCTGGCCAGGACCATCACCGGGAGATCGGCCGGGCCGTGCAGCGCTGCGGCCTGGCTGACCAGGGATCGGGCCAGCGCCAGCGCGGCCGGCCGATCGCCGACGATGCCGACCGCTCCCCCGCCCGACAGGTCCACGGGAACCGGGGCGTCGCGGAGGAGGGCCGCTTCGGCGAGCGCCTCACGCAGCTCCTCCGGGACCTCCGCGGTGCGGCCCACGTCTCCGATCGGCGGGCTCCACGGCACGTCACCCACCCCGGCTCGGAGCTGGAGGAAGTCGGGATGGCCCGGACGCCGCTCCCACAGGCTCGTGGTCGGCAGCGTGACCCTGCGCATGATCTCGGTCGGGTCGGGATAGACGCCGTCCTGGCGCCCCCGCTCCTGCTCGACGGTGCTCGCGAGCTTGTCGCGGAACTCCGCGATCTCACGCCGGAACCGGTCCTTCTCGTTGCGGTCGGTCTTGCGGCCACGGCGCTTGGAGTCGATCGCGCCTGCGATGCCCATCAGCGGGGTCAGGCCCGCGAACAAGAGGAACTGTGGGCTCTTCATCACCGCGAACATCACGCCGGCGAACAGGATTGGAGCCAGGATGCCGAGCAGGCCCAACGGCACCTTGCTCTGCGCGTTCTGGGGCGGCTTCGGCGGCCGGAACTCGTCGGGCGGGGGCGGCGACGCCGGACGGGGCGGACGGTTGAAGGGAATCGTGCCGGCCGCGGTCGCGTGGCGCAGCGGGTCGATCGTGACCAGCCGGTCGTCACTGCGCACCGGGCGGACCTCCATCTGGAGGGCCCCCAGACGCAGGACTGTGCCTTCATCCAGTGAGGTCGGCTCGACCACCGGGTCTTCACCGATCCAGGTGCCGTTGTGCGAGCCGTGGTCCTCGACGGTGATGTCGCCGTCGGCGTCGACCACCAGGCTCGCGTGACGTTTCGAGATCGTCGGGTCTGGCAGGACGACCTTGCACCCGGGCGCCCGCCCGATGTCCGCTGCCCCGCCGCCGAGGGCGAAGCGGCGCCCGGCACTGAGCCCGTTGATCACCGCCAGTTCGCGCTCGGTCGGCTCCGGCGCCGGCCAGGCACGGACCGTCCCTGCGCTGACGACCTCTTCCAGCCTGATCACCGCCCCCTCGTGGAGGCCGGCCTCGGTCAGCTCGAAGTCGGGGTCGGCAACCTGCTCGCCGATCCGCAACTGACGTTCCGCGTCGCCGCGCGGATCGAGAGCCTCGATGAGGTCGCCGACGGTCGCGCCGGGACTGTTCACCTGGATGTCCAGCTCCCGACGCCAATCTCTGCCGACTAGTACGACTTGCACCCGCGATCTACCCCAAGGTTGCTGCTACTGGCCTCTATCGATCTAGCGGCACCGACCGTGCTGATCCAACCGCATGCCCCGATTCTGCATTAGAAACCCAGACGGTCGAGGGCAGCCGGACGGCGCTGCCAGTTCCGGTCGACGGTCACGTGCAGGTCGAGGTACGCACCCTCGGGGAGCTGCCGGCGAACCGCGACTCCTACCTGTTTGAGCACCTCGCCGCGGTGCCCGACGACGATGGCCTTCTGCGACGGCCGTTCGACGACGATCTCGCACCGCACGTAGGGCCACTCCCACTCGGTGACCCGGGTCGCGATCGAATGGGGCAGCTCCTCGCGGGCTACCGCCAGGAGCTGCTCGCGGACCAGCTCGGCCACCCAGAACGCCTCGGGGACGTCGGTCACCGTGCCCTCGGGGAAGTAGCGGGGGCCCGCCGGCAGCCGGTCGACCAGGTGGTCCACCAGATCGTCGACGCCGTCGCCCGTGCGTGCCGAGACCGGGAAGTACGCCGACATGTCCAGCTCGCCCGCTCGGGCCAGCTGTCCCGCCACGTCGGCGCGCGACCCGACGTCGACCTTGTTGACCACGACCACGGCGCCTTTCGGGAGGCGGTCGGACACCCACGTGTCGCCAGGGCCGAAGGGCTGCGTCGCGTCGATCACGAACACCACCACGTCCACGTCCACGTCGTCGATGGTCATTCGAGCCGTCGCGTTGAGCCGCTCACCGAGCGCCGACCGCGGCTTGTGCAGGCCCGGCGTATCGACGAACACCACCTGGGCATCAGGCCGGTTGAGCACCCCCCGGATGCGATGCCTGGTGGTCTGGGGCTTGTCGGAGACGATCGCGACCTTCTGGCCGAGGATCTGGTTGAGCAGGGTCGACTTGCCCACGTTCGGACGCCCCACGAGCGTCACGAAGCCCGAGCGGAACCCATCGCCGGGGAGTTCATCGTCGTTGTCGTGGTCGTCGGCAGCGGACACTCCTGCCAACGGTACCGGCGACGCCCCGCTGCGTTCGCCAGCGCGTCCAATCGGGCGCTAACCGGGCGCCACGGTCACGGCGGCTCGAACGCCTCGCCGTCGGGGCTGGCGACCACCACCGTGTAGCCGTCTGGATCCTTGAGCCAGACCTCGCGATGTGCAGGTCCGTTGCCGTCGTCTTCGGGCGGGTTTCGGTGGGGCGGTAGCACGACCGGGGCGTCGAGCTGGTGAGCGCGTGCGACGACGTCGTCGAAGTCTGCGACCTCGCCGAACCACACGAGGACGCCGTTGCCGGGCTCATCCGCTGGGTCACCGATTCGTCCGTGGTCGTGCTCGGTCTCCCAGCTGTGGAGCTGCAGCACGAGGACTCCGTCGGCGAGCAGCCGTTCGTAGTGCGGTCCGCCGTGGTCGCTCTGGAGGCCGAGGAGACGCTGATACCAGCGGCTGGTGGCTTCGACGTCCCGCACTGCGATCATGGTCTGTGACTGCGCCGCGCGAGCCGGGACGACGACCCCGATGCGGTTGCCGGCCGGGTCGTCCAGCTCGGCCAGCCAGCGCTCACCGTTGTCGAACTCGGGCGGCCCCAGCACCATGGCGCCGTGGTCGGAGGCACGCACGAGCGTTGGCATGAGGGTGTCGGCGCAGATCCACACGACCGGTCCGCCCGTGCTGGCCGGCGGTCGATCGGTCGTCCACTGGCCGATCATCCCGGGCGCCTCGAAGCTTCCGTGGACGAGGTCGACCGACCATCCGAAGACCGCTTCGTAGAAGGCCGCCGAGCGAGCCACGTCCAGCGCGGGAAGCTGCATGTACCAGATCCCGCCATGTGGTGGGTGTTGCGCCGATAGGCGACGGATGCTGCTGCTCACGTCGAGCTCCTCCTGCGGGTAGCACGGGCTGTCGGTGCCGGGGCATCGGCGACCAGCAGGCGACGGGCCGTGCGGGCGAACCAGGCTTCGTAGTGCTCCACCGTCCAGTGGCGCCGCCGTGTGAGCCGGTCGAACACGGCTGGATCCATCAGCACCCAGACGGTGTCGATGGCCTCCGGGCGGGAGCATCCCTCTCGAAGGCGGGTCGTGCGAGTGAGCCCGTCGACGAGCCACTCCGCCGTCTCGGCCCGCTGGGCAATCAGCTGCGCCAACAGGTGGGCAAGCTCCGAGTCGGTCGACGATCCTTCGAACACCGCCAGGACGAGGCCGGCGGAGCGCACCTGCGCTGGAGCGATCACGCCGGCCACGATCGCGAGGAGCTCGTCGACCGTCTGCGCCCTCAAGGCTGCATCGGTCCAGCTTCGACCGAGAACCGGCACCGGTTCGTCGTCGCCGGCGATCGCGACGTCGACGGCCGCCTTGAGGACGCGTGCTTTGGTGCCGAAGAGGGCTTCGACCGTGGGCACGGAAACCCCTGCCTCGGACGCGATCGCCCGGATCGTGGCGCCTGCGTACCCGTGAGCAAGGAACACTGCGGTCGCCGCGACAAGGACCCGCTGTCGGGTCAGGCGCGCCTGCGCTTCACGGCGGCTCGAGCGGTACGGACGAGATGCCGGTTGCGCGCTGGGCTCCACGCCGACAGTATTGGCTATGGGTAAGCCATAATCAATAAGGCGAGTAGACCGCGGCCGCCCGATGGCAGGGCTGGTGGGGGCCGTCCTGGTCGACGTAGTACTCCCACTGGTGCACCGCGAGCACGAAGTCCTCGAACGGTAGATCCCGTGCGAACCCGAGCAGCTGCTCCTCCACCTCGGTGAACTGTTGGGCGACGGCGCGACGCGGTGAGTCCGCCGACCCGCCGAGGACCTCAGCGCGGCGTTGAGTGATCTCCGATGCCTCCAGCGCGGCTTGTACGCGAGGCATCAACGCCAGTCGCCGGCTAAAGCGCGTCTCTGCTCGGGCCTGGGGCAAGGGGATGCGCGTCTGGCGGGCCAGCCATGCGGCGGCGGACTTGAGGCCGTCATGGCGGTAGGCGCGGCGCCGATCGAGCGCCATCGTGACCTTGGCTTTGGCCGCGACGAGGCGAGACTCTTGGCGGTGCCAATCAATCAGGGTGGCGCGAAGTTCGTCGTCTGTGAGGCTATATGGGTCGAAAGAGACCAGCGTGTCGGCCGCTCGACGGAGGAGCTCGATCCCTTGCATGACTCGATATTAGCATAATAACGAACATAAGTTCGTAACAATAGTTCATGCTGAATTTCTGAATGGCATCACCCAACGACAGCCAATATTGCTGACCATCCGGCGAATTCCACGGGGCAGCGCACGACTTTCCGCGGGCTACAGGGCCGAGTCCGCCAACGCGGCGGAGCCACGCGGGTAGCCAGGCGACGGCAGGCGGGACCGCGGCTGCGTCCACATCGGCCGCCCAGTGATGCGAGGCTCTGCACCGATGACCAGCGTGGGTGACTACGAGTTGGAGGCACAGATCGGCGCCGGCGCGGCCGGGACCGTGTGGAAGGCCCACCGCCGGGGGCCGATCATGCAGGTCGTCGCCCTGAAACGCCTCCGTGGCGCCGCAAGCACCCCGGCCGACCTCGAACGGCTCCGCCGCGAGGCCACCGTGCTCACCGCCCTCGATCATCCCCATGTGGTACGGGTCTACGAGGTGCTCGACGACGGCGAGGGCCTCGCTCTCGCCATGCAGTTCGCCCCCGGCGGGTCGCTGGAGGGCCTCGTCGAGGAACGGCGCCGACTCACGGCGGGCGAGGTGGTCGCCGTGGCGGCGCCGATCGCGGACGCGCTCGCGTCGGCGCACCGCCGAGCCGTGGTCCACGGCGACGTCAAACCGGCCAACATCCTGTTCACGTCGGACGGCGAGCCGTTGCTCGGCGACTTCGGCGTCGCCCGGACCATGGGCCGCTTCACCAGCGACCAGATCACCGGCACCGTCCACTACCTGGCGCCCGAGCTGATGGACGGCGCTGCGCCCGACGCCCGCACGGACATCTACGCCCTGGCGGTGGTGTGCTACGAGGCGCTGACCGGACAGGTCCCCTACGACGGCGCTGTTCCGATGGCCGTGGTCCGCGCCGCGGAGAGCGGGTTCCATGCGCCGCTGGCCGGTCAGCCGGGGGTGCCAGCCGCCTTGGCCGACGTGGTCGAGCAGGCCATGGCACGCGAGCCGGGGCGCCGTTTCGCTTCAGCGGAGGACTTCGCCCGCGCGCTGCGCGCGTCGGTGCCCCACGACGAGATCCTCCTTCCGGGAACGGTCACGACGCCTGCATCCCCCGCCGACGACCCCACCCGCGGCACCCGCACCTTCGGCCCGCGCCCACCGCGCCCCGAGCCGAGGCTGCCGGTGAGGCGCTACCGGCTGCCCACCGCGTTCTTCGTCGTACTCGTCCTCGCCGGGGCGCTCTACCTCATCCGCGGCCCGTTGCGGCCGGAGGACGACGACGGTGGGGGCCAGGACCCGGGACAGGAGTGCGCCGGCCAGGAGCAGCCGGACGTCGGCCCAGACGCCCAGGTCGTCAGCGGCGACCCGGAGGGCAACGGCTGCGTGGTCTACGGCGTCTACGAGGAACGGACCCTGGAGGGCGGCGAGCGCCGCATGCTGCTGACCATCGAGGTCGGCGAGCTGGAGAAGCGGATCGTCGTCGGTGACGCCGGCGACCGGTTGTTCCTTGGCGACTGGGACTGCGACGGCGACGACACGCCCGGCATCTACCGCCGCACGAATGGTGAGGTGCAGTACTTCAACGTCTGGCCCGAGGTGGCCGACGAGCGGTACGAACCGGACAGCGCCGAGCCCGCACCAGCGTCCGGCACGGCATCCCTGGCCCCGGGCGGCAACGGGGCCGGCGGCGAAGACGGAGCTGCCTGCGACCGCATCGCCGTCGCCTGAACCACGCGACGGCGCAGGTCAGAGGCTTGAGATCCCCTACTCCCCCCAGCCAACCCCCGTAGGGGCTCCCTAGCCCCGGGGGGAGCACTGGCGGGATGACCCCGCTGGCTGCGAGGCGACACGGCCTCACGATGGCCTCAGTCCCGGTGCTCCGATGCACCTCTGACGCAGCGGAAGAGAGGACCAATCGTGTCGTACAACCCCTACGAGCCTGTCCCGACCACATCGCAGACCGCCGCCTGGCCGACCGAAGCGCCGGCCACCCAGGTTCCCGGATGGGGGACCGACCAGCCGTATGGCGGCCAGCCGCCGGGCATGTCGCCCATGGGCCCGCCCCAGGCGCCCGGGAACAAGCCCACCACCGGGCTGATCGTCGTGCTCATCCTGCTGGCGGTCGCAGCCCTCGGCGCTGGGGCATTCTTCGTCCTCGGCGGTGACGATGACGACGAGACGGCGAACGAAGACCCCGAGGTCGTCAACAACGACCCCGGCACCGGGCCGGTCGACGGGCCGGTCACCACCCTGCCAGGCAACCCCGAGGACATCGAGGTCGACGATCCGCCGGAGCTGCCCACCGGCCCCGGCGCCCCGGACGTGCCGATCGAGGATGCCGCCGCCGACGCTGGGCCGCCCGAGGCACCGCCCACCGGCGACTCGCAGTTCGACGACCTGGCCCAGGATTGCTACCAGGGCGACATGCAGGCCTGTGACGACCTGTACTTGGGCACCCCGGTGGGCTCGGAGTACGAGGCCTACGGCGACACCTGTGGCGCCCGCATCTCGGACTCCCACGGCTACTACTGCACCGACCTGCTGCCCAACCCCGAGCCCCCGGCCGACTGAGCAGCATCACCAGGCCAAACAGCAGCAACAACAACAACAGCAACAACAACAGCGGTGGTGGTCCGAACGGACCGCCACCGCTCGTCGCGTGTGTCGCCCGGTGTCAGCAGGGAGGCGCGTCGGTGATCCCTCGGGCGACGCAGGCTCGGCCTTCGACGGTGAAGGACTGGGCCGGCACCCCGGGCAGCATCGCCATGTCGACGCTCTGGTTCACCGTGACGACGACCTCGTTCACGTCGAAGCTGACCGAGCTCTCGCTGCCACAAGGGTGCTCGGCTCGGTCGAGGAAGACGCATGCAGCATCCTGGGCTCCTCCCTCGTCGAGGATCTCGTCGGCGTTCGCGCGAACCGCTTCCTCGTCCAGTACCTGCGCGCCCGCCCGGGCAGCCGACTGGGCCACGTTGCGGGCCTCGCGCTTGGCGGTCAGGATCCGACCGCCGTCCAGAGCCAGAGCGGTGACGAACAGCAACGCGACACTGAACATGATCACGAAGGCCGTCACCATCCCGTCGTCACCAGGTTCGCCTCGGCGCCACCGCCGTGGTCGCCACATCACAGGCTCCGATGGGCGTCGATCGGTTCCCACGCCTCTTCGGTGATGGTGAAGCTGGCCGGCACGATGAAGTTGGTGAAGGCGAGATCCGACGTGTTGACGGTGCACTCGACGGTCACATGGACGGTGCCCCCGCGTACGAAGTCGCCGTCGGGCAGGAACTGCGTCTGCACATCCGGGCCTCCACCCGCGCAGTTGAGACGTTCGCCGTTCACGCTGTCGGTCGCTGCCAGCTGTGCCTGGGCAGCCGCCGAACCCCCGGTGTCCTGCAGCGAGGCCACCCGAGCCGCGTCGTTCGCCGCCCCGATGATGTCGCTGCGGGCGTCGACCATTCGACCGGTCAGGATCACCAGGCAGAGGAACGAGAGCAGTATCGGCGTCAAGATCACGAACTCGGTGGTCACGGCGCCATGATCGGATCGGGCGCGGGCTGGCATCACGAGTCCGTCGGGGGTGCTTCGTTCGCAGGACGGAACTCCTCGACCACACTCTCGGATGTCTCGTTCACCGACAGGTCGAGGAGGAACGGGAACGGATAGACCTCGAGGACGTTGGCGTCGACGTTGACCTGGACGGCCTCGCCGCTGTCCACCATCGATCCCGTGGCGTCGACGTCGGTCAGCAGGTTGGGGGCGACGGCCTGGACAAAGTCCTCGGCCTCGCCCTCACCGGCGGCGATGCGGTTCTGCTCGCCTTCCATCGCGGCCATCCGCGAGCCCTCCTGTGCCGCAGCGCTGGCAACGCTGACCGCGTGGAAGTACAGCCCGGCCTGGATGATCAGCATCAAGAAGGTCAGCAGGATGGGCGTCAGGATCACGAACTCGGTCGTGGCCGCGCCGTCGTCACCCTCTAGCCGGCGAATCTCCATGGCCGCAGAGTCTGCCTATGGGTTGACATCGTCGGCGATGCTGTTGGCCCTGTTCTGCACCGCCGCGGTGACGATCCCGATGACGATGATCGCGGCCGCGACAAGCAATGCCGTGACGACGATCGCCTCGGTCGTCATCCCGCGATCGTCCTCTCGGAGCATCTGTAGGCGATTCCACAAGACCTTCATTGTGAAGATGACTGGTCCAAGCATGGTGTCCTCCTCTGGTGGGGTCAGAGGCCAGTGATGACGGCGTCGACCGCCGGGTAGCCGATGAGAATGAGAAATCCAGCAAATAGCAGCACGGTTGGAACGGCCATCTTCTCCGTCGAAGCTTCCGCATCCCCTTGCGCCTCAGCCAGCGCGTGCTCACGCAGCGACATCGCCTTGACCGCCAACGAGTCGCGCACCCGTGCACCCTCCGTGCCCGCCAGGGAGATGCTGGCCGACAGTTCGACCAGCTCCGGGACGCCGACTTCCTCGCCGAGCCGAGCCAGCGCGGCCCATGGCGTCTCGCCGGTGAGCGCTGTGACCTCGAGTGCCCTACGTACCTGGCCATAGGCCCATCCGCGCCCGATGTTGGCTGCGTCGCGCAGGGCGCTCTCGACGCCGGCGCCCCCAGCCAACGAGATGACCACCAGGTCGAGGAATGAACCGAGCGAGTGGCGGAAATCCTTGCGGCGGTCATTGGCCTCCGAGCGCAGCACGAGGTCGGGTGCGAAGAAGAAGATCACGCCCAGCAGCAGCCCACCGACGAGCGGGAGGGTCAGGGACACGCCGAGGCCAACCACGTTCCACAGCACGCCCAGCAGCATGGGCAGCGCGAGCCCGAAGATCGCCAGCAACACCTTCTGAGCCAGATGCTGTTCGAGCGACCGCCCGACCAGCCGGAGGTTGGGCTCCAATGTGTCCAGGCGCAATCCCAGCTGGGTCATGATCCGCGCGAGGCCGGAACCGATGGTGCGCTCGAACACGTCGGTCGGCTCGTCGGCCTGACCACCAGCGGTGATGCGCGCCAGCTGATTGCGTCGGTGCAACCGTTCGATCGCCGCCTGCAACGGAGGAGCGGCTGGGAACATCAGCCGCCAGGTCACGATCGCGCCGACGCCGAACAGCACACCGAGCAGCAGCGGCAGGACCATCAGCCCACGCCCTCGAACAGCTCGGTCCGCAGGAAGCGCTCGTCCTCGTCGAACTGCGACGCGCGTGACAGCCAGTAGAAGGCCGCACCGAAGCACAGGCCGATGACCCCCAGGATGATCTGGCCGAGGAGGCTGTCGTAGGGGTCGAGGTACTCCCGATTGAACAGCAGGAGGAACGCCGCGAAGCCCAGGGTGAACATGATGATGACCCGAACCGCGGTACGGGTGCGCGACCTGCTGGCCTCGACGCGGAGCCGCATGTTCACCTCGGCCCGAGCCGACTGCGCGAGCCGACCCAGCAGCTCACCGAGGCGCTTCGGGCTCTTGTCGGCCGCGAGTAGCAGCGCGGCGACGACGAGGTCGCCAGCGGGATCGTCGAGATCGTCGGCGAACGCCTGCAGCGCGGTAGCGAGCTGCTGCCGTTCCAGCATGGCGGCAAGCCGCACGACCTGCGAACGGATGGGCAGCGGCGCGATGGCGGCGGTGGCGATCATCGATTGCTCGAGGCCGCCGGCGCCGGCCATCGTGTCGCGGAGCATTTCGGCCCACGTGGCGATCGCTTCCATGCGGTCGAGCCTGGCCTGACGAACGGCGCCACCGCCCAGCATCCTCGGGGCCAGGAACCCGGCGATGCCGAGCAGCAGCGCCGCCATCGGCCAACGCGTGATCGCGCCAGCCAGGATGGCGGCACCTGCCCCCGCGACGAACTGGATCAGGAGCTGGTCTCGCGCCGAACCGCTGGTCGGGACCGCCCGCTTGCGGGCCGGGATCTCGCCCGGCTCCACAGGACGCAGCGCGACGGCAAAGGTCACCGCGCCGACGGCGAAGAGCGCCCCGAGCAGGCCAGCAACCAAGGTCATCCGCTCGCCACTCTCATCGCTCGGTCAATCCCCCGTGTTCAGTGACTGGGCTTCATCGACGGCGAGGAAGTACGGCGCCGACGTTCGGCTGATGTCGCCGAGGTCGCTGTCCCCACCGACCGGTATACCGAAGGCGGTCACCTCGTATCCCCCCGTGTAGCTCACGCTGGCGGTCACGGCGTACGAGGGGCGGCCTGCCCCGTCCACGCCCGGTTGCCCCGCCGACGACCGGTTGTACGGCCAGAAGCAGGACCCTTCAGGGTCGCGGCCGCTGCCGATGCAGGTCTTCGTGCCCTCGCCCGTGTCCCAGAGCACCTCGCCGTCGTCGTCGGGCTCGGCCCACACCCGCACCGAGATCGGGCCCTGGCTGTCGGTCCGTTCGCCGTACGCCCACGACCCCTCGTCGATCATCAACCAGGTGTCGATGCCGACCAGCGTCGGGTTGCCGTCACCGGGGCTCGTCTGGATCGTCGGCGAGCCGATGGGCATGTGTGCCAGGGCTTCCTCCACCAGCTCCTCGGGCTCCAAGGCGGGGACGTTCTCGTAGACCTCGAGCACGTCCCACAACTGGTCCCCGGTGATCCCCGTGTGGCCGTTCTCGATGCAGTCGACGAAGACGCTGTAGGTGTCCGGCCCACCGTAGGAGTGGACTTCGAGGTGCCCTTCCACGGGAGGTGCGTCCTCGGGCATCGCCGCCTCACGGCCTTGCAGCGTGCAGCTGTTGTCCGAGGAGGTGCTTCCAGCACCCGTGGCCGTGACGTAGGCGGCGGCCGCGCTGTATCCCGCGCCGGTTGCGTTGCCGTCGTGCGAGCACCCGCGCCCGCACGGGGCCGCAGCGGCGGGCTCCGCGCCCAGCACGACAACCCCGACTGTCGTGGCAGTGAACGCAAGGAGCACCGCAATCCGCCCCATCCGCGTCGTCAAGGTGTGCATGTCTGCTCCTGAGGGGTGATCTCGTCGACTCGCCAACCCGACCCGGTGTCCACGACCCGGATCCGCCAGTTGTAGACGGTGGATCCCGAGTCCTTCTCCTGGTCGGTGGCCGCGTCGAAGCTGGTTATCGATTCGGTCACGCAGTCGGTCAGCAGGATCTCGTCCGAGGCCGTGCTGGCAACGACCGGATTGCCCTCCAGGGTGCTCTGGTAGTACTCGCCCGCTTCGCGCACCTGGAACAGGAGGGTGATGTTCTCGTTGAGGGCCGAGCCCGAGAAGTAGTCGCTCAGGGCCGGATCCTCGGGGTTGGGTGGGTTCGCGGCGAGCGCGGTCTCCATGTAGTCGTTGCTGTCGAGGTAGAGCTGGACCGCGGCATCCTCGGGAGACGCGGCCTCGGTGGCGGCGTTCGACGGGTCGTCGTCGGTGTCCTCGTCGGACGGCTCGTCGGTGGCCCCGGTGGCCTCCTCGTCGTCGCCGTTGGCGGACGAGGCCGAGTCGTCGTCACCGCCGCAGGCCGCGAAGGTCATGGCGACGAACGTCGCCAAGGTCGCCGCCGCTGTTGCCGCCCGCCAGCCGCCTGCCCTCAGCATCCAGATCCTTTCGACGCACCGGGGGCGCGCACGCCCATGACTACAGCTCACGCGGACAGAGGTTGTGGGCACCAACGTACCCCGAACCCCACCGCTCGTGACCGCGGCCTTCGTCACCCTGACCGATCAGTTCCACCAGCCGTCGGGCCGCATGAGCACTCGGTCGTCGAAGCCGACCTCGGCCAGCTCGATCAGCGTGCGATCCCGCAGCGGGGAGCCGGGGATGGCCCGCTTGTCCGGCCCGGGCACGAAGATCTCGTTGGAGACGACCAGCGGGCCGTCGGCGCCGACGATCTCGCGCACCGAGGAGACGTAGCGGCGCAGGCCACCCTCTCCCCCGCCGACCGCGGTGCCGATGTAGACCACGAAGTTGATGGCGTTGGCCACCATCAGGTTGGTCGCCTCGAGGTTCAGGCGCTCGGGGGCCTGCACCGCGTACATGGCCAGCTTGCCGAACGCGCCCATCGTCGAGTTCGCGTGCACCGTGCACATCGAGCCGTCGTTGCCCTGGCTCATGGCGTTGAGCATCGGGATGACCTCGTGGCCGCGGACCTCGCCGACGATGACCCGGTCGGGGTTCATCCGCAGCCCCCAGCGCACCAGCGTGGCGAGGTCGATGGCTCCCTCGCCCTCGACGTTCTCCTCGCGGGCCTCCAGCGCTACCACGTCAGGATGCAGTTCGGGGTAGCGGTCGAGGCCCAGCTCGAGGTTGTCCTCGATGGTGACGATCCGCTCATCGGGGCCGACCTCGTTGAGAAGTGCCCGCATCAGCGTCGTCTTGCCGGCGTCGACACCCCCGCAGACGATGAAGTTCTTCCTGGCCCGCACTCCCGCGGCGAGGAACTCGCGCAGCGCCAGGTCGATCGACCCCAAGCCGACCAGGTCGTCGAGAAACACCTTGGGGAAGCGGTGGCGCCGGATCGCGACGCACGGGCGCGATGTCACGGCCATGATCGCGAACAGCCGGCTGCCGTCGGGCAACTGCAGGTTCAACGCGGGTGAGCCGACGTCGAAGCGCCGTTCGGTCAGACCGACCCGGGCCGCCGTCATCCGCAGGACGTCGACGAGCTCGTCGTCGTTGTCCGCGATCGGAGGTGCCCGGTGCTTGGTGCCATCGGCCCTGGTGACCCAGACGTCGGCACAGCCGTTGGCGTCGATGTTCTCGATCGATTCGTCGTCCAGCAGCCGCTGCAGCGCGCCGAGGCCGAACAGCGCGTCGTGGATGGCCTGAGACAGCGCGGTCTCGTCCTCGACGGACAGGGGCTCGCGACCCGCTTCGATCTGCTCCTTGGCGAAGGCTTCCAGGCGCCGGTTGATCAGCTGCCGGCCGTACTGGCGCTGATCGGCGGGCGCCATCCGCTGGCGGCCCGCAGCCTCGTCGGCGCGGAGACGCTCGGTCAGCCCATCAGCGACCTCTCGCCGGAACTCGCGAACGACCTTCTTGTTGTCGGGGTTCATCGGCGGGACCCCTCACTGTCACGACGGAAGTGCCTGGGCGGGGGATGCATCGCGTTGCCGTCCGGAGGGGTACGCGACAGCGCAGCGGTCGGTGGCCCCGGAAGTGGCGGGAAGGCGGTCGGCGGCGCCTGTGGCCCACCACCCGGCTGGCCCGTCGGGGCTGGCGGCGTCGGTGGTGGCGGCAGGGGTGGTGGGGGCGACGGCTGTTGCAGTGGCGGGGACTGCGGTGGCGGACCGGCCGGCAGGGCCAGGGGCTGCGCCCGTTGCGGGTCGCCGCCGAGCCACTCGACCAGTCCTGCGGCCAGGGTACGGCTGCTGCGCAGCAGCCGGGACCGGCGCAGCGCGCCGGAACCATGGGGGAAAGCCGAGGCCAGGGCCTGGGCGGCACGAGGATCCGTCGGCAGGCTCGCCAGAGGGCTGGCACCGACCGTGGCCGCTACCTCGCCCACGGAGTACGGGCGCTCACCGACCAGCAGCAGTGACACCGCCTTGGGCCGCAGCGTGGTCAACCGGGTCGCCAGGTGATGCACCTCCGCGACGATCGGGCGAGCCACAACTACCAGGAGGTCGGCGTGGTTCACGACGTCGACGACGGGCGAGCCTGGATCGAGCCGCCCACAGTCGACCAGCACGTCGGATCCGAGCGTGGACAGCGTCCGGTGAAGCTCGCCTCGCAGCGCCGACAACGCCGCGATGGCCTGTTCCGCACCGACCGGCCCCACCAGGGCCCGGCGCCACAGGCCGGCGCTGTTGCCGTCGACGGCCATCGTGGGGAGGTCCTGGGTGTGGCCCCGGAACGTGGTCGGGTCGAGGCCCCGACGCCCCGCGGCTGCGAGGGTCACCAGCCCGGGCTCCGGGCTCAGGTCGAACCGGACCGCGAGGTCGCCGCCCGCCGGGTCGAGCTCGACCACATGCAGGTAGCGGTGTTCCGGCCAGGCCACGGCCAGGGCGGCGAGGGTCGTCGTGACCCCCGGCGACGCCTTCGCCGACGCGAATGCGATGTACGGCATCTGGGTCAGCCGGCTCCTGCCCGCACCATGAAGATCTGGTCGGCCGCCTGGGCCGCGGCGACGTCCTCCGCCAGGCTCTCGCTGATCTTCACCAGGACCCGGACGTCCGAGTCGCCCTCCTCGAACCGGATCGAGAACACCAGGCCGTCCCCGATGAGCTCGGCTTCGGGTGGTTCACCGGCACCGGGTGACGTCGACGTCCGGTAAAGCAGCACGCGGTTGCCGGTCTCGACCTCGGGGAACTCCTCGACCGGGACCGGGATAGGGGCGAGCACCTCGCCCCCGGCGAGGCCCTCGTTGTCGCCGACGGAGTCGGGGGTGAGCAGGCTGCCTGCCAGTAGGTCGGCGGCCGCGGGCTGGCCGATGACGTCGTCGCGTTCCGAGGACGACACCGGCGTGACCCCGCTGTCGGCGGAGACCCGGACGACGCTCAGGTCGTCGGCCACGATGGCCTGGCCGGCCGGGACGTCGCGCCGCAGCACCAACACCGGCTCCCGGTTCCCGGCGTTCATCCACAGCACGACGAATGCCAGCGCCGAGCCCAGCGTGACCAGCAGAGCGACGAGTGCGAGAGACCAGCGGCGCTGCCGCCGGGAGCCGGGAGGAGCAAGCGCCGGCGCGGGTCGTGCCGGGCCACCCGGGCCACCCGGGCCTGCTGGGCCAGTCGGGCCCTGGGCCCTCGTGAAGGTGGTCGTGGGTGGGGTCGATGTCATCAGCCCGATCCCCCCGATGCCCTGGTTGTCGTGCCGACCGTGGCGTGAACGCTCATGCTCTCGGGACTCCGCTCACCTCGTCGTCGGGTCGCTCGCCCGTCTGATCCTGGACTGTCCGCTGATCTCCCCTCGCTCAATGATGGCTCATGGCACGGCATCTGACCGCGCGGCATCGATCCGACCACGGTGACAGCTCGGATGCTCGCTCAGGGTGGGATCGCTGCGAGGGCTGACACAGATCCGTAGTATCGGCAGCGGTTCTGGGGGATCTGGGGAGTCCTACATGACGACTCGTTCGGGAGATCGTGCATCCGGCGACAGCCGTCCGCCCGGAGGCATCATCGAGGTGCGCAGCGTCCTCGCCGGTCGGCCGGGTGCCGGGCCGCCGCTGGAGCTGCCACCTCTAGGGGAAGACGAGGAGGACCACGAGCAGGAGCCCTCGTCGCCCAGACGTCGGCGCATGCTGCTGGCAGGGTTGGCGGGGACGGGGCTGGTGGCCGGACCCCTGCTGGTCCGGCGTCTGCTCGGCGACGATGGTCGCGAAGCCCCCGAGCCACGGGACGCAGCGACCCGGGCCGCCGACGCCGGCGGGTTCGCGAATCGCGACGAGAGCTACGCCTCGAGCGGGCGGGCCGTCGCTGCGGCCGAGGAGCTACAGGTGTTCGACTCCGCGAGCGAGGCCGCGGCGAGCACCCAGGTGACGGTGCCGACGATCCTCGCCACCGACGACCCAGCCGTCCACCTGTTGCGGCGGGTCACCTTCGGCCCGACCCCCGAGCTGGTCGACGAGGTCCATGCCCTTGGCATCGACGCCTGGCTCGCGCAACAGCTGGATCCCACGGCGATCCCCGACCCTGTCGCCGACCAGACCTGGGGCCTGTTCCCCCTGGCCAGCATGGGGCCGGCCGAGATCCAGGGGTCGATCGACCGCTACCACTGGGACGCCATGGGCGAGTACGGACGAGCCACGCTCGCCCGACAGGTCTGGTCGCGTCGCCAGGTGTTCGAGGTCATGGTCGACTTCTGGGCCAACCACCTCAACGTCGCCACACCCGGCCCCGGCGGCTGGGACGTCGCCTGCTCGTACCACAACGACGTCATCCGCCAGCACGCCCTCGGCAGCTTCACCGACATGCTGCTCGCGGCGATGCAGCACCCGGCCATGCTGCGCTACCTCACCAACGACGAGTCACGCAAGGACTCGGTCAACGAGAACCTCGGCCGCGAGCTGCTCGAGCTCCACACCGTCGGCGTCGCATCGGGCTACACCGAGGACGACGTCCGCAACAGCGCGTACATCCTCACCGGGCGCACCGTGTGGGGCGAGGACGGCGACGGACCGGACGGCACCTTCTACTACGACGCCGAGCGGCACTGGACCGGCGGGGTCCAGGTCCTCGACTTCCAGCACGCGAACGCCACGGCGGACGGCGGGCTCGACGTCGGCGACGCCTACCTGCGCCACCTGGCAGGGCACCCGGCCGCTGCCCGCGCGATCGCCCGCAAGCTGGCGGTCCGCCTGGTGGCCGACAGCCCGCCCGACGCGCTCGTCGACCGGCTCGCGTCCACCTACCTCGAGTCGGGCACCGCGATCGGCCCCGTGCTCGACCTGCTGTTCCGGACCGACGTGTTCTGGGCTTCGGTCGGCCAGAAGACCCGCCGCCCGCTCGAGAACCTGGTCGCCACCGCCCGGGTGCTCGGCGTCGCCCCCGGTGCGGACACTGCCGAGGTGGTGCAGGGTCTGGCGTGGCGCGCCGGGAACATGGGGCACATGCCATTGGCGTGGCCGGCCCCGAACGGCTACCCGGACGTCCACCCTGCCTGGCGCTCCGCCGGCGGGATCCTCGAATCGTGGAACGCCCACCGGGCCCTGACCGCTGGCTGGCACGACGGGGCCACCTACGTCGCACCGCCCGACCTGGTCGCTGGCCGTGCCCAGGGCACGGTGGGCGACTACGTCGACAGCCTGTGTCAGCGGCTCTGCTTCCAGACCTTCCAGGCGCAGCACCGCGACGCTCTGCTCACCTTCGTCGGCGCCGACGCCGCGACGCCGACTCCCCAGTCCGACCTCGGCGAGGACTACCGCATCCAGCACCTGGTACCGCTGGTCCTGCACTCGCCGTACTTCGCGCTCCGATGAGGGATTCGACGAGGGATGAGGAGGACATCGTGACCGACGACCTGGCGCCCGAGGCGACCACGATGGCATCGCTCCACCCGGACTGCCCGGACTGGACCCGGCTGGGGCCCACCCCGGCGGAGGCGCTGCTACGCGCGCGGGCAGCCCGGAACGACTGGGATCGCGAGCAGCGGGACCAGCTCTGGAGCCGGGGCTTCACCCGTCGCCGGTTCCTCGCGGGTGCCGGGATGGCCGGCGTCGCCAGCCTCGGCGCCCAGCTGGTGACCACCAGGGCGTCGTTCGCCGCGGCGACGCAGTCGGATTCGG
Source organism: Acidimicrobiales bacterium (assembly GCA_050744325.1). GTDB lineage: Bacteria > Actinomycetota > Acidimicrobiia > Acidimicrobiales > VFJN01 > DASXTK01. Next base: position 50,404 of record JBOGHK010000034.1, read on the forward strand.
GGACGCTGATCGTCCTGTTCCTGCGCGGTGGCATGGACGGACTGTCGGTGGTGGTCCCCGCCGACGACCCGCAACTGCGCGACGCCCGGCCCGACATCGCCGTGCCTGGTGGGGCCTTGCTGCCGCTCGACCGGGGGTTCGGCCTGCACCCTGCGCTGGCGCCGCTCCACGAGCTGTGGGGCCGCGGCCAGTTCACGGCCGTGCCTGCCGTGTCGACACCGGACATCTCACGCAGCCACTTCCAGGCCCAGGACTGCCTGGAGCGCGGCGGCGCGAGCACCGGCACAACCGAGGGCTGGCTCGACCGGGTGCTCGACGTGCTCGGCCCCGGCACCAGCTTCCGCTCGATCGCCCAGGGGACGACGCTGCCGCGCTCGCTGGCCGGCGACCAGTCGACGATCACCCTGCGCGACGTGGAGTCCTTCCGGATCGAAGGGTGGGAGGACGTCCACGCCCAGACGCGCGAGGCGCTGGCCACGCTCTACACCGGGCTGGACCACCCGCTGGCGGTGGACGTCACGGCGACCCTCGAGGCGCTCGACACGGTGAACCAGATGACCGCCGAGGAGTACCGGCCCGCAGCCACCTACCCGGACAACGACCTCGGGCGGGGGCTCACCGAGCTGGCCCGCCTCGTCAAGGGCGACGTCGGCCTCCGAGTGGCGTCCATCGACCTGGGTGGATGGGACATGCACACCCGCCTCGGGACGATCGACGGCGGTGACATGGAGCGGACGCTCGGCGAGCTCGGCGAGGCCCTCGGTGCCTTCGCCACCGACCTCGGTGACCGGCTCGGCGGGGTCACGCTGGTGGCGATGACCGAGTTCGGCCGGCGCATCGAGCAGAACGCCAACGCCGGCGCCGACCATGGCCACGGGGCGGTCGCGTTGCTGCTCGGGGGCGGCTTGGCGGGACGGACGATCCACGGCAACTGGCAGGGCCTGGCGCCGGAGGTGCGTGACAACGGCGACGTGCCGGGGCTCAACGACTACCGCGACGTCCTGGGCGAGGTGATCACGGCCCGGCTCGGCATCGGCCAGGGCGACCTGGCGACGGTGTTCCCCGGGCACCAGCCACAGCAGATCGGCGTGATGGCCTGAGCGGGCAGCCGCCCCAGGTCAGCCGCCCGCGACGCGCAGGCGGACGCAACAGGCCACGGGGCTCGGCTCGAGCCGGGCCCACAGGGCCGCCTCGGGCAGGACTTCGCACAGTCCGCTCAACAGAGCGTGGTTCAAGCCGCACACCAGCGCGCGGTGGTCGTCGACCAGGGCGTGGAACGGGCAGTTGGCCAGCACGATGTCGCTCTCGTCGGGCACCGGCTCGTAGCCCTGCTCCTCGAGGACCTCGAACGTCGCCTCGACGAGGGTCTCGAGGTCGGCGGGCTGCGCGGCCCGGTCGCGTGCGTCCCAGCCGAGATCGCCGCCGCGCTCGTGGGCCACCGCAGCCAGTGCCTCGTCGACCGGCACGCCCGACGACAGGCTGGTGGTCACCGCCCAGGCAAGGAGGTCGGCGGCGAGGTCGTAGGTGCGCGTCGGCAGGCTGACCGCGACGTCGTGGTTGGCCCGGCGGTACAGCTTGGCGGGGCGACCGGCCCCAGGCCCGCTGCGGCCCGAGAGCCGCCGGTACTCGACGGCGAGCACGCCGTCCGCGACCAGGCGGTCGAGGTGGAAGGTCACCACCGACCGCGCCAGGCCCAACGCCTCGGACGCCTCATCCTTGCTCACCGGGCGATGGCGGGACACCACGTACCGGTAGAGCCGACGCCGCTGGGGCTCGGCGAGTGAGGCGACACCGACGATCTGCTCATCGAGGCTTCCCGAATCCACGTGTCCTCACCTCCGCTCTCTAAAACAGATTGACATTGACGTTACAAAGAACGTCGTCTATCTTCAACGGCAGTGGGCATTAGAGCAGGCATGACACAGCCAGCGCAGGAAGAGCACTCCCAAGGTGCCGGGCAGTCCGAGGTGGACCAGCGCCGGCGCCAGGCGAAGCGGCCGCTTCTGGCCATCGCAGGCCCCTACGGGCATCCGCTCCACCCGATCCTGGTCACCGTCCCCATCGGTGCCTGGGTCGCCGGCCTGGGGTTCGACATCGGTTCGCGGCTCGCCGACAACCCGGACGTCTTCGGACAGGGCGCCTACTGGCTGATCGCGATCGGCCTGGTGGCAGCACTTGCCGCGGCGGCGGTCGGGTTCCTCGACCTCTTCGCGATCCCCACCGGAACCCGCGCGTTCCGCACCGGCCTCATCCACATGACGCTCAACCTCGTCGTCGTCGCCCTGTTCGCCGTGTCGTTGCTCATCCGACACGACGATCACGCTGCGCCCGGCGAGACCTCCGCCGGACTCCTCGTGCTGTCCGTGGTGGCGCTCGCGATCCTCGGAGGTGCGGGCTGGCTCGGAGGAAAGCTCACCTTCCGCTACGGCGTCCGGGTGGCCGACGAGGCGACCCAGGCCGAAGGTTTCGTCGACAGCAGATAACAAACGAAAGGGCGGTCCGATGGACGTTGCCGCGCTCGTCACCTGGTTGATCACCGCAGGAGGAGGATTCGTGCTGCTCGGCACCTGGCTGGCCAAGGGTGGCCTGCGCCAGCAGGAGGCCGGGGTCAGCCGGTTCTCGCCGGGTCTGATCTTCGGGCACTTCCTGCTGGCAGCCGTCGGCCTGCTGGTGTGGATCGCCTTCGTCGTCAGCGACGAGAGCGCAGGGCTGGCCTGGACGGCGTTCGTCCTGTTGCTGCCGGTGGCGCTGCTGGGCTTCGTGATGTTGGCCCGCTGGTGGCGCGGCCGATCCGCGGCCGCAGTGGCCGAGCCCCACGGCGAAGTGGGCATCGCTGCGGGCCCGGTCGCTGCCGAGCAGCGGTTCCCGATCGTGGTCGTGGGCGCCCACGGTCTGCTCGCCGTGGTCACGCTGGTGCTGGTGCTGGCGGCAGCGATCGACGTCAGCTGACCCGCTGGCTCTACGGCTGGATCGGGTCGCCGAGGCGGATGGTTCCGCCCTTGGCGATGCGGCCGCGCACACCACCCTTGCGTTGCAGCGCGCGCAGTACCGGCTTGCCGGTGAGGGTCTGCAGGTACTTGCAGGGCGGGTTGTCGGCCAGCACCTCGACCTCGATCTCGCCGACCTGGATGACCTGCCCGACCAGCTCGACCAGGTCGAGGCCCTCGACGACCACGTTGCGCCGGTGCTCGCCGGGGTCGAGGGCCACGCCGTGCTCGGTCCTCGCCACCCGCAGGCCGTCGGCGTCGATCAGGGTGATCTCGTCGCCGGGATCGTGGTCACCCTGGTTGACGTCGAAGTAGCGGTCGCCCTGCAGGCCACGTCCCTTTACAGCGACGACCTCGTCCACCGCGACCGTGGCGGCACCCTCTTCGGGCGCCGTGAAGATCCCGACCACCGTTCCAGCCATCGACCCAGCCTCCCGTCCGGTTGGTCTCACGCTACGGGGGCGCGGGGCCAGCGCAACCTGGGCAGGCGCTCAGCGCACGCGCTCGATGCGGACGCGGACCCCGGCATGGATCTCCTCGAAGCCGACCATCCCGCCGACGGACGGGGGCACGATACGGGGAGGCGCAGCGACGGCATCACCGGCCACGACGTCGGCGATGCCGTCGCCGTCGGTGTCCTCGAGGCTCAGCGTGATGCTCGTTCGCTCGCCCATGCGCCCCAGCGATGCCTCGGCCTCGTCGGCCAGCCGGTCGAGGCCCGCCGACGTGGACGTCTGCTGGTTCGCCGCCCGGGACGCGGCGTCGTGCAGCGTGGCCCGGAGGGTCGAGGTCGCGTACAGCCCGAGCAGCACCTGCGCCGCCAGCGCCAACAGGAGCACGGTGACCATCAGGCCGGCGACGGAGCCGATCATGCCGACCCCGCGATCGGTCACCGACCGATCTCCGCGACCTTGTCGCGGGTGTTCTGCTCGGCGTCCTCCCAGATGGTCTTGAATCCCGCCCACATCAGGGCCCCGATCCCGGCCATGACAAGGACCGCGATCGCCGCGGATATGACCCCTTCACCACGATCGTCTCTCATCGACAAGCTCCTTCCATCTTCGTCGTCTCCATTCCGCTCGGAGCCGCTCACGAGCGGGCGAACATGCGCAGTGCCTCGACGAACGGGACCGCCAGGAAGATCACGCCGGGCACAAGCGTCGCCACGGTCACGGGGACCCAGACCTGCTGCGAGCGTCGCTCGATGGTCTCCAGCAGCTGGCGGTGGACGTCGCGACGCATCGAACGGGCCTCCTCGCTGACCAGGCGGTCGAGGTCACCGCCCTGGCGGTTGAGCGCCAGGATCGCCACCAGCCGATGCAGCGCCGGCACGTCGGCAACGGCCGCCCACTCCCGCAACGCCGCCACCTCGCTCAGCCCGAGCCGCAGGCGCTCGCAGACCCGGGCGATGTCGCGGCCGCAGGCGCCCTTGCCCCGTTGCGCGATGCGACTCAGCGCACCGGTCAACGAGTAGCCGGCGCCCAGCAGCATCCCGAGCTGTTCGGCGACCACCGGCAGCTCCAGGAACACATGCCGACGCCAGCGATCCGACGCGGCGACCAGCTGCTGCTCGACGACGAGGAAGCCCAGCACGGCGCCACCGACCACGAACAGCAGTGCGACGACACCGGGGAGCTGAAAGGCCCCGGCCGCCAAGGTGCCCAGCGCCAACCCCCCGCCGGCCCACGCGAGCTGGCGCATCCGGAAGTCGCCCACCGTCGACGGCCAGTGCACCCGCTCGAGCCGGACCGACAGTGGCTCGGCGATCCGGCACGCCCGGGCCAACCGTTCCCCGACCGAGCGCGCCAGGGGCTCGGCCAACGCCCGCCACGTGGCGCCGCCCGACGACACCGGTGGGCGGCGCTCCACGCGACGGAGCGACCCGACGAGGTAGGGCGCAACCCGGTCGACCAGAGAACGGCGGCGGAACCAACGCACCTCGGACAGGACCAACGCCCACCCGATGGCCGCCACCAGGCCCGAGAGGCCGACGAGGCGGCTCACTGGTCCACCATCCCTGTAGGGGCGTCGGTAAGGGTCGGTGTCGCTGCTCGGTGACGCTCGGGGGATGGCCAAGGTCGCGTGCTGTTCGACAGCCACGATGAGTACCGCCACCCCCGACGCGCCGAGGCCCCGAGACCGCCCTTGGGAACATGCCCGACCGAGGGCCGAACAGTGAGCGAGCGGCACCGGAGCCTCGACACCGGCGAGTCAACCAGATCAGGCAGGAAGGAGACGACAGGATGTTGTATGTCGGCTGGGACTGGGCGAGTGAGACCCATGACGTCACCGTCATCGACGGGACCGGCGAGACGATCGACCGGTGGGCGCTGGACCATGACGCCGAGGGCATCGACACGACGTTGGACCGGCTGGGCCGCCATGGCCGTCCCGAGGAGTTGCCGGTGGCGATCGAGACCACCAGCGGTCTGGTCGTCGACCGGCTGCTGGCCGCGGGACACCCGGTGGTGCCGATCCACCCCAACGCGTTCGCGGCGGCTCGGCCCCGTTGGGGCGCCAGTTGCGCCAAGTCGGACCCCGGCGACTCCTGGAAGCTGGCTGACTTCCTGCGCACCGACGGGCGCCGCCTTCGCCGCCTGCAGCCGGTCGATCCTGCCACCGCGCAGGTCCAGGCGCTGAGCCGCATGCGCGACGACCACGTCGAAGCCAAGGTCGCCGCCACCAACCAGCTCGCCGCGCTGCTGGGCCGGCACTGGCCCGGCGCCACCAGGATCTTTGCCCGCTTGGACTCCGAGATCGCCCTGGCGTTCCTCGACGACTACCCCGCCCCTGCGTCCGCTGCCCGCCTCGGGGAGGCCCGCATGAAGATGTTCTGCCGCCGGCACTCCTACTGCGGGCGCCGCAGCGCCGCCGAGCTCATCGCCCGGCTGCACGCCGCACCCGAACCGACCGAAGCGATCCCGGCCGAGACGCTCACCGAACTGGTCCGCGCCCAAGCCCGCATCCTGCGCTCGCTGCTCACCACGATCGCCGACCTGGACCGGGCCATGGGCGCCGCCCTCCTGGAGCATTCCAAGGCGCAGCTGCTGGCCCCCCTGCCACGAGTCGGCGAGGTCAACCTCGCTCAGATCGTCGGCGAGGTCGGCCCCATCCTCGAACGGGCCCTCGACCTCGAGCACGCCTGCGCCGAGGTTGGCGCCACACCAGTCACCCGCGAGTCCGGCAAAGGCCGCGCCGTCACCTTCCGCTGGGCCGCCAACACCCGCGCCCGCAAAGCCCTGCACACCTTCGCCGACAACAGCCGCCACGCCTCGCCCTGGGCCGCTCAGCTCTACGCCGAGGCCCGCGCACGAGGCAAACGACACCCCCACGCCAACCGCATCCTCATGCGCGCCTGGATGCGCGTCATCTGGGCCTGCTGGCACACCAACACCCCCTACGACCCGACCCGCCACGGCGCCGAACGCAAAATCCGCCAACAACCCGAACAAATCGCGTCCTAGAGGTTGACTTGGGAAACTCAT
>JBOGHK010000035.1:0-9199 GCA_050744325.1 Acidimicrobiales bacterium
GGTGGGGGGTGCGGCGGCTTCGGCGGCGCCTGCCACCACCACGCCGTTGACGTCGATACCCCGGCCTCGCGCCTCGGAGTGCCGCCCGGCGCCCCCGGCGGCGACGAGGGCCCCGAACTCGTCGTGCTGGGCGCCGATCAGGCCGGCGCCGCTCACGGTGGCCCCGGAGAACCCCGCCCGCACGGCGACGTGTTCGATGTCGGGCGGCAGCGCCCCCACGTAGAGGGCGGTGCCGGTGGCCGACGCCGAGAAGCGCAACCCTCCCGGGGCGGCGGCCTGGCCGGCGGCGGGCGTGGCCACCAGGCAGGAAGCGAGTAGCCCGAGGGTGGCCGCGAGGGAGGACCGGGTCGGGATCATCATCCGTCCTCTCTCGGGGGCGCGTCCCCTCGTCACGGTCGGAATATCGCTGCCCCACAAAGATACTGAGCCGGAGATTCCGGACCGGGGTCCGACGCTCAGGAGGATCGCCGTCAGGCGCCGACGAAGGCCGCCAGGTGCTCCCCGGTGAGCGTGGAGCGGGCGGCGACGAGGTCGGCCGGGGTGCCTTCGAAGACGATGCGGCCGCCGTCGTGGCCGGCGCCGGGGCCAAGGTCGATGAGCCAGTCGGCGTGGGCCATGACCGCCTGGTGGTGCTCGATGACGATGACCGACTTGCCGGCGTCGACGAGTCGGTCGAGCAGGCCGAGCAGCTGCTCGACGTCGGCGAGGTGCAGGCCGGAGGTCGCCTCGTCGAGGACGTAGACGCCGCCCTTCTCGGTCAGGTGGGTGGCCAGCTTGAGCCGCTGCCGCTCGCCGCCGGACAGCGTGGTGAGCGGCTGGCCGAGGCTGAGGTAGCCGAGCCCGACGTCGGCGAGGCGGTCGAGGATGGCGTGCGCGGTCGGCGTGCGCGCCTGGCCGGCGCCGAAGAACTCCTTGGCCTCGGTCACCGACATCGCGAGCACCTCGCTGATGTCGCGGCCGCCGAGGTGGTACTCCAGCACCGATGCCTGGAACCGCTTCCCCTCGCACTCCTCGCAGGTGGTGGCGACGCCGGCCATCATCCCCAGGTCGGTGTAGATGACGCCGGCGCCGTTGCAGTTGGGGCAGGCGCCCTCGGAGTTGGCGCTGAACAGCGCCGGCTTCACGCCGTTGGCCTTCGCGAACGCCTTGCGGATCGGGTCGAGCAGTTTGGTGTACGTCGCCGGATTGCTCCGTCGCGAGCCGCGGATCGCGACCTGGTCGATCGACACCACACCCGCGCCTGCGGGGATCGACCCGTGCACGAGCGAGCTCTTGCCGGAGCCGGCGACGCCGGTGACGACGACAAGCACCCCGAGCGGGATGTCGACGTCGACGTCGCGCAGGTTGTGGGTGCTTGCGCCGCGTACCTCCAGCGCCCCCGATGGCGTCCGCACCGACGGCTTCAGGGAGGCCCGGTCGTCCAGATGCCGCCCGGTCAGCGTGCCGCCGGCCCGCAGCCCCTCGACAGTGCCCTCGAACACCACCTCGCCGCCGCCGGCGCCCGCGCCGGGGCCGAGGTCGACGACGTGGTCGGCGATCGCGATCGCCTCCGGCTCATGCTCCACGACCAGCACCGTGTTGCCCTTGTACCGCAGCTGCACCAGCAGGTCGTTCATCCGCGCGATGTCGTGAGGGTGCAGGCCTGTGGTCGGTTCGTCGAACACATAGGTGACATCGGTGAGCGAAGAACCGAGTTGGCGGATCATCTTCGTGCGCTGCGCCTCACCACCCGACAGTGTCCCCGACGGCCGGTCGAGGTTCAGGTAGCCCAACCCGATCTCCACGAACGACTCGAGCGTGTGCGCCAACGTCTCCAGCAGCGGCGCCACCAACGGCTCGTCCAGATCCCGCACCCACTCGGCCAGGTCGCTGACCTGCATCGCACACGCGTCGGCGATGTTGATCCCCCTGATCTTCGAGGACCGGGCGGCCTCGTTGAGCCGGGTGCCACCGCACTCGGGACACGTCGTGAACGTGATCGCCCGGTCCACGAACGCCCGGATGTGCGGCTGCAGACTGTCGGGGTCCTTGGACAGGAACGCCTTCTGGATCCGCGGCACCAGCCCCATGTAGGTCTGGTTCGCGCCCTCGATCTTGACCTTGAACGGCTCGCGGTAGAGGAAGTCGTCCAGCTCCTTCTTCGTGTACTTGCGGATCGGCTTGTCCGGGTCGAGGATCCCCGACGCCGTGAAGATCCAGCCGACCCAGCTCTCGGGCGTGTAGCCGGGGATCGTGAGCGCGCCCTCGGCGAGCGACTTGCTCTCGTCGTACAGCTGGGTGAGATCGATGTCGCTGACCGAGCCCATGCCTTCGCAGCGCGGGCACATGCCGCCGTGGTAGATGGCGTTGCGCACCACGATCCGTTCGCCCTTGCCCTTGTCGACGGTCATCGCCCCGCTCGCTTTCCGCGTCGGAACGTTGAAGGAGAACGCCGTGGGTGGCCCGATGTGCGGCTCGCCGAGCCGACTGAACAGGATGCGCAGCATCGGGTTGGCGTCGGTGGCGGTGCCCACCGTGGAGCGGGGGTCGGCGCTCATCCGCTGCTGGTCCACGATGATCGCGGTCGTCAGCCCCTCCAACACGTCGACGTCGGGCCGCGCCATCGCCGGCATGAAACCCTGCACGAAGGTGCTGTAGGTCTCGTTGATCAGCCGCTGCGACTCCGCCGCGATCGTGTGGAACACCAGCGAGCTCTTCCCCGAGCCCGACACGCCGGTGAACACCGTCAACCGACGCTTCGGGAGCTCGACGCTGACATCCTTGAGGTTGTTCACGCGGGCGCCGTGCACCCGGATCAGATCGTGACTGTCGCCAACCTGCAGCGCAGATGGCTGCGTTTGAGTTCTCTTGGCCATGCTCATCGTCTCTCCATCTAATAGGTGGAGCCGCCGTCCGGGGTCGCATCCACGCCGCTTCGGCCCGTGGAACTTATGGCTCCCGGCCACGGGATCCAACCGGCCGACGTCACTCACGGTTCCTGGGACAGTCCGACGACGTTGCCGCGGGGACAGCGTCTCCCGACGACGGCGGTCCCGGCATCGGGGGCGACCACGGAACCGGCCACGGAACCGACCACGGAGCCCCGAAGTACGCCCCGGGACGACGGGTCCAGGAGAATGGGCCCGTGGCGACGCAGCCATCCACCGCGACGGGTGCCGCGGCGGGGATCTCGCCTCGGGAAGCCGAGGTGTTGGCCCTGGTCGGGGAGCATCGCAGCAATGCCGAGATCGGTGCCCGGCTCTTCATCTCCGTGCGCACCGTGGAGACCCACGTGTCCTCATTGCTCCGCAAGCTCGGCGTACCGGACCGTCGGGCGCTCGCCCTGACCGCCGGCGAGCTTGCCAGGGTCGAGCGGTCGAGTGAGGCGCTCGCGTCACTTCCGTCGTCGCTGACATCCTTCATCGGCCGGACCCGGGAGCGGGCCGCGCTCGGCGAGGCGATCAGGGAGAACCGCCTGGTGACAGCTGTGGGCCCGGGTGGGGTGGGCAAGACCCGGCTCGCACTGGCTGTCGCGACGGATGCCATGACCGAGCTCGCCGACAGCATGTGGTTCGTCGACCTGGTCCCGGTCACCGATCCGGCGATGGTGGCGGGAGCCGTAGCGGCGGCGCTCGGCTTGGGCGAGCAGCAGGGCCGCAGCCTGTCCGAGTCGGTGGTGACCGCTCTGGCGGATCGCCACGCCCTGCTGGTGCTGGACAACTGCGAGCACGTGCGTGACGGCGTGACGCCGCTCGTCGAGCGGCTCCTGGCGGCATGCGCCCGCCTGACCGTGCTGGCGACCAGTCGGGCCCGGCTCATGGTGCCCTTCGAGCACGTCTTCGCCGTGCCCCCACTGTCGGTGGACGGCGACGGTGGTGAGGCGGATGCGGTCGTGCTGTTCGTGGATCGGGCGGCGGCCGTGGGGTGGCCCATCGCCCCGGACCAACGTGGTCTGGTCACCGAGGCCTGCCGGAAGCTGGATGGCATCGCCCTGGCCATCGAGCTGGCGGCTGCCCGTTTGCCCACCGTCGGCCTCGACGGGCTCGTCGCCGGCCCGTCCGATCACTCGCGCCGGGGCGCCGTGGAGATGTTGGTCGGTGGACGCCGTGCCGACGAGCGGCACAGCTCGGTGCGGGCCATGCTGGACTGGAGCGCTGGGTTGCTGACCAGCGCCGATCTGACCGTGTTCCGACGGATCGCGGTCTTCGTGGCGCCGTTCACCGTCGAAGCCGCCGCCGAGGTCGCCGGGTTCACGCCGCTGGAGCGACCGGACGCCGTCGCCGACGGCCTGGCCCGCCTCGCTGAGCAGAGCCTTCTCCACGCGGCGCCGTCCTCGGGGAGCGTCCGCTACCGGGCTCTGGAGGCGATCCGCCAGTACGGCATGGAGCAGCTCGTCGACGCCGGCGACCTCGCCGCCACCCGAGCCCGACACCTGCGCTGGTGCCTGACCACCGCTGCTGAGCTGGCGCAAGAGGCCCAACCGGCGATCGGGACGTGGCGGGTCAGCTTCGACGAGGTGGCCGACGACATCCGAGCCGCTCTCGACTGGGCGGCCGACCAGCCCGACCACCGCGCCGAGGCCCAGGCACTGGCCTTGGCGCTGGCGGACCTGGCCTTCGCCCGCAACCTGGCCGGTGAGTCCCAGCAGCGGTACGAGCAGGCTGCAGTGTTGTCAAGCGGCAGCCCGCATACCGACGACCCCGCAGCCGCGGTGGCGGCTCTCCGCTCTGCCGCAGGGGTGGCACACGCCCGGATGCGCGGCGACGACATCTACCGCCTCTACCGTGCCGCCGCGGACGTCGCGCGACGCGCCGGAGACAATGCATCAGCCGCCCGGGACCTGGCCACGGCCGCGACGAGCCTCTACCGCGAGTCCGGCGTGTTCGCTCGGCTCCCCCTGCCTGGGGAGGCCGAGGCGCTCCTCGTCATGGCGCGCGAACTGGCCGGCGACGATCCCACGGCGAAGGCCGCGGTCGCCCTTGCGGAGTCCGGAGTCCTCGGCGACGCGTTCTACGCCGACCGGGCCGAACCCCAGACGACGGTGGCGGAGACGACCGCGCTCGCGGAACGGGCGGTGGAGCTGGCTCGCCGGCTGGACGACCCGCTCGCCGAGTGCGCGGCCCTCGACGCGCTCACGGGCGCCCAACACCTGGCAGGTGACATCTTCGCCGCCGCTGCGACGGCGCGTCACCGCGTCGACATGCTGTCGTCCGTGCCGGTCACCCCCGCCAGCGCCTCCGAGCTCGTCGACACGCTGCTCATGGCGGTCGAGACCAGCATCGGCGTGGGTGATCTGCACGCAGCCCGCCGATGGGGCCGACAGATGCGCGACCTGCCACTGCTGGCCGAGGTGGGCCACTTCGCCACGTCTCGGCTCCTGGTGGCGGAAGCCTTGGCCGGCGACGTCGAGGACACGGTCGTCGACAGCGACCGGTTCCTCGACAGCTGGACCCACTCCGGCCGGCCGCGGGCACCCAGCCTCGGCACCACGGCCGCTGCAGTCGCGATGGTCCAGGGGCTGCGCGGCGACGACGACGCCTGGGCCGAATGGCTGGCGGTCGTGGACGAGCTGGGCGTGCCCGCCGAGCGCAAGGCCGGCTACGGCCCGACGTTCGACGCCATCGTCCTGCTCCACCGAGGGCAGGCGACCCTGGCCCTCGAGGGGCTCGCGGCCGACCCCGACGAACCGGCGCCCAGCAAGTGGATCACCTGGATCTGGCTGCACTGGTACGTCGCGCTGCGCGCCGAGGCCGCAGTCCTCGCCGCAGATCCCCACGCCCGCAGCCAGCTGGACGTGGCCTGGAGCACTGTCGCCGGCAACCCCATCGCCACCGCCATCGTCCAACGCGCCGAAGCCCTGCTCGGCCAGGATCGCAAGCAACTCCTCGCGGCCGGGGCCGCATTCGATGCCGCCGGGTGTCCCTACCAGGCCGCCAGGACCCTGACCCTCGCCGGCGGAGAGGAGGCCGAGCGCGGCGCGTCGGCGCTGACCGACCTCGGTCTCGCCCCCGTCGAGACCCGCCGCTGAGCCGGTCGGCCAGGCAGGCTGTGGCCTCGCTAGGGCGGTCCGCGTTCAGCTCGGGTCGGCGGGCTGTGACACGTCGACCCGGCGAAGGGGGTCGACCGCGGGACCGCAGAGCACCTCGCCGTCGACCGCGAAGCGCGAGCCGTGGCATGGACAGTCCCACGAGGTCTGTGCCCGGTTGAAGCGGACCAGGCAGCCTTCGTGGGTGCAGGCCGCCGACACGGCGTGCAACCGGCCGTCGAGGTCACGGTGGATGGCGGCCCGCTGGCGGCCGATGCGCATGACCACGCCGTCGCCCGTCGTCAATGCGTCCAGCGACCGCGCGGTCGCGTGGCGGTCCGGGCCGAGCAGGCGGACGTGGTCGCCGACATAGCGGCTGGCCACCCGCCCGACGTCGCAGGCGAGCTGGCCGGTCATGGTGGACCGCAGGCGCGTCGGATCGAAGACCTCGGCGGCTCGGTGGCCGCGGCCCGCGATCCCTTCGCCGATGATCGTCGCCGCGACCGCGCTGGTCGTGAGGCCCCACTTCTGGAATCCGGTGGCGACCCAGCGGTTGGACCCGGGCGTGAGCCGGCCGATGAACGGCAGGTGGTCGGCCGGCATCTGGTCGTGGGCGGCCCAGCGGTTCTCGATCGACACCACCGGGAAGCGCTCGCGGGTCCAGGCTTCGAGCGTCGCCAGGCAGTCCCCGGCGTCGCGCTCGTCGGCGACGGGGTGGCCCTCCCCGGCGACGACGAGGTAGCTCGCCCCGTCGGCCTGCGCCGGTCGTAGCGACCGCACGGGCTCGTCGACGCTGAGGTACATGTCACTCGCCAATGGGCCGTCGATTCGCGCCGCGACGACGTACGACCGATGGGGCCGACAACGGACGGCGAGGTAGCGGGGATCGACGATCGGCGTCTGCGTCGCGATCACCACGTGCTCCGCCTGGACGCTGCCACTCGGGGTGGCAGCGATGCAGCTGCCGGCGTCCTCGTCGACCCGCACGACTGGCGTCTGCTCGTGGATGGCACCGGGTCGCAAGGCCTCGGCCAAGCCCCGACACCAGCGAACGGGGTGGAGATGGGCTTGGTCGGGCAGCAGCAATGCGGCCTCCACCGGGAAGGGGAGTTGTGCATCGTCGTGCAACTCGGTCGCCAGCCCGGCGGCGCGGGTGGTGGTGAGTTCGTCGTCGAGGCGCGCCCGCCCTGCCGGGGAGGTGGCGTAATTGATCGCCGCGGCGCTGGTCAGCTCGCACGCGATGCCATAGCGGTCGATCGTCGCCCGGATGTCGTCGAGGGCCTCGCGGTTGGCGGTGAGGTAGGCGGTCGCGGCGTCGCTGCCGTGCTGCCGCTCGATGGCCGACGACTGCACGCCGTGGAGTGCGGTGACCTTGGCCGTCGACCCGCCCGTCACCCCGCCACCGACCGTGTGCCGTTCGAGGACGACGACGTCGGCACCGGACTCCTGCAAGCGGAGGGCGATCGACAGACCAGCGGCGCCAGCGCCGACGACCACCACGTCGGCCCGGCGATCGCCACTCAGCGGCGGCCGTCCGACAGAGGGCGCGCCGTCGTGCGAGTTCGTCCACAGCGACGACAGAGGTGCGGTCATCTCATGATGTGTTCCCTGGGCGGCGGCCCTCCATGCCCGTCATCGCTCCTGCACCGGCTGCGCGATGTCGCCACTCACCGGTCCGACCGTCTCACCGAACCACACCGACCGTCGGCCCACCGGTCAACCCGCCGGGACGGTGGCGACGTGGAGCGTGCGCACGGCAGTTGCCACGAGGTCGTCGCGGCTGCCTACGTAGGCCGGGTCGGCCGGGTCGAGCAGGCGGGCGATCGTGTCCCGGTCGTCGGTGTCGAGGCGGTGCCCGAGCTCGGAGACCGCCGAGGTCAGGTGCTGGTGGACGATCCCGCGTCCCACGGCATCGAACGGGGGCGTCGCCTCGGCAAGGAACGAGCGGACTCGTACCCGAGTCAGCCCGGCTCGGGTCAGCGCCTCGGGCCAGCCATAGGGCAGGGGAACACCCGGCAGCTCGGCCCGCATGTCCACGAACCAGCGGGCGCGGGCTTCGTCGAGCCGTGCCTCCAGCCCGGGTCGGCCCACGCCGAGCTCGTGGGGGAGACAGCGCAGGGGCAGGCCGCCCTCGACCAGCACGACCCGACCACCGGGTTGGCAGAGCGCGGCCAGCTCGGACACACCGGACTGTTGGTCGGCTAGGTGGTGGACCACACCCGAGGCCCACACCAGGTCGACGGATCGCTCCGGCACCGGTAGGGCCCCGACCTGGCCTGTCGACCAGCTGACGCGGTCGCCCAGGCCCCGTGCCCGAGCGGCGCGCCGGGCGATCGCGACCAGGCGGGGGTCACGGTCGAGCGCCAGCACCCGGGAACCGGCCGGCATCCGGTCCGCGAACGCGTGGGCCGCCCCGCCGGCCCCGCAACCGACATCGACCACGCTGCCGGCCGGCTCGGTCGATAGGAGCCACTCGATCGCCCCCTCGACCCAGCCGCGGTCGAAGGCGGCGTTGACCTCCAGGGTGTCGAGCCAGTCCTCCGCCATCCGGGCGCCGATGGGCGCGGCATGGTCGTCGTCTGCCATGACGTGATCATGCCGCCGGCCGCTCCACCCCGTGGCCGAGGGAGGTAGGTGGCGCTTCCCCGGTCTGAGGACCGTCCGAGTGGGTAGGGGAGTGACGTGCACGGTCGGGTCATTCGCTGGCGGCCGGTGCTACGAGGCAGTCCTGCCGACCGATGCGGACGGCCAGCGCGAGCAGCTGGTCCGGCGGCTGGCCGCGAACGACAGCTCGATCGACATCATGAGCCTCGACCCGGTGTTCGTCCCGGAGTTCGCCGAGGCAGGGTTCCTCCAGCCGTTCGAGGACGAGGCGGCGAGCGAGCTGACCAGAGACGTGCTCGACGGTCCCCGAGAGACGGTGACCTGGGACGACCAGATGGTCGCTGCGCCGTTCTGGGCCAACACCCAGCTCCTCTGGTACCGCACATCGGTGGCCGAGGAGGCGGGGATCGACCCGGCCAACGGAGCGGTCACCTGGGAAGAGGTCATCGAGGCCGCGGAGTAGACCGACACGACCGTCGCGGTGACCGGCAGTCGCTACGAGGGCTACATGGTGTGGATCAACGCCCTGGTGATGTCCGCGGGCGGCGAGGTGCTCCAGGATCCCGAGGCCGGCAAGGACGCCACGCCCGA
>JBOGHK010000036.1:0-48772 GCA_050744325.1 Acidimicrobiales bacterium
CCTGCGGGGTGAAACGCCACGAACCCGGATGAACGCCGCACGATCGGGATCGTGGCTGGCGGCCTGGACGCGACGCCGGTCCCAGCGACGTCGCGCCCAGGCGGGCCAGCTAGCCGGTGAAGGACGGCTCCGCCGCGACCGGCTCCGCCGGCGGTGGGGCCGGCTCTGTGGGAGGCTCCGGCTCCGGTGCCAGTGGAGCCGTGGTTGGTGTCGGCTGGCTCTCGTCATCGCAGCCAATTCCGTCGCCGTCAGCGTCGAGCGACGGGTGCCAGTCCGGGTGGTCCGGAGTGATGTTGGCCGGCAGTTCGTCGCAGTGCGGCCCGCCGTGGTCCGCTGCTGCCGGCACTACCGGTGACGTGATGATGGCGAGACCCCCAACCAAGAGGAGGCCCGCCGTTGTGATGCTCCTCATGAGCCGGGCACGCTACAGGCCCGCTACCAGGGGATGTAGCGCCTATCACGATGTTTCTGCGCGGTAGGTGCTGGTGGGCGTACCTTTCGCGCAGCGAGCGTTCGAGCAACGCCTGCGGCGCGCATGGTCGTCGGGGAGCCACTGGTTGCGTTGTAACCTGCGGCGATGCCGCACCGGTCCGATCCTCGACTCCTGGTGCTGCACGGCTTGCGGCTCAAAGGCGTCGCCGATGTCGACACGGTCGCGGCTGCCGTTCGGCTTCCCGGTGACCTCGTGGGTCGGCTGCTGCGTCAGTTGGCCGACGAGGGTCTGGCAGCCGAGCACCAGGGGCTGCTCACGGGGTGGTCGCTGACCCCGACCGGCCGAGCGGCGCACGCCCGGGCACTGCGCGACGAGCTGCGGGCGGTAGGTGCCCGGCCCACGGTCGAGTCCGAGTATCGACGCTTCCTGGCCCTCAATCCCGGGGTGCTCGACGCGTGCAGCCGTTGGCAGGTGCGCGACCTGCGGGGTCAGACGGTCCGCAACGACCATGCCGACCCCCGCTATGACGACCGGGTGCTCGGCGACCTGGGCTCGGCCCTGTCCGACGTGCGTCCCGTGGGCGAGCGGCTGGCGGCGACGCTTGACCGGTTCGGGCCCTACACACCGCAGCTCGCCGAGGCGTTGCATCGCGCCAAGGCCGGCGAGGTCGACTTCGTGACCAAGCCGATGATCCCGAGCTTTCACACGGTGTGGTTCGAGATGCACGAAGATCTGCTGGTAACCCTGGGTTTGGACCGGTCCTCCGACGGGTCGACGCCTGGGGCGACCTAGAGGCGAAACGACGACGTAGGAGTGTGCGGCTGATGGGTTCAGCACGTTTCGGCAAGGTCCTGTCCGCGATGGTGACTCCGTTCGAAGACGACGGCTCCCTCGATGTCGGTGGCGCGGCCGACCTGGCACGGTGGCTGGTCGACCACGGCCACGACGGGTTGGTGCTGGCCGGCACGACCGGCGAGGCGCCGACCCTCACCGACGACGAGAAGGTCGAGCTGTGGACCGCGGTCCGCCAGGCGGTAGATGTCCCGCTCGTCGCCGGGAGTGGTAGCAACGACACGCGTCACTCCGTCGAGCTGTCCAAGCGGGCCGTGGCCACCGGTGTCGACGGGCTGCTGGTCGTGGTGCCCTACTACAGCCGCCCGCCCCAGGCCGGTGTCGAGGCCCACATGCGCGCGGTCGCGGCCGCAACCGACCTGCCGGTGCTCATGTACGACGTGCCGCTACGCACCGGCCGGGCCATGGCGGTCGACACCATCGTGCGGCTGGCCACCCAGGTCCCGAACATCGTCGGACTGAAGGACGCCCGGGGCAACGCCCCGGAGGCTGCCCGCATCGTCGCCGAGGCTCCCGACGACTTCGACCTCTACTCCGGCGACGACTCGATGACGCTGGCGCTGCTGGCCGCCGGCGGGGTGGGTGTCGTGGGCGTCACGACCCACTGGAGCGCCATGCTGATGGGTGAGATGATCGCCGCCTTCGAGCGCGGTGATCACCGCACTGCTCAGACGGTCAACGCCCGGCTCGCGCCGTGGTTCGGTTACCAATCCACCGAGCTGTGGCAGGCTCCCACCGCGGTGAAGACCCTGCTCGGCGAGCTGGGCCTGCCGTCCGGGCCGTGCCGGCTGCCGTTGGCGCCGGCCCCCGACGAGGCGAGAGTGCGGGCGCAGGAGATCATCGAGGCGCTGGAGGTCACTAAGTGAGCCAACCGGTTCGGGTCACGTTCCTGGGTGGCCTGGGTGAGATCGGGCGGAACTGTGCGTGCATCGAGGTCGACGGGCGGATCATCCTGCTCGACGTCGGGTTGATGTTCCCCGACCTGGACATGCTGGGCGTCGACCTGGTGCTGCCCGACTTCACCTACCTGCGCGACAACGCCGACAGAGTCGATGCGGCGATCATCACCCACGGCCACGAGGACCACATGGGTGGGCTCAGCTTCCTGCTGCGCGAGCTGACGTTCCCGATCTACGGCTCGGCGTTGACCCTGGGCCTCGCGCGCAACCGCATCGAGGAGGCCGGGCTGCTCGACCGCACCGAGCTGATCCCGGTCGCCGACGGTGAGCGGCGCCGCATCGGGCCCTGCGACGTCGAGTTCATCCCGGTCACCCACTCCGTGCCACACGGGTTCGCCACCGCGTTCCACACCCCCCAGGGCATCATTCTGCACACCGGCGACTTCAAGCTCGACCTGACACCGGTCGACGGACGGCTCACCGACCTGGCCAGGATCGGTGCTCTCGCCGCCGGGCCGGGCATCCGGCTGCTGCTGTCCGACTCGACCAACGCCGACGAGGCCGGGCACGCCCGCAGCGAGACCTCCGTGGGACAGGTGCTCTACCAGCTGTTCCATCGGCACGAGGGGCGTCGCATCGTGATCGCCTGCTTCGCCAGCCACATCCATCGGGTGCAACAGATCGCCGACGCCGCGTTGAGCTTCGGGCGCAAGGTCGCGACCTTGGGCCTGTCGATGAAGAAGAACGTGAAGCTCGCCCGCTCGATGGGCCTGCTCGACATCCCCGAGCATGCGCTGGTCGACATCGACGACGTCGCGGACCTTCCGCCAGGCGAGGTGTGCGTGATCTCCACCGGCAGCCAGGGCGAGCCCATGTCGGCGCTGTCGCTGATGGCCACCCGCAACAACCGCTGGCTGGAGATCGGGCCGGACGACACGGTGATCCTCTCGTCGCACCCGATCCCGGGCAACGAGATGAACGTCTCCAAGGTCATCGACGGCTTGGTGCGCCTCGGTGCCGATGTGGTCCACTCCGGCGTCCACGACGTCCATGCCTCGGGGCATGCCAAGCAGGAAGAGCTCAAGACCCTGCTGTCGATCGCCCGACCCGAGTGGTTCGTGCCGGTCCATGGCGAGTATCGGCACCTGGTGGCGCACTCCCGTCTGGCCCACGAGATGGGCGTGGTCGACCGCGACCACGCCGTGGTGTGCACCGACGGCGACCGCCTCGAGCTCGACGACGACGGCCTGCGCGTGCTCGACCAGGTGCCCGCCGGCTACCTGTACGTCGACGGCATCGTGGGCGACGTGGGCCACGGGGTGCTGCGCGACCGCCGGGTCCTTGCTGCGGAGGGCGTGGTCGTGGTGGTCGTGACCGTCGACGTCGGCGACGGTGCGATCCTGACCGGGCCCGAGGTGATCACCAGGGGATGGGTCTACGCACCGGAGGCCGAGCCACTGCTGGCCGAGTGTGCCGACGAGGTGCGCCAGGCGGTGAAGGAGGCGTTCGCCGAGAACGCCACCGACGTCGAGGCGCTCGGCCGCGTCGTCCGCAAGGCGGCGGGGCGTTTCGTGTCGGAGCGCACCAGACGCCGGCCGATGATCGTCCCGGTGGTGATGGAGGCGTAGCCCTCGACCTATGTTACTTTGCATATAGTTTGCAAAGAACGCAGCGACAGGGTCGGGGGAACCCTGGGGGGAGGTCGGAACCGTGACCACAGCAGCGCTCGAAGGCTCGAGCCAGGTCCCGAAGGCGACCGGGCCGAGCCTTCCGGATGCGGCCAGGATCGCGACTGCGCTCGCCCTGGCCGCATCCGGGATCATCCATCTCGCCTACGCGCCTGTGCACCTCGACGAGGCATTCGACCACGGGATGTTCTTCCTCGCCGCAGGCTGGCTACAGCTCGGGCTGGCGGTCGGTCTGGCGTTCCGGATCCGTCCCGAGCGCGCGTGGTGGGCTGTGACCGCCATCGTCAGCCTGGCCATCGTCGCGGTGTGGGTCATCTCGCGCACCGTCGGCGTCCCCGGCTCGGACCGCGAGGGCGTCGGCTTCCCGGACGTCACTGCGACTGTGCTGGAGATCGTCGCCGCCGGCGTCGCGACGGCGTTGCTGCTCGGCCGGGTGCCCGACCGCCGGCTGCCGGAGCGCCCGCTCGTCGGGATGGCGGGCGTCGGCACCGTGACCTCGGTCGTCCTGGTGTCGCTGGCGGTCTCGCCGACCTTCGCCGGCGACCACGGGCCCGGGGCAACGGGCCACAGCCACGGCGGCGCCGCGGACGCCGAGGAGGCCATGACCGGCCACGGCCATGGCAGCGAGGCGTCGAGCGACCAGGGCTGGGCCCAGACCCGCATGGACGCGCTCGCGGGCTACGCGTCGCCCGAGCAGGTTGCGGACTTCAAGCGGATCGAGGGCGACTACCTGGCCGGGCAGATCCGCGACCGCTCCGACCTGTTGCGCGACCTGCCGGAGGCCGAGCGCGAGGAACGCATCGACGCGTACGTGGCGTGGGTCGTGGACAACACGATCGCCCTGCTGGAAGGGGCGCAGGCCAACAGCGGAGAGGGCGGCGACGAAGGGATGCACACCCACGGGCCCGTGGAGTGGCAACCGATCACCGACACCGAAGACCTGCTCGTCCTCCAAGACCAGCTCGAGGCATCGGGCCAGGTCATCGAGCAGTTCCCAACCGTCGCCGACGCCGAGGCCGGCGGCTACCGCCAGATCTCGCCGTACGTCCCGGGCATCGGCGCCCACTGGATCAACGGCGACTTCGACGACAGCTTCGATCCGGCGCGGCCGGAGATGATCCTCTACAACGGCACCGATCCGACCTCCGAGGTGGTCGGGTTGAGCTACGCCGCCATCGGCCCGGAGGCGCCTGAGGGCTTCGTCGGCCCGAACGACGGGTGGCACAGCCACCCGGGGCTCTGCATGCTCGGCGGGCTGGTGGTCGGCATCGACGGCACACCCGAAGAGCTGTGCGAGTCGATCGGGGGCGAGATCGCCACCTCCCTGGCCGACCTGTGGATGATGCACCTCTGGCAGGTGCCAGGCTGGGAGTCGCCCTGGGGGCTGTTCAGCGCCGAGAACCCGCAGATCAACGTCGCAACGTCCGACATCGGCCGGACGCTCATTCCTTGAGGATTCCGTGAGCAGGAGAGCATCGATGGAAGATCCAGGGCTGCCGATCAAGCTCAACCCGTGCTCGAACGGTGAGTTCGCGCCGCGTGCACCCTCCGAGGTGGTGCGCGAGGCAGTGCGTCTGGCCAGGCGTCAATGCGACGAGAACGCCCGACGCCTGGGGATGGACCGGCGTGAGTTCCTGCTGTCGTCGATGGGAGCGGCGACGACGCTGTTCGCCCTAGCGGCCTGCTCGTCCGACTCCGACAACGCCAACCGCGAGACGACCGGCGGCACCTTCGACGTCGACGAGGAGGCGACCGTCGACCCCGACGCTGCGCTGGACACGTTGGGGAGCGACCAGCCGGTCATCGACGTGCAGACCCACCTGCTCGAGTACCCGCCCGACTTCGCGGGCGGTATCGGCGGGCTGTTCCCCTTCGCCGAGGAGTGCGGCGAGGAGAATCCCAACGACTGCTTCACCACCGGCCGATGGATCGAGGAGCTGTTCGGCCGCAGCGACACAACGGTGGCCGTCATCTCGGCGCTGCCGGCGATGGGCGAGCCGGATCCGCTCTCGGCTGAGGTCATGGCCCAGGCCCGCGACCAGGTCATGGAGCTGTGTGGCGATGGTCGAGTGCTGGTCCAGGGCCACGCGTGGCCCAACGTCGGCGAGCTGGAGGCGGCGCTCGACGCGATGGACGCCGAGGGCGAGCGCCATCCGGTCGTGGCCTGGAAGACCTACACCCACGTCGGCCCCGGCTACACGTTCGACGACTCCGCGGGGGAACCGGTGGGCGAGGCGTTCCTGGCAAAGGTCGAAGAGCTCGGCCCACCGATCGTCTGCGTGCACAAGGGCTTGAGCATCATCGGGGCAGGCGACGCCGCCTTCGCCTCGCCGGTCGACATCGGTCCTGCGGCGACCAACCATCCCGACCTGACCCTCTGCGTCTACCACTCGGGGTTCGAAGCGGGCGTCGCCGAGGGCCCGTACGACTCCGCGGCCCCGAACGGTGGTGCGGATCGGCTGGTCAAGACCTTGGAGGACGCCGGGATCGAGCCCGGCGGCAACGTCTACGCCGAGCTGGGGTCGACATGGCGCTTCATCATGGGCGACCCCAACGGCGCCGCCCACCTGCTCGGCAAGCTGCTGCTCGCCGTCGGCGAGGACCGCATCCTGTGGGGAACCGACTCGATCTGGTACGGCTCGCCGCAGGACCAGATCCAGGCTTTCCGCAGCTTCGAGATCACCGAGCAGTTCCAGGAGCAGTTCGGCTACCCGGCGCTCACCGAGGAGATCAAGCACAAGGTGCTGTGGCGCAACGCGGCGCAGCTTCACGACATCGACGTCGCCCGTCTGCCCTGCGACGTGGACCAGGAGACCTCAGAGGAGGCCAGACGCGGTTCGCGGCTGGCCAACCGGACCTACGGCCCCAGGACGGCGACGGCCGCGCGCCAGCTGTTCCGCGCCGAGCATCCCTGGGCCTTCTGACTGGGCCTTCCGACTGGGTGTTCGGCAGCCACCGCGGTGGTGGCCTGATGGGTCGACAGCGGATCGCCCGATCCCCTGATCCGGCGCGTCGTGCTCCCTGCCCCGTCGGTACGCTGCCAGCCGACGAGGTGGGGCAGCGCGCCCGGCCTGCGGAGGACGGATGCCCGAGCTTCCCGAGGTCGAGACCATCCGGCGCGAGTTGGCGCCGCTGATCGTCGGACGCGAACTGGGCGAGGCCTGGGCCTTCCCCCATCCCAAGTTCCTGCCGGCGCTGGCCGCGGCGGGGGCGACGGTCACTGGCGTGGAGCGCCGCGGGAAGTACCTGCTGGTCCAGCTCGACGACGGCCACGAGCTGGTGGTCCACCTCGGGATGACCGGCTCGTTGAGCATCGTCGCGGCCACCGCCATCCTGGAGGACCCCTACGTGCGTGCCTGGTGGCTGTTGGGCGAGAGCGAGCGCCTGCTGTATCGGGACGTCCGGCGCTTCGGCCGGCTGGCGGTGACCGAGTCGGGTGACTACGCCGGCACGTTGGCGATCCAGGGCCCGGACGCGCTCGATCCGTTGCTGACCGCCGAGGACCTCTGGGCTTCGCTACGGCGCAGCAGCCGGGCGATCAAGACCCAGCTGCTGAGCCAGCGGCCCCTGGCCGGTGTGGGCAACATCTACGCGGACGAAGCCCTGTGGCTGGCGTCTGTCCATCCCCGGCGTCGCACGGTCAGCCGCCGCGTGGCGGCCGAGCTGCTGCAAGCGATCCGCGAGGTGCTGCACGCCGCGCTCGACAACGGGGGCACGACGCTGCGGGACTACCGCACGGTCCAGGGTGCCGAAGGACAGAACCAGCACCGTCTGGCCTGCTACGGACGCGCGGGCCAGCCCTGCCTCCGGTGCGGCACCGTGCTGCGCCGCACGATCCTCGACGGTCGTGCGACCACGTGGTGCCCTGCCTGCCAGCGTCGATGACCCGAGGCGATGCTGCCCACCCCGCCACGCCCTCGGCGACCGGGCACGACCTCAGGATGCCCCCTCACGCGCCGAAGTAGCGGGGCAGCTCGCCGCGGCCGCCGATGCCGAGCTTGGTGTAGACCCGGCCGAGCTGGTTGTCCACGGTCCGCACCGAAACCCCCAGCCGGTCGCTGATCTCACGGCTGGTCATCCCAGCGGCTGCCAGGGACGCGACCTCGCGCTCGCGGCGGGTGAGGTCGGCCACGATCGCGCCCTGCGTCAGCAGCGGGGTCCGTGCGCCCTCGCAGCAGTCGCGGAGCTCGACGGCCCGGCTCGCGGCAGCTCGGGCGAGCACGGGCCGACCTGCACGCTGGTGGGCCTGTGCGGCGTGGACCATGGCCTCCGCCGCCAGCAGGCGGCATCCCATGCGCGCCAGCGTGCCAGCCGCCCGTTCCAGCTTCGACGCGTCGTGGCTGGCCAGGGCAGCACCGTGCTCGCCGAACGCGGCGGCGATGCCACCCTGAACCGTGGCCGCGACCGCAGCGACCCGGCCTGCGGTCTCGACCGACCCGAACCGCATCGCCGTGTAGGCCATCGCCAGCTCGAAGAAGGGAGCCCCGACCTGCCGCGCGGCATCGGCGAGCTCGAGGGAGTGCCGAGCCGCGGCCCGTTCCTCGCCTCGGGCAGCGTCGACGCACAGCTCGGCGCGCTGCCGGTCGTAGTCGGACGCGCGCGTCGCCCCCGCGGGCATCGCCGCGAGCGTGCTCGTCGCGCTGTCGATGTCACCGAGTAGAGCCTCTGCCTCGGCCAGCAGGGCCAGCGCCCGCGCCCGCCGGCCTACGCCATCGGCGCGCTCGAAGCTCAGCACCGCTTCCCGGAGCACGCTCCTGGCGTGCTGCGGACGTCCCCGGACCAGCGCCTCTGAGCCCTCCAACAGCGCCACGACCCCCCGTGACCGACCGGTCGGCGCCAACGGGCCTGCTTTGGCACGCTCACACAGCTGAGCCAGCTCGTCGAGCCTGCCCGTGCTCAGCAACGCCGTGCCCAGGTGGCCGACGACGATCCCGGGCGCCCAGGCGAGGTCGTGGCGGTGCTCGAGCGCATCGGCGAGGGCGGCACGGCCCGCCCGCACTGCCTCCTCCGACCGTCCGCCGCTGACGAGCCACGTCGAGGCGGGACCGAGTGCGATGGCGCGCGCCGCCGAGTTGGCCGAGGCGAGCAGGGGTAGGGCCATGGCGCCGGCCTCGGCGACGCGGCCCCGGTCGCACAAGGTGTCCGCGAGCGCGGCGTCGATCAGGTCTCTGTCGTCGTCGTCATGGTCGAGAGCGGTGAGGGCGTCGTGCGCCAGCCGGCGGGCGGCGGCGAGCGGCAGGACCGGCGACCGGTGGGCTGCGAGGCGTGCCACGCAGACAGCGACGCGCGTCGGCGTGGAACGAGCGTGGGCCTCCAGCGGGGCCAGCACCGCTTCGGCTTCGGCACCCCGGCGTAGTGCGGCCAGTGCCTCGCCCAGCACGAGCGCCCCCTGGCGGTCGGCGGCTGCGGCGCGGGCCAGGCGCTCGGCGAGCGCTTCGTCGCCTCGGGCCAGCGCGTCGCGGGCCGCCGCGACCAGCAGACCGGTGTCTACGGCCCGGCCCGAGGTGACCGACCACACGGCGACGCGCAGCCGGTCACCGGACGTCGCTGCACCTCGAGCGCCGAGGCCCTCGGCAAGGCGGGCGTACAGGTCGCTGGTCTCGAGCGGCCCGAACCGGCTGCGCAGGCCTTCGCCGTAGAGCGGATGGGACAGGCGCACGGTCGGTTCACGCCCCGTCCCGCCTACCGGGTCCTCGCTCGCCAGGCCTCTCTGCATCAGCCGGTCGACGGCGCCGGGTGGCGCGAGCTGGACGAGCAGCGAGCGGGGGAGTGGCTCGCCCAGTGCGAGCAGTGCGGCCGCCTCGCGCTCGGCCTCGGGGAGCTCGCCGACGCGGGCGTCCAGAAGCTCCTGGAGGCGGGTGCTGAGCACCGGGCCACGGGTCCAGGCCCAGACCCCGTGGTGGCGCTGCAGCGCGCCCCGCAACAGAGCGTCCCGACACAGCTCCCGCAGGTAGAGCGCGTTCCCGGCGCTGACCCGCCAGAGGTCGTCCGCGCTGAGCCGTTCGACCTGTCCTCCGAGCACGCTCTCGAGCAGCTCGGCGACGTCGTCGCGGCCGAGGGGCTGCAGCTCGAGCTGGCGGCACCGGCCATGGTCGCGCAGCACGTCGATCGGCCTCGGCGCAGGCTCGGTTCGACGCAGGGTCAAGACCACCCTGGCCTTCGGTTCACCGGCCAGCAGGCTGACCAGGTGCGCCGTCGCGTCGTCCAGCAGGTGGGCGTCGTCCACCCCCAGAACGAGGGCCCTGCCACCGGCGCGACGCAGGATCGCCTCCCGGGCGGTGTTCAGCGACGCCGACTCCGACTCGGCGGTCGAGCCGGCGTCGGTGTCGTCGCCGAGCACCGGGGCCGCCGCGCCGAACGGGATCGTGGCCGCGGCTCTGGTCGCCATCATCCGCAGGACGTGCACTCCCGTCGCGGCCAGCTGCTTCAGCAGCTCCTCGGCGACACGGGTCTTGCCGACGCCCGCTGACCCGCTGATGACGATGCTGGTGGCTTCGCCCGCGAGTGCCTCGCTCGCGGCGGCGAGCTCGTCGTCCCGCCCCACCAGCGGCCACGTGTCCGGCGGCACGTCCACAGGGTAAGCGCCGCCCCTGCTCCCTTCGGTCCGAAATCAGGGACTTCTTGGGCGTTCGAGCGGTGGGGCATCCTTCGATCCAAGGACCAGGTGCGGTAGTTTCGCGCCCGTTGTGGCTATGCGTCAGCGCTCCCGTAAGCGGTCGCGCGGTCGCGGGCGCTCGCGTTCGACGAGCAAGCGGCGGTCGCCGAGCCGAGCTCGGTCGAGGTCGAGGGCATCGACCCGCGACGCTCGGCGGCGTCCCACCCGTACCTCGCCCCGGTTGACCGTGCGCGCCGTGCGCGGCACGGTGCGGGTCCTGGCGGCCTATGCCGACGACATCGGGGGCGTCCTGCTCGTCGCCCTCGGGGTGGTCGCCGGGCTGGGCATCTACGCCGACGGGGGTGGCCCGGCCGGCCGCGCCCTGGCCGACGGCGTCGCGTGGCTGGTGGGTCGGCTGCAGTGGGTCGTCCCCGGGGTGCTGCTGTTGTGTGGGCTGAGCCTGGTCTGGTGGGAGGGCCCGAGCAGCCAGGTCCGCCCGGCGTCGCGACGACGGGCACGCCGGAGCGAGGACGACGACGACGCCGAGGCCGACACGGACGCCAGTGACCGCCGCGCCGCTCGTGACCGGAAGAGGGCTGACGAGCCGTCCCGAGCCGAGCAGGCCGCAGTCGGCGGTGCGCTGTTGACCGTCGCGGCCGCCGGTCTCCTGCACATCGCCGCTGGTGCGCCACCAGCGTCCGCCCCCCCCGACGAGCTGCGTGAGGCGGGCGGCTGGTTCGGCATGATCGTCGGTCGACCGCTGGACGGCCTGCTGGGGGCGTGGGGTGGTGGTCTGCTGTTGGGCGCGGTCGGTCTGCTCGGGCTGGTGATCCTGACCCGCACACCGCTGCGCGTGGCTGCCGATCGGACGGTGGCCGGCCTACGGCCGCTCGTCGCCAGCATCCGCGCCAGCCTGAGCCGGCTGTTCCTCCTGCCGGGCGATCCGGCCGCGGCCGGTCGCCGCGGCGACGCACCGTCCTACACCGGCGACACGCTCGACCTGACCGGCGACCGAGGCGACGACACGCTGGTCACCCGGCTCGGCCAGGCGCGCGGGCGGGCCGAGGCGTCCGACGCCGACGAGCCCGAGGCCGACGCCGACCCTGATGCCACAGCGACGGGCGGGGTGGGTCGCAAGCTCAAGCTCCCGGTCACCGACGAAGGTCTGGTCGAGCAGCTGGCGATCGACCTGGGGAAGGCCACGAAGCCGTCGCAGTGGAAGCTGCCGCCGATGAACACCCTCGTGCGCAGCAACACCCAGCAGGTGGACCGCCGCGCCGTCGAGGAAACCGGCCGCACGCTGGAGCGCGCGCTGGCGGAACATGGCGTCGAGACACGCCTCGTCGGCATCGTCGTCGGTCCCACCGTGAGCCGTTTCGAGCTGGAGCTGGCACCCGGGGTGAAGGTCAATCGTGTGACCAGCCTCCACAAGGACATCGCCTACGCCATGGCGACCCCCGACGTGCGCATCCTGGCGCCGATCCCCGGCAAGCAGGCCATCGGCATCGAGGTCCCCAATGTGCGACGCCAGGTGGTGACGCTGGGCGACATCCTCACCAGCGACGAAGCCAGGCGGGCCACGCACCCGCTGGACGTCGCGGTCGGACGCGATATCAACGGTCGTTCGATGCTCATGAACCTCGCGTCGATGCCGCACCTGTTGATCGCCGGTGCGACCGGCGCCGGCAAGTCGAGCTGCCTGAACTCGCTGCTGACCTCGGTCCTGATGCGCTCGACGCCCGACCAGGTGCGCATGATCCTCGTCGATCCGAAGCGGGTCGAGATGGGCCAGTACGACCGGCTGCCGCACCTGCTCACCCAGGTGGTGACCAATCCCAAGAAGGCCGCCAACGCATTGGCCTGGGCGGTCAAGGAGATGGAGCGTCGCTACGACGTGCTGGCCGAGGTGGGCTTCCGCGACTCCAACGGCTACAACGCGGCCGTCGCCCGTGGCGACCTGCCTGCCGACCTGAACGCCGAGGGCGACATCGTGCGCGAGTACCCGCGCATGCCCTTCATCCTGGTGGTCATCGACGAGCTGGCCGACTTGATGATGGTCGCCGCACGCGACGTCGAGGAATCGATCTGCCGCCTCGCGCAGATGGCACGGGCCGTCGGCATCCACCTGGTCATCGCCACGCAGCGGCCGTCGGTGAACGTGATCACCGGGCTCATCAAGGCCAACGTGCCGGCGCGGTTGGCGTTCGCCGTGTCGTCGGTGACCGACAGCCGGGTGATCCTCGACCAGCCGGGCGCCGAGCGGCTCATCGGCAAGGGCGACATGCTGCTGCTCGAGGGAGGCTCGTCGGTCGCCCGCCGGCTACAGGGGGCCTGGGTCACCGAGGAGGAGGTCCGCAAGGTCGCCGCGGTGTGGAAGCGGCAGGCCCCTGACGTCAGCTTCGACGAGCAGGTCCAGGGCAGCGACGACGGCCCCGGCGGATCGCGGTCGGGTGGGGGCGACGACGATGATGACGACCTGCTGGTCCAAGCCATGGAGCTGGTGGTCCGCAGCCAGCTCGGGTCGACGTCGATGCTCCAGCGCAAGCTCCGGGTCGGTTTCGCACGGGCGGGCCGGTTGATGGACCTGCTGGAGCAGCGAGGGGTGGTCGGGCCCTCGGAGGGGTCCAAGGCGCGGGCGGTGCTGATGACCGTCGACGAGCTCGAGGAGATGCTCGATGCTCGCGCCTGACAGCCCGGGCGCAGACTGCACCAACTGAGAATTCACCCGTCCCTGGTCACGACTGACGAGCGTGTCAGCGGCGTGTCGAATGTCATACCATGCGTTGCGTGACGGAGGCGCTTCGCCGCGTAACATCGCGGACGGCTTCGGGGGTGGATGGGACGTGGAGCGAGTGGTGGGCGAGACCGTGGATGAATTGGTCGTCGAGCAAGCTCAGGCAGGCGACAAGGACGCGTGGGGCACTCTGGTCCATCGGTACGTAGGCCTGGTGCATGCGATCTGCCGCGGTTACGGCATGCGGGGCACCAGCTCGGCGGAGGTGAACCAGGTGGTCTGGCTCCGCCTCGTCGAGCAGCTGCCGCGGATCCGCACCCCCGGTGCCATCAGCGGCTG
Source organism: Acidimicrobiales bacterium (assembly GCA_050744325.1). Classification (GTDB taxonomy): domain Bacteria; phylum Actinomycetota; class Acidimicrobiia; order Acidimicrobiales; family VFJN01; genus DASXTK01. The sequence goes on from JBOGHK010000036.1 coordinate 13,541, forward strand.
GATCGCAGCCACCACGCGTGCCGAGTGCCTGCGGCCGCGACGGGTCGGCGCCCGGATCAGCTGGGCCGCCACGCACATCAGGGGCGAGCAGGCGGGCTTCTTTGCCGGGTTCCTCCGCATCGGCGTGCGGTGCCAGCGTCTGTTGCGTCTGGTCGCGGCCCGGCCGACGTTGTCCGACGAGGACATCAGCGCCGCGCTCGACGTCGCCGCCGACGAGGTCGAGCCGATGTGCGAGCGCTGCCTCGACCGCTTCAGCCGGGTGCTCGACGCCGACGGCTCGACGTTGATGAGCGAGCTCGAGCGCATCGTCACCGACGTCGACCGTGTGCCTCCAGGCTGGGAACGAGCGGCGGACGCGGCCTTCGGGTGGCTGACCCTCGACGCCCCGGTGGCCGAGCGGATATACGACTCGGTGACCCCACGACGTCTGGGCCCACCGGACACGGGGATCGTCAGCGAGCTACGCCAGGTGCGGTTCGGCGACGGTGCCGGCTGCGTCGACGTCGCGCTCGACGCCAAGGACGGCGAGGTGTTGCTGACCGGCCAGCTGACGCCCAACAGGCTGGCGGTGGTCACGGCCTCCTGGCCCGACGGCGCCGAGGTCCGCGAGACCGACGAGGACGGCCACTTCCGGTTCGACGGTCTGCCGTTGGCCCCCCTGTCGATCCACATCGACGGCGAGCTGCCGCTCAAGACCGGCTGGGTGGTGCTCTGAGCTCATTCTCGTGGCCTGAACTCTGAGGTAGGCCGCCGCGGTCAGTAGCCTCGGGACGATGGCCCGCCGGTTCTGGGTGGAGACCCTGGGCTGTCCGAAGAACCAGGTCGATTCGGACAAGCTCACAGGAACGTTGCTCGCTGACGGGCTCGTTCCGGCCGACGCGCCCGAGGCCGCCGACCTGGTGGTGGTCAACACCTGCGCGTTCATCGACGAGGCGCGTCGCGAGTCGATCGACACGATCCTCGGCCTCGCCGAACGAACGCGCGACCAGGCCGAGCTGGTGGTCACCGGCTGCATGGCCGAGCGCTACGGCGACGAGCTGGCCACCGAGCTCCCCGAGGTCGCGGCGGTGCGCGGGTTCGGAGTGCCGGTCCACCTCGGCACCACCCGCGTCCGGCCGTCGCTGGACCTGCTCAACCTGCCCCGACCAGCCCCCACCGCGCCGTGGGCGTACGTCAAGGTGGCCGAGGGGTGCGACCGGGCGTGCGGATTCTGCGCGATCCCCAGCTTCCGGGGGCCGCAGCGCAGCCGCCCGATGGTCGCCATCCACGCCGAGGTCGAGCAGTTGGCGGCTGGCGGCGTGCGCGAGGTGGTGCTGGTCGCGCAGGACCTGGCGGCATACGGTCGCGACCAGGGTCGCGGCGAGCGCCAGATCGTGCGGCTGGTCGAGGGCGTCGACCGCCAGGTCGACCGGGTGCGCCTGCTCTACCTCTATCCGTCCGACCTGACCGATCAGCTGGTGTCCGCCATCGGAGCAACCGGCGTGCCGTACTTCGACCTGTCGTTGCAGCACGTGTCGCGGCCGCTCCTGCGGCGGATGCGGCGCTGGGGCGACGGTGACCGGTTCCTGCGCCGCATCGACGCGATCCGGTCCGAGATCCCGGAGGCCACCTTCCGGTCCAGCTTCATCGTCGGTTATCCAGGCGAGACCGAGGCGGACCACGACCAGCTCCTGGGGTTCCTCGAGGACGCGCAACTCGACTGGGTGGGCTTCTTCGCGTACAGCCGCGAGGACGGCACCTACGCTGCCGACCTCGACGGTGCTGTGGCGCCCGGGCTGGTGGACGAACGGCTGGCCGAGTTGCGTGACCTTCAGGACCCGATCACCGCCGTCCACCGCGACGTCCTGATCGGATCGGTCGCCGAGGTGCTGGTCGACAGCCCCGGCGTTGCCCGCAGCCACCGCGAGGCCCCGGAGATCGACGGCGTGGTCACGGTGCCTGCGGCTCTGCCGGTGGGGTCACTGTCGAAGGTGCGCATCGTGGGTGCCGCTGGGCCTGACCTCGACGCCGAGCCACTCTGAAGCGGCATGGCCACCTCGTCCTTCGGTCCTTCGGCATTGGCCACCCCGGCGAACGCGATCACCATGGCCCGCCTGGTGATCTCGCCGCCCCTGTGGGCGCTCATCGTCGCCAGCGGACCGTCCTACCTGGCCCTCGTCCTGTGGATCCTGCTCGCGTCGACCGACGGCGTCGACGGCTGGGTCGCCCGCCGCATGGGAACCACCCGATCGGGCGCGTTTCTCGACCCGCTCGCCGACAAGGCCCTGGTGATCGGGGCCATGTGGGCCGTCGTCGTGGCCGGCGTGTTCTGGTGGTTGCCGGTGGCGCTGATCACGGTGCGCGAGGTCGCGATCTCGGCCTTCCGGTCGTACTGGGGCCGACGGGGCCTCGCCGTGCCCGCCAGCTTCTGGGCGAAGGTGAAGACGGTGGTGCAATCGGTGGCCGTGGGGCTGGCGCTGTTCCCTCCCTTCGCCGAGGATGTTCCTCGCCTGGTCGGGGCGGGCCTCTGGGTCGCTGTCGTCCTGACGTCGGTCAGCGGGGCGCAGTATCTGATCGAAGGCAGCGCCGCGACCTCCCGGAGTGGCGCTCGAAGCACCACCTAGAAGGGGACCGGATGCGTTGCGAGATCGTGGCGGTGGGGACCGAGTTGCTGTTGGGTCAGGTCGTCGACACCAACTCGGCGTGGTTGGGCGAGCAGCTGGCGCTGGCTGGCGTCGACTGCACCAACGGCCAGACCGTCGGAGACAACCTCGAGCGCATCGTCCGGGCGTTGGAGCTGGCCTTGTCGCGTGCTGACGCAGTGGTGGTGTGCGGTGGGCTCGGGCCGACCCAGGACGACATCACCCGCGACGCCATCGCGCAGGTGATGGGCGTGGCGCTGGTGCAGGACGACGACGTGGCCGACCGCATCCTCGAGATGTTCATGAGCCGCGGCCGCCGGATGCCGGCGAACAACCTGCGCCAGGCCCTGGTGCCCGAAGGCGGGACGGCCATCGCCGATCCGCAGCCCGGTACCGCCCCCGGGTTGATCTGCCCGGTGGGCGACAGGGTGATCTACGCGGTGCCCGGAGTGCCCTACGAGATGCGCGAGATCATGACGGGAGCCGTGATCCCCGACCTGCAGCGGCGCGCCGGTGAGCCGGCGGTGATCCGGTCGCGCACGCTGCGGACCTGGGGCGAGGGCGAGGCGGCGCTGGCCGAGCGGCTGGCCGACCACGTCACCGAGCTGGACGCTTCCGGCACCGTCACCTTGGCTTATCTGGCCAGCGGTATCGAGGGGCTCAAGGTGCGGATCACGGTGAAAGCCGGTGCCGAGGCCGATGCGAGGGCGGCGCTCGATGCCGAGGAGGCCGTCCTGCGGGGTCTGCTCGGCGAGACCGTGTTCGGCCTCGACGACGTCGGCATGGAGCACGCGGTGGCCCATCTGCTCGCCGAGCGGGGGCTCACCTTGGCGGTGGCCGAGTCGTTGACCGGAGGGTTGGTCGCAGCACGTCTGGTCAACGTGCCCGGTGCCAGCACCTGGTTCCGAGGCGGGGTCGTGGCCTACGCGTCGGACGCCAAGCGGTCGCTGCTGGACGTCCCGCCCGGTCCGGTGGTGAGCGACACGGCTGCGGTGGCGATGGCCCGGGGCGTCCGCAAGGCGCTCGATGCCGCCGTCGGTCTGGCGGTGACCGGCGTCGCCGGCCCTGACAAACAGGATGGCGAGCCTCCGGGCACGGTCTTCCTCGCGATCGCCGGCGTCGGTGGCGACGGGGAGGGTCGGGCGGCGCGGATCTCGCTGCCGGGCGATCGGCAACGGGTCCGCGAGTACGCGTGCATCTCGCTGCTCGACGCCCTGCGCCGCCGACTACTGGCCGACCGCTGAGCCCATCGGGCAACGAGACGGCGTCGCCGGGGTCGCGACCGCATCGTCCAGCAGCCGCTCGACGGGGACAGCCGGCGAGACGGGTGCGGCGGCGTCAGAGCAGCTGGAGCTGCGTGGTCGTCGTTGACGACTCTGGGACGTGTGGATCGGCTGGCCCGGACCGACGGCGCTCGGGTGGGTCCAGGCCGCGGGACATCGGGTCGCCCGGCTCCAACAGCGTGCACGACCGGTCGTATCGGCGCACCAGGTCGCGCACGGCCGCGGTCAGCGCATCGCGCTCGGCGGGCGGCGCGTAGGACCGGTCGCGGTAGCGCCGCCGATAGGCGTCGACCAGGTGCGGATGGGTGGCGGTGAGGCGTCGCATGAACACCTCCTTCACCCCGGGGCGCAGATGCAGCGTGACCGGCGAGATCGACCGCGCGCCCGCCTCGACACAGGCCCGGACCACAGCCTCGAGCTGCTCAGGCCGGTCGGAGATGTCGGGCAGCACGGGAGCGATCAGCACCCCGCTGGGTATGCCCGCCTCGTTGAGCGCCTCGACGGCCCGAACCCGGCGAGCCGGATGGGGCGTGCCCGGCTCGGTGGCCCGCCAGACCGCCTCGTCGAGCGTGCCGATCGACAGGTTGACACGCACGTCTGTGCGCTTGGCCGCTTCGGCCAGCAGCGGAAGGTCGCGCAGCACCAGGGTCGACTTGGTGAGGATCGAGAACGGGTTGGCTGCCTCGGCGAGTGTCTCGACGATGCCGCGGGTCAGCCGGTACTTGCCTTCGCAGCGTTGGTAGGGGTCGGTGTTCGTGCCCATAGCGATCAGCTCGCCCGGCCATCGGCGGCGGTCGAGCTCGCTGCGGAGCAGTGACACCGCGTTGACCTTGACCACGATGCGGCGCTCGAAGTCCTCGTCGGGGTCGAGACCCAGGTAGGTGTGGCTGGGCCGCGCGAAGCAGTTGTGGCTGATCACCCCGTCGGCGATGAAGTCGCCGGTTCCGGTGGTGATGTCGTACATCGGCAGCTCGATGCCGAGCGGCTCGACAGAGACCACTCCAAGTCGCGGGTCACGCCGGACGTCGGCCCCCTCGATGCTGCGGTGGGCCGTGACGGCCGGATCGACGGTGTGGAGGAAGCGAAGGTGCTCGCGCAGCCCGCCGACGACCTGGATGTGACGCAAGCGGCTCGGATGGTTGGTCGAGTCGAGCAGGTAGTGGAAGCCGAACCACCGCAGATAGACCTCGACCCGTTCGATCACGAGGTCGTCGGTCTCACCAATGCGTAGCGTCCCGTTGCGGTAGGTGCCGTCAGCGTCGAAGATGCCGGCAAGGAACCCACGACACCAGTCGTCCGACGGCGTCGTCGGCCAGGTGATGAGCTTCCGGGTGGTGTTGGCGGTCTCGGGAGTGGGAGCAGCGCCTGTCGGCACGCCGAACGTGTCGAGATACCGACGGCAGCGCTCGCGAGCCTCAGGGGCCGGTTCGCTCGCCCGATCGCTGCGGATCATGCCGCAGAGGTAGCCCCGCTGGTAGTCGCTGCCGTGCTTGGGCCCGGCGGCGAGCCGGCCCACGCCGACGAGCGAGTTGTTGCTGGTCAGATGGGGTCGACGTTCACGGCCCTGCCCACTGCCGGTGACATGCTTCCAGCCGCGGTCGGTCAGGAAGCGGTGGTCGCCGCTGGCGATCAGCTCGGTGCCGTCCTCCAGCGTGACCCGGTAGGCAGGCTTCACCGTCGACCAATGGTCGAGGACCTTGGTCCGCACGAAGCGGCGGTGGCCGTCGTGGCGGAGCGTTCCATAGACCGTGTCACCGGCTCGGACGTCGACCAGCGGCTTGGCGCGGCCGTCGGCCATCAGGATCGGCGTCTCGCCCGAGAGGCAGTAGGTGCAGGCATGGGTGCAGCCCCGGTAGGCGTTGATCGTGTAGCGGAAGCCGAACGGTGCGTTTCGGACCTCGTTGATGATGCGCTGGGCCCGAACGTGGAGGAACTCGATGCCCTGGAACTCGCCGCGCCCTGGTTCGCGCTCGAACACCGGGTCCTCGAATAGGGTCTCCTGGGCCTTGGGCTTGTCGGCTTGCTCCCAGCGGAGATCGGTCACGTCCCGCACTATAGCGAACGTGTGTACGTGCCAGAGCGTCGGCAACCCGGCAATCCGGCTGCCCACCGGGGCGGAGTGCGAGAAGATCATGGAGTGAGACGCACGATCACCGGCCGGGCATCCGGCGGAACCATGACCCTGGGGGACTTGCGCAAGTTCCTCGCGTCGATCGACAACATCGGGGACGAGGCCCCGGTGAAGGCCCGAGTCAGCTTCCGAAAGTACTTGCGCGAGCTGACCATCGAGGACGAAGAGCCTGGACTGAAGGACTACCTGCGTTCGATCGGCATCGGCGAGGAGGCCGATCCCGAGCCCGAACGCGAGACGACGGCCAGGTCCAAGTCACGGAAGTGAGTCACACGTATCGGTGGGGGGCGGCCGTCGGGTCGCCCCCCACCCGTTCGGTGCAGGTGCTCGACCTGGGGTCTCACGGCGCCCGATGAGGCTGTTCGTCGGGGTGCGGCCACCCGGACCGGTGCTCGACCAGGTGGGCGAGCTGGTTGCGCAGTTGCAGGGCTCGCTGGATCGGCGGTCGGTGGGAGCGTTGCGGTGGGCGTCGCGCGACCAGTGGCATCTGACGCTGCGATTCCTGGGCGAGGTCGACGATCCCGAGCCGGTGGTCACTGCGCTCGATCGGGCTCCGATCGCCCCAGCGCGGGCAGCGTTGGGACCCGCCACCAAGGTGCTGGGATCGCAGGTGGTCTGCGTGCCGGCAGCCGGCCTGGAGGTGCTGGCCGCCGGGGTGGTTGCGGCGACGGCGTCGTTCGGGCGGCCACCGGGGAACCGGCCGTTCCACGGCCATCTGACCGTGGCCCGGTTGCGTGGCCGGCCCCGGCGCAGCCGGACGCTGAAGCATCACGACCTCGACGGCGCGGCGATCGAGGCTCGCTGGCGGGTCGATGAGGTCGTCCTGGTGCGCAGCCATCTGGGATCGGGAGGATCGCGTTACGAGAACCTCCACGTCCGGCGTCTGACGTAGGGGTGCTTGTCCGAACAGGCGTTCGCAAACTACACTGGTGTCATCAGTCGGGTGTCCAACCTACGATGGGGTGCACAGGTCGGCGTTCTGTCGCCGCGGCAGCCGCCGAAACTGTCACACCCCGTTCGTAGGGTCGCAGGCATCCCCTCAACGACGAGATGTGACACCAGAAAGGACTCCTGCGGTGGACCGACAGAAGAACCTCGAAATGGCCCTCAGCCAGATCGACAAGCAGTTCGGCAAAGGCGCCGTGATGCGCATGGGCGAGCGTGCCACGACCGGCATCGAGGCCATCTCCACCGGGGCGATGGCGCTGGACATCGCCTTGGGCATCGGCGGCCTGCCACGGGGCCGCGTCACCGAGATCTACGGGCCCGAGTCGTCGGGCAAGACAACGCTGGCCATGCACGTGGTGGCCGAAGCCCAACGCAACGGCGGCATCTGCGCCTACATCGACGCCGAGCACGCGATGGACCCGACCTACGCGAAGGCGATCGGCCTCGACATCGACGAGCTGTTGATCTCCCAGCCCGACACCGGCGAGCAAGCTCTCGAGATCGCCGACATGCTGATCCGGTCGGGTTCGATCGACGTCGTGGCCATCGACTCGGTGGCCGCGCTCACGCCGAAGGCCGAGATCGAGGGCGAGATGGGCGATACCCACGTCGGCCTCCAAGCCCGGCTCATGTCCCAGGCCCTGCGCAAGCTCACGGCCAATCTCAACAGATCGAACACCATCTGCATCTTCATCAACCAATTGCGGGAAAAGATAGGCGTCATGTTCGGCTCGCCTGAGACGACACCGGGTGGCCGTGCGCTGAAGTTCTATTCATCGGTTCGGCTCGACATCCGTCGTATCGAATCCATCAAGGACGGCGTTGAAGTCGTCGGCAACCGCACACGGGTGAAGGTGGTGAAGAACAAGGTTTCGCCACCTTTCCGCCAATGTGAATTCGACATCATGTACGGGAAGGGAATCAGCCGGGAAGGCTCGGTTCTGGATATCGGTGTCGACCTTGGCTTCGTGAAGAAGTCCGGTGCTTGGTACACCTACGAGGGCGAGCAGTTGGGCCAGGGGCGTGAGAACGCCAAGCAGTTCCTGGCCGACAATCCCGAGGTGATGGTCGAGATCTCCGAGCGGATTCGCACCCATCTCGGGGTCGGGGTAAACGAGAAGCCCGACGACGACGTGATGACTCCTGTCGACGACCAGCCGATCACGCTCGAGGACTGAGCAAGGCACCCACCGTCCCAGGCTCCCGGTGGTAACCACCGGACTAGGGTGGCCTGCCGGGGGTTCGGGGCGGGCCTGAGTTCAGTCGGGGGCATGCAAGGACATGAGCAGGGCCGCGGTCAAGACATTCGGGCCAGCCATCCTGATCCTGGTCACCCAGCAGGTCCTCTTCCCGATGAAGTCCGGCTTGGTGGTCCGCGGCCTGATCCTCGGGGCACTCACCGCCCTCATCGCCCTGGGCATGGCCCTGATCTACAAGGCCAACCGGATCATCAACTTCGCCCAGGGCGACCTGGGCTATGTCCCGACGATCCTCGTGTTCCTGCTGATGACCGAGTCCGGAGTCCCGTACGGTCTCGCCGTCGCGGTCGGGCTGTTGGTCGCCGTGGTGCTCGGTGCAGCCACGGAACGGCTGGTGATCCGGCGTTTCTTCCGTGCCCCTCGACTACTGGTCACGGTGGCGACCATCGGGCTGAGCCAGGTGTTCGTCGGTGCAGCCCTGCTGCTGCCCCGGCTGTGGGACCAGGTGCTCGTCGGCGGCGAGATCCCGCCGCCCTTCGACTCGACCGCCCGCATCGGCGGCATCGTGTTCACCACCAACGACCTCCTGGCGGTGATCACTGCGCCGATGCTCATCGCGGCGATCGCGCTCTTCCTGCAGCGCAGCGACGTCGGCGTCGCGATCCGGGCCAGCGCCGACAGCCCCGACCGAGCGGCGCTCCTCGGCATCCCGGTCTTCAGGCTGCAGACCCTGGTCTGGACGCTGGCCTCGGTCCTGGCCTTCGTCACCGTGTTCCTGAGCAGTGGCATCATCGGGATCCCGCAGGCCGGCACCACCTTGGGCCTCGCCGTCCTGTTGCGCGCGCTGGTGGCCCTGCTGCTCGGCCGGATGACCAACCTGGTCGCGGTCGCCGCATCCGCGGTCGCGCTCGGCGCCCTCGACCAGGGGGTGTCCATCAACCACGGCGGGCAGTACTCGGCCCCGGTGCTCGGGCTCGTGGTGCTGGTCGCGATCGTGGTCCGGCGGCGCGAGGTGGGCCGGCGGGACGACACCGAGGAGGTGGCCTGGAGGGCGGCGCGCGAGGTGCGCCCGGTACCGCGGGCACTGGCCCGCCTTCCGATCGTTCGCCTGGCCCGCTGGTCGATCCTGGCAGCGGTCGCGGCGGTGGCTCTGGCGTTGCCGGCGGTGCTCGACACCGGGCAGGTCTTCGAGGCCGGCACCCTGCTGTGCTTCGCGCTGTTGGGCCTGTCCCTCGTGCTGCTGTCGGGCTGGGGTGGGATCGTCTCGCTCGGTCACATCGGCTACTTCGCGTTCGGCGCCGCCGTCGGTGGCTGGCTGATCGTCGACCAGGACGTCGACCTGCTGGTCGCGCTGCTCGCAGCAACCGTGGTCGGGGCCGTCGTCGCTGCGCTGGTCGGTGCTCCGGCGCTGCGGCTGCGAGGCCTGTACCTCGTGGTGACCAGCTTCGCCTTCGCGCTGACCACCGCCGGGTACCTGCTGGATCGCGACACCTTCGACTGGATCCCCCGGGCCGACGACCGCATCGAGGCCCCGCTGCTGGGCGGATTCGACGTCGGGACCGAGCGCGGCCACTACTACCTGATCCTGGCCATCCTGGCGCTGGTGCTGTTGGGTATGCGCAGCATCCGCTCCAGTCGTTTCGGACGCGCCCTGGTGGCCTTGCGCGACAACGATCGTGCCGCACAGGCGTACGCCGTCGACCCCGCCTGGGTGCAGTCGACGGCGTTCGCCCTCTCCGGGGCCATCGCCGCGCTCGCAGGTGCCCTGTTCGCCTTCAAGCAGCGCACCTACGACAGCAGCTCGTTCGGCGCCCAGGAGAACTTCGCCGTCTTCATCATGGTCGTGATCGGTGGCATGACCTCGGCGACCGGCGCCGTCGCTGGTGCGCTCTACCTCCTGGGCACCCAGTGGTTCCTGCCGACCGACTGGCAGGCGGTCGCGCAGGGCCTGGGTGTCATCGTCGTGCTGCTGGCCTTTCCTGGTGGTCTTGCCAGCGTCATCTTCGGCGTCCGCGACCGGTTCCTCCGACGGGTCGCGGTGCTTCGTGGCGTCGACGTCCCGGGTTACAGCGATGCCCGAGATCGCAATGTCGTCGTGACCAGCCCGATCGACGCACCCTCGGAGGCGGAGACCACACAGGCCCAGCCGGCGACCACGCCCGTTCCCGTTCCCACGCCCTCGACCTCCTCGATCTCCCCGGCCCGCACGGACGGTGGCCCCCTCCTGGCGGTCAAGGGAGTGCAGGTGGCTTACGGCGGCGTGCCCGTGCTGTTCGGCGTGGACCTCGAGGTGCACCAAGGAGAGGCGGTTGCCCTGCTGGGCACCAACGGCGCCGGCAAGTCGACGCTCCTGCGAGCGATCTCCGGGTTGGTCAGGCCGAGCGCTGGCGACGTCGCCCTCGGCGGCGAGAGCATCGCAGGCCGCTCCGCGCACCAGATCGCCGCCCGAGGCGTGCTGCAGATGCCTGGCGGGCGCGGGGTGTTTCCGTCCCTGAGCGTGGCCGAGAACCTGCGCGTTGCCGGTTGGCTGCATCGGCGCGACCACGCGGCGGTCGACGCAGGGATCCGGCGGGTCGAGAGCCTGTTCCCGGTGTTGGCCGAGCGGTCGGGTGAGCGGGCCGCCAACCTGTCCGGTGGCCAGCAGCAGATGCTGGCACTGAGCATGGCCCTGCTGGGCAAGCCCAAACTGCTGATGATCGACGAGCTGTCGCTGGGGCTGGCACCGGCCGTGGTCGGCGAGCTCATGCGCTTCGTCGGTCACCTGCGGGCCGGGGGCACGACCTTGCTGGTGGTCGAGCAGTCGGTCAACGTCGCCTTGGAGGTCGCCGACCGCGCCGTGTTCCTCGATCGGGGCGAGGTTCGCTTCACGGGGCGGGCGCGCGACCTGCTCGACCGGCCGGACCTGCTGCGTGCGGTGTTCCTCAACTCGGCCACCGGTGGTGACCGCCCGCCCGGCCCTCAGGGCCCGACGGCCGAGCGCGACGACGGACAGCCACCGTCGCCGGCGGCGCTGGAGGTGGTCGGTCTCGCGGCGTCGTTCGGCGGTGTGCGGGCGGTCGACGGGGTCAGCTTCGACGTCGCGCCTGGTGAGATCGTCGGCGTGATCGGTCCCAACGGTGCCGGCAAGACGACCATGTTCGACGTCCTGAGCGGGTTCGTGCCGCCGGTGGGCGGCCGGGTGGTGGTCGCCGGTCGCGACGTCACGGGCCGGCGTGCCTCGGTCCGCGCCCGCCGCGGGCTCGGCCGTTCGTTCCAGGATGCCCGCCTGTTCGGTTCGCTGACCGTGGACGAGGCGATCGCCGTGGCCCTCGAGCGGTGGGTCGTGGCCGGCGACCCTCTGTCCGCGGCGTTCCACCTTCCCAACGCCTACGACAGCGAGCTGCGGGTGTCCCGCCGGGTCGACGAGCTGGTCGACCTGCTCGGCCTCGGCCCGTACCGCTCGCTCTTCGTAGATGAGTTGTCGACGGGCACGCGCCGTGTCGTCGACCTGGCCTGCCTGCTGGCGCACGGCCCTCAGGTCGTGCTCCTGGACGAGCCGGCGGCCGGCATCGCGCAGCGCGAGGTCGAGCAGCTGGCGCCGCTGATCCGGCGGATACGCGACGAGATGAGCGCCAGCATCGTGGTCGTCGAGCACGACATCCCGCTGGTCACCGAGGTCGCCGACCGGCTGGTCGCCATGGACCGGGGACGGGTGGTGGCGATCGGCGCGCCCGCTGCCGTCCTCACCGATCCTGCGGTCGTCCACTCCTACCTGGGCGACGACGGCGCGGCGATCAACCGTTCGGACGCTGCCACCACGAGCGAGAGGGATGCGATCCGTGCAACCGACCAATGACCATCCGCTCGAACCGTCGCGCAACCGGCTGCGGCGCTACGGCCCGATCACCGGCGTCCTCGTGGTGCTGGCCCTGGTCGCCGGGGCGTCGGTGGTCGTCGACGACGAGGACGGGGCCGACGAGGCGACGAGTGGCAATCCCGACGACGTCCCCACCGAGCTTCCCGACGGCGTGGTGACCTGGCCGATGGCCCAGGACCAGGGTCTGGACGTCCAGTTCCCCGACACGTGCGACCAGGACGACGGGCGGGTCGCGGTCCCGTTCTTCTTCCGCACCGAGTGCATCGCCGACGTCGACGACAACGGCGGTGCCACCTGGAGTGGCGTCACCGAGGACGAGATCACCGTCGTCGCCTGGCTACCCAACGACGACGACGTCGTCTACAGCTTCATCAAGCAGGCGCTGGGCTCGGACGACAGCCCGGACGACATGCGCACCACCCAGGAAGGCCTGGCCGAGGTGTTCCAGGCCTATTACCAGACCTACGGGCGCGAGGTCCGCGTCGAGTTCGTCCAGGCATCCGGCCAGATGACCGACAGCGTCGCAGCCCGGGCCGACGCCGTCCGTGCCGCCGAGATGGAGCCGTTCGCGGTGCTGGGAGGCCCACTGTCGGCCAACACCTGGACCCAGGAGCTGAAGGCGCGGGGCATCCCGTGCTTCTTCTGCCCGGGGGTCAACGATCCCGACGGCCTTGCCTACGGCTTGGCGCCGCAGAATTCGCAGATCCGCCTTCAGACGGTCAACTACGTGGCGAACAAGCTCGCCGGACAGCCGGTCGAGTACGCCGGCGACGACCTGGTGGGCGACGAGCGGGTGTTCGGGCTGCTCAAGCTGGCAGTCAACGAGGGCGACGTCGAGAACGCCGACGAGCTCGTCGCCGACTTCGAGGACGAAGGCCTCGAGATCGCGGCCACCAGCACCTTCGAGCTGAACCTCGGTGCCACCCAGGAGAGCGCCACGGCGGCGGTGTCGACGATGATGGATGCCGGGGTAACCACCGTCCTCGTGGACGCCGACCCGATCAACCTCCAGGCCATCACCAGAGAGGCGACCCAGCAGGGGTGGTTCCCCGAGTGGGTGATCACCGCGGGCACCTTCCTTGACACCAGCATCGGGGGCCGCCTGCAGGACCCCGAACAGTGGGAGCATGCGTTCGGGATCAGCTACCTGCCGCCGGCATCCAGCCCCGAGATCAGCCCCGCCTACCAGCTCTACGAGTGGTACCACGGCGAACCTCCGCCCGGCGAGGACAGCTTGCTGTTGACGTATCCGCAGATCGCACTGTTCTTCACGGCGCTGGGCTTCGCCGGGCCGAACCTGACGCCCGACACGCTCCGCCAGGGCATGTTCGCCTATCCACCCACGCCTCGTGCCTTGACCCAGCCCAGCGTGGACTACGGCATCGAGGTCTACGGCGAGGACCGGCCCGACGACTACGGCGGGATCGACGACTTCGTCGAGATCTGGTGGGATCCCGAGGCGGAGGGCACCGACGAGTTCGGGAACCCGCAGCAGGGCTTCTACCGCTACGTGGACGGTGGCCGGCGCTACTACTTCGACGAGTGGCCCGACGAGCTCCGGGTCTTCGACCCCGAGGGTGCGGTCACCCAGGTCACCGACCCGCCGCCCGAGGAGGTCCCGCCGGACTACCCGTCTCCTGCGGGCGGGTAGCCTGACGGGCGCCCATGAGTGCCAGGACCTACACCGTGCGCACCTTCGGGTGCCAGATGAACGAGCACGATTCCGAGCGGATCGCCGGGCTGCTCGAAGCCGACGGGCTGCGACCCGCCGAGCAGCCCGAGCACGCCGACGTCATCGTGCTCAACACCTGCTGCATCCGCGAGAACGCCGACAACAAGCTCTACGGCCACCTCGGCCATCTGAAGGCGCTCAAGCAGCGCAATCCCGACCTGCAGATCGTGGTCGGGGGATGCCTGGCGCAGAAGGACCGCGAGCAGATCGTGGCCCGGGCACCACACGTCGACGTGGTCTTCGGCACCCACAACGTCGCACGGGCGGCCCAGCTGGTCCGAGACCAGCGCACGGCGGGGCGTGGCGCCGGCCCGCTGGTCGAGATCCTCGAGGAGACCGTGGCGGGCGACCGCGCTGCGTTCCCCAGCGCGTTGCCGGTCCGCCGCGAGGTTCCCTACGCCGGCTGGGTGACGATCCAGATCGGCTGCGACAACTCCTGCGCATTCTGCATCGTGCCCGCCGTGCGTGGCCCCGAGATCAGTCGCCCACTCGCCGAGATCGTCGGCGAGGTGCGGTCGCTGGCCGCCGACGGCGTCAGCGAGGTGACTCTGCTCGGCCAGAACGTCAACAGCTATGGCCGCGACCTGACGCTGGAACGCCGTCAGGCAGGGGAGGCGGGCGTGCGGGTGCGGCCGCTGTTCGCGGAGCTGCTGCGGGCCGTCGGCGGGGTCGACGGCATCCGCCGGGTCCGTTACACGAGCCCGCACCCCAAGGACCTGCGGCCCGAGACGATCGCGGCGATGGCCGAGACGCCGACGGTGTGCGAGCACCTCCACCTGCCGCTCCAGTCCGGCAGTGATCGGGTGCTCGCCGCGATGCACCGTGGCTACACGGCGAGCCGCTACCTCGAACGGCTGCACAGCGCGCGGGGTGCGGTGCCCGGCCTGGCGGTGACCACCGACATCATCGTCGGCTTCCCGGGCGAGACCGCCGACGACTTCGAGCGGACGCTCGAAGTGGCCGCCGAGGCCAGCTACGACAGTGCGTACACCTTCATCTTCAGCCCGCGGCCGGGCACCGAGGCCGCGACCCGCACCTCCGAGCTCGTGCCCGCCGACGTCTGCGCCGAGCGGTTCGAGCGGCTGCGGGTGGTCGTCGAGCGCTCGGCCCTGGCTCGTCATCGGGCACGGGTCGGGTCGGTCGAGGAGGTATTGGTCGAGGGGCCGTCCCGCAAGGACCCCGCGGTGACCACCGGCCGGACCCGACAGAACAAGCTGGTCCACTTTCCGACGGCTACACCGTTGCGGCCAGGTACCTACGCCGACGTCCGGGTGACCGGGGCGGCGCCGCACCACCTGGTCGGCGAGCTCGGCGAGGTCACCGTTCCGGCCCGCCACCGCACTCGCATCCCGGTAGCTGCACTGTGACCCCGTGAGCCCTTGAGCCACGTCGCGCTGGTCGGCGCCACCGCCTCGGGGAAGTCCGCGCTCGCTCTGGCGCTGGCCCGCCGAGACCCGTCGATCGAGCTGGTCTCGGTCGACTCGATGCAGGTGTACCGCGGCATGGACGTCGGCACCGCGAAGCCGACGCCGGCCGAGCAGGCCGAGGTGCCACATCACCTGATCGATCTCGCCGAGCCGTGGGAACGGTTCACGGTCACGCGCTTCCAACAGCACTTCCGCGAAGCACGCGCGTCCATCGAGCAGCGCGGCAAACGACCGGTGTTGGTCGGCGGGACCGGTCTCTATCTGCGGGCTGTGGTCGACGATCTGGTCATCCCCGAGGAGTTTCCGCGGATCCGGACCGACCTGGAGGCACAGACCGACACGGTGGCGTTGCATCGCCGGCTGGCCGCGCTCGACCCTGGCGCCGCCGCCCGTATGGCGCCCACCAACCGCCGGCGCGTACTCCGGGCGCTGGAGGTGACCATCGGCAGCGGGCGGCCGTTCTCGTCCTACGGACCAGGGATGGAGACCTACCCCGAGACCGGGTTCCGGCTGCTGGGCGTCGAGTTGCCGGCAAATGTCGTCGCCGACCGCATCGCTGCCCGCTTCCAGGACCAGCTGGCGCAGGGTTTCGTGGAGGAGGTGGGCCGGCTCGCCGCCGATCCCCGCGGCCTCTCACCCACCGCCCGCCAGGCCCTCGGCTATCGCGAGCTGCTGGCCCACGTAGCCGGCGAGACCAGCCTCGACGCTGCCGTCGAGCTGGCGGTCCTGCGAACCCGCCGCTTCGCCCGCCGCCAACGCTCGTGGTTCGGCCGCGACCCGCGGATCGAGTGGTTCAGGGCCGCCGACCCCGCCGAGATACTCGAACCACTGTCCCGGGTCGTCCTGGCAGACTGAAGAGAACATGCAGCTGTCCAAGCACCATGGTCTGGGGAACGATTTCCTGGTCCTGCTCGATCCGTCGG
Source organism: Acidimicrobiales bacterium (assembly GCA_050744325.1). Lineage (GTDB taxonomy): Bacteria > Actinomycetota > Acidimicrobiia > Acidimicrobiales > VFJN01 > DASXTK01. The sequence continues at coordinate 29,661 of JBOGHK010000036.1, forward strand.
GGAAGGTCGCGCTGTCGGCCGACGTCGTCGCGCGCCTGTGCGACCGGCGCCGTGGGATCGGTGCCGACGGGGTCCTCCGGGCGACCCGGCCGGCCTCGGGTGCGCCGAGCTCCGCCGATGCCGTCATGGACCTCCACAACGCCGACGGCAGCCGCGCCGAGATGAGCGGCAACGGCATCCGTTGCCTCGCGCAGGCCCTGGTGCGCCGAGGCTGGGTCACGACTCCCGCGGTCGTGATCTCTACCGACGCCGGGCTGCGCACGGTGGAGTTGCAGTCGGCGGTCGACGCGACCACCGATGTCCTCGCTGCCGACATGGGTCCAGCACACATCGGCGCCGAGGCCCCCGAGTGGACCGGTGGTGAGCTTCGTCGGGCCGCCTGGGCCGACATGGGCAACCCGCATCTCGTGGTCGCCGTGGACGGTCCGGGTGCACTGGCCGGCGCCGACCTGGTCACCTTGGGAGAGAAGGTGAACGCCGAGGTCCGGGCCGGCGCCAACGTCCACCTGATGGCAGCCGGCCCCGAGGGGGACGTCATCACCATGCGGCCCTTCGAGCGAGGGGTCGGGCCGACCGAGGCCTGCGGCACCGGCGCCTGCGCTGCAGCCGCGGTGGCCCGCGGATGGGGCTTGGTCGGCAAGCAGGTGACGGTCCACATGCCGGGCGGGTCAGCAGAGATCCACATCGGCCCGACCGTCCGGCTCGTCGGGCCAGCGACGTTCGTCGCCATGATCGACACGGAGCCCGACGAATGGCACTGATCGAACGGGCGTTCCGCGAGAAGATCGTCCTGGTCGGGGTCACGATCCCGCCGGTGACCGTCGAGGGCACCGAGGAGTCGCTGGACGAGCTGGCACTGCTGGTCGACACCGCGGGCGCCGACGAGGTGGCGCGCGTGTCCCAGCGGCGTGACGCTCCCGACCCGCCGACCTATGTGGGGAAGGGCAAGGCCACCGAGCTGCGCGAGGTTGCGATCGCCACCGATTGCGACACCGTGGTCTTCGACAACGAGCTGACCCCGGCACAGCAGTTCAACCTCGAGAGGCTGCTGGGCCGCACGGCCATCGACCGCACAGCGGTCATCCTCGACATCTTCGCCCAGAACGCCCACAGCCAGGAGGGCAAGGCCCAGGTCGAGCTGGCCCAGCTGCGCTACCGGCTGCCGCGGCTGCGCGGGCGGGGCCGAGCACTGTCTCAGCAGGCCGGTGGCATGTCTGCGTCGGGCGGCGCCCGGATCGGCACCCGGGGCCCCGGTGAGACTCAGCTCGAGGTCGACCGGCGGCGCCTCGTGCGCCGCATCCACAAGCTCGAGTCCGAGCTCCGCGACATCGACCGTCACCGCGGCACCCAACGCAAAGCGCAGCGCCGCGGCGCGCTGCCCCGGGTCGCGATCGTCGGCTACACCAACGCCGGCAAGTCCAGCCTGCTCAACCGGCTCACACGTGCAGACGAGGAGCACAGTGTTCTGGTCGAGGACCGACTGTTCGCGACGCTCGACGCCACCACTCGACGGCTCGACCTCCCAGGTGGCGAGCGGGTCCTGGTCTCCGACACCGTCGGGTTCATCCGCAAGCTGCCCCACCAGCTGGTCGAGGCGTTCCGATCGACGCTGGCCGTCGCCGTGGACGCCGAGCTCCTGGTCCACGTCGTGGACGTCGCCGGGGCCGACCCGGTCGGCAACGTCGAGGCGGCGCACTCGGTGCTGGGCGACATCGGTGCCGGCGAGGTGCCCGAGGTCGTCGTCCTCAACAAGGCCGACCTGGACCCCCAGGCCGCGAAGCGCTGGCTCGAGCGATGGCCGCAAGGCGTGGTGGTCAGCGCTCACACCGGCGAGGGCATGGACGACCTCCTGGGGACCATCGCCGACCGTGTCCGCGCCTCGACGCAGGTCGTCGACCTGCTGATCCCATACGACCGCGGTGACCTGCTGGCGGCCGCGCACCGTTCGGGCGAGGTGGTCGTCGAGCAGCCAGGTGAAGGCGGCATCCTGGTGCGGGGCCGGTTCGACGAGGCCACCGTCGGGCGGTTCCGCGAGTTCGTCGTCACCTGATCGGGCACGGGGAGCACTCGCCGACCAGGTCGCGGTACCTTCGCGGCCGTGGCCCAAGGATTCCAGCCGCCGCCGTATCCCTACGACCGTCTCGACGGCCTACGCGAGCAAGCCGAGCGCCTTGCGGGGGGGATCGTCGACCTGTCCATCGGCACGCCGTGCGATCCTCCGCCGAGCCCGGTGATCGCCGCGCTGGCGGGCTCGGGTGCCGAGCGGGGCTACCCGCCGTCGGTTGGCACGCCGGCGTTCCGCGAGGCTGCCGCGCGCTGGATGAAGCGGCGCTTCGGCGCCGAGCTCGAGCCCGTCCAGGTTGCCGCGTGCATCGGCACCAAGGAGGTCGTCGCCGGCCTGCCTCATTGGCTCCGGCTGCGCCAGCCCGACCGCGACACGGTCCTGTACCCCGTGCCCAGCTACCCCAGCTATGCGATGGGTGCGACCCTCGCCGGCTGCCGGGCCGTGCCCTACGGCACCCTCGACGAGATCGACGACACCGACGCCGCCCGGGCGCTGTGCCTATGGGTGAACACGCCGGCGAACCCGAGTGGTGAGCTGGCCGATCTGGCTGCTGCGGCGCAGTGGGGGAGGAGTCACGGGGTCCCGGTGCTCTCCGACGAGTGCTACATCGAGTTCACCTGGGATCGGGCCGGTGAGACTATCCTCCACCAGGGCATTGACGGCGTCCTGGCGCTGCAGTCGCTGTCGAAGCGGTCCAACCTGGCCGGCGCACGGGTGGGCTTCTACGCCGGCGATCCCGACCTGGTGCACTACCTCTCCGAGGTCCGCAAGCACGCCGGGTTCATGCCACCCGGGCCCGTCCAGGCGGCGGCGGTGGTCGCGTTCGACGACGACGAGCACGTCGACCAGCAGCGCGGCCGCTACCGGCGCCGGCTCGAGCTGATGGCCCAGGCACTGCGCTCCTACGGCTTGCCGTGCGAGCTTCCGGCGGGGGCGTTCTACCTGTGGGTGGCGGCGCCGGGCGGTGATGCGTGGGGTCTCGCTGCCGACCTCGCATCGAAGGGTGGGGTCCTGGTCGCGCCCGGCGACCTGTACGGCGACGCCGGCGCAGGGTTCGTGCGCGTGGCCGTGGTCCAGCCCGACGACCGTTTGGCCCTGGTGGCCGATCGACTGGCCCGATGAGCAACTACCAACCGGGCTACGTGCCCCCGCAGCCCGGCTACATGCCGCCACCGCCGGGGGCGGTGCGCGAGCCGGTGCGGCCGAGCGGTTGGTGGTTCGGTGCGGCCGGAGCTGTCGCCGTCGTGGGCATCGTAGCGGCGGTCGTGATCTTCGTCCGGACCTTCGTCGGTTGGGTCGACCGCATCAACGACTTCGAGCGGGTCACGGTGCCGGGCGAAGGCGCGGTGACCTTGGACGGCACGGGTGGCTTCTCGATCTACCACGAATACCCCGGCGCCGAGGACGACTTCTTCGCGCCCGACGTGTTCGACGTGACCGTCACCGCCCCCGACGGATCCGACGTGGCCTTGCGCGACTACTCGTCCGACGTCACCTACAGCAGCGAACGTCATGAGGGCGTCGGGCTGTTCACGTTCACCGCCGACGAGCCGGGCGACTACGTGTTGTCCGCCGATGGCGAGAACAGCACGCTGGCGGTCGGGCGAGGCATCGGCCGGGGGCTCGTCAGTGGGATCGTGTGGGGCGTCGCGGTCGGTCTGATCGGCGTGGTGGGCGGCATCGTGATCGCGATCGTCGTCGCGGTCACGCGCAGCCGGAATCGGCGTCGCCAGATGCCGGGGATGCCGCCACCCGGTGCCATGCCACCGCCCGGACCGTACGGTCAGGCCCCACCGGGTGCATATGGCCAGCCGCCGCCGGGGCCCTACGGCCCCCCGCCGGGGACCTATGGCCCCCCGCCGGGGACCTATGGCCAGCAGTCTGGTTGGTCCGGCCATGCGCCGGCGGGCTCGTATGGCTCCGGGCCGTGGAGCCCAGGCCCGCAACAGCAAGATGCTGTGCCGCCGCAGGATGCCGCGTCACCACCGCCGGAGGCGCCACCGCCAGATGCCCCGGTGCCGCCGCGGGAGCAGTGAGGACGAGTGAGGCGCTGAGGCGTCGCCCCGGCGGCGGCCTATGTCAGGTCTGGTGGAGCGCCGAGTTGAGCGTCACCTTGCGATCGCCACGAGGGAGCACCTCGACCGCGCCGGTCGCACTGTTCCGCCGGAACAGCAGCCCGGGCGAGCCGCTGAGCTGGAGCGCCTTGACCACGTCGCCGTCCGGCAGGGTCACCCGGGTCCCGGCCGTGACGTAGAGCCCAGCTTCCACCACCGAATCGTCGCCCAGAGAGATCCCGATGCCTCCGTTGGCGCCGAGCAGGCAGCGCTCGCCCACCCGGACCACCTCCGTGCCACCCCCGGACAGCGTGCCCATGATCGACGCCCCGCCACCGATGTCGGAGTCCTTGCCGACGATCACGCCGGCACTGATCCGGCCCTCCACCATCGCGGCGCCGAGGGTCCCGGCGTTGAAGTTGACGAAGCCTTCGTGCATCACGACCGTGCCTTCGCCCAGATGCGCGCCGAGGCGCACGCGGCTGGCATCGGCGATCCGCACGCCGCTGGTGATGACGTAGTCGGTCAGGCGCGGGAACTTGTCGATGCCGAGCACGTCCACCGGCACACCAGAGGAGCGGATGCGCAATCGGACCTGCTCGAAGCTCTCGACGGGGCATGGGCCGAGACTGGTCCAGACGACGGTGGTGAGTTGGCCGAACAGGCCGTCCAGATTGGCCTGGTGCGGCACGATCTGGCGGTGCGACAGCAGATGGAGCCGCAGGTATGCGTCGTGGGCGTCGATCGGGGGGTCGGCGAGCGAACCGATGTAGGTCGCCACGGCCACCCGGTCGACGCCGCGCACCTCACCGTGCCCGAGGGTGCCGGAGACGTCCGAGCCGAGCAGCTCGCTCGCGGTCGCTGCTGCGAGGCGGATGGTCCCCGGCCCCTGGATCAGCGGCCCGTCGTCGGCCAGCGGATGTGTCGGAGGTTCGCTAACGAGCATCGGGGCGGGATACCACGTGTCGAGGACCCGACCGTCGGCGGCGATCGTCGCCACTCCGGCCGCCCAGGCCCCAGAGCCGGAAAAGGAGGTCTCGGTCACGTCGACAACCTAATTCCTCGCCGACGGCGGCCGACCACCCAGCGGGACGCGCCACGGCCGGACCGTGGGTCGTCGCTCGGGGCGGCGCCTACCAGCCGGGTGTCCCGCCGCACGACGCCGAACGGCGACGCCGGATCGCTCGCCGGTAGCCTCCGGAGCCATGGTCGACCTGTTGAGCCGCACCGCCCGGCTCGTCGCGGTGCCTTCGGTCAGCCGCGACGAAGGCCGTCTCGCCGACGAGGTCGAAGCCGAGCTCCGGGCGGTCCGCGGCCTCGCGCTCGACCGGGTCGGCGACAACGTGGTGGCCCGTACCGAGCTTGGGCGGTCGATGCGCCTGGTGCTCGCCGGGCACCTCGACACCGTGCCGCCCAACGGCAACGCCGACCCTCGGATCGAAGACGACGTGCTCTGGGGGGTGGGGTCAGCCGACATGAAGGGCGGCCTCGCCGTGATGCTGGAGCTCGCACGGGCGGTGCCCCATCCGGCGGTCGACGTGACCTGGGTCTTCTACGTCGGTGAGGAGATCGCTGCGGAGCACAACGGGCTTGGCCACTTGTTCCGTGACCGCCCGGACCTCGTTGCCGGCGACGTGGCGTTGCTCGGCGAGCCGACCGGTGGAGCGATCGAGGCAGGGTGCCAGGGCTCGGTACGGGTGCGGGTGACACTGACCGGCCGACGTGCCCACACGGCTCGGCCCTGGATGGGACGGAACGCCGTCCACCGGGCCGGCCGGCTGCTGACGATCCTGGAGGGCTACGAGCCACGGCGGCCGATCCTGGACGGATGCGAATACCGCGAGGCGGTCGAAGCAGTGGCCATCACTGGCGGGGTGGCTGGGAACGTGGTGCCTGACCGGGTCGAGGTCACGATCAACCTGCGTGTCGCGCCGGATCGTCCGGCGGCAGCCGCGGAGGCCGACGTTCACGCGATGCTCAGCGACGTCCTCGAGCCCGAGGACGACGTCAAGGTCGTCGATCTCGCCGAAGGCGCGGCCCCGTCTCTGAGCCATCCGCTATTGGCCGCGCTTCGTGATCGCAATGCCCTGGACGTCAGGGCCAAGCTCGGATGGACGGATGTCGCTCGCTTCGCCGCCGCTGGGATCCCAGCGGCGAACTTCGGGCCAGGGGAGTCCACCGTCGCCCACTCGCCCGACGAGCGAGTGGACGAAGCGTCTCTCAGTACGACCTACGGTGCGCTGGCCAACCTCTTGGAACAAGGGCCTTAGTGCTCACATGCGCGGGGTTGGCTAGAGCCGACGGAGCACGGTGACGACCCGGCCGAACACGGCAACGTCGCTGGGGTCGAGCTCGATCGGCTGCAGTTCGGGGTTGGCGGGCTCGAGAACGACCGTCGACCCCACCCGGGTGAAGGTCTTGACCGTGGCCTCGTCGCCGGGGATGCCAGCCACCACCACGTCGCCGTCCTCGGCCGTGGTCTGCGCCCGACAGACCACGAAGTCGCCGTCGAGGATGCCCGCCTCGATCATCGAGTTGCCGCGGACCCGCAGCATGAACAGGTCGCCGTCGCCCGTGAAGTCGGCCGGCAGCGGGAGTACCTCCTCGACGTTCTCCTGCGCCAGGACGTCGGTGCCGGCCGCAACGTCGCCGACCAGCGGCACGTGCCGGACCGGCCGCCGCTGGATCGCGGCGTCGGAGTTGGAGTCCCAGCGGACCTCGATCGCCCGAGGTTTGGTCGGGTCGCGCCGTAGGTAACCACGGCGCTGCAGCGCGTTGAGGTGAGCATGGACGGTGGAGGGCGAGGTCAGCCCGACGGCCTCGCCGATCTCGCGCACCGAGGGTGGATAGCCTCGCTCGCTGAGGTGCTTCTGGATGACCTCGAGTACTTCCCGTTGCCGGGCGGTCAGTGTGGGTGCGGGCATGGCTCCTCCGAACATCCGTTGCGGGCGAACGTGCGTTCCCGAGGAACCATAACACCGCCGGAGGGCAGCGACAAACACCCGTTCGTGGCGTGAGGCGACGTCAGTAGCCGAGCCGTCGCCGACGGCGCTGGCGCCACATGAACGCCTCGCGTCGGCGCGGGAGCACGTGCCCGTTGCGGCGCACGTCCGTCCGTGACTGGCTAGTATGCGAACAAGTGTTCGTAATGACGGGCTTGATCTGGCATGTGTGCTAATGGCCGAGGACTGGACGCAACTCAGCTGCTGGACCCGGGCAGCTGGTGCGCGGTCGGCTTCTGGCTCGGTGTCGTGCTCGTCGGGATGGCGACGCTGATGACGCTGCTCGATTGGGGCGAGCTCTCGGGTGGCGCTGCCCGCCGTCGGTCGCGGCGCCGCCTGGCGAGGGTGCTCGCAGTCGGCGGAATCGTGCTCCTGGTCGCCGCCGGCGCCGCCGCTGTCCTGCTCGGGTAGGGGGTGTCTCGGCTCGATCCGGACGGGTGCTTGACGACGAACGAGCGTTCGTGGTTCTGTTGTGACGAACAGACGTACGGCGCATGTGCGTTCGTACCGAGGTCCGATCGTCACTCGACCTGCCACTTGCCCGCCGCCGGTTTCGGCTCCGCACCCGAAACTGTCACACCCACTGAGGAGACTGGGGAGACATGGTTGCCATACAGGTACTTCCACTCGAACCGGATCCTTGGCCCGAGGCCGACGAGGGCCACGACGAGGGTGCCGAGCAGCGTGAGCGCCACGTCGAGCGGCGCACCGTGCCTGATCGTGCCACCCGTTTCCGTCGGCGCCGCCTGGGCGCCCTGCTCGTAGTCGCCGCCGTCGTCGCGATGGCGTTCGCCGTCGTCGACGTGATCGCAGGCGGGCCGACCGACGTCCCCCGGTCCCCAGCGGGCGAGGCGGGGGCACGCGGCCCGATCGTGGACGAGGTCTACGTCGTGCAGCCGGGCGACACGCTGTGGTCGATCGCCGAACGGGTCGCGCCGAGGGCTGATCCTCGACACGTCGTCACGGAGCTGCGCGAGCTGACCGGCGACGTGGCACTCGACGTGGGCGACCGGGTTCCGGTTGGCGACCTTCGATCGTCATGAGCAGGCCCCGCTCGCACGCTCTCGCTTCCAGCGACCTTGCCACCGGTGTCGGAGGGGTAGTTTCACATCGTGCGGTGTCCCGCTTGTGGAAGCCTCGACGACAAGGTGGTCGATTCGCGGCAGGCCGAGGATGGGCAGTCGATCCGTCGTCGGCGACAATGCCTGGCCTGTAGCGGTCGGTTCACGACCTTCGAGCGTGTCGAGATGCTCGCGCTCGCCGTCGTCAAGCGATCAGGCCATCGCGAGCCGTTCGATCCCGCCAAGATCACTCGCGGCGTGCTCGCCGCGGCCAAGGCCCGGCCTGTCAGCGACAGTCAGGTCGAGGCACTCGCCGCAGCCGTCGAGGAGGAGGTGCGACTGGACGGAGCGCCAGAGGTGACCTCCGAACGCGTTGGTCGGGCGGTCCTCGAGCGGCTCTACGGGCTCGATGCCGTCGCAGCCGTCCGGTTCGCTTCGGTCTACAAGGGGTTCGACGCGCCGTCCGACTTCGAGGACGAGCTGACGCTGCTCACCAAGCGCACCGAGCCCAAGGATCGGCTCACACCCTGACAGCTGGGCCTCGGCCCCTGGCGGCGGAACCCCCCAGCTGGTCCCGCCGCTGACCCGGCGGGTCGATACCGGTGGGTACCGATTCAGGGGGTGGGGCCCGCACCAGGACGCCCAGCGGAGGCGGTTCGCCGAACGTCCGGTGCGGACACCCGACAATGAGACCTGGACTGCTGGCGATAATGACGTCGCGCTGCGGTGAAACCCGTCACTCTGGGCGTTATTCCTCACCGACCAAGGCGAACCTGGCCCACTACGAGGTGAGGTGACTACGCAGCGCGGCGGTCGGCGACGGTCGGTGGACCGGTGCTAGACGCGGCGGCGCAGATAGCGGAGCAGTAGGAACCCTCGGTCCTCGAACACCCGGTCGAGGACGATCGGGCGCGGGGCGACGGCTGGCAGGCTGGCCAGGATCCGCTGGGCGGAGCCCCCGACCAGGAGCGGCGAGATCGTCAGGCAGAGCTCGTCCACGAGGTCGTGCTCGACGAGTTGGGCGTTGACGGTCGGCCCGCCCTCGACGAGCAGCATCCGAGCGTCGTAGTCGCGGCGCAGGAGCCGTAGCGCCGCCGTCCAGTCGAGGGCGGTCGTCCCGACGTTGCGGACATCGGCCACGCTCGCCAACGCCGTTGACCGTTCGGGGGCTCCGGTCGATGCGTCGGTCGATGTGAGCACGATCGGCCTCGACTCGGGCGGTGCCTCCTGGAACAGCCGGGCGGCGGGGTCGAGGCGGAGGCTTCCCGTGACCACGGCGAGCCGGGGGAGCGGTGCCTGGCCTTGCTCGGCGCGCAACGACTCGGCCCCCGCGACCAGACGAGCGGCGCCGTAGTTCTCGGCCCGCACCGTGCTCGCTCCGGCCAGGATGATGTCGGACACCGAGCGCAACGCATGGAACAGGTGGCGATCGGCGTCTCCACTGAGGGACGCCGATCGACCCTCGACGCCAGCTGCTGCTCCGTCCGCCGAGCAGACCATGTTGAGCACGACCCACGGGCGGTCCGGAGGTGGGGGGCGATCCTCACGCGCGACCAGCCGGAGCAACTGGCCGGGAACGTCGGCATCCACCCCTTCCGACGTGGAGATCTCCACATCATCCCCACAGGCCGTGGTGGTGCCGGCCCCCAGCGTGTCGCTGTCGGCCGATGATGGTGGCCTTGCACTCTCCGTAGCCAGGATCAGCCTCACTCCTCGACCGTAGTCGACCGCGACCGCGTTCCGTGGTGGAAAATTGCGTGCCTCAAGTTCGCACGCTGTGGAAGAAGTCGCGAGTAATCCACCTTCAATTCACAGGATGTTCCCCTAGCGGTCCACAAGGTGTGGCCCATAGGTTGGCAGTCGTGCACTGTGCCCTGGCGCGGATGAGCGGAATGGTGGCTGTCGCTTCCGTGTCTTTGGTGGGCTGCTGAGCGACTCCTTGGAGCAAGGACGTACACCGCTGCCGGTCGGCGGGGGGCTGCGGCCTTATCCAACCTGCGAGTTCGCGCCGGGCCGGTCGCACCGGTCGGGGGTGGCTCGAGCGGCGTTCGGTCGCCTGCCACGTAGCGTGGTCAGCTGCGGCGGGCGTCGTCGCAGGTAGAGCCTTCTTCTCGCGAGAGCGTTGACACCGGTGTAGTTACGATGGTGTAATTCGGGTTCTACATCTTGTGGTGCCTGTAGGGCATCGGCGGGCCTAGGCCACAAGAGGTTGTGGTCGCACCTGACGCCCGGCATCGTCGCTGGAAGAGGTACTGGAGGAACTCATGGCACTCGCTCCCGAGCAGACAGGCATCGGCCTCCGTCGCCACTTCACTACGGTGGGCGTCCACCCCTACGACGAGGTCGAGTGGGGTCGGCGTGACGCCAGGATCACCAACTTCCGCGACGGCTCTGTCGCTTTCGAGCAGACCGACGTCGAATTTCCCCTTTCGTGGTCGCAGAACGCCTCGAACATCGTCGCCCAGAAATACTTCCGTGGCACCCTGGGCACACCCCAACGCGAGTGGTCGCTGCGTCAGGTCATTGACCGCGTCGCCGACACCGTCACTCGGTGGGGTGTCGAAGGTGGTTACTTCACCGATCAGCGCGAAGCCGAGACATTCAATGCCGAGCTGAAGCACGTCCTCGTGACCCAGAAGGCCGCCTTCAACAGCCCCGTGTGGTTCAACATCGGCGTGAAGGGCGTCCCGCAGCAGGCGAGCGCGTGCTTCATCCTGTCCGTCGACGACGAGATGGACTCGATCCTCAACTGGTACCGAGAGGAAGGGGTCATCTTCAAGGGTGGTTCCGGCGCCGGCGTGAACCTGTCGCGGATCCGCTCGTCGGTCGAGTTGCTCCGTGGCGGGGGCACGGCGTCGGGGCCTGTGAGCTTCATGCGCGGCGCTGACGCGTCGGCGGGCACGATCAAGTCCGGTGGGAAGACCCGTCGGGCGGCGAAGATGGTCATCCTCGACATCGACCACCCCGACGTCGAGGAGTTCATCTGGTGCAAGGCGCTGGAGGAGCGCAAGGCCAGGGTCCTGCGCGACGCCGGCTTTGACATGGATCTCGACGGGCGTGACTCGCACTCGATCCAGTACCAGAACGCCAACAACTCAGTACGGGTCACCGACGAGTTCATGGAGGCCGTGGTCGACGACGGCGACTGGCACCTCCGCGAGGTGAAGACCGGCAAGGTGGTCAAGACCATCGCTGCACGCGATCTGTTCCGCCAGCTCTGCGAGGCCGCGTGGGACTGCGCCGACCCGGGGATGCAGTTCGACACGACCATCAACCGCTGGCACACCGCTGCCAACACCGGGCGCATCAACGCAAGCAATCCGTGCAGCGAGTACATGCACCTCGACGACTCGGCGTGCAACCTGGCCAGCCTGAACCTGCTGACGTTCCTCGAGGAGGACGGCACGTTCGACGTCGACGGCTTCCGGCATGCGGTCGAGGTCGTGTTCTGTGGCCAGGAGATCCTGGTCGGGCGGGCCGACTACCCGACGGAGTCCATCGCCGAGACCTCACGGCGCTTCCGTCAGCTTGGCCTCGGCTACGCCAACCTCGGGGCGATGCTGATGGCTCTCGGCCTGCCCTACGACAGCGAGCAGGGCCGGGCCTACGCCGCCGCGATCACGTCGCTGATGACCGGGCATGCCTACGAGGTGTCGGCTCGCATCGCCTCACGGATGGGCCCGTTCGCCGGGTACACCGAGAACCGCGAGCACATGCAGCGGGTGCTGGTCCAGCACCAGGAGGCCGCGGCCCACATCGACGAGGAGCTCGTGCCGCCCGAGCTGCTCTCCGCCGCTCAGGAGAGCTGGGACGACGCCTGCGAGATGGCCGAGCAGTTCGGCGTCCGCAACAGCCAGGCCTCGGTCCTCGCTCCGACCGGGACGATCGGTTTGATGATGGACTGCGACACCACGGGGATCGAGCCCGACCTCGGTCTGGTCAAGCTCAAGAAGCTGGTGGGCGGCGGCACCATGTCGATCGTCAACCAGACCGTGCCGCGGGCCCTGCGCCGGTTGGGCTACGACGCGTCACAGGTCGACGAGATCGTCGCCTACATCGACGAGCACAAGTCGATCGTGGGGGCACCGCACCTCACCGACGTGCACATGGCGGTGTTCGCCTGCTCGATGGGCGACAACACCATCCACTACCTGGGTCACGTGAAGATGATGGCGGCGGTCCAGCCCTTCATCTCGGGCGCGATCTCCAAGACCGTCAACATGCCCGAGGAGGCCACGGTCACCGACGTCGAAGAGCTCCACATCGACGCGTGGCGGATGGGCGTCAAGGCCATCGCGATCTACCGCGACAACTGCAAGGTCGGCCAGCCGCTGTCGACCGCCAAGAAGGAGGCTGCCAAGACCAGCGACCAGCCCGGGGTCGAACCCGACGCGACCCTGTTCCCGGCCGAAGCGGCAACCCGCGTGATCGAAAAGATCATCAAGGTGCCGGTGCAGGAGAAGCTGCCCCGCAACCGGGTCTCGCGGACCTTCGAGTTCCGGGTGGCCGATTGCAAGGGGTTCGTCACCGTGGGCGAGTACGCCGACGGGCGTCCTGGCGAGGTCTTCCTGAAGGTGTCCAAGCAGGGCTCGACCCTGGCCGGCCTGATGGATGCATTCTCGGTATCGGTCAGCTACGGCCTGCAGTACGGCGTGCCGCTGCGGAAGTTCGTCGAGGCGTTCACCAACACCCGTTTCGAGCCCGCGGGCATCACCGACGACGCCGACCTCCGCATCGCGACGTCGATCCTCGACTACATCTTCCGTCGGCTGGCGGTCGACTACCTGAGCTACGAAGAGCGGGCCGAGCTCGGCATCCTCACCACCGGCGAACGCACCCAGCCGACGCTGCCGGGCGTCGAGGAGACCGTGATCGAGACCCGCCAGGGCCACGACGTCCCCGCCGACCCACCATCGATCGACTCGTCGTCGCCGCTGCTGACCAGCGACGACGCTCCGCGCGAGCCCTCGTTGCTCGAGCGGGCGGGGGTGACCGACACGAAGCCGGTGTCCGATAGTCCGGCGGTGCGCCCCCCGGCCGCGACCAACGCTGACGCGCCGTACTGCATGCAGTGCGGCGTCCAGATGCAGCGGGCCGGCTCCTGCCATGCCTGCCCGTCCTGCGGCTCCACCAGCGGCTGCAGTTGAGGCGCTGCGCGACGACCCCACATCGATCCTGCACCTGTACCGGCGCCTGCTGGCGGTGCGGCGGTCGTCGCCGGCCCTGCGGTGCGGCGACCAGACCATGCTCCCGCCGGGCACGCCTGACGACGTCCTGGCCTGGGAGCGCCACGACCCGGCGACCGGTGACCGGCGGGTGGTGGCGGTCAACTACGCCGCCGCGGCCCGTCCCTTCGACCCACCGTCGAGCGACGCCGCCGGGACCTGGCACGTCGAGCTGGCGAGCGACGGCGGGGGCGAGGCGGCGCCGTACACCGGCAGCCTGGCTCCCCACCAGGCCGTCATCCTCCGGCCCTGACCCGCCGGTTCGGCGCCTCCCGTCAAGCGGCAACTCATCCTTGCCTTCGTGACATATAACCGTTAGGTTATAGCTAACGGTTAGATCGGAGGGTCCATGCGGCAGGAAGTGGTGCTGGCGATGCTGGCCAAGGAGCCGTCGCACGGGTACGAACTGCGGGCGCGGTTGCGACACGCCCTGGGCCCGCTCGGCGAGGCGATGAACGCCGGACAGGTCTACGTCACGCTCACCCGGCTGGAGAAGGCCGGCCTGGTGACCTCGGAGCGGTCGCCCACGGCCGCCGACCGTCCGGACCGCAAGGTGTACGCCCTCACCGCCGAGGGGGAGGAGCGCGTAGGCGAGTGGCTCGTCGAGGTGAGCTGGCCCAAGCCCGACCTGGCCGAGTTCCACCTCAAGCTGGTGGCGGCGGCCACCACCCGGCTGGCCGACCCGCTGGGCATCGTCGACGCCCAGCGCCGCGAGCTGCTGCGCCGGCTGCGCGACGCCCAGCGCGCCGCCATGGCCGAGCCCGACGGGTCCGAGGCGGCGCTGCTGCTGGAGGGCATCGTGCTGCGGCTGCAGGCCGACCTGCGCTGGCTAGAGGCGTGCGAACGGAGTTGGACCGACCGAAGGAACTTGACGCATCGGAGGAGCGGATCGTGAGCGACACGGCGGACGGATGGGTGCTGCGGACCCGGGGGTTGCGCAAGGAGTACGGCAGTGGACAGGCGCTGGTGCGGGCGGTCGACGGCGTCGACCTGGACGTCGTCGGCGGCGAGACGGTGGCGGTGATGGGCCCCAGCGGCTGCGGGAAGTCCACGCTGCTGCACCTCCTGGGCGGCCTGGACCGGCCTTCCGAGGGGGAGGTCCAGCTCGACGGGCGCCGCATCGACCGCATGAGCGAGAAGGCCCTGGCCCGGCTCCGACGTACCGTGGTCGGCTTCGTGTTCCAGGCTTTCCACCTGATGGACGAGCTGACCGCGCTGGAGAACGTCGAGCTGCCAGCGCTGCTCGCGGGGAGCTCCCCGCGGGCCGTCCGCCGGCGGGCCACCGAGCTCCTCGACCGGGTCGGGCTCGCCGACCGGGCCGGCTTCCTCCCGGCAGCGCTGTCCGGCGGCCAGCGCCAGCGGGTGGCGGTCGCCCGGGCCCTGAGCAACGAGCCGCGGGTCCTCCTGGCCGACGAGCCCACCGGCAACCTCGACAGCGCCGCGACCCTCGAGGTCCTGCGGCTGTTCGAGAGCCTGCACGACGCGGGCCAGACCCTGGTCATCGTGACCCACGACGAGCGGATCGCGGCCACCGCCGACCGGCTGATCTCGATGCGCGATGGCGCCTTCGTGGACGAGACGCGACTCACCGGGGGCACCACGGGCCAGCTCGCCGCCCTCGTCGGGTTGGAGGGCTGAGCGATGGGCCGGGCCCTGCTGATCGGCCGCCTCGCGCTGCGGGACCTGCGACGCCGTCCGGTGGAGGCGGTGCTCCTGCTGGTGGCCATCACCGCGGCCACCACCACCTTGACCCTCGGGCTGGTCCTGCAGGATGCCGCCCGGGACCCCTACCAGAGCACCCGGGAGGCCACGGCCGGGCCCGACGTGGTGGCCGGCGTGTTGCCGTCGCCCGAGGGGGAGCCCGCCGACCTGACCGCCTTGGAGGCCCTCACCGGCGTCGCCGGTGTCGTCGACCACAGCGGGCCGTACCCGGCCATCGGGGCGGTCATGGAGGTGGGCGGAGAGACGGTGGACGTGCAGGCCATCGGGCGGGACCCGGCGTCGGCGTCGATCGACCAGCCTGAGGTGACCGAAGGGAGCTGGGTGCGCGACGGCGGTGTCGTGGTGGAGGCCACCTTCGCCGACGCGCTGGGCATCGGCGAAGGTGATCCCGTCACCCTGAACGGCCGGTCGTTCCCGGTGGTCGGCGTGGCGGTCACCGCGGCGATGTCCCCCGAATCCTGCCAGGTGCCGTGCTACATCGGTCCGCCGCTCGACGAGATCTCGCCTGAGGAGGCCGAGATCCACCAAGTCGTGCTCTGCAGTGCCGGCGGCTCCGATCCGCCCTTGGACTGTGTGGTGCAGAGCCCCGGCCTGGTCTGGATGACGCAGGGGCACGTGCGGAGCCTGGCCCACCAGCCCGAAGGGCTGTCCTACCTGCTTAACCTGCGGCTCGACGACCCGTCGAGCGCCCCGGCGTTCGCCGAGGCCAACGACGCCTGTCCACCCGACCAGCCCTGCCAGCACTCGGGGCCAGGACTGTACCCGTGGCAGGAGATCCGCGACGACGCCACCGAGATCACGAGGTCGGCACGACAGGGCCTGGTGACCGGCGGCTCGCTGCTGGCGGTGCTCGCTGTGGCCAGCGTCGCGGTGCTGGTCGGGGGGCGGATGGCCGACCAGAGCCGGCGGGTGGGGCTGCTCAAGGCCATCGGCGGCACTCCCGCTCTGGTGGCCGTGGTGCTGCTAGCCGAGTACATGGTCCTGGCGCTGGTCGCGGCCACGGTCGGGAGCTGGGTCGGTCGAGCCCTGGCCCCCCTCCTGGTCGACCCGGCCGCCAGCCTGCTGGGCAGTGCGGAGGTGCCACCGCTCACCGCCTCGACCGTCGGGGTGGTGGCGGCCATAGCGCTGGGGGTCGTGATCCTGGCCACGAGCGTTCCGGCCGGCCGCGCCGCCCGCACCAGCACCGTGCTGGCGCTGGCCGACACGGCGCGCGCCCCTCGGCGCACGGCCTGGCTGATCGCCGTGTCGGCACGGCTGCCGGTCCCGCTGCTTGTGGGGCTGCGGGTGCTGGCCCGGCGTCCCCGCCGCGTGGTGCTCGGCGTCGCCAGCATCGCGGTCACCGTCAGCGGGCTCGTCGCAGCGCTGTCGGCTCACGCCAGTGTCGAAAGCGAGAGCTTCGTGGGGATGGTCGGCCGGCTGGAGGACGTCCGGACCGAGTACCTGAACCAGGTGCTGCTGGTGTTGGTGGTGATGCTGCTGACCCTGGCCGCGGTCAACGCGGTGTTCATCACCTGGACGACGGCACTTGACACCCGTCACGCCGCGGCCCTGACCCAGGCCCTCGGGGCCACGCCCGGGCAGATCGGCCTCGGGCTGTCCCTGGCCCAGGTGCTCCCGGCACTGCTGGGGGCGCTGCTGGGGATCCCCGGAGGCCTGGCGCTGGTGGCCGCACTGGGCGGCACGGCGTCGGACGTGCAGGCCTGGCAGCTGCTCGCCGTGGTGCCGGGCACCGGCGTCGCCGTGGCCCTGCTCAGCACCATCACTGCCCGCTTCGGGGCCCGGCGCCCCACGGCGGAGATCCTCCAGGCCGAGCTGGCCTGAACCGCGGACGAGCGGGTCTCAGTCCAGCTGGAGCTGGACCGAGACCTGCTCCATGGTGATGGGCTCCACGTGCTCCCGGATCAGCTTCTGGTGCAGCGGGTGCTCCCGGTAGGTGAAGAACTCCTCGGCGGAATCGAAGTCGCCGATCACCGTATAGTCCCAGCTGGTGTCCAGGATCCCGGCGTCCGGGCCGTGACGGTAGGCCCGGATCTCAGGTATGGACACCGGCAGGGAGCTCAACCCCGCCGAGAGCTCGGCCACCTGCTGGCCGCTGGTTCCCGCGGTGAACTTGAACAGGACGCTGTGGCTTGGAATGACGGCTTCATCTGGCCCCGGGTGACAGCCCGAACTGGCCCCACCTACGCCACGGTGAGTGAGACTGGCGTGCCGTTGCGGCATCCGGAGGGGCGACCCAGAGCCGTCGATCTGGGGCACTTCAGCTCGGAGCGATACCGGGCGGTACTCCGCCAAGTTCGAGCCCACTGGAAACGCTCCGTATCGGCACTTATGCGACTGCCGGCCGGACTGGGAGGCTAAGGAAGCCCGAGGGTACGCTC
This sequence comes from Acidimicrobiales bacterium, assembly GCA_050744325.1. Taxonomy (GTDB): domain Bacteria; phylum Actinomycetota; class Acidimicrobiia; order Acidimicrobiales; family VFJN01; genus DASXTK01. Next base: position 47,168 of record JBOGHK010000036.1, read on the forward strand.
CTCCACGCTCATCGCAGAGGTTGATTAGCGCGACGTGCCAGCCGCTTCAGTTGAGTCGGAGCTCGGCCGAGAGAACTCCAGTCCGCGAGCGCGGCCGTCGGACTACGACGAGAGTTCAGCCCGGCGCGACCACCAGACCTCGGCGGCGGTCATTGCGCTCTCGGCCTCGCGGATGCCGTCGCCCACGAGTCCTGCGGTGGCAGCCCAGTGCAAGGATATAAGGGCTAGAGCCCCGGGGAGCCATCGGTGCTCGTCGGGAGTTAGCGGTTCCGGAGCCGTACTTTCGTAGGCGTCGAGCAGTCGTCGCGGCTCGAGCAATTCGCCGCTCTGTGCGACGTGGTGCAGGCTGGCCGCGATGTCGTACAGCCGCTCCCTGACCCTCGCGAAATCCAGGTCGAAGGTGGCCCAAGTGCCGTCTGACAGTTCTCCCGTGTTGCCCAATTTGTAGTCACCATGAATCGGAGTGCATGGCAGTTCGACCTCCTGCCGGAGCTTGGAGAGCTCGCCAGTCAGTTGGCGCATCCGACCCACGACCGGCTCGCTGCCGGGTCCCAGCCTGCGGCGTGTGAAGCCGCCCGAGTAACGCAGTTGCCCGAATGTTCTGTGGTCGTCGAGGGGTTCGGGCGGACTGGGCTCCCAGACTGCTTTGAGCGCAGTGTGAAGACGTCCGAGCTCCTCGAATAGGCGGACGTAGGAGTCCTCGCCCGCCCGTGGCTGGACGTGACCGATGAACTCCTCAAATTCAGCCCAACGATCAGCGACCCTCATGAGGTCGCGGCCGGAAATCCGAATCGGCCGAGCGACGCGGACCTGCGTCCGCTGGAGCCGCTCCCGCAGGCGCCGCAGTCCCGCTACCCGCCCGCGGCGGACCCAGGGCCTATGAACCCGGAGGACAACCGGCGGCTCAGCGTCTATCCGCACGTTGAGGTTGAACCCACCGCCGATGTCTGCCCATCCGGCCCAGCGCGCGACGCGGTCGATCAGGGCCGAGACGGCCGGGTCATCTGGGCTGGCTCTAGGTCCGAACCAGCGCGGCAAGGGAGAGGGAGAGGTCGAAGCTTCGATTCCGGTCATGGCAATGGCCCACCAGCGCACCCCGGGGAAGGGTCCGCCGGCGAGCATTGGCGCAGTCTTGCCGCGACGCTATGACGGCCGGCACCACAGCGCAGCCCTTGAAGTTCGCCTGATCACCATCGTGGAGACGAGTAGCTGGTCGGTCGAGCCACTGGGCACCAGTCGATCATGCCGGCGACATCCCCACGCCGCCGGCAGCCGTACCGTCCGGTATCCGCGTGGAGCGTCACGGATTCGGCGGACTGGGTCACGCAGGCTGAGCGTTCGGTCGCGACCGAACGCCGACCGCAGCCGTCGTTCCGTCGCGAGGCAGCGGCCAACGTGCCCGGACAAATCACGTCAAGCGGCAACTCGCGTGCGCCGGTATCGCAGGGCGACCGCCCCCGACCGGAACTCAAGGCGATCCACGAGCTCGAGCTGGATGCGCTCGCGCAGACCGGCGAGCAACGTCGGCCCGTGTCCGGCAAGGACCGGCTGCACAACGAACTCGTACTCGTCGATCAGTCCCAGATCTGCCAACGCCAGGGGGAG
>JBOGHK010000037.1:0-3843 GCA_050744325.1 Acidimicrobiales bacterium
CCGGCGTCGCTACCCCGCAGGGACAACGGGTCGATCCCCGCCCGCTCCACCGCTTCCCAGGCGACCTCCAACAACAACCGCTGCTGAGGATCCATCGCCAACGCCTCACGCGGCGACACCCCAAACAACCCCGCATCAAACCCCGCCACATCATCCAAGAACCCACCACGACGCGGAAACGAACCCCCACCCCCCCCACCGTCCGCGCCACGCCCCGCGACGAATCCACCCCCACCACCGTCGTCGCCGTCACCGTCGCCGCCGCCGTCACCGTCGCCACCGTCGTCACCGTCATCGCCGGTCAGGTCACCGGCATCAGCGTCGACCAGCGCCTCCCAGCCGCGATCCTCCGGGAAACTCGACACCACATCGCGCCCACCAGCCATCAGATCCCACAAGTCCTCCGGCGACACGATCCCACCCGGAAAACGGCACCCCACACCGACGATCGCGATCGGCTCCGGTTCCTTGGCTTCCAGCGAGTGCAGCCGCGCCCGAGCATGGTGCAGGTCGGCCGTCACCCGCTTGAGATAGGTGAGCAGTCGGTCGTCGGTCACGAGCCTGCGGCCTGGCCGAATTCCCGGTCGATGAGGTCGAGCACCTCCTGAGCGTCAGCTGTCGACAGCTCGTCGTCGATCCGCCGATCGCCGGGCGGGTCCGACCCCGCCAGCCGAGCGAGGGCCCGACGAAGACCGGCCTGGACGTCCTGGAGTGCGGCCCCGTCCGGGGTGAGCGACGAAAGGAGGCCTTCGAGCCGGGAGAGGTGAAGGAGTGCCTCCTCGTCAGCTGACGCCTCCGCGGGTGCCAGCCGGGCATCGAGCTCACGGCTCAGCCGGTCGACCGTGGGATGGTCGAAGACCAGTGTGGTCGGCAGAGTCAGGCCGGTGAGGACGGCGAGCCGGTTGCGCAGGTCAACCGCCGTCAGCGAGTCGAACCCCAGGTCCTTGAAGGCACGGCGGGTGTCGACGGCGTCCGGGCTGCGGTACCCCAGCACGACGGCGACCTCCGCACGCACCACCTCGGACAGCGCGCCTTGGCGTTCGGATTCACCGACTCCGGCAAGCCGCCTGGCCAACGCCGAGGCGGGAGCGGCGACGTCGGGCTCGGCGGCGGCCCGTCGTGTGGCGACGACGGGCTCGACCATGCTGTGCCACAGAGTGGGGATCGGCGACGCGGTGCGGGCGGCGTCCCGCAGCGCACCGAGATCGAGGCGCAGCGCAGCGACGACCGGTGGATGCTGGACGGCCTCGTCGAACAGGTCGAGCGCGTCGGCGATCGTCAACGGGACGACCCCGGAACGCCGCATGCGGGCCAGGTCAGGGCCGTCGAGATGGCCCGTCTGGCCGCTGGGCTCGTCCCACAGTCCCCACGCCACCGAGGTGCCGGGCAGGTCCAAGGAGTGCCGATGCTCCATCAGGGTGTCGAGGAAGACGCTGGCCGCGGCGTAGTTCGCCTGGCCCGCCGCGCCGAGCCACCCGGCCGTCGACGAGAAAACGACGAACTGGGTCAGATCCAGGTCCCGAGTGAGCTGGTGGAGATGCCACGCGCCGAGCGCCTTGGGCAGCCACACCGTGTCGAGCTGGTCCGGCGTGAGCGCCGAGACCACACCGTCGTCGATGACCCCGGCGGTATGGACCACGCCCCGCAGCGGCCGAGTCGCCGGCAGGTCGGCGATGACGCCGGCGAGCGCTTTACGGTCGGCCGCATCGCAAGGCACGACCGAGATCTCGGCACCGAGGGCCTCCAGCTCGGCCACCAGGGTGGCGGCACCAGGAGCGTCCCGGCCGCGCCGGCTGGTCAGCACCAACGAGCGCACGCCATGGACCTCGGCCAGATGCCGCGCCACCAGGCCGCCCAGCGTCCCCGTGCCACCGGTGACCAGCACCGCACCTTCTGGATCGAAGCCGGACTCGCCGGGGGGCAGCCGGCCGTCATCTGCCGAGTCCGTCGTGGCCGGTGTCGTTGGCAACGCCGGAGCCGCCTTGGGGCGGGTCGACGTTCGGGACGACGGCGACGGGCCCACCCGGACCAGACGTCGGCTCCACAACCGCCCCCGGCGTACTGCGACCTCAGGCTCCCCACACTGCACGGCCGCGGGCAGGGTGGCCATCGACTGGTCGTCGTCGTCCACGTCCACCAGGACGAAGCGTCCCGGGTTCTCGGACTGGGCCGACCGCACGAGGCCCCACACCGGTGCCGCGACCACGGCTGCCGGACCCCGGTTGGCGTCGCCGTCGACCACGACCGCGCCCTTGGTGACTACGACCAGCAGCGACTCGGCGAACCGCTGGTCCGCCAGCCACCCTTGCACCCACCCCAGGGCTCGGAGCACCAGCTCATGGGAGAGCTCGGCGACGTCGTCGCCGCCCAGCTCGACGGAAACCGGCCACACGACGGCCTCCGGGACCGGGCCATCGGTGACAGCTGCCGAGAGCGCGTCGACCACGGCCCACCGCCCGCCGGTAGCCGGAGGCTCCATCGCTATCGGTTCCCACGCCGCTCCGAGCAACGAGGTCTTCGGCTCGGCGACCGGGATCGGGACGTCCGGCCAGTAGCGATCATGGTGGAAGGCGTAGGTCGGAAGGTCGACCGGATAGGCCGTCGAGGGGGTCGACAGCGTGCGCCAGTCGACGGTTGCGCCGTGGACCCAGGCCTGGGCAACGGCGGCGACCATCCGGGCGGAGCCACCGTCGCCGCGCCGCAGCGTGCCGACCGCCATCCCGGAGACGTCCAGGTGCTCGAGGGTGTGTTGCACGGCAGCGGTCAGGACCGGGTGAGGGCTGGGCTCCACGAAGATCCCGCGCCCGTGCCCACCGTCGGCCACAGCGCGGATCGTGGCCTCGAACTGCACAGGCTCACGAAGGTTCCGATACCAGTAGGCGGCATCCAAGCTGTGCGTGTCGAGCTCGGCGCCGGTCACGGTCGACCAGAACGGGACCCGCGAGGCATGGTGCTCGACGCCCCCGACGGCCTCGAGCAACTCGTCTCGCAGCGCCTCGACCTGGTGGGAGTGGGCTGCGTAGTCCACCGCGACCCGGCTCGCCCGGACCCCCTGGGCCGCACAGGCACCAAGGAGCTCGTCGAGTGCGGCGTCGTCGCCCGAGACGGTCACCGAGCCGGGCCCGTTCACCGCTGCGACCCCCACCTGGCCGGCCCACGGCTCCACCAGCGCCCGGGCCTGGGCTTCCGAGACCGCAACCGACACCATTCCCCCACGACCGGAGAGCCGCGCCACCAGCCGGGAGCGGACCGCTACCACCTGGGCGGCATCCTCTAGCGAGAGGGCCCCGGCCAGGTGTGCCGCGGCGATCTCGCCCTGGGAATGGCCCACGACGCCCACCAGGTCGAGGCCGAACGACTGCCACAGGTGGGCCAGCGAGACCATCACGCCGAACAGCGCAGGCTGTACGACGTCCACGCGCTTCAACCACTGGTCGGACTCCCCACACACCACCTCGGTCAAGGACCAGTCCACCCATGGATCCAGAGCGCTCTCGCAGGCCTGTAGTGCGCCGCGGAACACCGGGAACGCGTCGGCGAGCCCGCGACCCATCCCTGCCCATTGCGAGCCCTGGCCCGGAAGGACCAGCACCACGCCACCGGACCTGGACCCGGCGCCGTCGCTGACCTGGCGGGCCACGACCCGGCGGTCTGGTTGGCCTGTTGCTAGGGCGCGTAGTGCGGTGATGGCGTCGGTGGGGTGGTGGGCGGTGACCACGGCGCGGTGGTCGAGCGTGGCACGGGAGGTGATCAGGGACCAGGCGACGTCGTGGAGGCCGAGGTCGGGGTAGGCGTCGAGATGGTCGGCCAGGCGGCCCGCCTGCGCGGCGAGCGCCTCGGGCG
>JBOGHK010000038.1:0-8026 GCA_050744325.1 Acidimicrobiales bacterium
CCTATGAGCACGCAGGTCGACGAACCAGCGCCTGAAGTCGTGGAGGCGGAACCTGAACCGGAGCGACCGTCCGCGGGGGCGCTGACGCTCGCCGGTCTCTCCCTGCTGCGCCTCGTCGGGGCGTTCGCGATCCCGCTGCTCGGATTCGCGGCCCTGTGGAGCACGTTCGATTTCCTGCGCGACGCCGACGCCAACCGGTTCCTGGTGATCGGGGTGGCCATCATCGTGGGTGTCGGCGGGGTGTTCGCCCTGTTCTGGGGCATGAACCTGCTGACCGACCAGCTGCCCGAGCGGTTGCGGGAAGGCGTGCGGCCGTATGTCTTCGTCGGGCCGGCGCTGGTGATCCTGAGCGTCTTCCTGCTCTATCCGGTGATCAACACGCTGATCCTCAGCCTGAAGGACGCGACGGGCGACGAGTGGGTCGGCTTCGACAACTACGACTTCATCTTCACCGACGATTCGATGTTGCGATCGATGCGGAACACGGCGTTGTGGATCGTGCTGGTGCCGCTGTTCGGCGTGAGCATCGGCCTGGTCTTCGCGACGCTGGCCGACCGTCTCCGCCGGGGTGAGGCGCTGGCGAAGTCGGTGATCTTCCTGCCGATGGCGATCTCGTTCGCAGGCGCGGCGATCACCTTCCGGTTGATCTACAGCTTCCGCCCGGAGGGATTCGGCAACAACGTCGGCTTGCTCAACGGCATCAAGAGTGGCCTCGGCATGGAGCCGACGCCGTGGATGCAGCAGACGCCGTGGAACAACTTCCTGCTGATGGTGGTCATGGTCTGGATGCAGACCGGCTTCGCCATGGTGGTGTTGTCGGCTGCGATCAAGTCCATCCCTGACGAGATCATCGAAGCCGCCCGCATCGACGGGGCGTCCGAGCTCCAGGTGTTCCGGCGCATCATCGTCCCCAGCATCCTGCCCACCATCGTCGTGGTCGGCACGTACATGGTCATCAACGCCATGAAGGTCTTCGACATCGTGTTCGTTATGGGCAACGCCGAGACGGAGGGCACCGAGGTCATCGCCGAGCGCATGATCCAGTGGTTCTTCGTCCGCAACCACGACGGCCGCGGCGCAGCCATCGCCGTGGTGCTGTTCCTCGCGGTGGTGCCGGTGATGATCTGGAACGTCCGTCAGTTCCGCCAGCAGGAGGCGATCCGATGAGCCTGGCTGCACCACTCCCGGCCGACGTCGAAGCAGCGCCGGCGCCGAGCGAGGCCACCACCGTGGGTCTACGCGAGGGTGGCTGGTTCACCCGGATCACGATCCTCGTGATCGTCGCCCTGTGGATCATCCCCGCGCTCGGCGTCATCATCACCTCGTTCCGGCCCGAGGCATTGGTCGACACCACCGGTTGGTGGACGGCGCTCGGGCACCCCTTCCGCACGTCGGAGTGGACGCTCGAGAACTACCGCCTGGCGCTCGATACCCAGGGCTTCCAGAATGCCTTCCTGAACAGCGTGGCCGTGGCGGTCCCCGCGACCGTGATCCCGATCACGATCGCGGCGTTCGCGGCCTATGCGTTCTCGTGGATGGAGTTCCGCGGCCGGTACGTGATGTTCGTGCTGGTCGTGGGGCTGATGGTCGTCCCCCTGCAGATGGCGCTGATCCCGATCCTGCGGCTCTACACCGAGGGCGCGACGATCGGCAGCTGGCAGTTCTTCCCCGACCTGAACCTCAACGGAACGTTCCTCGGGGTGTGGCTCGCTCATGCGGCCTTCGGGCTGCCGCTGGCGACCTACCTGCTGCGCAACTACATCGGGGCCCTGCCGTCGTCGATCATCGAGTCGGCCAAGATCGACGGTGCCGACCACTTCACGATCTTCTGGCGTCTCATCGTCCCGTTGTCGGTCCCCGCGCTGGCGGCGTTCGCGATCTTCCAGTTCCTCTGGGTCTGGAACGACCTACTGGTGGCCTACGTCTTCCTCGGCGGCACCCGTGATACCCGGGTCCTCACGATCGCCCTCGCGAACCTGGTGGGGCCGCGCGGCGAAGACTGGCACCTGCTGACCTCCGCAGCGTTCCTGACGATGACGCTGCCACTGGTGGTGTTCTTCTCGCTGCAGCGCTACTTCGTGCGGGGCCTCACCGCGGGCGCCGTCAAGGGTTGAACGGTGGCTCGGGGCATCTGATGGCGAAGGTCCGCCTGTTCCACGGCGCCAGACGGCCGGCCGGGGCCGAGCCGCTGGCGCCGCAGAAGAAGTGGCGCGCCATCCTGGTCTCGACGTTGCTGCTGGTGCTCGCCTACTGGTCGATGCTGGCCGGGCTGGTGTCCATCGCCTCCGACAGCGACGACCCGGGCGGTCCGAATGCAGCCGCCGCCCTGGCTTTCGGGCTGGCGTTGATCCCGTTCGTGTTCGTCGTGCTGGCCTTCATGTCCGAGCATCCGCGGGCGCCGAACGCGGTGGTCAAGGCGATGGGGCTGAGCCTGCTGGTCGGCATCCCGGTGTCTGCTGTCGCCGGCGACGCCGTGACCGGCATCGTCGCGGGCATCGGGGCCGGGGGCATCGCCGCACTGCGGGCCGACGGCCCCGAGAACTGGAAGGCCCGGGCGATCGCCGTGGTGATCGGCTCGGCCTACACGTTCGTGCTGGTGCGAATGGTGGGCGAGTTGGCACTGCTGCCCGCCCCGATCTTTCCGTTCACCGGGCTCGGCATGGCCGACCACTACACCGTCTGGCGCGAGTCCCGCGAGCCATCTTCGGGCTGAGCCGTCGAGGCGGGCATCACGCCGAGCCGAGACGGAGGTCGGCGCAGCGTTCGCAGATCTCGTCAGGGATGACGCCGGCCCGCATGAGGAGAGCGAAGACCCGGCACCCGAGACAGAAGGCGAAGACTGCTTCCAAGGTGGCGGCACCGGCGAGCATGCCCAACACGACGTACGCGGCGCCCTCCAGACCGAAGACCAGGGCCAGCAGCGCCGCCGTCAGCGAGAAGGCCGCCCCCATGGCCTGGGCGAAGCGCTTGGGAGGCCCGGGCACCGGCCGGGCCTTGGCCGCCAGCCGCGGCCGGACGACCTTGGTGACCAGTTGGCCGAGAGGGCTCAGCGTCGGGCCGGTCACGACCCGAGCAAGGAAGCCGTACGCGATCAGGGCGGTCAGCCACGGCTGTTCGAACAGGATCGTGACCAGCGACAAGGCGACCACACCGGCGGCGACCAGTCGGGCCGACACCTCGTCGACCGGGTCGGGGAAGCCAACGATCGATGCCATGACGGATCTCCTCGGTAAACCCGATCTCCTCGCTCGGGTTTCCACGATACGGCGCCGCGCCCGCGAAGGCACAAGCATCCCCGTCCCGCTCGTAGCAGGCGGGGTGGTCGCCGTTCGACGGGTCAGGCAGACTCGCGGACCACGAGTTGGGTCTGGAGCACGACGCCTTCGACGTCGGCGTCGCCGTCGAGCAGTGCAACCAGCAGCTCGGCCATCGTTCGCCCCATCTCGTCGAGGGGTTGGCGCACCGTGGTCAGCGGCGGGACCGACGACGGTGCGAGCTCGCTGTCGTCGAAGCCGACCACAGCGACGTCCTCCGGGATCCGTCGACCCGCCTGGCGGAGCGCGTCGAGCACCCCGACGGCCATGAGGTCCGACGCCGCGAAGATCCCGTCCACCTCGGGGTGGCGCTCGAGCAAGGTCACGGTGGCGGCGCGCCCGCTGGGAGCGGTGAAGTCACCCCGAGCCACCAAGCTCGACGCGGTCGGGCCGTCGGCCTCGGCCATGGCCCGGTGCCAGCCGGCGAGGCGGTGCGTGCCCGGTGCCATGTCTGCCGGGCCGGCGACGGTAGCCACCGTGCGACACCCCCGTTGGAGCAGGTGGCGCACCGCCTGATAGGCGCCACCCTCGTTGTCGGCGTCCACGAACCCGACCTGCAGCCCTTGCTGAGGACGCCCGGCGAGCACGCACGGGATGCCGGCCTCGACCAGGCCTGGCGGAATGGGATCGTCGGCCCGCACGGAGAGCAGTAACACGCCGTCGGCGTTGCCCCGCAGCAGGTGCCGCTCGACACGGTGGCGGTCGGCGTCGTTCTGGGTCATCAGCAGCACCAGTTGGTAGCGGCTGGCCCGCAGGCCGCTCGCGATGCCCCGGATCGTCCCGGCGAAGAACGGGTCGGCGAACATCCGCGTGCTTGGCTCGGAGACCACCAGCGCGACGGTGTCGGTGCTCTGGCCGGCCAGGCTGCGGGCCGCCCGGTTTGGGGCGTAGCCCAGCTCGTCCACGGCCTGCTCCACTGCGGCTCGGGTTGCCGCGGCGACCCGAGTCCCGCCGTTGACGACCCGCGACGCAGTGGCCCGTGAGACCCCTGCCCGCGCCGCGACGTCCTCGAGCGTCCACCGGCCGGAGACCCGACTCGGCGACGCGCTCATGGCGCCGACCGCCACTCTCTAGTGGGGTGTCTCGTGACGCTCGCCCGGTAATCGGCGCGTCGGGGGCCGGCGATTACCGGCGTTGCGTTGCGAGACACCCCACTAGGCGTGCGCCGACGGGTCTGTTCTGGCGTCGCGGGGCTCCCGATACCGACCTGAGGGACGCCGGAACTGCGAGCGTTCACGACTGCGAGGCGGGGAGGGCGTTGGCCGCGACGACCTTCGCATACCAGTTGGCGCTGGCCTTGGGGATGCGCCGCTGGGTGGCGAAGTCGACGTGGACGATCCCGAACCGCTGCGTGTAGCCCTCGGCCCACTCGAAATTGTCGAGGTAGGACCACACGAAGTAGCCCCGCAGGTCGGCTCCCGCGGCGATCGCGTCGTGCCCCGCTCGCAGATGAGCGTCGTGGTAGGCGATGCGGTTGACGTCGCGGACCTCGCCGTGCTCGTCGAAGTCGTCGAGGTACGCCGCCCCGCTCTCGTGCACGTAGAGCGGTGGAGCGTCATAGTCGGACACCAGCCGCACGATCGCGTCGTAGAGGCCCGCGGGCTCGACTGCCCAGCCGTTCGAGGTGTCGGACTCGGGGTCGGTGAACGCCACGTCGGTCGACCCGGGCCAGGCCGACGGCGATGCCGAGGCGCCGGGTTCGTGGCGGACGTGGTAGCAGCGGTAGTAGTTGAGGCCCATCGCATCGATCGGCCGCGAGATCTGGGCCAGGTCGCCGTCACGGATATGGGTCAGGTCGCTGACCGAGCGCAGGTCGTCGAGCACGTCGTCGGGGTAGCGGCCGAGCAGCACCGTGTCGTACCAGATCCGGTTGGCCAAGCCGTCGATCCGGCGGGCGGCATCCCGGTCCTCGTCGCTGCCGCTCGCGGCCACGACGGGATACGGGTTGAGCGTGATGCCGATCTCCGATGGGCCGGCGCCTGGCGTGCTCCCGTTCGGCGAGACCCTCGCCCGCAGGAGGTCGACCGAGAGCCCGTGGGCCAGCAGCAGGTGGTGGGCGGCTGCGACGGCGGCGCCCGGCTCGGTGCGTCCGGGAGCATGGATCCCCCACGCGTACCCGAGCATCGCGGGGCACCACGGCTCGTTGATCGTGGTCCAGCGGCGGACCCGGTCGCCCAAACAGTCAGCGACCAGCGTGCTGTAGTCGGCGAAGCGGTACGCGGTGTCGCGCACGGGCCAGCCGCCGTCATCCTCGACGGCCTGAGGGAGGTCCCAGTGATAGAGCGTCAGCACCGGCTCGATCCCGTGCCGTAGGCACTCGTCGACCAGCGCCCGGTAGAAGTCGAGGCCGGCCTGGCTTGCGGGCCCCCGACCGTCGGGCTGGACCCTGGGCCATGCGACCGAGAACCGGTATGCCGGGATGCCGAGCTTGGCCAGCATCGCCACGTCGCCGGGCATCTGGTTGCGGTGGTTCGCGGCGACCGCGCCCGACAGGCCGTCGCGGGTGCCGCCGCGGGCGGCGAACGTGTCCCAGATCGACGCACCGCGGCCGTCGAGTTCGACTCCGCCTTCGATCTGGTAGGCCGAGGTGGCCACTCCCCAGACGAAGCCGTCCGGGAACCCGCGGGATCCGCCCTGGTTGCTCATGACGCAGTTCCTCTCGCGATCATATGAGAGCGCTCTCACGTGAGAGCGCTCTCATATGAACACCGACGGCCCTGGTCGTCAACCTGGCGCACGGGATCGGCGGGGGTTCGCCAAACCAGGAGGCGTTCGCGAGCGGTAGTCCTGGTATGCGTGTCACCTTGGCGGGAGTGGAGATCACGTCGGACCGGACCTACTGCTTCGAGGTCAGCAGCCCAGTGCTGTGGGGGATGCTCAGCCGGGTCGACGACTACCGGTCGTGGTGGCCGTGGGTCCGGGAATCCCGAGCGACCAAGCTGGCGGCCGGCGAGGTGTGGCAGTTCGCGATCCAGCCGCCGTTGCCGTACGCGCTGCGGTGCGCGATCCACATCCAGGCGGTCGTCGAGCCGGAGCTGATCGAAGCGGAGGTGTCCGGCGACCTCGAGGGCTGGGCGCGGGTCATGATGCGCGCCGGGCAGATGGAGACCGAGGTCCGCGTGGTGACCGAGCTGGTGGCGGTCAGCGCGCCCGTGCGGATCGCCTCCCGGGCCTTCCCGTCCCTGGCACGTTGGGGCCACGACTGGGTGCTCGACACGGCGGCCCGGCAGTTCGCGGCAGCAGCTGCACTCGAATCGCTGTGATCGGTTGGGGGATCCGCCCAGGTGCAACAGTGGAGAACGGGGCCGAGCCAGCACGGTATTTCGGCCCTTCTGGCTTTGCCGTTGCGCCTGGGCGCCCTTATGATGGCCCGTCGGTCTCGTCGCGCCTGCGCGGCTAAGCCGCTGTCCCCCGGACACCTTTCCACTACCCACATCGTCGCTCGCGAGGTTACGAGTGCCCACCATCCAACAGTTGGTCCGCAAGGGCCGCCGGTCCAAGACAACCAAGATGAAGACGCCGGCGCTCAAGGGCGCGCCCCAGCGGCGCGGGGTCTGTACGCGAGTGTTCACGCACACGCCCAAGAAGCCGAACTCCGCGCTGCGCAAGGTGGCCCGCGTCCGGCTCACCGGCGGCATGGAGATCACGGCCTACATCCCCGGAGAGGGCCACAACCTCCAGGAGCACTCCATCGTCCTGGTACGTGGTGGCCGTGTGAAGGACCTCCCGGGTGTCCGATACAAGATCATCCGCGGCACGCTCGACACTGCGGGCGTGCGCGACCGTCGTCAGGCCCGCAGCCGCTACGGGGCCAAGAAGGAAGGCTGATCCCCATGCCGCGCAGGGGCCCTGCATCTCGTCGTGACCTCATGCCCGATCCGGTCTACCGGTCGGTCCTGGTCACCCAGATCGTCAACAAGGTGTTGCAGCGAGGCAAGAAGTCGGTCGCCGAGAAGATCGTCTACGACGCGCTCGAGGTGGTTGCGAGCAAGACCGACGGCGATGCCCTCGCCGTGGTCAAGCGCGCCGTCGACAACATCAAGCCCCAGCTCGAGGTGAAGAGCCGTCGAGTTGGTGGCGCCACCTACCAGGTGCCGGTCGAGGTTCGGCCCCGTCGGGCCACCACCCTCGCCATCCGCTGGCTGGTCGGCTTCGCTCGCGATCGGCGTGAACGCACCATGGCCGAACGGCTTGCGGCCGAGCTGCTCGATGCCAACAACGGCGTGGGCAGCGCGGTCAAGCGCCGCGACGACATGCACAAGATGGCCGAATCGAACCGGGCGTTCGCCCACTACCGCTGGTAGGTCGGTAGGCCCTCGCTGATGCGAGGGCAGTCAATTCAGTTGATCGCGATCCCTGACCGTCTGACCGCACCCCCCGCGCCGAAGACGGGTATGTAAGCAGTTGTCGCGCCTGTAGCGAGAGACCCGAACGATGAGCTCCAAGCGAACCCACCCCCTCGAAAGAACCCGCAACATCGGCATCATGGCCCACATCGACGCGGGCAAGACCACGACGACCGAGCGCATCCTCTACTACACCGGGAAGACCTACAAGATCGGTGAGGTCCACGAGGGCGCCGCCACCATGGACTGGATGGTCCAGGAGCAGGAGCGTGGCATCACGATCACGTCGGCGGCCACCACCTGTTATTGGAACGACCACCAAGTCAACATCATCGACACGCCCGGCCACGTCGACTTCACCGTCGA
>JBOGHK010000039.1:0-21838 GCA_050744325.1 Acidimicrobiales bacterium
GCCTGCAACTGTGGCACCCATCGCAGGGTGTTGGACATGAACCCGCTCGGCCGCAGGATGGGAGGTTGACCCAGGCGTCGTGGAAGTTCAGTGGCGGTCCTCCGCCTCGATCGTGCCGTGAGGCACGCTCGAGGTTGCCACACCTTCCGAGTGAACCGGAGGACCACCAATGAACAAGAAGCAAGCGTCGCACACGAAAATCGCGTCCGCGGGCAGCCTGCGAGCGGTGCCCGAGATCGGGCTGGTCGACACCTCCGATCCGGGCGTGGCGGAGCGGCTGGCCGGGAAGGTGGGCGAGCAGCTCGAAGCGTTCGCACCCGCCGCATGGAGGCCAGTGTTGATTAGAAGTCATTGATATGATATAATAGTCCTGATGACTTGATCAGGAGGAATCGGCTCATGGACACGTCTAGTCGTGTTGTGGGTCGAAGCCCACTGAATGGGGTTGGTGTCCCCCACTGGCACCACTCCGTGGGGATCGACCCACCAGTTGGTGCCAGACCCAGACTCTGACGAGCGACGCCTGGCCCCAGGAACTTGCTGATGCAAGGGGGGCCCGGCCCGCGGCTGCTGCTTCCGTCTCTCGACCGCCGCCTCCTCCGGCGAGACCCGTCGCGCGCCACCCCCGCCGCGGTCACCGGTCACCGGTCACCGGTCACCGGTCAGCGGCCGGCGACCGGCGTTCAGCGGGGTGGGGGCAGCGGGTGGTGCAGGTGCTCTGCGAGCGGGGCGAGCGACGTCTCGACCTGGCCGGCGGCCTCGCGGGTGACGACTCCAGGAGCGCGGCCTCGTGGCGCACCATGAGCGCTGTCACCTCGCGGTCGTCGGCCTCCGCCTCCGCGGCGATGCGCTGGTAGCGGGGCAGGAAGTGATCGGCGATCCCGGCCCGGAGCCGTTCCATCTTGTCGAGCCAGGTCAGGTCCCCCAGCGACGCGGCGATCGTCTCGCCGCTCGCCCGCTGAGCCTCGTCCTCCTCCAACCGGAGGCGCCGGGCGGCCACGGCCTGGCACAGGAGCGCCTTAGTCTCGGTCTCGAGCTGGAGCAGCGACGCCACGACGTGGCGCTGGCGGTCGTCGTCGGCGTCGCGGAGCATCCGGTTGAACAGCGCCTCGCCGAAGACCTCCCCCTGGTACAGCTCCTCGACGACGTGCTGCCGGCTCATGGGCGCCTCCCTCCCGGAGCTCCAGGCTAGAAGCGCCAGCGGGTGGTCCTCGGGGCGTACTCCTCGTCGGTGCCGATGCCGTAGACGGTCTCGGGGGTGATCGCGTAGGGCTGGTACGGCGGCGGCCCGGCGGTGGGGGCGCCGAACGGGGCGTCGAACGCTCCGTCGACGATGGCGGCGGGCCAGCCGTACTTGGACCGGTAGGCGGCGAACACGCGCTCGAGGTGGTCGGGGTCGGTGACCGGGGCGGCGGTGCCCTCGACGACGAAGTCGACCCGGTCGGTGGACGTCGAGGCCGAGCAGCGCCTGTCCGCGGCGAGGTTGCGGCCCTTGCCGACGGTCGGGTTGGTGGTGGTGCAGAGCTGCCCGTCGACCCACACGGCGAACACCGGTCGGACGTGGGGCCGCCCGTCGGGGCGGATGGTCGCCAGCCAGAAGACGTTGGCGGCCGACAGCCGCTCGACGGCGTCCGGCCACGGGATCACGGCCCGAGGGTCCCCGGGCTGCAGGGCGTCGTCGTTGTACTGGTAGGTGCAGTTCTCGGCCCGCGGCTCGGCGGCCGGCCCGATCATCGTCCGGCCTCCGGCTGGACGCCGCCCAGGGGCCCCGGCAGGCGGGTCTGGAAGTCGACCACGCCCACCCAGGTGGGCCGCAAGGTGATGCGGGCCATCCGCGTCACCGGGTCGGTGATCTGTTGCAGGTACCCCTCGGCCGCCTCCTCGCCCATGTAGCGCCGGGCCGCGGCGGCGTAGTCGGGGTCGACGCCGTCCACCTCGGTCATCTCCGCCCGGCCCCGCACCAGCAGGACCTCGGGCGGGAAGTTCTCGGTGTCGATGCTGACGGCGACGTCCGGCCGGGCCCGCAGCGCCGTGATGCGGCTCGGCGGCCGCTGGACGTGGGGCGCGGCGATGAACGTCGGCATGGCCAGCTCGGTGCCGGTCCACTGGAACCAGGTCGGCACGATCCGCGGGGTGCCGTCGGCCGCCGTGTACGCGACGCGGGCGGGTAGGGTCGACGCCAGGAGCCGCCGGGCGACATCGCCCTCGAGCAGCTGCAGGTCTCCTTGGGGTAGCGACATCGCGGGGACGCTACGACGCCACGGCACCCGCAGGCTTGAACGAATCGTGCATGCCGCCCTGCAGGAACGGGAGGTACGACGCCGCGTGGTCGTGCCCGCAGCCGCACCGGGACGAGCCCAGGAACGCCCGTGGCGCCAGGCCGACCAGCCGTACGCACTCACGGGTCAGGTGGGCGTGGTCGGCGTAGCCGGCCTGGGCGGCCAGCCCGGCCAGGCCGCCGTCGTCCGGCGACGGCAGCCGCATGCCCGCGGCCTGGGCGCGCGCCAGGAAGCCCTGGAACCGCAGGGTCCGCTGCAGCGCCTTGGGCCCGATCCCCCCCGCTGCCAGGCAGCGCCGCCGCAGCTGGCTCTCCGAGATGCCCAGCTGGTCGCCCAGCGCCGCAACCGGATCGGCCCGCCACGGCATCGACCGCCGCACCACCTCCGACACCAGCGGGTCGGGCGCCTCTACCCGCCGAGCCACCAACCAGTCCTGCACCACCCGGAGCGCCACCTCGGGCGCCTCGGCGGCGGCCACCCGCTCGCCGAGGTCGACGGCGGCCGGGCCCCACACCTCGTCGAGGCCCAGCGTCAGGTCGACCAGCTCGCTCGCCGGCAGCCCCAACACGGCGGCGGCGACCCCGGGCCGGAACCGCACGCCGACGAGGGTCGTCCCCGGCGCCAGCGGCTCGACGGACGGGCCGGTGAGCGGGCCGACCAACCGCGGCAGCGAGCCGGCAGGGCAGTGCAGCTCGACGCCGCCGGTGGGCAGGTTCCGCTGCCGGTACGGCTCCGGGCCGATCCGCTGGATCCACACCGCGCGCACCAGGGCATCGA
Source organism: Acidimicrobiales bacterium (assembly GCA_050744325.1). GTDB lineage: Bacteria > Actinomycetota > Acidimicrobiia > Acidimicrobiales > VFJN01 > DASXTK01. The sequence goes on from JBOGHK010000039.1 coordinate 3,057, forward strand.
GCGCCGCCACCGGCAGCCGCTCGACGTACACCTGCCCCGGTCCCATCCCGGCAGTTTCCCCCACCACCGCTCACGGAGTCCCGTCACTGTCGCCAGGTACTAGCCGTGCAGCGTCGGGAACACCTCGCCGTGGAACTCGTAGGAGTCATGAGAATCCGCTTCGTCTACTTCCTCGTCGCGTTGGGATTCTGTCCCGATGGGTCCCGGCTACCCCGCCCGGCTCTGAGCCGCGCAGCCCGCCAGCAGGATCACCCGGATGGGGTGGTGCCGACCCGCTCCGGCTCCCTGACTATGGAGGTGTGACCGTGGGACGCTCGACTGCTCGGATGACCGAGCCCGTCTGGTGTGACCGGATGGGGTGAGCGTGCCGAAACCGACGGCGAGCTCACCGCTGTGCGGCCGTGCTGCTCGCGGCTCGTTTGAGCAGGACGACCGGCAGGACCAACGCGGCGATCAGTGCTGCCGCCCAGACGATCACCGTGGCCAGCACCCACGTCAGCGCGCCGTCGATGGTCAGGCCGTCGGATTGCCAGGCCGTGATGACGAGGCCGACGAGCGTCGCGATGAGCGCCGAGCTTCCGACCAGCGCGTTCGCCTTCTTGATGGCGACCTGCGTGATCAGGGGTTGGGCGACGACCTCCACGACGGTGAAGATGACCACAGCGGTCACGAATGCGGCACCGCCGACAGACATGTCCTCGAGCACCGCAGCTGCGACGAGGAGGCCGGCCGCGTTGGCGACGAGGTAAATCACTGCGGTCAGGAGCAGCCGCACCACACGAGCATCATGCGGCCACCGGTCGCCGCGCTCCTCACCCGGCAAGGGTGATCCCAGTGGCGACCCAGCCTGCGGTTACGAGGTGTTCATGAACCCGCCCGACGACGCCGGTGAGGCCGACCGTCGCCCGTTCGTGTCGACCGGACAGCTCCCGGGCCCGGACCTCGTTCGAGTACTCGTGGCCGACGCGTACGAGCGTTACCGGCGCAACGACGAGGGCGAGGTCTCGACGGTCTACCCTGCGCTCGCGCGGGTGGACCCACATCTGTTCGGCGCGTGTGTCATGGGCACGCAGGGCCGAGCCTCCTCCGCCGGCGACGCCCAGGTCGAGTTCTCGATCATGAGCGTGGCCAAACCGTTCGTCTTCGGCCTGGTCTGCGAAGCGCTCGGACCCGAGGACATCCGTCGACAGGTGGGCGTGAACGCCACCGGTCTGCCGTTCAACTCGTTGGCTGCGGTCGAACAGAGCGCGGACGGCCGCACGAATCCGATGGTGAACCCGGGCGCCATCGCCATCACGAGCCTCGTCCCGGGCGAGGCGTCGGACACCAGGTGGCGGTTCATCCACCAGGGCCTGTCGCGGTTCGCCGGGCGAGACCTGTCGATCCACGAGGAGATCTACGCCTCGGCATCGGCGAGCAACGACCGGAACCGGGCGATCGCCAACCTGCTCCAGAGCTACCAGCGGATCTGGACCGACCCCGCAGAGACGCTTGACCTGTACACCAAGCTGTGCTCCCTGCGTGTGACCGCGCTGGACCTGGCGGTGATGGGCGCCACCCTCGCCGACGGCGGCGTCAACCCACTGACTGGCGTCAAGGTGATCAGCACGGCCAGCTGCCGCTGCACGCTCGCCGTGATGACCACCGCCGGCCTGTACGAGACGTCCGGTGACTGGCTCTACGACGTCGGGCTGCCCGGCAAGAGCGGCATCGGCGGCGGCATCGTCACCGTGTCGCCTGGCAAGGGCGGCCTGGGGACCTTCGCCCCACTTCTCGACGACGCCGGCAACAGCATCAAGGGCCAGCTCGCTGCCCGGTACCTCTCGCGACGCCTCGGACTCGACCTGTACGTCTCGGAACCTGCCCGCTGACGAGCCTGCAGGAGACCGACCGCCGATTCGCCGACGTGTCCCCCGCTCATCGGTTGGTCGGTCCGGGAGCTCCGGACCCGACGGGCGGGTAGTGCGATGCCGGGTAGCCGGGTGCGCTGGGCGCGCCCTCAGGGGGGATGGTGGGCGCGCCCAGCCGCTGGGCCCGGCCCGGCTCGACCCGTTGGCGTCGACCTAGCTTGGCGATCTTGTCGGTCAGCCATGCGACCAGCGCATGCAGAGCGATGCCAAAGATCGAGTACACGATCATGGCGAACAGTAAGGAGACGTCGAGAACCGACTCCTCGGAGAGGTCGTGGGTCGGGAACATGCCGCGGAAGGGCTCCATGATCCGGTCGAGGCTGCGGTACACCCACCTCGTGAAGTCGGCGTCGGTGCTCGCACCGAACAGCCGCAGGAAGAACCCCAGGGCGAGCATCACCAGGTCCACCAGCACGAAGATGTAGACGAAGACGACGACCGCCTTGGCAACACGAAGCAGCCCGACCCTGGGGTCCTTGGTCGTCGACTCGGTCGGAGACGCCGGCGCGTGGGCAGGGGTGGCAGACATCGGCGGCTCCTGTCGGTCGCGAGGTGAGGTTGGCTGCCATCTCGGCCTCGTGGTCGAGGCGGTGGGCACTCCGATCAGCCTGAAGCGCCAGACCGGGGCGGTCATCACCCTGGTGGGGTGGTCCCGAGTCCCCATCGGAGGAACTCGTCGCTACGGGCGTGGGGGTTGGTGTCGAGGCGGCTGGTGGACGTCGTTGCCGCTCACCTGTCGCTCCGCGGTGTGTAGCTGGTGTAGGTCTGGTCGGACTCGAGAGCATGCTCAGCCTGGTAAGCGGCGGCGCCGACACCAGTGAGGCCCTGGCGTTCCAGGCTCGCTACATCGTGGAGGAGCCGACGATGCAGATCGTTGATCTTGCTTTCGTGGGCGGCCGTGTTGTATGACGCCCCGTGCTCGAACGCCTGCTCCGCGATCCACTCGCCGGGGGTCACGCCCGCAGTTCCCTTGCTGGCGATCCCGATCACCGCCCCGGGGGCGCCTGTCGCGCCATCAATTACGGCGCCCCAGGTGCCGACCGATCTCTGCGTGGTCTGGAACGCCTGCTCGCGAGCGTTCTCCTCAGCGAGCATCGTCACCTGCAGGATCGCACCAGCGCTCGGTCCCGATGCCTCAGTGGTGACATAGGCGAGGGTGGCCTCGCGTATTCGATTGCCGGCCGACGCGTCGCTTCCAACCTCGCTCAGGAAGATCACCGTATTGCGGAGTCCGGGGCTTGCACCTTCGCCGACTTGCATGGGGCCGCTGTTGATCCTGCGGTCGATGAGGTCCATGTTCTCGGCGACGCCCGCCGCGAGCGCATCGTGCATGTACGGGTTTCTTATCGGCTGAATCCCATGGTGAGGGTCACCGATAGCATCGATGGCCGAGTTCAGGACCGTATCTCCCAGGACATCGTGGGTGACACCGGTCTGGACCAAGTTGGCGAGAGAGAGGCCGCTGTCCGAAGATCCATCGTGGTCAAGGACTAGCGCGATGTTGTCTCTTCCACCGCTGGACGTGCCGCTGAGGTAGTGGGCGGCGGCGTCCTCGTTGCGGTTCAGCATGGTGGCGTAGTTGACCACTGGGTCCCCGTATTGGCCCCAGGGGTTCCTGGAGCCGTGCCTCTCGGACGGATAATCGACGTAGGACCCGCCGAGCAAGGGCGTCATCCGGTTGTTGGCTATGTCCACGGCGACGTTGGTCGGCGGGTCGGTGAACCGCAACAGCACCGAGAGGTCCGCCGTCTCACCCCTGTGTCCGGGGCCGAGCTCGTCGCCGGCGAGTTGGTAGCCGCTGGTCAAGCCGCGCACGAAGCTGGAGCTGAGGCGCTGGTCGTCGGGAAGGTACTGGTTGTCCGGATCGTGGCGCTCACCTGCCGGGGTGTTGCGCAGCGTGTCGAGCGCGGTGGTCAGCGTTGTCCCTAATGTCTGCACCGCGGCGATGCCCGCCGCCGGCACCCTGTCTGGTTCGTAGGCCTTGCGGATCAAGGACACCGCCTTGACGTACCCTCCAGGACTCACCTTGTGGCTGAACTCGACCGCGAACGCAGGGTCGTACTGGCCGCGTCGGACCATGCCGATGAAGTTCTGGATCGTCTCCGGGTCGGCCCCTGAGCGCAGCAGCCGGCGTAGCTCGGCGGCGGCATTGCGGGCGGCGGTGATGGCCTCGTCGCGGTCGGCGTAACCGATCCGGCCGAGGCGATGGAGCCGACTGTCGCCGACGGTGACCACGCGGCCGTCGCCACCGCCAGCACGTAGGAACCCGTCGGAGACGTCGCCGACGAACTCGTCGAGGTGGCGCCAGTCGCCTACTAGGTCGTAGAGCCGGGTGTGGGTGTCGCCGAGCCGGTGTGGATAGCCGCGCGCGGCCAAGGCCCGCAGCGCATCGACCGCAGCATTGGCCTTCGGCTTCAGGTCGTCGATCATGTCGAGCCCGTCCACCGAGTAGTTGTGGAGCTTGGCCGGGTCCGCCGAGCTGGTCCCGGGGCTGCCCGGGGCGCTGGCCTGGCCGCGGGGGGTGTCGTCTCTGGTGCGCATGGGTCAGACCCTCCCGCGGCGGGGCCCGGTGAGCCCGGTTCGGTCGTCGTCGACGATCAGGTTGTTCTGGCGCTGCTCTTCGTTAGCGTCCTCGGCCGCGGACGCGATCGCCGATGCCTTGCGAGCTAGCTCCTCGCGTAGGCCCGAGGCTGTTGTAGTGATTCGGTGGTTCGCGACGTCGAAGTCCTGGCGGTAGGTGCCCTCCCAATCGACGAGTGTGTCGACCATCGGTGGCCGAGCCCCGAGCTGACTCGCCAGGGTGGACCCAGCGGCGTTGAGCGCCGCTACTGCCGTTGTGGCTGCGCCCCACGGAAAGTCGACCTCGGCGGCGTTCTCGGCTGGGTCCACCCGCGCCGGCATCTCCGCCGCCATCGTCACCAACCTCCTCGGGCGGGTGCGTTCATCTCCTGGCCTCCGTTCGTCGGAGTCGAACGCGGCGCCGGAATGGCCCGCACCCCTCTAGTCGCGACGAACCGGCGATCCGTTGCCAGGCTTTCCTGTCGATGCGCCTCCGAGTCTCGATCGGCTTTACCCGGCCGGGGGACGCCGGGGTGTCGATGCTCGCGGTGCCGCGTCGTGGGTCACTGGCTGTCTCGGCGGAGCTGCTCCACCGCGAGTCTCGCCGCGGTACCGATGGCGGTGTCTGCTGCCGTGTCTGTGGGAGCCGTGCTGTCGGATCGTGTGAACACGGCGACCGCGTAGCGATGCCCGTCTGGCAGACCGACGACGCCGATCTCACTGCGCACGTTGAGCACGGTGCCGGTCTTGCCTGCAACACGTGCCCCGTCGCCAGCAAACCCTTTGGCCAATCGGTGACGGAAGACCTGAAGCCTCAGAGCCCGACGCATCTCGCTGCACGCGGCTGGGCTCGCAGCTTCGTCTCGCCAGATACGAGCGAGGAGGGTGGTCATGTCCCGGGGGGTGCCGTAGTTGGTCGTGTCGGGATCGAGAGCCCGGAAGCCGAGCAGCGCAGCCTGGTCGGCCAACGCCCGGCTGGCGCTCAGCCCGCTCCGGATGAAGTCATCGGCGAGGGCGCTGCTGAGGTCACCGGTGGACGCCACGACCCGGGTGTTCGCGAGCCCGACGGCACGGATCGTCTCGTTGACCGCGTCGAGGCCGACCTGCTCCAACACCACGTCGGCCGCAGTGTTGTCGCTGATCGTGATCATGAGCATCGCCAGGTCGCGGAGCGAGAGCTCGGCGTCGTCATGCATGACGCCCAACCCAGCCGCGCCACTCGCGCGCTTGGCTGAGGTGATCCTGACCCGTTGATCGAGGCGGAGCTCGCCGGCGTCGGCGGCCCGGTGGAGGGCGACGAGCAGCGGCACCTTGAACACCGAGGCGAGCACGACCACCTCGTCCGCACCTACGTCAACCTCGTGGCAGTCGCCGCCGTCGTGGTGGCCGTGGCCGCGGTCTATGTCGATGGCATGCAACCAGCCAGTCACATCGGCTTGCTCGAAGGCCCGTAGAAGAGCTGCCACACACCGGCGTAGTGGATGAGGCAGGCAGCCGCCGCCGACCCCACCGCCAGCGTGCGAGTGAGCCACTTGGTATCGGAGTCACGACCAATGGTGCTGGCGAGCGCCAGGAGCGCCACCACGACGAACGTGGCGAACGCCACCCACGCGACGTAGTCCCGGCCGATCTCGGGGACCGTCGACGCTTCGCCGGCGGCTGCCAGGGCGTCGCGGATATCCATGAGCATGCCGTTCTCTCCCTCGGCCCAGGGTAGGGCGAAGAGACTCCAGACCCCGACCGCGATGCCGAGACCAACGAACACCAGGCCGAAGCCCGGGGCCGCAGACCCGGCCTTCGAGAAGTGCGGCGCATCCATCGGAGGAGGCATCCACCCGCGCCCCGGTGGTGGTGGCTGTGTCACCGGTGGACGGGGCCGGCGAGGGCGTTGGCCATGTGTTCGAGGATGTGTTGGTGGTCTTCCACTTCGAAGATCCATCGGAAGTAGCCGGCGTCGTTGCTGGCCGTCTCCTCCTTGCTGGCGAGGGATTCGATCAGGCTGCCGTGGCCCTGGATGCTGCGGCCCTGGATGTGGACGTACTTGTGGCCCACCAGAGCGCCGGACACGGGCGCCAGGTACGACCCGATGCGGGGGTCCGGGCTCGACAGCGCCAGCTTGGCGTCGAGGTCCCGGTCGCCGAACGACTGGGAAGGCAGGCCCCACTCGGGCTTGGCCTTGATTCCCATGTACCGGTCCGCGAGGCCGGTGCGGCCCACGATCTCGAATGGGGGGAGGTCCACGGGCAACCGCAGGCTGAGCCGGCAGTCGAACGACCCCGACACCACACGTGCGACGACCCGCTCGGCGACCTCGGTGTAGCGGTGGAACACGAACCTTGTCGGCCGACCGTACGGTGCGCCCTGGAGGACCACCTTGGTCTCCTTGGAGTTCCGCAGGAACCCGCGGGCCTTGTCCTTGGCCGTTCGCATGTTGTGCTTGGTGTGGGCTTGCATCATGTTGAGCGTCGGGTCGCCCTCCACGACCTGCAGGCCCAGCCGCTGCGCCAAGTCAGCCACGCGGTAGTCGCGGTAGCGCTTGTCGGTGCCGGTCATCAGCTTCCGGCCGAGGATCAGCCAGAACGCCCCCATCCCCAGCCCGATCGCGGGTATCAGATACACGGCGAAAGGAACACCATTTTCCATCACGAACCTTCCCAGCGGGTTGCGACTCGTCGTCTACTGCTCGGGCCGCCCATCGGGATTCTTCGGATCTCTCCGAAGACGCGCCGATACGGCTCCCGAGCAACATTCGGAGCCGACCGCCCACCTGGATGAGTTCGATCTCGTGAGGTGGCGCCTCGTCGTTCAGATGCCGCTCGGAAAGACGTAGACCTCGGCGGTCGCGATCCCGGGCAGCGATGTCTCCGTCAGGATGCTGTGGCGAACTTGCTCACGGGGATTAACCGGGACGAGCAGGTCGGTGCCATTCGCGCCGATGATCTCGTTGCGGTCGTTTCGGAACACGGCGTACGCAGTCGCGTTCCGAACGACGTCGAACGGATAGCCGGATTCACGGTCGAAGCTGACGACGGGGTGGTTCTCGGGCGAGTAGGCCACCTCGAGATTGTCGGCGACGATCTCGGCCCAGCGGTCCTCGTCGGGGTCTTCCCAGGTCGCTGGCCCCTGGAGCTCGACGGAGATGCCGCTCACCTCGGCTTCAGGACTACTCAGCACGGTGCCGAGGCCGCCGAAGCCGACGCGTTGGCCAGGGAGGAGGACTTCGATGGTGAACCGCTGGCATCCGCGTTCGTCGTCCTCGTCGTCGGAATCCATGCGCAAGCCGACGCAGGCGACGGTGTGGTACGCGACGTCGGCGGTGGTGTTCTCGACGACGACGCCGTAGGTCACCTCGGCGGACCCCTCGTCGACGGTGGAGAACCCGGTGTCGACCACTTGTATGCTCTCGTGGTCGTCGGAGCCGACGGTGACGACGACGGTGAACGAGGCAGCCGCGACGGCGGCGAGCCCGACCAACCGGCGCCAGCGCCGCTGCGCCCAGGCGACGACCTCAGCGGCCGGGGACGTGGCGGATGGTGCGCCCGTCCGGTTTGCAGCATCGGGGCTCGGAGGGTCAGGTTGCTCGTCCATGGCCTCTAGGGCACGCCCTCAACACTGACGTCCGTGAAGTACACCTGGGTCGTCGCTTCCGCGATCGCGGGAAAGGCCAGACCTTCGTGGTGCACGCTGAGCTCGTTGTACCCGAACGCCGGCCCGGTGATCTCCATCCTCTCCCCGGTGGCTCCGCCCACGATGCGGTTGTCGGCGTCGCGCAGGACCACCTCCGGCACGGCATAGACACGGATCGGCTCCGGGTTGGACGTGACGTCCTCTGGCAGACCGCCCTCTAGCTCGTAGCGGACGGTCCACTCCGTCGGCCTTCGCTCGGGGTCTATCGAACCGGGTCCGGACACGCCCACTCCATCGGCGGTGAGCTCGTACAGCCCGGCCACGTCTGCTGTGGCCCGGGCGAAGTCGACGTTCACGACTTCGCCAGGGGGCCCTACCTCCACCGTCATGGAGCTCGTGCCCCCACTGTCGACCTCCACGATCGCGCCGAGGCCCAAGGTCTCGTTCGGGAGCAGCCGGCCAATGTCCGCCACGAGAGGGGCCGACGCCATCTCGATCGGCTGGCCGGCGTCGTCGACGAACGTGAATGTCAGGGGTATCTGCCTGAACAGGTGATCGCTGCGGTTGCGGACGGTCAGGCCGTAGGACACCAGATGCTGGGCCTCCGGTGGCCGAGTTCCGCATCCACGCGCGACGCTGCAGCCGGAGCACCCGTCGGTCGGGTCGGGATCGCTGCCGTTGCAGTACTCCCAGTAGCCGGCGGTCAGGCCGGTCTCGAGCACCTCGACGGCCCCAGCCAGGTCGGTCGACGAGAGGGGAGCGGTGCTCGGCGGGGCTTGCGCCTGCTCGGGCTCGCTTTGCCCGGTTGGTGGGTCCGCTTGGTCGCCACCACCGGTCGTGGTGTTGGCCAGCGCGCCTGCGGCCACCCCGACGAGGAGCGCGAGGCCGACGGAGAGAACGGTCCGTCTCATCGGGGACGCGCTCCGATGCGTGCCGGACAGCACGTGTCCGCGATGACGAGATGGTCGTCGGTGAGCACCACCTCGTCGAGCGGGTCGTCGACGACCGCGTGGCTTGCTCCCGTCCGGGGGTCGACCTCGTAGAGCTGGGACGAATGCAGGTAGAGGCTGCCGCCGGCGGCGAACAGGCGCCCGAGGACCGAGACGGTGAGGTCGAGGTCAGCGAGCGTGTCCGGGTCGTGGCCGGTCGGCGCGTCGGTCGTCCACAGCTCGTCGCCGTCGGCGTCGACGCCGCGGAGCTCGGTGCCGGTGAGCGTGACGATCACGTCGTCGACCTGCGCGATGGTCGCTGCGTCGTCGGTGAGCGGTTCCTGCCAGCGGAGGCGACCGGTGGCCGTGTCGAGCACGACGATGCGCCGATGCCGCGTGGGCGGGCCCACGACGAACGCCACCGCTCCGCCGTCGTCGACGGGCGCCATGCTGTGTGGCGGCAGGTCGGAGCCCGCGATCGCCGACCTCCACCGCTCGGTGCCGGACGCCGGGTCGATGGCGACGACCGCGCTCTCCAACTCCGCCTGCAGGCCTCCGAAGACGGCGAAGGCGACGTAGAAGCTCCCGCCGTCGGCGTACACCTGCCCGAACGTCTGGCCGCTGCCGGGGTCCGCGTTGGTGGGCGAGACGGTGGTCCGCCAGCGCTCCTCGCCGGTCGTCAGGTCGAGACCGACCAGCTCGGCATCGGCCTCGGTCGTGACCGCGACCACGCCGTCGGCCACCGCAGGCTCCAGCTGGCCGATGTCCAGCGGCGCCTCCCACAGGAGGTCGCCATCGAGGGTGTAGGCGAGGAGCCTCGCGCGGCCGTCCGTGCCGTCTGGCACCTCGGTCGCCGTGTCGATGTTGTCGTCGCCCACGAGCAGGGTTCCGTCGACGATCGAGAACGGCCTCGGCCGCCCGCGGTGCTGTTCGGAGAAGAGTTCCCGACCGCTGGCGGCGTCGAGGCAGAAGAGCTCGTTGTCCCGGTTCGCCCCGCAGACCGTCCGATCGTCGGCAACCAACTCCACAGTGCTGCTGTCCGACTCGATCGCCCAGCCTCGATCGTCTTGCCGCAGCACGAGGATCGTGCCGGTCACGGCAACCGCAACCGCAACCGCGGCCAGGACCAGCGCCCATCGGCGCTCAGAACCGGTCGAGCTGGGCATGGAGCACCTCCTCGACCTGGCTAGTGAGCTCACCGACGCTCGGGTCTCCGTGGTTCGTGGCCTCCGCGATCGCGAGGAAGCGGCCGTCGACCGCGAGGCCGACTGCCGCCGATGCGTGCCGGCAGTCGTCCTCGCTCGACGCGCAGCGGACGACAGCGCTCCGGACGTCCTCCACGGAGGGGACGGGTGCCGGGGAGCCGGTGTCCGCCTGCTGGCCGATGCGGTCGGCCAGCAGGTCGGCGTAGCCGCGCGCGCCGTCCTCGCTCGTGAACTCGAAGAGCGCCAGCGCCAGCTCTCGGGAGTCGATGTCACCTGCGTCGGCGACCCGGAACAGCACGACACTGCCGCGCTCGAAGCCGGCCGCTGCCCGCGTCTCGGCAACGTCGCTCCCCTCGGTGAAGTCGTCGAAGGGGCCAAACCCCGGGGTCGCGCCCGTGATGCCTCTCAGGCTCTCGAGCTGGAAGTCGGGCGGAGCCGCGTCGAGAGCCAGCGACGTGGCGAGCTCGACCTGTTGGACGGCTTCGGGAAGGCTGTCCAGCCTCCACTCCAGACCTTCCCTGACCAGGGTCAGGTCCTCGGTCAGGGTCCCGCCCAGCAACGGGACGGCCCAGACGGCCGTGGCACGGCCACGGCCGTCCTGCTCGGCGGACACCTCGATGGCCCCCGGCACTCCCGCGGCCGCGAGGTGGTCGGGAAGCGGCTGGCGCGCCTCGACCGCCTGCGCGCACTGGTCGACATAGCCGTCGGGGTCATGCCGGCCGCCGTCCGACCGGATGCCCTCGCTCAGGTAGTTGACGAGGTGCTCGCAGTCGCCGTCGTCGAAGGCGTCGACGAAGCCACGCAGGGTCTCTTCAGGAGAGCGGCCGATCCGGAACAAGCGATCATCGCCCACCACCTTCCATTCGCCGCCCTCGCGTCGCAGCTGCCCGAGCTCGTAGTCACCGACCTCCCCATCCGTCGTCTGCACTCCGATTCGGCCCTGCTGGCCCTGCTGGCCCTGCGAGCCTGAGCGGCGCTCGACGCCGTCGACTGCAACGTTCACGACCGCTGCCGTGCCGTCCTCCTCCAGCACCTCGACCTCGACGAGCCCGGGCCGATGGTCTTCGACCACCGCGGCGCACTCATGCCGGAACTCGTCGGGGCCGAGCTGCTGACCCTGCGACCAGGTGTCCTCGGTGAGCAGGTCGGCCAAGCGCCCGCAGTCCTGTGCCTGGCGGGCCTCGAAGAAGGCCTCCACCGTCGCAGCGACCGAGCGCTCCTGGCCGCGCCCCCATGCGGCCCACGCCCCCACGCCGGTGACCGTCACGGCCACCAGCCCCGTCAGCAGGGCGCCACGAGCTCTCGTGCTCGCCGGCAACCGCATCAGAGGCGCTCCAGCTGCGCAGCCAGGATCGTTGCCGCCAGCTCCAAGTCGTCGTCGAACCGGAGCTCGACCCGCACGAGTACGCCGTTGCGCACGCCCAGAGCGACGGCGTGGTCGCAGCCCTCGCTGTCGCACAGGGTGCGCAGTCCGATGGCATCGGGCACCCCAGGGACCGACGTCCGCTGACCGGTCACCGCCCCGGTCGACGACATCTCGTCCGCGAGGATCGTCGTCGCCTGGCGCTCGGCGGCCTCCATCGCCGCGGCATCGTCGCCGTACCTGTACGCGAAGACCTCGGGTTCCGTGTCGCAGGGGCCGAAGAACTCCCGCCTGATGCCCGGCGGCGCGTCCTCGTCGGCCCCGTCGGCCCCGTCGTCGGCGCTCGGGTCGGACACCGGCTGGTCCTGGTAGACGAAGCAGTCGTCGTCGGGGAGGACGATGTCGCCCAGCAGCTGGGCCTGGAGGTCGAACAGCTCGAGGGTCGGGATCGGCGGGCCCACGTCGACCTCGTCGGTGAGGCCCGGCTGGTGGCCGTGCAGCTTCCACTCCAGGCCCTCCCTGATCAGGACCACCGTGACCGGCTCGATCTGGAACAGCGAGCCGGCGTCCACGCCGACTGTGACCACGGCCGTGGCACGGTCGTCGCCGTCGAGCTGCACCTCCCCACTGGTCACGTGGAGCGCCGACTGCCACGGCCGTGCACCACGGGCATCCGCCCCCGTCGTGCACCGTTCGACGAACTCCTCGCGGCCGACCTCCCCACCCTGCGACCAGACCGCCTCGCTCAGGTGATCGAGGAGCCGCTCGCAGGTGCCGTCGTTGTAGGCGTCGACGTAACCCGACACGGTCTGCTCCACTGACCGACCGATCCGCAGCGCGCCGACACCGGGCGCGACCTTCCACTCGCCGTCCTCTCGGACCAGATGGCCGCGCTCGGGCCGGGTCCCGTGGTCTCTCTGCTCGATCCCGTCGGCGGTGAGCGTCGGAGTCTCGAACCCCACGACCCGCGCACGGTCAGCCTCGTCGGCGCCGACGCTCGCTGCCGTTTCGTCGTCGGCGCGGAGCTCGATCTCTAGCCCGTACACGTCCGGCTGGTAGCCGTCGACGGCGTCCGCGCACTGCTCCAGGAACTCGGCGCGGCTCCGCCGTCCTCCGTCGGACCAGCCCGCCTCGGTGACCAGGTCGATCAAGCGGCTGCAGTCCCCGTCTCTCTGGGCCTGGAGGAACCCGCTGACGGCCTGCCCGATCGACCGCTCCGACCCCGCCGGCCCACCACCACCCGCGGCAACCCGCCAGGCTCCGATGGTCAGGATCCCCACCACCCCCGCGGCAACCAGCGCCGCGCCTCTCCAGTCGCGCCCCATGTCCGCGGCGATGGTCATCCCGGGTGCGGCGATACGCAACCACCTTTCGATCAGGGTCGAAAGGTCATTCGTGGCGCACGGCACTCACGCCGCAGACCTACGGGGAACGATCCCGAGCTTGCCCGATGTGGGTCGTCGACGCGCTATCCGCCGTGACATCCGGGAACGAGACGATGCGATGCCCTGGGCCGAGCTCTCCCGACCCAGGGCTCGCGATCGCACGCCCGGTCAGATCACCGGACTGGTGGTGGTTCAGCCGGTGAAGTCCGGGTCTCCGGGGATCGGGGTCGCTGCAGGGGCAGCGGGCGCCGCTGGCGGCCTGGTAGGTGCCGGTGCCGGGGGTGGGGCCGTCGGCACGGTTGGTGCTACGACCTCGACGGCCAGTGGCGCGTACTCGCCGATGGGCTCACCTGCGGGATCGTCGGGAAGGCACGTGACGATGTAGGTGTAGATCCCCGTCAGTACGTCGGGGGCCCCGAACTCGATCACCCACTGGCCCTCGGGGCCATGCTCATCGACGGTGAGATCGACGTCGCGGCCGCCCCAGGGCTCTTCGATGCCCTCGAAGAAGATGTCGACGTTGAGGGTCCCGGGGACTCCTTGCGGATCGAGGCACGGGTCGACCGAACGCACCGTGAGGTTGCCAGGCGCTGTACCACCCAGCACGACCGTCGTCGGCTCGATCGTCGCCTCGAGTAGTTCTGACTGGGCTGATCCCGGCCCTGCGAGGGCGACACTGCCCGCGGTGACACACCCGAGCACCGCTCCGCCGATAAGCCATCTGTTCATTGTGCTGTTACCTCCATTTGACTGCGTACGAGCGTGGTGAGAGGGGACGGTGGTGGGTCACGGGACGGTCAGTGGGTTGGCCGGCGGCCGTTGGTGGCGTTCTCGACCACGCCGACGCGCCCGCCGAGGAACAGGACGTCGGGGTCGCCGTCTCCGTCGAGGTCGGTGATCTCGACCTCTCGGCCGGACGTGCCGTCGGCTCCCACACCGGGGCCGGTGTCCACCTCGTGGACTTGGGCGATGCCGCCGGCGCCGTCGCCGTAGGCCACGATGCCCGACAAGGCGGCCAGGGCGTCGTCGAAGCCGACGAGGTCGAGGTTGCCGTCCTCGTCGATGTCCGCTGGCGCGAGGTAGTCGATGCCCCGGGTGTCGGGAACGACGATCCTCTGCGGGGCGGCGAACCCACCGGTGCCGTCGCCGAGGAGGGTGGTGATCGAGAGGGGCCCGCCCACCGCCAGGTCGAGCGTGCCGTCGTTGTCCAGGTCGCCGAGTGTCGGCCTGACGGCCCAGACGACGCCGTTGTAGGTGACCTCGATCGGGCCGCCAGAGGCGGCGAAGGCCCCCGCACCATCGTTGAGGCCGACCATGGCGGTGGTGCCCTCGACCACTTCGCCGTCGGGGGTCGTGAAGTCGCCTGTGCCGGTGGTCACGACGTCGTCGTCACCATCGCCGTCGAGGTCGCCGGCAACGAGGTGGACCGGTGTGGCTCTGTCCGACGCGAAGGCCAGTGAGTAGGTCGCCGGCGGGCCAAACGCCCCGGTCCCGTCGTTGAGGTACACGCCGACGTGGCTCTCCCCGCCGACCCGAAGCGCGACGAGCAGGTCCACGTCGCCGTCGCCGTCGGCGTCCGAAGGGACCAGTGCGGTCAGGCTCCCAGGCGGCGGGTCGGGTTGGACTGCCTCGATCGGCCCGAATGCACCGGTGCCGTCGTTGCGACGGACCGACGGTAGCTGGGCGCGCTGGGGGTTGAGCCCGTCGATGCGGCTCACCAAGTCGAGGTCGTCGTCGCCGTCGACGTCCGCCAGCGACGGTGACTCCGTGGGCCACCCGAGGTTGGCCGGGAAGTCGACCGTGTAGGCGCCCGACCCGTCGTTCGTGAGCACCGCGTACCCATCCCGTCCCGTGGCCACCACATCGGGGTCGCCGTCGCCGTCTATGTCGCCGGACACCAGTCCGGTCGGGTCGAGCCGGTGGTTCTCGGGGTCGACCAGCTCGTAGCTGACGGGACCGACCCCGAGGTTGCAACCGGCCAACGCCAGCACCCCAGCCACCAGCACCACCGCCGCCAGCCCGCCCCGACGGGTCGCCGCCACCGATGGCCGGTACCTCAGGTTTAACCGCCTCACACTTCTCATCTGCCTTACCTCCAAAGTCCTATCGGTGTGTGCGTGTCCGAGACGTGAGACGGCGCGCCCTCACCTATCCACATGGATCTCGATGCGCGAGAGCGCCAATGGGTTCCGCCGTTGTCTCCGCCGATAACTGCTCTTGTACGGCCTGCGCCGTCCGCCGACACGGTGGCCATCGCGTCAACAGACGCCCGTGGCTCCCGATCGGTTGACCGGTTCGGACGCTATGGACCCGATGACGGGACGTCTTGGTCCGCCATCAGGTAGCCCCACGACGAAGTGCAAGCCGGCCACGATCCTGGTCACCGGCAGGTGAGGCACGCCTGCTTGCAGAGCGGCCAGGAACCTGTCCCGGCGTCGGCGGAACACCCCACGCATGCGGCGGAGGTGCCGGTCATAGCGCTGTGACCTGATCAGCTCGGCAAAGGAACCGACAGGCTTACCCCCATCGGGTACTGGTGCGCCGGCGTGAGGACCACCGCATCCGGGTCCGCGGCGATCACCGCGTCGACACGCAGACCATCGTCGTCGACCGGGATTGGCACGACATCGGCTCCACGCGCCGTCACGACGGCCCGATGACGAGCCAGGCACGGGTCCTCCATGGCGATCCTGCCCCGCCCCACAGCCCGCAGCGCATCGGTCAACAACGCCACCGCGTGCGACAACCCACAGCACATCACGACCCGGTCAACCGAGCCGGCCACCCGCGGCTGCGCGCGAGATAGTCACCCAACACCACTCGCACCTCCTCCACCCCCGCCGGGGGGCGGATAGTCCAACCACACGCCCGGCGTGGCAGCCAGCGCCGCGCGGAGCGCGCCAGCCGACTGCGCCCACGGGAATGCGGCCAGGTCCGCGGCGCCCGACCGAAGATCGACCGGCGGGAACTCCACCCCATCGCCCCCGGCGGACGATTCAGCCGCGCCCGCCCAGCTCGCCACCGCCGTCTCTCCGCCCGCTCGCGCGCGCAGGTAGCCCGGCGCCACCAGCTCGCCGTACGCATCGACCACCGTGCCCCGCGATATGCCCAGCTCTGGCCAACACCCGGGTCGACGGCAGCACCGTCCCCGAAGCCGACCCGACACGATCGCCTCCCGCAACCGGCCCTCAACCGTCACCCGCCGGGCCCTCGGCGGGCACGCCTCCATGTCCAACTCCAAGAACAAGTCGAACGAACCAGCCCGCGAACCCACCACGACCACCACACCATCACACCGCCGACCGCTCGACACGTCGCACGGCCCCCATCCGTCCTGGTTGGGGTTGCCGGAGGTGCGGATCGTGCCCCGGCCGACGACAGATCTGGCGGTTCGGAGGGGCTCCGAGTCCTGCAGGGCCCGTCGACATGTGCTCTAACGGCGCTCGGCGAAGACGATGAAGTTGGCGAGGTAGTGGCCGCTTGCGTCGTCGAAGGTTCCACCGCAGGTGATCAGCCGCAGCTCCGCTCCGGGGGTCTGGCCGTACACCGCGTCGGTGGGGAATGCGGCCTTCGGGTGCTGGTCGACGCGGTCGACCACGAAGTCGACCGCGCTGCCGTCGGCTCGGTGGACGGTGACGGTGTCACCGGGTCGGAGCTCGCGTAGCCGGTAGAAGACGGCGGGCCCGCTGGAGGAGTCGACGTGTCCGGCGATGACTGCTGGTCCCTGCTCGCCCGGCTCCGGGCCGCCGGTCCACCAGCCGGTCTCGCCGAAGTTGCCGGGTACCTCGAGTGCTCCGCTCGGCTCGAGTCCGAGAGGGACGACCGACGCGGCGATCCCGACTCGTGGGATCTCGACCCGCAACGGATCGGCAGCCTCGTCGTCAATTCCCTGGGGCGGGACTGGCGGGGACGCGTGCGGGTGGGTGGCCGGGCCCGTGGTGGCTGGCATCGACGTCGTGGTCGGACGCTGCGCCTCAGGCGTGGTGGCCCGTTCGGACCTCGACGTCGAGTCACCGCAGGCCACCGCGACCGCAGCCAGTGTGACGGTCGCCGCCAGCGACCAGCGCCGGCGGCGACCGCTCCCAGGCACCGGGTGATACCGATGCGTCACGGCTCAGAGCTGGCGCCCGGCCAGCTTGGTCATGACCAGACGACCCGCGAGCGCAGCGAGCCCACCCGCAGCCAACACGAGGGCACCGCTTGGGATGCGGGCCGCGGCGCCCGTTTCGGCCCGCCCCGCATCGCGGTCGCTGACGAGGTCGGCGGTGCCGCCTGCGCCGGTGTCGATGCCGCCGGCTGGGACCTGGCCGCTGTCGTCGTCGCCACCACCGCCGTCGTCGTCATCGTCGTCGCCTGCAGCGGCGGGCTGCACGAGTGCGAGGCTGGTGGGTGACCAGGCGACGGCCATGACCGAGCCGACGACACCGACCAGCGCCAGGGCGGCTATGGCGACCCGACGTCCATGTTGTTTGCGCATCTAACGGCCTTCCTCTCTCTGGTTGGACGCAGGCAACGTCGCATCCATCGATGAGAGGCCGATGAGCACCCGATGAGACTCATCTCATCGGGGCCGCCCCCTGGTCTGGCTCAGCGGTTCTTGGCTTCGAGGTAGTTCTTCAACGCGCGCCGGTGGCCGTTGGCCCCCGAGCCGATGACACCCCCGTCGCGGACCTCTTTCACCGTCGACTCCAGATCGCCCAGCAGGCCGTGGATGTCGTCTTCGGGCCCTGCCGCCTCGACCTTGTCCAGCGCCGTGTGGATCTTGTCGAGCTTGCGACGCACCTGACCGAACTCGTCGTCGAGGCGTTTGCGGGCCTCATCGAGGCTGTCCATCGGTCCTCCCTGGTCGACCGGATCGAGGCTCGATCATGCCACGACCGCCGGCCCCGGCACCGGCGGTTCCACGGGGACCCCCGATGCGCCGGTCGCTCGTCGCTGCGGCCGCGCTCGTCGCAACTGGCCGCGGGCCGCCGGACGGTCAGGACACGTCTGTCGCCGACCCGTGAGACCATTGCGCCGAGGGGAACCATCGTCCCAGGAGGCCGCATGCAGTTGCCGCTGTTTCCCACGATGCTGGTCGGCAGTTACGCCCAGCCGGAGTGGCTGATCGATCGGGCGAGGCTCGCAGGTCGGTTCCCGCCACGCGTGCGAGCGCGCGAGCTGTGGCGCGTCGACGAGCCGTACCTGGCCGAGGCCCACGACGATGCGACCCTGCTCGCGATCCGGGCGCAGGAGGACGCCGGGCTCGACGTCATCACCGACGGCGAGATGCGGCGCGAGAGCTACTCGAACCGGTTCGCGACGGCGCTCGAGGGGGTGGACATCGAGAACCCCGGCACGGCCCTCGACCGCAGCGGGCACCCCAACCCGGTGCCGCGCGTGGTCGGGCCGGTCCGCCGCAAGCACCCGGTCGAGGTCCGCGACCTCGAGTTCCTGAAGGCCAACACCGACCGCGCCGTCAAGATGACGGTGCCGGGGCCGTTCACGATGTCGCAGCAGGCCCAGAACGACTTCTACGCGAGCGAGGAGACCCTCGTCCTCGACTACGCGGCGGCGGTCAACGAGGAGATCCGCGACCTCTTCGCCGCCGGTGCCGACATCGTCCAGATCGACGAGCCCTACATGCAGGCCCGCCCGGCGAAGGCGCGGGAGTTCGGCCTCGTCGCACTTGCCCGCGCGATCGATGGCGTGACCGGCACCGTCGCCGTCCACATCTGCTTCGGGTACGCGGCGATCATCCACGAGCGCCCGGAGGGGTACTCGTTCCTGCCGGAGCTGGCGGGTTGCGGCTGCAAGCAGGTCTC
>JBOGHK010000040.1:0-7813 GCA_050744325.1 Acidimicrobiales bacterium
TTGAGCGCGAACCATGCCGCGACGACAACGCCCTGCCTTGCGCTGCGGTTCCAGACGGGGAGCAGGACGAGCGGTGTTGATGCCCACCGCGTCCACGCGCTCCAGGGGTGCGAGTGTCGGGCGAAGACCCACCGTTTGAAATGCGATCCGTTGGAAGTCATGGCCACAAGTCTCGTCGCGGCGCCGCCCGACGTGCTGCTGGTCGAGGACCGCCGTAGCCCGGT
The DNA here is from genome assembly GCA_050744325.1 of Acidimicrobiales bacterium. Lineage (GTDB taxonomy): Bacteria > Actinomycetota > Acidimicrobiia > Acidimicrobiales > VFJN01 > DASXTK01. The sequence continues at coordinate 225 of JBOGHK010000040.1, forward strand.
GGACAGCGCCGGCGCTGCGGGTCTCCGTCCGTCCGTCACTCACGATCACCGGGGTGCGCTCGGCGTCCGCATCGGTCACGACCCGTCCCGATGGACATGACCAGTTTCTGCAGATGCAACGTCCGGCCAACGTTCGGGGAGATCCCTGTGGTCCCGTCGTCGCGGCCGGCACCGGTCGTCACCGGCGCGCTGTCGGCGTGGGACGGTCAGCCAGGGTGTTGAAGGTCGCGTGGTGATCGGCGACGTGTGACGAGCAGTCCCGCGGCCAGCAGCGACCCCACCACGGCCACCAGGATCGCGACGATCACGACGATCGATGGGGCGCTGCTCGAATCGCGCGCGGTTGCAACAGTCGTCTCGCCCGACCCGGCGGGCAGCGCACCCTCGGGAGCGGCGCACCCCTGGGTGCGGATGTCGTCGGACGTCGCCGTGGCGGACGAGCCTGGCGCGGTGAGCGAGCACTTGGCCCGGAAGTAGAACGACAGCCGATCGGCGACCGGTAGGCCCTCGATGCTGTAGGGAACGTTGCCGGAGTACGGGTCGTCGGGCGTGGCCCGGCCGGGGTCGAAGATCCCCTGGCTGATGTTGTGCCGGTCGGCGGAGTCGTCGAAGTCGGTGGCGGTGAGCCGCTCGAACGCCGCGGCGGCCACGTCCGGTTCCGTCGCGCCCCGCACGTAGCGGTCGAACCAGGCGAGCGTGTAGTAGACGGACACCGCTTCGGCGAACCGATTGCCCGAGAGCTGGCTTGGCACCCAGTCGAGGTGCAGCGCCGCCCGCAGGGGGATCTGCATCGTGTCGACCCCTGCGTCCCGGAGCAGCAGGAAGTCGTCGCCCTTGTTGCCCGGGCCGTCGGGGTCGGGCGCGGAGTCGTACTGGTCGGGCGCGCAGACGGGCACCTGCTGGCAGTTGTAGTCGGCGAACATGAACAGGGTGGGCGTGGCGAGCGGCACGTCAGCGGGCAACGGTGTCGACTGGGCGCGGTCCCACGACACGACCGCGGACACCCGCGGGTCGCGCTGGCCGAACTCGCTCACGACCACGCCGCCCCGGGAGTGCCCGGCGATGCCGAGCCGTTCCCCGTCGAACTCGGCGGCCAGCGGCTCGTCGCCGTGCAGCCAGTCGACGACCGTCGCGGCGTCCTGGGCGGTGGGGCCGGCGGGCGAGTCGAAGGCCACGACCAGGTATCCGGCCTCTGCCAGGGGCTGGGACGCCCACCAGTAGAGGCTGGGGTTGGCCGCGCCTCCGTGGAAGACGACCACCGCCGGGTAGGGCGGCTCGAACGTGTCAACGCCGTCGGGCCCGCCGACACAGGTGCCCGGTGCGCACGGTCGGTAGACCTCGGCCTCCAGTCCGCCGATCGTCGTGGTGTCGTACCGGAAGCGCACGCCGTCGTGGCGGGTCGGTTCCCGATAGGCGTCAGCGGGCGCCGTCCGGTCGAGCACACGGTGCGCGGGCTTGTCCTGGTCGCGTTCGCGGGCGCAGTACGCGTTGGCTGCGTTTAGCTCGTCCCACTCGGGGGAGCCGGGCTCGGCGTCGTCGACGGAGCCGCGGCAGTCGACCGGCTCGTCGGGATCGTCGGGATCGCCGGGCTGGTCTGGTGCTTGGGGAGTCGCCGCCGGACCGGCGATCGAGCGGGCCGTCGCGGCGACCGGCGGTGCGGTCGTCAGGGTCGCGACCCCGACGGCCAGCAGCACAAGCCGGAGCGCACTGGAGCGCAGGGAACGCGGCCTGTCACTGGTCGTCACGACCATCGGGTCCTACCCGCCCAGGCTGCCAGCAGTGGCGGCCTGCTGGCGCAAGTTGTCGGCGAACTGTTCGAGGAACCAGCCGTCAGCGATCAGCTGGTCGAGCCGTGCGTCGACCTCGTGGACGTAGGTGTCCCGGTCGCCGTACAGCGACGCGAGCTCTCCCGCGGGAAAGTCGAGCTGGCTGCCGTACACAAGGCAGCTCCCGGGTGTGAGGTCCTGGTCGGCGTCGCGCGGCTCGTTGTGGGCCAGGTGCGTCGCGACGGGGACGTCGAGGGTGGTGCTCCGCACGCCGCCACGCGCGTTGCCGTGCTCGTCGCGGGCGATGGCGACGTCGTCGTCGCCCACCTCGCCGGTCAGTTCGATCCGGTCCGCCAGGGGCGGTGGAACGTCGTCGTCCACCCAGCGGACCAGGTGGTCGAGCGCCATGCTCACGGTCGGGTTGTAGGGGAAGCCGTTCAGCGGGTTCGCGCAGCGCTGTGCCGCGGCGCCCTCGATGCCCAGGCCGTCCCGCAGCAGCGGGTGCATCCAGGAGGGGTTGTGCGCCATGCCCGCCACCTCGTAGAGGCGGAACTGCCGGCCCGGCTCGTCGCTGTCGGGCCGGCGGTAGTCGATCCCGTCCGTGACCAGGACCTCGTCGACCTCCAGCTCGGAGTTGATCAACAGGGTGGGGACATCGACCTCGGGGAACGGCCCCATGCGGCTGGCCGTGCGGGTCGTCTCGGGGAAGAAGCCGTCGTAGATCGGCCCGCCGTCGGGCAGCCGGTAGGCGGCATGGTGCGTGTCCATGTACTGCCAGACCGGCCCGACCGACATCGAGTGGCCGGTCATGTGCAGCCGCTGCACTCCCGGCAGCGGCGACCGGTCGCTCTTGAGCAGCAGGCCCACCTGGGCGTAGATGTCCGACGCGTGCTCGAAGTCGATGCCGCTGTTGTCGTTGGTCTCGTCGGCGGCGACCATCAACTCCCCGTAGCGTTCCGGGTTCGCGCCCTGCAACGTCTCGACGGTGTTGGGGAACACGCTGATGTTCACCGCCGAGTGGCCGCGCGGCATCAAGTAGGCGCGGGTGAAGTTCCACACGAACGGGATGCCCTGGGGATGGATCGCCTCGACGATCGCGTGCCCGCTCAAGGCCTCGGCCGCGCGGTCGCCGGGCCGGGTCACCTGGACCCGCACCCGGTAGGGATCGCCTGCCGCGGTGCCCGACACGAGGTAGTCCTCGATGACGTAGCCCGCCACCTCGGCGCTCTCGCCCGGCGGGAACCCCTGCTCTAACGGATCCAGGTACGTGGCGCCCGACCCGGTGATCGGCCCCTCGACATCGGGCAGCGCCGGAGTCTGCGTGTCGGCCGGCGTCGTGGTCTCGGCGCCGCCGTCGGCGTCGCCAGCGCTGTCGTCGTCGCCGGTGCACCCGGCCAGAGCCAGCGCCAGGACCGCCGCGGCGGTGGGCACGCGCCGCCGCGGCACAGCGACCCGCGACGGACGCTCGCTCATGCGATGTCCCGCAGGTACGGGACCAGCGTCTCGACCAGCGGGTTCTGTGCCGTGTCCACACCCATCGGGTCGGTGTGCGTGAGCCGGTCGCTCTCGTCGACGAGCGTCAGCTCGCTGTCCGGGATGCCCGACTGCTCGGCCAGCAGGCGGGCGCCGTTGAGCACGCGGCCGGCGCCGAAGCTGGTCTCGAGCGCGTAGATCGGCAGGTCGAGCTGGGTGCCGTGGATCGCCCGCACGCCCAGCACGTCCTGGGCCGGGTTCGGGACACCGCCGTTGACTGCGCCGCTGTCGATCGACAGGCGCCGAGGGTGGTACCACGCGGTGCCGTCGATGCCGAGGGCCTGGTCGCCATCGGCCCCCTCGATCAGGCCCGAGAACATCCGGGCGGCCCGCTCGAGGGGTACGAGGTCGTCGTCGACGAAGCCGCGGGGGTCGCCCGTGTCGGCGAGCCTTCCGAGGTGCATCTGCACCAACTCGAGGCCATCGGGGCTCGTGTCGACGTCGAGCGCGTAGCCGTACTGCCCGGCGTTGGTGGGCGGCACCGGCGGCTTCAGGTTCTGGGGGATGAGCGGCGACGCGTAGCCGATGGACGCCGCGTCGGGCTCGATGACCGCGGCCGTCGAGCCCAACGAGTTGAACACACCAGCGGCCCACGGCAGCCCCAGCCCGACGATGTCGTTGAACGCGGCACCCGTGTCGAGCCCGGCCAGCTCGGCCCGGGCCTCGTCGACCGTGGGAGCCTGGCCGGCGCCGCTGCCACCGTCGATGAGCGCGATGCCCGCCAGGTTGGCCGCGCCGGGCTCGCCGTCGACGTCCCAGGTGGCGTACGCGACGGTGATCGACCCGCCCAGGGAGTGACCGCCCAGCACCACCTCGCCGCCCAGGCCCGCCGCCTCCTCGATGACGGCGTGCAGGTCGTCGACCGCGACGGCCATCCCCCACTCACGGGCGAAGTCCACCGACGCGTCGTCGCCGGCAACGCCGCCGACCGGCTCGAAGTGCTCGGTGATCGTGTCGTCGCCCAGCCAGCCCAGGTAGTAGTCGAAGGTCTCCTGGGTGGTCGCGTCGCCGTCCACCCGGTCCTCGAGCACGCTGTGGTCCTCGAGCAGGTTCTCGCGGCGGTCCACGGCCCAGACCTGCCAACCCTCCAACGCGTCGACGATGTCGAGCGCGACCGGCGTGAAGTAGGCGGCGCCCGCCGACGTGCCGGGCACGAGCACCAGCACGTTCTCGGCATCCTCCGAGCCGTGCTCGACGACCCTCACCCCGTTGTACTCGGCCGGCCCCGGCCCCGGGCCCTCGACCTCGATCGCCTCGACCCGCACCGCCGGGACCGACGCCTCGGTGTCCTCACCGCCGGCCGCACCCTCGGTCGGCTCGGTCGCACCGTCGCCGTCGTCGTCTCCGCCCCCACAGGCCCCGGCCACCAGCGCCATCGCTGCACCGACCACGACCAGCCACCGCCACGTCGTCCGCTTCATGCTGCCGTCCCCTCCACCAGCGAAACAGTACACCGGTGTGCCGCAACGCGGGGGCGGGTGATCCCAGTCAGCCGCGAGCCCCCGCACTGGCCAGCACCGACGCCACGATGGCGCGCACGTCGACGTCGGACGTGCGCTCCCGGCGCAACAGCTGGCGATAGAAGATCGGCCCCGACAACAGGTCGACCAGGAGATCGGCGTCGGCGTCCGGGGAAATCTGGCCGGCGGCGATCCCAGCCTCGAGCCGCTCGACGATCGGAGCACGGCGGTCCTGCACGAAACGAGCATGCAGCGCCGAGATCACCGGATCACGCTGCGCCGCCATCAGCAGCGCCGGTAGCGACCGCCGCATCGTCGAGGACTCCACCACGTCACGCACCGACACGAACAGCCTGACCAGATCGTCGGCCAGATCGTCGGTGTGGGGCACCGTGTTCGGCGGCGCCACCCGCGCCCACGCCTCGGAGATCAGCTCCGACGGGCTCGCCCAGTGCCGATACAGCGTGGTGCGCGACACGCCCGTCTCCTTGCTGACCCGCCCGAACGTCACACTCGCCAGGCCCTCGGTCTCGAGCAAACCCTGCACAGCCTCGAGCACCTTCGCCGCCGTGCGCTCCACGCGCGCGTCCCGCCGCTCGGTGAGAACCATCGCCGGCACCGTACAGGCAGACGCGTCAACGGCTCCCCTGCGTCCGTCACCGCCCCGTCACGGGGTCGCTGAAAGCTGGTGCACGCTCGAGCCCTGCGCCGAGCCCGTCAGGTCGCCCAGGAGACGCGCTGAAGCCCGGCCTTGCCTTGTAGAGGCCTCCCGGGCACCGCAGGAGGATCTCCCCGCGGTCGTAGATCTCCGCCGCGACGGTGCCCTCACGCCGCTCGGCCCGACCAGCCGCCCGGTCGGCGGGTCGATGGTCTCCAAGCCACACCCCGGCCGCCACAGGAAGCCGCGCAATACGCCAGCGGCGTCGACGGCCCACCACCTCGCCGGGATCGTTGATGCCCAACGGGCACGTCGTAGCGGAGTCAGCACGTCGGCACCTTCGGGTGATCGATCCTCGTGAACCGGCCGTGGTCGTAGCGGAACCCGTGGTTGGTGCCGCTGACGTCCGCGTCGCAGCCGGCGACCTGCCCCGATCGTTGATGCCGGTGGCCGACAACTTCTGGTTCTTCGACACGTAGTCGCCCAACCGGCGTTTGGTGACACCACTCAAACGGAGCAGGTGCGCGTTCTGGGTACGCGCTCACCCGGGCTCAGTGAGCGGATCGGCGAATAGGGCGCGCGAAGCGGTCTGGCGGCGCTCGCGGAGCAGTCCTCACACGACGGGCTGTTCAATCGCGGCCTCGGTGCTGAAGTGCAGTCCGTCCAGCTATCTGTTGGCTGGCCCGCGCGCCTACTGTCCGGCCAGCTCAGCTACGACTGGAGCGAGCGCGTCGGCGAAGTCGGCGCCGAAGACGAAGTAGGAGAAGCCGATCTCCTCCCGTCGCCGCTGGATCTCCTCGGCGGCCGCCGCGGGGTCATCCGGAAGTACCGCCAGCGAGTCCGCCGCACGAAGCGCAGCAGGGTCGGTGTCGAGAGGCGCCATGAACGGCGCGACAGTGTCGCCGATCACCGCCACGTGCTGCGCGAGTTCGACGTCTCGGATGGCGCGGAAGTCGCGTACCACCCGTGTGATTTCGACTCGATCCTCTCCCGGCATCAGTGCGAAGGTGACCGAATCTGCGATGTCGACCGCCAGTGCCTGGGCCTTCGGCCCGCGCACGGCCATCACCACCGGCGTGTGCAAGTCAGGGCCGTCGAGATCTCGCAGCGCCGTCACGGTCTCACGCACCTGGGCCAGCCGCTCGCTCGGCGGCACGACGGGCAGTCCCAGTTCGCGGAGTTCGTCTTCGATGCCAGGCCTGCCGGTGCCGATTCCCATCTCGAAGCGACCGCCAGTGAGCACCGACAGCGAGTGCGCTTCCCACGCGGTGCTCCAAGGCTGGTGCAGCGGGGAGGCATACACCCAAGTGCCAACCCGCAGGTCGGCAAGGGCGGCCGCGACGGCCAGCGTGGGGCCAGGCGCCGGCTGCCATTGCGGGACGTCAGGCATCAGCAGCGTGGAATAGCCGCTGTCGGCGATACGGCACACCCGGTCTCGCCACGTCGGCAGGTCAGTTCTGAGCGGGGCAACGACCCCGAATCGGAACGGTCTCGTTTCGCTGGTTGCCGTCGAATCGTCCATCGTTCCAGTCCTTCGTTTCGGCGCAGCTTCTGCCCGGTTGTCGTCGGGGCGGCAGCGAAGCGACCGGTCAATCTGGTCGGGTAGGCGCCGGGCCTCCTCGGACATCGCGGTCCATCGTCGCCGCGCGTTGGTTCAGTAGCGCAACTGATCCGGCGTGGCGGCGGTCGTGGTCAGCGTGAACGCCGCCATCGGCGGGAGGCGGGGCGGGGATCCGGTCGGCGACGAGGCGGGCGCAGGCCGTCCACGACGAGGTCCGATGCGGACCCCTCCCCGCGCAGGACCCTGAGCACGGTGTCAGCGCTGACGCCGAACCGCATGGGCCGCTGTCCGGACGACCAGCCAGCTTGGTACACGGCGACGACCTCGACCGCTTGCTCGGGATCGAGACCCTCCCGACGGGTCGGGACCCCGGCCCGACGGAGATGCGCGGACACGGTGAGTCGGTTGATGCCGAACTCGGCGACAAGCTCCTTCATGGTCTGCCGGCCTCGTAGCCGGCCACCAGGCCCTCAACCTGGGCAGGTCTCAGGGCCCGCGACGTGCGCGGCTTGGGCCGCGCAGTCCGGCCCGGCGGATGAGCCTCCTCTGCCCAGGAGCCCTGCGGACTCCCAATGGCCTGGCCAGCCAGGGCCCCGATGGTGGGTTCGACG
>JBOGHK010000041.1:0-24985 GCA_050744325.1 Acidimicrobiales bacterium
AGCTACCGGCTCCGCAACCGCGACCTCGGGAGGGTGCCCACAGACGACGCAACGTGACCACCACCCCAAGCGAGGGGGTCAACATTCACCCGTCGCCAGGGGGTCAATTTTCGAGCGTCGTTGACAGGGTCACGTCGCGCCGCAGCACCGCACACCTGTAGAGGGTTCGTCATCCAATGGCCCACTTGCCCACACGTAGCGATCACGCTCCTCGAAAAGGAGTAGCCAACGGGGTTTCTCGCGGCTAATGAGTGACGGTTGACGCACAGGTGGGGACCGGACGCACGCTCTCGTTCCGTGATCACGTGCTTCGTTCGCGGGTGAAGTCGCAGACTGAACGCCAGACTGGCCTTGTCGCAGACTCGACCTGCACCTATCTGCGACTACCTAGAAGATCTTGAGATGTGGGCACCGTTGCCATCGCCTCCGGTCGGAGGCAAGGGCCTACGTCCCGGTGTAGTTGGGCTCGCGCTTGTCGAGGAAGGCACGGGGGCCCTCGCGTGCGTCCTGCGATGCCATCACCTCCATGCCCAGTTCGGTCTCGCGCAGGTAGGCCGCAGCCTCGGGAATGCACTGCGACTCGAGTGCCGCAGCCTTGATGGCCCGCACGGCCAGCGGCCCGTTCCGGGCGATGCGGTCCGCCAGCTCGCGGGCCCGGTCGACCGCGCCGCCGTCGGGCACCACGTGCCCGACCAACCCCACCTCGTAGGCCCGGGCGCCGGTGATCGGATCGCCGGTGAGCAGCATCTCCATCGCCACCGTCCACGGGACCTGGCGGGGCAACCGCACCGTCGATCCCGCCATGGGGAACAGGCTGCGCTGGACCTCGGTCAGCCCGATCTTGGCGCCCGCGGCCGCCACCCGCAGGTCCAGCGCCTGGAGGATCTCCAGGCCGCCCGCGTAGCAGTACCCCTCGACCGCCGCGATCAGCGGCTTGGCCACCCGGTGCTCCTTGAGGAACCCCTTGTAGATCAGGGAGAAGTCCGAGCGGATGCGCTCCTCGAACTCGTCCCCGGCGGGCTCGCCCGCCATAAGTGCTCCCACCAGGCGGTCGAGGTCGGCGCCAGCCGAGAAGTTCCCACCCGCACCGGTGAGGATCGCGACCCGGATGTCGGGATCTTCGTCGACCAGGTCCCACGTGTCGGCCAGCCGGCACAGCATCTCGCAGTTGAAGGCGTTCTTCTTGGCGGGGCGGTTCAGCGTGATCGTGAGGATGTGGCCACTCCGTCCGACCAGCACAGCAGGTTCTGACATGGTGTCAGATTCTAGGCAGGGGTCATGACCAGGCCCATTTCCTAGTCGCCCAGGTCAGGGGCGATGTCGCCACTCGGTGGCACCGCCCCGCGGCTCCTGTCGTCCTTCCTGCCAGATATCTGCCAGACCACGGTCAGCAAGGGGGTAAGGGGGAGATCCTGCACTTTGCCGCACTCGATGAGCTGTCGGGTCCTGGCTGCCGCAACCCCTGCTCGCCTAGTCGGGCTCGAAGTCGCTGGTGTCGAACTTCAGAACACTGGCGTTCTCGTCGACGGTGCGTTGGACGTTGCCGTCGAAGCCGTCGGTGGAGTCGGCTTCGACCCCGATGGTGATGGTCACCTTGGCGGCGGGGGTGTCTGGATTCGTCGACCGATCGCAGCGTCTACTTCGGCCGATGCAACCGGTCGGACCCGGGACAACGGTGGGGATGGTGGAACGGTGGTTGGTTGATCCAACTCTCCACCGGAAGATGTGTCGAACACCTCTCTAACGTTATGAAGCAGGCCGATTTCTGCAGTACCGGCCATGCAGCTCAATTCTGGACGCACCGGAACCAGGCAATCGTGAACACGGGTTCCGGGCTGTGCGCCGAAGGAAGCGACAACGCCGAGGGGAGGCCGGTCTTTATGGACACCTGCCGCACAACGTCGGAACACGCCTGGACAGTGATCTACTGGTAACGGAGATGCAGTCGGGGTCGACTCGTCGGCATCAGGCTCCGAGGGCCGACGAGCCCTGGCCGTTGCCTTCGTCCGAGCCGACCGTCCTGGATCGCCGCGAGGTATCCCTCGTGGGCCTTGCGCTGGAATGGGACCGACGAACTTCGGTCGAAGCGATCTCGGCTGCCGCACTTCCATCATCGGCCCTGCTCCTGCCGCCGTCGGGTCACCCACCGGGTGGCACGGGCAGGGCGGGGTGCCGGTCGCCGGGCCGGCACCCTTCCACTCGACCGTGTCCTGATCGAGGCGATCCTGCTGGATGGGTGATTCCTTGGTCGGGTCAGGTGGTCGTAGGCGATGAGTGATCGTGCCCGAACACCCACCGAAGTCGCCGCCACCTGGCGACAGATACCCGACCTACAAACCGAAACAACCTGACCCGACGACCACCACGGGGTCCAGGTCACCCTCATCTCTCAGCTAGCAGTTGGCTAGCAGCGTCGCCGTACGGTCCCACGCCCATGAAGGGCATCATGAACTCGCGGCGGGAGCGACGGCCACAAGGACGCTGTGAGGGCTGGGCGGAGCTTCGTATAGTCGACGGACCACCAGCGAGTCGGGCGCATCGAGAACTTGAGCTTGCTTTCCTCGTCGGTGCTGGCCACGTAGGCGTCGCCCAGCTCCGGGCCGAAGTAGCGGTGCGCCAGCGGGCGTCGGTCGGCTTCGAGCTCGGCCCGTGCCACGTCGACGATCGGTCCCTCGACGCTGACGTACTTGTAGAAGGGTATCGGCCCGGCCCCATCGCGATCAGCGCGCCCTGACCCAGGATCTCGATCGCGACTGCGTCATCGCCGCCGCCTCGCCCCACAGCCTCGGCCACCGACGCCATGGCCTCCGCTTCAGCGCGCCACACGCGTCGAAGGCGTGGAGGGGGACCTCTGCGATCTGGCCGACGTTAGCGGCGACGAGCGGCCAGGGGCGCTGGACAGCTCCGGGATCGTTGCCCGCACAGCTTCCGGGACACGGCACAGGAATCGCCTTTGGGTTGGGCCGAAGCGGGCCATTCGAGCGGAGGTGTCCGCCCGGCGGGGACGTCCAGATGGCACGCGGTTGTCACGCCTACGCGAGAACGGGGACAGCGACATAGCCGAAGGGGGCCACGACATGCAGGACCAGAAGCCCAAGATGATGACGACGGGGACGTGGACCAAGCGGATCCTCATGGCGGCCGTGGCCACGGCCATGGCGGTCTCGTTCATGGGCGTTTCACCGGCAGACGCCGGAACCGATGGCGCCGCCGGCGGTGATCTCTGGATGCCGGACAGGCACTGCTGCTGAGGGCTGTAGCGAGCTCGCCTGGGCTCGGACCAGGGACCGCACAGGCGCGCACCTTCCGCCCGTGCCTGTGCGGTCCCAGCCGCCACCGCGTCCCTCGTCGAGACACACGCCGCGACCCGCGATGCTGAAGGGAGCCACGATGCAGAAAGCCCCGATCCAGAGATCGCTCTCGACGCCGGCCGCAAGCCCCCGCCGGTCCGGTCAGCGCCGACCGGCTAGGGGCCGCGCCGCGCGGACAGGACGAGGGACGGCGCGTTGGCTGGGGCGCGTGGCGGCGGTGGCCGTCATGCTGATGGCCGGTGCGGCGTGCTCGGGTTCGGGCGGGGAGCCGAGCCCGGGCGACGGTGACGGCGACGGCGGCGGCGACGGTTCGTCGGTGGTGCCGTTGTCGGAGCTGGATGGGGCTTCGACGCCGTCGTCGTTCGTCCTGGAGGTGGACGTCGAGGGCGCGACGAGCGCCAAGCTGGTGGTCGACGGCGACTATGTGGGTGAGGAGACCTCGACGCCGCCGCGGTTCCGCCTGGAGCTGGCCGCTGGGGAGCACCGGGCCAGGGTGCGTGCCACGGTCGACGGCGAGGAGACCCGGGTCGATGCCGAGTTCACGGTGGGCGACGATGGCGCCACCTCCACCACATCGGCGAGCGATCCCACCACCGCGCCGCCACCGCCCGCTGCGGCAGGTGAGGAGACGGTCGTCACCACGCCCGAAGAGCTGCAGGCTGCGATGGGCTCGGCGCAGCCGGGTCAGGTCATCCGCCTGGTTGACGGCGAGTACCAGTTCGACGAGCGTCTCGTGGCTGAGCCTTCGGGTACTGCCGAAGCCCCCATCACCTTGCGTGGGACTCGGGCGGCGATGATCCGCTCCAGGAACGCATCAGGCGACTACGGCCTCCACATCACGGGCGACTTCTGGCGGATCGAGGGCCTCACGGTGGCGCACGCCACCAAGGGGATCGTGCTGGACGGGTCGGTCGGCACGGTCATCGACGGCGTCGAGGTCTACGACATCGGCGACGAGGGCGTGCACTTCCGTAGCTGCTCGAGCGACGGGGTGCTGCGCAACTCCCACGTGCACGACACCGGGCGCAACAGCCCCCAGTACGGCGAGGGCGTGTACGTGGGGTCTGCCAACTCGAACTGGTCGGACTACCAGTGCACCGACGCCACCGAGGGCGTCGAGGAGGGCGACAACACCGAGCGGGTGCTCGTGGAGGACAACGTCTTCGAAGACATCACTGCCGAAGGCGCCGACCTCAAAGAGGGCACCGACTCCGGCACCCTGCGCCGCAACGTGTTCCGGCGAACCGGCCTCTCGGGCCAGAACAGCGCCGACTCGGCGGTCGACGCCAAAGGCAACAACTGGCTGATCGAGGACAACGTCGTCACCGAGACCGACGCACCCTGGGACGACGACGGCGAGATGCAGCCAAGCGAGTTCGCCGACGGCTTCCAGACCCACGAGGTCTACGACGGCTACGGCACCGGCAACACCTTCGACGGCAACCGGGTGGAGAGCGCCGTGCCGGGCTTCGCCATCGGGCTGTACCCCCAGCTCGACAACATCGTGACCTGCGACAACAGCGGCCCCGACGCCACAGAGGGCCTCGTCGGCGACAACGGCCAACCGGCCCGGTGCCAATCCTGACCGCATGAGGCCGACCGCCCCGAGACCGTGACCCCACCCCAACAGGCATCCAGCCCAGCAGCTCTGTGAACCCGGTACGCAGGGCCACGGCGCTTCTACCCGCAACGACGTCGTCGCGGGCGCAGGAGGACCGGATCATCGACGCCCTGGAACAGGCCGGCGCGCTGGTCTGGCGTCGCGGCAACGACCCGTCGGTCACCATAGACGCGATCAACGCGGGCGACCCGAGCGGTGCCCTGCCCCGGACGCAAAACCTGGTGCTCAACGTCATCGGAGGCGACATCGCCTCAGGAGAGTTCCAGGTGACCGACGCGCCCCAGCAACCGACCAGACACAGACGATCCCCCGCACCTCAAGCGCCGATCCTGATCGAGGAGTCCAGCTCGGCGGAGCGACTGCAGGAGAACAGGGGGCGCGATGGACATCGTCGTCGTGCTGGCGGTCATCGTCCTGTTGGGCGTCCGCATGTCACGCCGACCGGGCTAGATCGTCCAAGCCCGCTCGCGGAATCGCACGGCGATCACGGGTCTACCGGCCGAGACAAGGAGCCGTCGCGGGGCGACGAGGCAGCCCGTCGCACGGCGGTCTTCAACGGTCCCGTCCAGCGCTCGGTCGCTCGGCCCGTATGGCTCCGTGCTGTGCGGCGATCTCGTCGATCGCCCTGGCCGAGTTGAGGTCCAGCTGGATCACGACATAGCCGGCGTCGTGGGTGGTCAGGTCGAAGCGCACCTGACCCCATGTGACGTGAATGTCCGGATGGTGGCCGCGTTCCTTGGCGTCACGAGCGACGTCGACCACCATCCGGACTCCGGTGTGGTACTCGATCTCGAACGTCTTGGAGATCTCGCTCGTGTCGCCGTCCCAACCCGGCAGCTCGGCGAGCCGGGCATCGACCTCGATAGCGGACAGCGGTGGAGGGACGGTCATCAGGCGACACCTTCCAGGGCTTGCAACAGATCACGCCTCCGGTTGCCTTCGAGGTCGCGGCCCGGTCTCGGAGGCTGAGCAGCTCACGTCGCATCCGAGCCGACCCGGTGCGCTGAAGGTACCGAGCGGCCCGTGCGGCGTACTGCACCGCCTCCCCGGGCTCGCCGGCGTCGACCAACGCAGCGGCATGTCGGGCAACATAGACGCCGATGTCGCGTGGCGACGAGTCGGGCTGCTGGCGGCCAGCACGTCGACCTGACATACCGTCAGATCAAGGTAAGGGGGCCAGGCGGTCTGGCGGCGGCCAGCCAAGCCTCAGGCCGCGCCGCCACAGCGCCGGGCCAGTCGTCGGGTCTCGTCGGACGGCTCGACTCCCAGATCGGCTGTCGCAGCGAGGGAGCGGTCGAGGGCTCGGCGCGCAGCGGTGCGGTCGCCGCGTGCCAGAGCCGCAGCGACGAGGACGCCGTGGGCAGGCTCTGCCCAGGGGTCGAGCTCGATCGCCTGCCCGGCAAGCTCCTCGGCATGGTCGAGGTCGCCGCGCCCGAGGACGAGTTGGGCGGCGCGCTGGACGGCGCCGCGGTGACGAACGCTGACCCGTTCACGGTCGAGGTCGAGCCATTCGACGTCGGGCCCATCGCTGTGGAGACCGCCGCGCCACAGCCGGATCGCGGCGAGATAGGCGTCCAGGGCGATCGACGGCACACCGTCGCGCTCGGCGGCGTCGGCGTCCGTCAGGTGCCGGTCGAACTCGTCGACGTCGACGCGCAGCATCGGGTCGCTGACCAGTCGAAGCTGCTGTCCCTGGCTGCGAAGGAAGTAGGCCGGCTCGCCGTCGCCGCGCCAAGGCTCCAGGGCGCGCAGCAGGTGGTTGGTGGTGACCCGCAGGTTGTTCGACCCGGCGCGGTCGTCGAGGTCCGGCCACAGGGTGGCGACGATCTCGGCCCGGGTGACGGTGCGGCGTGAGATCAGGTAGGCCAGCAAGGCGCGGACCCGCTCACGACGCAGTGCCGGGTCGTCGATGAGCTGGCCGTCGCGCCGGAGGACCATCGGCCCGAGAACTCCGATCTCCACCGTGACCTGCGGCGGCGCAGGAACCGCGGCAAGCAGGGTCTTCGCGCCGCTCGCCCGTCGGGCTGGGCCACTCGCTGCTAGGGTGCGCAACACCGACCGCCCGGGCTGGCCGAGGCGGTCGAGCAGGTCGGCGCCGGCGGCCCGTCCGACCCGGTCGAGACCGACCGCCAGCTCGGCCGCGAAGCGATGGTGGAGCCGGGCGCGGACGGCGTCCAGATCCGTGACGTCGACTGATACGGCGGCACGTTCGTCACCCTCCCGCAGTGCGACCACGGCTGCGGCCAGCTCGCGGCTGTGCGCCCAGCAACCGGTCAGCGCCGTCTCGGACCAGGCAGGGCGGGTCTCTGGCAGCAGGATGTAGGTGAAGCCGAGCGTGTCACGCCAGGCGCGGCGGGCACTCGACCGATCGAGCCCAAACCGTTCCACCGCGGCGCGCAGCACCCGTGAAGCGCCCTCCTCGTCACCTTCGGCGAGGAGGAGGGATGCCTCCGCGAGGCCGACGCGCACGGCTGCGACGAGACGGTCGTCGTGCTCCTGGCTGCCAACGCGGTCGAGGTAGGTCCGCGCCTGTTCGACGTCCCCGACGTGGGAGAACGCCCGGGAAAGGTCGGCGGCGCCGAGGGTCACGTTGTGAAGCACGCCCGTGGCCGCCATGTCGTCGAGCCGCGCCCCCATGTCGTCGAGCTCGTCGAACCCGAGCCCCAGGCGCCACCTGGCGGATCCGTTGAGCGCATCGACGGTGACCCGGAAGATCTGGTCGTCGACTTCTGCCAGTAGGCGGCCGGTGATGGCGAGCGCTGCTGTCGGGTCGCCGAGCCCGTAGTGCGCGGCGGCCCGCAGCCAGTCGACCATCGGATCCCACGCCGGCCCGAGCTGGCCGGGCACGTGCTTGGCGAACGCGTCGAGGATCGCGGCGTCGTCACCGTTCAGGTCCGCGAACACGGCGCGGCTCACCGCAGCGAGGCCGGCAGCGACAGGGTGTCCGGTGGACTTGAGCTCGGAGATCCGGCGGTGGAGGGAGGCGAGCACCTCGAAGTCCCGGGTCCACCACGCGGCGCGGCCGAGATGGGTGATGGCACCGAGCTCGGCGTCCAGGTCCCCGTCCTCGCGGAAACCGGCTATCGCGGCTTGCAGCGGCCCGACAGCCTGATCGGGGCGTTCCAGCTCGGCCAGGACACCGAGCGCCAGCTGGCCCCACGGGCCGGCGACGACCTCGTCGGGGCAGCTTGCCACCCACCGCCGCAGCAGGTCGGCCGGAGGATGGCGGGTGACCAGCAGGCACGAAGCCCGCAGGAGACCAGGTGCCTCGTCCCACAGGCCAGCCGCGGCCAGCAGCGCGAACGCCTCGCCGAAGCGGCCCGAGTCGATGTGATGGCGGACGGCGCGGCGCAGGACCGTGGGCCGCTCGGCGTCGGCGAGCCGCAGCCTCGCCATCGGCCGCCACAGAGCGTGTGGCTGATGCCAGCCCGCGTCGTCGACGGCGACGAGGGGCACGCCGTCGAGGGCCCGGCTCAGGGAGACGGCCTGGTCGAGCGCCGCCGAGATCAGCGCGTCGTCGCCGCCTCCGAGGTCGACCAGCGCCGCCAGGATCCGCCGCCGGTCTCGTCCGAGGGGCTCGATCACCTCCTGCCACAGGTAGTCGCCGGCCATGCCGCGGCCCGCGCTCGCCGTAAGCTCGGCCATGGCCGGCCAACCGCCGCTCGTCACCAGCTCGGCGGGCTCGAGCCCATGCCGCTCGGCCAGCTCGTCCAGCTCCGCCTGGTCGAAACGCAGCTGGCTGGCGGTGACCCGCTGCAGCTCGCCGGTGGTGGCCAGGCGGGCCAGCGGGAGCTGAGGGTCGGTCCTGGTCGCGATGACCAGGTGTCCGTTCGCGGGCAGGAGACCGACCAGCTCGACGAGCAGGCCATGACCGGACGAACCCGCGGGTAGCAGATGGCAGTCGTCGAGCAAGAGGCAGACGGGTAGCGGCGACCGGCTCCACACGGCCTCGGCGACCGCCGCCGCCGTCGCTCCGCCCAGAGGCACCCTACGGTCGAGGGCTCGGAGAAGGTCGTCGCCCAGACCACCGTCGGCGTCCGAGTGGTCCAGCGCCAGCCAGACGTCCTTGCCGTGCGGTGCCAGCTGGTTCTCGACCATGGCCTGGACGAGCAACGTGGTCTTGCCCAGCCCAGCGCCGCCGATGACGACAGCGACGCGGTGCTCCCATCGTCCGTGCAGGATGCGCAGGAGACGGGGCCGCACCAGTGCCGTCGACCGCAACGCGGGCGCGGTGAAGCGGAACGGCCTGACCACGCAGCGCAGTTTCGCGCGGGTTAACGCGCCTTGTGCAGGTTGGTCGGTATGCGAAACCCAACTGCCTTGAAACGACCGTCTGCCTGGCTGGCGCTGGTGGCGGCCTGTGCGCTCGGAACCGCCGCCTGCGGCGACGACACCACCGCCGACAGCGCCCAGAGCTCCGACGCGGCCGACGTATCGGATGCGTCGACGGTGTCCGATGGCGACTTCTGCGCCGCCGCCCTGGCCTTCGAGGCCGCTCCCGAGCCCGAGATCGACTTCGAGTCGGCCGATCCCGAGGAGATCTCCGAGGGGATCAGCGCCTTCGCAACCGAGACGTTGGTTCCTCTGGCCGAGGACCTCGCGGCCACCGCGCCCGACGAGGTGTCCGAGGCTGCGGACGCCGTCGTGGCCACTGTCGAGGAGGTGGCAGTGACCGGCGACTTCGCACCGTTCGAGGATCCCGGGTTCAACGACCTGGCCGACCAGGGCCAGGAGTTCGCCCGCGAGGAGTGCGGCTGGACGACCCACACCGTACGGGCCGTCGACTACGGCTTCGAGGGCCTGCCCGAGGAGCTGGCCGCCGGAGTCGTGACCTTCGAGCTCGTCAACGAGGGCCACGAGATGCACGAGATGGCGTTGTTCCGCAAGAACGACGGCGTCACCGCGTCGGCGGAGGAACTGCTTGCGTTGCCCGAGGCCGAAGTCGAGGAGCAGGTCACGTTCGTGACCCAGGTCCTCGCCGAGCCTGGGGACACCGAGGTCACCACCGCCGAGCTGGCGGCGGGCGACTACGTCGCCGTCTGCTTCGTCCCCGTCGGCCTCACGAGCGAGGAGACCGAGCCAGCCGAAGACGCCCCGCCCCACTTCAGCCAGGGCATGGTCAGCGAGTTCACGGTCTCATGAGCGGCTCCACGACATCCACGCTGCCGAACACCCGGCCCACGGTCCCGGCGACCACCTACGCGATGGTGGCTGCACCTCTGCTGCTGTTCGTGGTCAGCCTGATCAGCCCGATCAACGACAGCGACGAGCCGGCGGAGCGCCTGGCGGACGTCTTCGCCCATGAGGCCCGCTACGCGGTCGCCGCCCTGTGCCTGCTGGCCGGCATGATGCTGCTGGTCCCCGCGGTGCTCGGTCTGCGGCACTCGTTGCCGGCCGCTGGTCACCGGCCGGCAACGGTCGGTGCGGTGGTGTCCTCAGCCGGGTTCATGCTGTTCACGGCGGCCACGGGCGCCCTGGGGCTCGCCCCGGGAGCCTGGGCGACGCTGCCCGCCGCCGAGCAGGCTGTGCTCCTGCCGGCCTTCACGGCGATGGACGAGGGCAAGGGCCCGCTGGGCCTGGTCCTGGGGGGACCGCTGCTGCCGGTCGTTGGCCTCACGATCCTGGCCGTTGTCCTGTGGCGACGCACCGATCTCCTCCGGCCGGCGGTCGTGGCGCTGCCGGTCGGATGGGCGGTATTCCTGTTCGCCCCGGTCAACCCCGTCCGAGCGATCGGCGCTGTGCTCCTCGCCTTCGGCTTCGGGATGGCCGCTCTCGCCAACCGACCGTCAGCCGCCACCTCACCTGCAAGTTCCTGACCGAAGGAGACCGCCATGACTAGTTACGTGCTCGGCACGATCGAGATCACGGACCCGAAGCCACTGGAGGCGTACGGCGAGAAGGTCGGCCCGATCATCGACCGCTTCGGTGGCCGCATCCGGGCGATCGGGCCGGTCACCGTGCTGGAAGGTGACGCCAACCCGACCATGGCTGCGGTCATCGAGTTCGACAGCGCGGCGGATGCCGCTATCTGGTACGACTCCCCCGAGTACGGCGAGATCCGCGGTCTACGCCAGGCCAGCGGTCATACGAGTGTCGTGCTCGTCGAGGTGCCCGGTGGCGACCAGCAGTCGGCCCCCGGTCACGGAGCCGTCGAAGCGTCGGACCCACCAGGCGGCGCGTGATGGGTGACCAGGCACATGAAGGTGTCCAGCAGGTCCTGCCGGGCCGGGGCGTCAGCCCCGTCCCGGCTGAGAACGAGGCCCGCCTCGGTGAGCGCGCCGAACAGGAGGACGGCGAGTGCCGGCGTCGCGGCCACCCGCAGGTACCCGGCATGGTCGAGGGCGTCCAGGCCCGCCTGCATGCTGGCCAGCCCGATGGCGGCGTCGATCTCGTGCCACGCGTCGGAGCCGAGGACGGCGGGCGCGTCCACCAGGGCGATCTGGTGGTAGTCCGGGCGGGTCACGAAGTCCAGCAACGCGCCGCAGCCAGCCATGAAGGCGTCGAGCGGCTTGTCCTCCGCCAGAGCCGTCGTCGCGACCGAGTCGTTGAGCTCGTGCTCGAGCTCGACGAACACAGCTCGGAACAGTGCCGTCTTGTCGTCGAAGTGGTGGTACAGCGCACCACGGGTCACGCCGGCCTCGTCCACGACTGCCATCGTCGACGTGCCGGCGTAGCCGTGCGCGGCGAACAGCCGGCGCGCCACCGCCACGATCGCCCGACGGGTCTTCTCGGCCTCGGTCGCGGTACGTCTCACCAGGCTCTGGACCTCCACTCTCGCCGTGCCTTGCTCGGCCTCACGATCGCGCCCTTGACATCCTGCCTTCACCCCTTAACATACATGCAGTCTGTATGTAATGGCCAGACCGGCGGGACACGGACAGGAGAAACGTGATGGCGGACATCATCGTGGTCGGAGGTGGTGTCGCGGGGCTGTGCGGGGGCTTGCTCCTCGCCCGCGACGGACACCGGGTGCGGATCCTGGAACGGGATCCAACCCCTCCACCGGGGTCGCCCGACGAGACATGGACCGGCTGGGAACGCCGGGGCGTCAACCAGTTCCGCCTGCTGCACTACTTCCTACCCCGCTTCCGCCAGATCCTGGAGACCGAGCTTCCCGACCTCGTCGCCGCCCTCGAGTCCGACGGCGCGGTACGCAGCAACGCCGTCACGCTGCTTCCCACCAGTCTTCGTGGCGACACCCGGCCCGAGGACGAACGCTTCACCGCGATCACCGGCCGGCGACCGATGGTCGAGGCGGCCATCGCCCGGGTCGCGGCCGCCGAACCCGGTCTCCAGATCGTCCGCGGCACCGCGGTGCAGGGACTTCGGACCGCCGCTACCGCGGCGGTGCCTGCAGTCCCCCATGTGACCGGCGTCGTCACCGCGGACGACGAACTGGACGCCGACCTGGTAGTCGACGCCAGCGGGCGACGCTCCCCGCTCTCCCGCTGGCTCGTTGCCCTCGGCGCTCGCCCGCCGCAGGAGACCAAGGACGACTGCGGCTTCATCTACTACGGACGGCACTTCCGATCGCCCGACGGCCGTACGCCCCAGGCCATGTGCCTGCCACTCCAGCCCTACGACTCGGTGTCATTCCTGATGCTCCCGGCGGACAACGGCACGTGGGGGGTCGGCCTGATCACGAGTGCCGCCGATCCGGTCCTCCGCAGCGCCCGGCACCCTGCTGTCTGGGAACGCATCGTCAAGAGCTACCCGCTGGTCGCCCACTGGCTCGACGGCGAACCGATCTCCGGGATCGACGTCATGGCCAAGATCGAGGATCACCATCGACGCTTCTGGAGCGACGGCACCCCGGTCGCGACCGGAGTCCTCCCGCTCGGCGACGCGTGGTCCTGCACCAACCCGTCGGTGGGACGTGGTGCGTCGATCGGGCTCCTGCACGCCGTGTGCCTGCGCGACCTGCTGCGGGAGGTGCCGACCCGGGATCCCCTGACCTTGGCCACCCGGTGGGACGAGATCACCACCGAAGTCGTCGAGCCCCTCTTCGAGGACACGCTGGCCTTCGACCGGCACCGCCTCGCGGAGATCGACGCCCAGATCGCCGGCGTCCCGTACGTGACCGAAGATCCAGCGTGGCAGCTGACCCAGGCACTGCGACGGTCCGCCTTCCGCGACCCCGACCTACTCCGGGCCTACGCGTCGGTCGCCTCGCTGCTCGACAGAGGCATCGATGTCATGTCCCAACCGGGCATAGCCGAACGGGCGATCGCCCTCGGCACGAACGAACCGGCCCCTGGCTCTACCCGCGCCGAGCTCGTCGCCATCGCCAGCGCTTGACCGGCGGGAGCCATCACGACGAGGGCCCTGGTCGAGCAGGGCCCTCGTCCGTGTCCACGTGACCACGACGCGATCCGTGACCTCTATCACGAGACGGCAATGCGGCTCGGTCGACTCGACGACCAGGACGGCTGGAGGCCTCGCCATACCCAGGTTCAACGCCACCGCCGGTCCGAACGAGGCGACGAAGCGTAGACACGCGGTCATCTCGTCGGCGTCCTCGGTCAGTGTGCGCCCGAGCGGAAGCCCGATGTCGCGCTCGTGCACCCAGGAGTCCCACAGTGCGTGGTGGATGGCCATGCGTACCGGGAGATGACCAGCCGGCGCCTCGGCGATCACCGACCACTGCAGGTCGTCGAGCCCGCCGACCAAGTCGCACAGGTCGTCGTTGCTGTCGACGAACCCGGCGAGTGTCTCGGCAGGCGATGCCTCGTGGACGGCCTCGACCATCGCCGCGGGCGTCGCCTTCGGATCGAAGCCGTCGAGCACCTGCGTCGGCTCGCCGGCTAGGCCGGCGGCGATCGTGCTGTGGAAGAACCGGTTCACGATGTCCAGGTGGGCGGCGACGTCCTGCACCGTCCAGCCCTCGCAACGGCTTTGGATGCCCCACTCGTCGTCATCCAGTAACGCGAAGGTGGCTTGGAGCCGACGTCGCTGCCGGACGAACGCCTCTCCTATCTCAGTGGTCTGGACGAACGTGACGATGTCCGGGCCGTCGTAGCGAGGCGTGATCCGCATGAGGCGGTGGTCTTGCAGAGATCACCGGCTGGATCAAGTAGGGCGACCAGCATGTTCATCCAACCGGGCCTACCGCGGTCAGAATCTCGGCCCGATATGCGTCGGATTAGGTACCTCGACTGGTCGGGATCACGCTCACGACAAGTCGCCGGCAAGCTCGCCGATCACGTCGGCGACCCGGTCCGGGGTCTCGAGGGGGAGCATGTGGCCGGCGCCGGGGAGGACCTCGAGCCTGGCGTCCGGGATTGTCCGGACGATGGCGCGGGCCATCCGGGGCGGGGTCAGCGGATCGCGGTCGCCCACCAGCACGACGGTGGGCACGTCGACCTTGGCGAGGCCCTCTCGGTGGTCGCTGCGGGAGAACCCGACGAAGCACGCCGCGCGCACGGCGGCATCCGTGGCCACGAACATGTCCCGGGCTGCGGTGAGGTGGGCATGGACCGGCCGCCGGCCCACCGTGGCCCGGGTGAACATCAGGCCCAGCCGGGGCTGGCTCATGACCCAGCCCAGCGCGCGGCTGCGCAGCACCCAGGCGGCCAGCGGGTCGAGGCCTCGCAGGCCTACCCCGTTCGCCGCGGTCGCGACCAGCACGAGCCCCGAGACCCGGTCACGCAGCAGGTCGGGATGGTCGCAGGCGAAGGCCATCGCGGCGAAACCGCCCATCGAATGCCCGGCCACGACCGTCCTGTGGAGGCCGATCTGCTGGATGACCGTGGCCAGGTCGTCTCCCAGCTGGGACGCGGTGGGAGCCGCGGTGCCCAGTGTCGACTGGCCGTGGCCACGCTGGTCGTACACCACCACCCGGTGGCCGGCCGCGACGAGCCGCCGAGCGACCGGCGCCCAGGTCCGGCGGTCACAGGCGAAGCAGTGGACCAGCACGATCGTCGGCGCGCGGCGACGGCCGAAGGCGATGCGGCCCCGCCCCCGCTTGCTGCCACGTCGGGCGTCGTCGATCGTCGCGGTGTCGACGTAGGCATCCTCGCCGTGACGACCACGCCTGCCGTCGCGGCTGGGGGCGACGTCGGTCACCGCAAGCTCGGCACCGTCGGCGGTGTTCACGATGCGTTCCACACCCTCGGGGAGGGCGAGCCCGTCGGGGCCGTCAGGATCGGTAGCCGACCGCCATGCCCGCTCCGCAAGCTTGGCCACGAGCGCGCCGGCCGACGCCGCAGTGCCGAGCACCGCCGTCCGCCGGAGCATCCGCACGACCCGATCGTCCACGCCGCAGAACATATCCACGGACACCGACGCCCCGGCCATCGGGGACGCCGCGGAACCCAGGACAGCGGCACCGATGACCGACGACCAGCGACCGGCCACATGCCGAGGCATTGGTGGTCACGTCGACGACGACACGGCGACCGCCGCTGAGCCCAGGACGGCGGAGCGGGTCAGAGCTGGGCGCTGCCCCTGCGGATGATCGCGCCCGAGCGCTCGGCGACCTGGTCGAAGCGGACGCCTCCGCCCTGCCTCCACCGGCGGGTCCCCGCCCGCTCGGCATCCCAGCCACCGGCCGTCGCGGCGTCCAGGACCGCCCCGTAGGTCTCGTACATGCCGTGCAGCACCGCCGGGTCGGCGGAGCGGATGTCGTCCGCCAGCGACCGGCAGAACAGCAGCAACTCGTCGTGAGGCACCACATGGTTGACGAGGCCCCAGGTCAGCGCCGTCGCCGCATCGACCAGGCGGCCGGTGGCACTCATCTCCCGGGCTCGTCGCATCCCGACGGCCTCGGGCAACAGCACGGTCAGGCCCCAACCGGGATGCACGCCCACCCGAGCGTGGGTGTCACCGAACCGCGCCCGTTCGGATGCCACCAGGAAGTCGCACGCCAGGGCCAACTCCAGCCCGCCGGTCACCGCCGGCCCGTTGATCGCCCCGATGACGGGCTTCACCGTCGGCGGCAGCGGGCCACGCCACAGGCCAGCCACCGAGGCACCATCCTCCGCATCTTCCCCGCCGCCACCAGCGGCAACACCGGCGCCGGACCGACCCGCAGACGAACCGGGCCCAGCCACCGCGCCCACACCCGCACTGGCTGCCCCAGGTCCGGCATCGCCCCCAGCGGCAACACCCGCACCAGCACCGAGGTTCGCGCGGGTGGATCCCAGCTGCTTGAGATCGAGCCCGGCGCAGAATGCCGGATCGGCGCCGGTCAGGACCAGGACGTCGACGGCGGCGTCACCGTCTGCCTCCGCGACCAGGGCGGGCAGGAGGCGCAGGGTGGCGGAGTCCAGGGCATTGCGGGCGTGCGGGCGGTTGAGGGTGATGGTGGCGACACCGTCCTCGGTGGCCATCACCACGGGTTCGTCGCTCACTGGTCGACCGTAGCCCGACGGCTGGGCCGCGCCCGAGCCGGTGTGCGTGTGCCGAGACGCACACGACCCACGCACGCCGGAACGGGAGGTGGAACCCCGGCCGGGTCAGGCCGACGACGACGACGAACGCGTCCGGAACAGCGCGAAGCCGCCCGCGGCGAGGCCCAGCAGGCCTACCACCAGGCCCGCCGCGGCAAGCCCGGTGGAGCTGTCGCTGTCGTCCTCGGCGGTGTCACCGGCCGCGTCACCGGCGGCGGCCTCGTCCTCGGATGCCGCCACGTCGTCCTCGGTCGCAGCGTCCTCGCCACCCTCGGGCTCGGCCTCGCTCACGAGCAGGACCGGCGACGGGTGCTCGGGCTCCTCGCCCTCGCCGGTGTACTCCTCGATCCACGCCGTCTCACCCTCGACGCAGGTCTGCACGGTCTTGAAGAACAGATACTCACCGGGCGTGTCCGGGGTGCGGAAACCGAGCGTGAACTGGGTGCGGTAGTTGACGGGCAGCTCGTTGCCCGGCTGAGCGGTGAAGGTCACGACGCTGTCGCGCTCGGTGAGCTCACCACCCTCGCCGTCGTCGATGGGCTCGGGTAGCTCCTCGGTGGCGACCTCGATGTCCCATCCCGAGTTCACCTGGGGAGTGATGCTGTTGATCCCCTCCGGGACCTCGACCGCGATGGCCCGGGTCGGCGACTCTTCGCAGCCGTGCGGCACGGTCAGGGTCACGCTGTTGAAGCTGTCGGCGGGCACCTCGTCCTTGTCCGGGGTGATGTGGGCTCCAGCCGGCGGAGCCAGCAACGTCGCACCGCCAGCCACGACGCCGGCCACGATCAACCCACGCACGGTCATCCTCATCGGGGTCCTCCCTCGGGGGTTCGGTCCCTTCAGATGTCGCTCGCAGGTGGGCCGCAGTTCCCTGGACCGTCAGCTATCCACCGACGCCCCGGGTCAGGGCGACGCCTCGGGCTGGCGGACCAGGCGTTCGAACCCTGCGCCGGCCAGGCCACCCCACACCAGCTCGGTGAGGTAGTCGATGAGCTCGTCCTTGCTCATCGTGCGGCGGTCGAGCCACCACTCGGCCACGACGAACCCCATGCCGACGATGGCGAACCCCCACGCCTCGGCAGGGCTGGGATCGACCCCGGCGCTGCGCATGGCCCGGTCGAGGTGGGCCGAGATCCGGCTCGCGATCTGGGTGACCAGCCGTGACGACACCGGGTTGGGCTCGTCCAGCGACGTGCGCACCAGGAAGCGGTAGATGCTCGGCTCGGTCTCGATGAACGTGCAGAAGGCCTCGAAGGAGGCACTCACCGCCTTGTGCGGATTGCCGCCCTGAGCCGCCTGGTCGAGCGAGTCGCCGAGCGTGGCGATCAACAGGTCGGCGGTCCTCGCCGCGAGCGCGTCGGCGAGGCCGGACCGGTCGCCGAAGTGGGAATAGAGGATCGGCTTGGTGATGCCCGCCTCGGCGGCAAGCTCCTCCATCGATGCATGGGGGCCGATCCGCCGGATGGCGCGCTCGGCACCGTCGAGCAACTCCTCGCGCCGCTCGGCCCGGCTGCGTCGTGGACCACGCGGACGACCCCGCCGGATCGGTGTGGCGGCCGGGGGGCCGGCTGCCGAACGGTTGGGGGCCGGCGACGGACTTCGGCTCAGTTCTCCGCTGACCATTGCTCCTGACGGTAACCCACGCGGCATGGGACGACATCGCGGAACCGCCGGTCGTTGGCCCGTCGGGCGCTGTCCTGCGGCGGTTCACCGCTCGGAGTGCTGGAGCGCCTACGACGCGGGTTCGGCAGGGACCGGCACCCGCTCGATCTCCACCGGCAGGCCCAGCCGCTCGGCCGTCCGGGCGTACTCGTTGATCTCGATGGACTGGTTGTAGACCATCCGCTCGGCCAACTCCTGGACGTCGTCGTCGCCGGCGTTGAGCGCGGCGTACTGAGCCATGTGCAGCCCGCCGGCGTGGTGGGCGGCCATCAGCTCGAGGAACTGGGCATCGGCTTCGGCGCCCCGCGCGTCCCGCAGCTCGTCCATCTGCGCGGGCGTGGCCATGCCGGGCATCTCGTCCACCGGGAACGGCATGCCCATCCACTCCATGGCCGTGTCCGGGCGGTTGGCCCGGCTGTGCCCCCAGTCCTGCAGGCTGCGCTCCATGAGCCCCATCTCGTAGGACTGGAACACATGGACCTCGTCGGCGAACGACCGCACGGTGGCGTCCTCGGCGTTGGCCAAGGTGTAGGTCGCGATCTCGAGGCCTTGCTCGTGGTGGCTGATCATGTCCTGGAAGAACCCGACGTCCACCGAGTCCTCGCCCGGTGGCCGATCGCGGGACAGGAGCAGCCCGATGGCGAGGCCAAGGAACGCAAGGGCGAGGCCGAGCACCGCAACCTGAGGCCAGGACAGCCCGCCACGGCCACCAACGCCAGCAGCATCCGCAGCGCCGGCCTGGCTCGCGGCGTCGGGCCCGCTGCGGCCCGCGGCATCGTGCTCGACCTGGCGCGCGGCCTCGGGATCGAGCGGGATCGCAGCCTCGGGATCGCCGTCCACGGGATCGGCTGGGCGAGCGGGATCGACCTCGCCGCCAACGGGGTCTGCCTGGCCCGCCGCATCAGGGTCGGCTGTGGTGCCGACGACCGGGGGACCGACCGGCGCGTCCTTGGGCTCAGTCACGCCCCCACCCTGCCAGGCCCGGGGGGTCGTCCCGCGCATCCGCCAGGGGACAGCGGTTCAGGCGGCGGAGGCCCAGAACTCCTCGAGCAGGCGCGCGCAGCGGGCGGGCTCGGACAGCATCCACCAGTGGGCAATCCCGTCCAGTGGCTCGACCCGTGCCCCAGCCCGCTCGGCCGAGCGCCGAGCCTGCGCGGCGTTGAGGAACGGGTCGGCGCTCGGCACGATCACCAGCCCGGGCTTCGGGATGGCCGTGAAGTCCGGCCCCCAGTCGTGATGCACCTTGGTGGCGGACCGGTACAGCGCCAGGATCGCGTCGGCCATCGTCCGGTCGAACGCCGCCGCCAACGTGTCAGCCGTCTCGGGAGGGGCGCCCTCCGCGGTGAACATCGCGGCCCGATCGGCTGGCCCCGACGCCAGCCACGTGTCCATGAACGCCTCGCCATCCCCGGGCGTCTGCCACACCTGGGCGAACTGGTGCCACACGTAGTCGGGGTCGGCCAACGCACCGGTGTCGATCACCCAGGTACGCACCAGGTCGGGCCGCACGCTCACCAGCCGCATGGCCAACCCGCCACCCCAGTCGTGCCCCACCAGGTCGACGGGCTGGCCGATGTCTTCGAGCTGACCGACGAGCCACGCGGCGTACTCGTCCTTGGTGGCACCGAAGCCCTCAGGCAACGGTCGGCCGAAGCCCGGCAAGGTGAGCGCGACGACGTCGTCGCGCGTCAGGTTGGCGCGCAACGCGTCCCAGATTCGCTCGGTCTCAGGGACCCCGTGGACGAAGACGGCCGGCATGCCCGGCACGGTAGCCACAAGGACCGGCACGGCGCGTCATCGACTGACAAACTCGTCACCCGATGCCGATGGCCCCGCCTCCGCCCGTGTACGACCCGGCAGACGTCACCGCCGCGTGGCTGACCGAGGTCCTGCTCGCGGCCGGCCAGCTCCCCGGCACGTCCGGGACGGCGGGCAACGCCGGCGGCCACGGCGACACCGGCCGGGTCGTCGGGTTCACCACCGAGCCCATCGGCACCGGCCAGGTCGGGGCGAACATCCGCTACCGGCTGGCCTACGAGCCGGCCACGGCGAACGACACGGCACCGGCATCGGTGGTCGCCAAGTTCGCGGCGGCCGACGAGGTCAGCCGCGCCGCCGGGATCGCCACCCGCACCTACGAGACCGAGGTCGCCTTCTACCGCGATCTCGCTGCCACCGTGGACGTAAGCCGCCCGACCTGCATGTTCGCCGCGATCGAGCCGGGGACCGCCGACGTCGTGCTGATCCTGGAGGACCTCGCCCCCGCCATCCAGGGTGACCAGATCGCCGGTTGCACCGTCGAGCAGGCGCGGCTGGCGATGGACGAGGCCGCACGCCTGCACGGCCCCAGGTGGGGCGACCCGACCCTGCTCGACCATGCTTGGCTCGCCGAGGCCGTCGCGGCGGGCGGCACGGGAGTCGCCGACCTCTACGCGTTCTGCTGGCCCGGCTTCGTCGACCGCTACCGGGCCACGCTCGACGAGGCGGCGTTGGAAGTCGGCGCCCGGCTCGAGGAGGGAATCCGGGGCTGGGTCGCCCATCCGCCACCAGCACTGACCCTCACCCACGGCGACTACCGCCTCGACAACATGCTGTTCGCCCCGGCATCCACGGACGGGCGGCCGTTGACCGTTGTCGACTGGCAGACGGTCCGGCTGGGCTGCGGCACGGGCGACGTGGCCTACTTCCTGGGTGCGGGCCTCGATCCCCCGACGCGGCGGGCGCACGAGGCCGGCCTCGTCGCCCACTATCACCAGGCTCTGTCGGCCTACGACATCGCTGACTACGGCTTCGACGCCTGCTGGGAGGACTACCGCCGCTACAGCTTCGGGGGCTACGTGATGGCGGTCATCGCCTCGGTCCTGGTCGGACGGACCGAGCGCGGCGACGCCATGTTCATGGCGATGGCCAACCGCCACGCTGCGCAGGTCACCGACCTCGCCGCCCTGTCCGTCCTGTGACCGGGACGCAGGCGACCCATGCGACGCAAGGAGTCTCACCGCCATGCCCCGCCTGACCGCGCTGGATGAGCTGTTCGTCCACCAGATCCCCGAGCCGCTGCCCAACGTGGTGACCCACCACGAGCACTGGCGGGAGTCCTACTTCTTCGTGCTCCACCGCCCGGACCATCGACCCGACCAGCCCGGCGACGTGCTGATCCTGGCCATGGCCCACTACCCCGCCCGCGGCGAGATGGACGCACTGCAGTTGGGGATCGTCGCCGGCCAGCACGTCTTCGCCCGCCACTCCCGTCCCTACGACGGCGACCCGCACACCACCGTGGTCGGGCCCGTCACCGTCGAGATCGCCGAGCCGTTGCGCACCGTGCACCTGCTGGTTGAGCCCGATCCTGCCGCGCCGGTCAGCCTCGACCTCACGTTCCGGGGCCGCACCGCGGCCCACGCCCTGCGCCGGGGGACGATGCGCTACCGCGACGAGATCGTCTGGGACCAGTCGCACATGATCCAGTCCGGCACCTACGACGGCAGTTACACGGTCGGCGGCACGACCCACCTGGTGGAGGGGTG
This sequence comes from Acidimicrobiales bacterium, assembly GCA_050744325.1. Classification (GTDB taxonomy): domain Bacteria; phylum Actinomycetota; class Acidimicrobiia; order Acidimicrobiales; family VFJN01; genus DASXTK01. The sequence goes on from JBOGHK010000041.1 coordinate 21,512, forward strand.
GTGGGGACAGCGCGACCACTCGTGGGGGATCCGCGACCACCAGCGCTGCCCCTTGTGGATCTGGCTGGCCATACAGCTGCCCGACGGGATGCTCGGCGTGTGGCACTGGGAGTACCCGAACGGCGCCCGGGTGTTCACCGACGGGTGCTTCGCCCCCGCCGACGGCAGCCGCCCGGTGCCGGTCGTGGACTTCAGCCACGCCCTGTCGTGGACCGGCGAGGACGGCCAGCCGGTGTCCTGGGGCCAGGACGGGGCCGATGTGCGAGGACTGGCCGGCCAGGTGACGTTCACGCTGGAGGGCGGTCGGACGGTCACCGTCGACGGCTCGGGCACCTGGGCGATCCCCTACGGGCCGTTGGGCGGGGGCCAGCACCAGATGGTGGTCCGCACCGCCGACGGGCGGGAGGGCACGGCGATCTACGAGATCACCGGCGCGCACCACCACCACTACTTCCCCGTGGCCCGCGCCGAGCGCCTCCCCCCGGGGTAGCGGCCGCTCGGGCGTCCTACCCGAGGCGATAGCGAACGCTCGGGCGAGGCTGAGGCAATGACGAACGATTTCCGTTCGCTATCGCCTCCGCCCCGGCACCACGTTCGCTATCGCCTCGGGTCAGGCGCGGGTGAGGGACACCACCTCGAGGTCCTGGCTGGACTTGCGGGCCTCCTCGATGGGGCGCCCGCAGTCGGGGACAGGCACCACCCGGCGCACCACGACTTCGGCCCGGTAGGTCAACGGCTCGCGGCCGTCTGCAGCGGCCCGGTCGGGTCGGCTCGAACCATCGGCATCCTCGGCCCCGGCAGCTCTGGCCCTGGTCCCAGCAGAGCCGGCGATCTCGGTGCCGCCGTCGGCGTGGGTGGTGAGCGTCACCGCCCGGCGGTCGTCGGCGAGGACGTCGATGTGGGCCGTCCGCGCCATGTCCAGCCACCGCCATCCCTCCGCTTCGAGCACCGCGCCGTCCGCGGCCTGGGCGAACGGGTCGGCGAAGGCAGCACACCCGCGGTCGTGGGCCACGGCCACCGCCGGTTCCAGCGAGCGGGTCACGATCGCGGCCAACGTCGTGGCATCCACCGACGCCCACGCCCGCCCGTCCGGGAAGGTCAGGGCGGTCGGCGCGAAGCGGTGGCCACCGGTGTGGCTGGTGCGCCACACCCGCACGCCGGGCAGCCGCGACGCCGACGCGGTGAGGTCGCGGTGCATCCGGAACCCGTCGCCGCCGCAGCACACGTCCCGCCGGCCGTGGGTGCACACCAGGACGTCGTCCACCGGGCTCGGCGGATCCTGGCCTGGGTCATGCAGGCCATCCGGCCTCGAACCACGGCCGAGCGCCGCGGGCCCGCCGACGTCCGGCGAACCGGCGAGCAGGCGCTCGGCCGCTCCGGCCAGGTGGGCGGTCGGCACCAGGTGCTCGTCGCGGGCGAACTGGTGGAACGGCCCCTTCGGCCGCCGGTAGGCGACCACCCGCGTCATCCCCTCGGGGGTCGCGGCTACCAGCGGGTCGGGCACGAGTGCCTGCACCCGCGCCTGGTGGGCCGCGGCGATCGAGGCCAACGGCTGGACCAGCGGGTGCTGGGTGACCTCGCTCGGCCACGGCAGGGGGACCTCGACCAACAGGAAGATCGGGGCGCTCGCGGCCGAGCCTGCCGGGCGGTACCCGCCCGCGCGGGCGATCTCGGCGCAGCGCGGCACGGCCGTCATCGGTGGTCAGGTCCGTTCATAGCGCCAGCCCTCGGGATCCATCGTCAGGCGGTGCCGCGGACCGGGCTGGTCCAGGTCGGGGAGCGACCGGTCCGCCGCCGCAGCCAAGCCGGCCGGCGACACGTAGGCGACGTCCCCCTCCCACACCGCGACCGGCACCCCGCCACCATCCAGCCGGATGTCGGTGGTGAACCGCTCGACCGGCCCGGAGGCGACGTCGGCCAGTGCCTGCGACACATCGGCCGACGCGGCGAGCCGATTCAAGGTCATCCATGTCGGCGGCAGCAGATCCGTCCGTCCGTTGCGGTGCTCTGCCAGCGCGTGGACCGGCCGCACCCACACGTGGTCGCCGATCTCCCCGCCGTCCACGACCACCTCGGTGGCGCCGGCGGGCATCGGGGCCACGAAGAACCAGGTGAGGTAGCGCCGCGGCGCTCGCAGTGGTGGCGTCCAGTGGGCGAGCGGCAGCAGGGCGGCCCCGTCGAGCACCAGCCCGGTCTCCTCGGCGGCCTCGCGCACCGCGGCCGCTCGGGCGCCGTCGAGCCCGGTTCCGTCGCGGTCCTCCTCGACCCGCCCACCGGGGAAGACCCACAGGCCGGCGAAGGTCTGGCCCTCGGTCTTGCGCAGCATCAGGCACTCGAAGCCGCCGGGCCGGTCGCGCAGCAGCACCACGGTCGCAGCGTCGTGCACCGGCTGCGCCGGATCACCTCCGGTCCCCACGCACGCGAGGCGATTGGTCACGCCGGGCAGGATGCCTCCCACCGCCAGCGCGCACAACCACGGTGGCCATGCTGTGACAGAGCGTGAGACGAGCTGGACTATGCGAAAGTGGTAGCCCGCGGAAGGGTCGACGAAGGAGACGATCGGGTGCTGATCGAGCACATCCTCCAGCGCAAGGGCACCGACGTCGTGACGGTCACCGCCGAGGCGACCGTCACCCAGGCGGTCGCCACACTGCAGGAGCACAACATCGGGGCGATCGTGGTCGTCGGCGAGGCGGAGGGCGCCATCGCGGGGATCATCTCCGAGCGCGACGTCGTCCGGGCAATCGCGGCCGACGGGCCGGGCATCCTGTCCCGACCGGTGCGCGACCTGATGAGCACCGAGCTCACGACCTGCGGGCCGCGAGCGACCGTCGACGAGCTGATGAAGCTGATGACCGAGCGCCGCATCCGCCACATCCCGGTGGTCAGCGGCGATGCGCTGGCCGGGATGATCAGCATCGGCGACGTGGTCAAGAGCCGCATCGGCGAGCTCGAGGACGAGACCCAGACGCTGCACGACTACCTGTCCTCGGGCCGTTGACCGGCAGGAAACGGCAGCCGTCCGCCCGTCCACGCCTCGATTCGGGCTAGGGTCGGAGCAACCACGGGTCCGGGAAGTCGGTGCGAATCCGACGCGGTCCCGCCACTGTGACCGGCGAGTAGACCCCACCATCTGCCACTGGGCCAACGAAGGCCTGGGAAGGCGGGGCGAGCGACGAACCGGGAGCCAGGAGACCGACCGTGGGCCGAGACAACGGGCATGCCACCCCTAGGTGGCGAGCCCCTTCCACGAGGATGGAGGACCAGATCGATGAGCTCCCCTGACGCTCCCGCCACATCTGTCGCATCTGTACCAGCCGAGGCTGTCGACGTCGCCCGGGTCCCGACCTGGCTGCTGCTGGCGGTGCTCGCGGCCGCTGCGACGGTCCTCTGGCTGGTCGGGTTCGACAACGGCCAGGCCAGCGCCATGGTCGACGACACCGGCACCTTCCTCCACGAGTTCTTCCACGACGC
>JBOGHK010000042.1:0-45833 GCA_050744325.1 Acidimicrobiales bacterium
CGTCCACACCCACCCCCGACCCCTCACCCCCGGCCCCACCATCACCAACGCCTTCGGCTTCGGAGGCCACAACGCATGCCTCGTCATCACCCCCAACTAACCACCACCACCCAACTCACCACCGACCCCGAGGCGCTCGTCGCCTACCGCGAGGTCGTGCGACGCCCGCTCGATCTCGGCCCCCTCGACGCGGAGCCGTCTCCCGTCGGCTCGCCGGCCTACCCGTTCGTGCTGGCCTACCAGTCGATCATCGACACGGTCACCGGCGCCCTGGCGACCGACGTCGACCACATCAGCGCTGTCGTCCACCTCAGCCAGGTGGTCGCGCTCCACCGACCGTTACGGGGCCACGAGCGACTGACGGTGACCAGCGACGTCCTCGGTGCCCGCCGCCATCCTGGCGGCATGCGGGTGGCGGTCCGGTCGGTGCTGCACGACCCGGGGGGCACACCGGTCGCGGACCTGCTCACCGGCCTGCTCCTGGTCGGTGCGACCACCTCCGGGCAGTTCGGAGACCTGCCGACCCACCCGGTGCGGGCCGCTGTGACCGACGCCGTGGTCGTCAGTCGGAGGATCCCCGAGGCCCTGCCCCGCCGCTACGCCGAGGTCTCGGGTGACGACAGTCCGATCCACGTCGATCCCGGCCACGCGCGGGCAGCCGGCTTCCCGGACGTCATCGTCCAGGGGGTCTGCCTGCTGGCACTGGTGTGCGAGGAAGCGATCACGCGGTTCGCTGCCGCGGCACCGGACACCGTCTGTGGCGCCGGTGTGCGCTTCTCCACCCCGGTCGTCCCGGGTGACGTCCTCGAGCTGAGGCTCTACCCCGAGGTCGGCGGACGCGTCGTGCTGTTCTCGGGCCGAACGGCGCGGGGCACCGCGCTGAAGAACGGTTGGGTCGAGCTGGTCGGTCCACAACGGCGCGACACCCGCGTTGCGGGGCCGTTGCGTTGACCCCCCGACAATCGTCGGCGTGATGACCGAGTCGTCGCCCTCCTCCCACCGCTGCCGCGACACCGTCGAGCTGGGCGTTCCGGCCTTCCCGTTCCGGGTGGGCACGACGCCCGTCAGCCGCGCGGTCGAAGCGGAGGCGGCCGGGGCCGACGCCGTCTGGTTCAGCGACGACCTGGTCAGCATGGTGTCGCCCACGGCGTGGCGCGCGGACGGCGGGCCGCTGGCCCGAGCGGTCCCCGATCCCCATCATCGGACCGACCCCTTCGTCGCCGCGGCCGGCGCCATGCTCGCGTGCCGGCGGGCGAGGATCGGCATCTCCGGCATCGACCGCCGCCGCCAGGCCGTCGACGTCGTGCGAGCAGCAGCATCGCTGGCCGAGATGGGTCCCGACCGTCTGGTCCTCGCGCTCCGCGCCGACGGCCTCGGCACCGACGCCGCGGCCACCGGACGGCGCGCTCTCCTCGATGTCGTCGCCGAGCTCGGCACCTCGCCCACTGGCGACGGCCAACCGGGCGGCACCTCCTTCGAGCTACTGCTCGCCAGCTCCGACCACCGGGCGGCCGAGGCCGCCGGCAGCTGCGGCGCGGGCTGGTTGCCGTCGGCGGCCGCCGTCGGGCCGGTGGAGTACAGCGCCGGGTTGGCACGGCTCCGCCGGGCCGGGCAGAGCTGCGCCCCGGTGGCCGGCGCTGCCGTTCCGGGCCTGGTGGTGCACTGCGTGATCCATCCCGACGCTGCGGTCGCGGACGCCGCGCTGTCCAGTCGCCTCGTGCGAGCCCGCCTCGCTATGGCCATGTTCGAGGCCCGCGACGACGACCGGCGGCACGTCCTGGTGCAGTGGGCACGAGGCGCGGGAGACGACGATGCAGCCGGCCAGCTGTGCGACGCCGTACTGGAAGGCGACGGCCCTGCGATCGTGCCCCATGGGACGCCCGACCAGGTGGTCCGGGCGCTCGAGCCCTACGTGGACGGCGGGGCGCGGCGGCTCGTCCTCGACAATCTCGCGGCCCTCGGTTGCCCGGGAGAACAGGGGGCGGCCGACGAGGCTCTGGCTGCGACCCTGCGGCTGGCCCGCCTCACCTTCCGGGCGAGCACGTGACGGCCGTCGCCAACCCGTCAGACTGGCTGGCTTCCGACCTGTTCTGGAAGGTCCGGGCCGATCCGAGGGTCGCGGCGTTGGCGCTGGTGGACCGAGCCGACGCCATGCCGTACTTCCTCCCCATCGGCTCGCCCCTCGACCGCGAGGTCGTGGTCGACGGGGTCACCGTGCTCATGTTCGGTTCGAACAACTACCTCGGCCTCGCCGGCGATCCCCGGGTACGTGCCGCAGCCAAGGAGGCCATCGACCGCTACGGGACCGGCTGCACCGGCTCGCGGCTGATGAACGGGACGCTGCCCCTCCACCAGGAGCTGGAGGCCGAGATCGCCGACTGGGTGCGCCGCGAGGCCGCAGTGGTCTTCACGGCCGGCTACCTGGCCAACCTCTCGGCGGTGTCGACGCTCTGTGGGCCAGGTGACGTGGTGGTCTCCGACGTGCGCAACCACGCCTCGCTCGGCGACGGCGCACGCTGCTCGGGAGCCGACGTGGTGAGCGTTCGCCACAACGACGTCGCCCAGCTCGCCCGCAAGCTCGAGCGACTCACAGCCCCCGGGCGCGCCATCCTGGTGGCCTGGGACTCCGTGTTCTCCATGGACGGTGACATCGCACCGCTGGCGGAGATCGCCGCCGTCTGCCGGCGCCACCGGGCCCGCCTCCTGGTGGACGAGGCCCACTCGGTCGGCGTCGCCGGTCCGGAGGCCGCCGGGATGTCGGTGGGGCTCGACCCCGCCCCCGACCTGATCATGGGGACCTTCAGCAAGTCGCTGGCTTCCTGCGGCGGCTTCATCGCCGGGGACCGGGACGTCGTCGACTACCTGCGGGTGCACGCCTGGCCGTTCCTGTTCACCGCGTCGTCGGTTCCGGCAGCGGTCGGTGCCGCGCTGGCTGCGCTGCGGATCTGCCGCGCCGAGCCATGGCGGGCCGCCCGGACCCGGGAGCATGCCGCCCGGCTCGCGGCAGGGCTCCGAGCCGCCGGCCTCGACGTGACCTGGGGAGGCGCGGCGGTGGTCAGCGTCGCGGTCGCCGACGAGTGGCGGGCGCTGCTGGTCGGGCGGAAGCTGCTGGAGGCCGGGGTCTACGTCAACGTCGGGGTGTTCCCCGCCGTGCCACGTGGCCGAGCGATCCTCCGGTTGTCGACGACCGCCACCCACCGGGACGCCGACGTCGAGCGCTGCATCGACACGTTCGCATCCGTAGCAGAGGCAGTGAAGGGGGTCGGCCATGTCCGATGACGCACCCGCGGTCAAGGTCGAGGCGCTCGTGCTCGAGCACCTGGCGCACGTCGTCGGCGTCAGCCGCTCCTACCTCTCACGCGACAGCGACATAGGGGCGCTCGGCCTGTCCTCGTCGCAGGTGATGGAGCTGGTCTACGAGGTCGAGAACGAGCTGGGCATCGTCCTGACCGACTCGGACCTCATGAGGGTGTCCACCGTCGGCGAGCTGCTCGACCTCGCCGGCCGGGCCGCGGCCACCATGGGCGCCGGACGCGGGTGATGTCCCAGCACGTACAGGACATCGACCGCGACCAGCTCGACCAGTACCGGCTCCGGGTCCGACGTGACCTCGCCGAGGTCGTGGCACCACGCGTCGAGGAGGCGGAGAAGGCGAGGGCGTTCCCCACCGACGTCCTGGTGGAACTGGCCAAGCGCGGGCACATCCGCGAGCGCTGGGCGGCGGATCCCACCCGCGGGTTGCTGTACGGGACGACGTTCGCCTACGAGCTCGGCCGGCTGCTGTGCGGGGGCTTCGGCGCGGCCTGGATCGTGCAGGCCGAGCTGGCGCCGTCCGTTCTCCAGGCGGAGGACGGCGACGTCGACCTGTACGAGGCGGCGATCGACGGACGGACGATCTTCTGCTTCGCGGTCAGCGAACCGGTCGGCGGGTCGAACCTCGGCGGCCTCAGGTTGCAGGCGCGGCGTGCGGGCGACAGCTGGGTCCTGAACGGGGCGAAGAAGTGGATCTCGCTTGCCCGGGGTGCCGACTACGCGCTGGTGCTCGCCAGGACCCGGGGCGGGCATCACCTCACGTTCTTCGCCGTGCCGCAGGGCGTGGGCGGCTACCGGGTGGTCAAGGACCTCGACAAGCTCGGGACGCACAGCATCGAGACCTGCGAGCTGGACCTCTCGGACGTCCGGGTGCCCGACAGCCGTCGCTTGGGCGGCGTCGGCCTCGGTCTGCCCCTGTTCGGACGCGCGATCACCGCCGAGCGCCTGGCGACGGTGGCCCTGCTGGTCGGGACCCTGGAGACGACGATCGAGCTCGCTGCGACCTACCTCACCACCCGCAACGGCCCGAACGGTCCGCTGTCCGACCTGCAGGCGCTCCGCCACCGGGTCGCCGACCTGGTGGCGACCCAGCTCGCGCTGCGCTCGGCGCTGTCGTGCACAGCGGCCGAGGTCGCCGCCGGACGAGCCGGCGCCCGCGAAGTCGCCGCGCTCAAGCTGGTGGCAGCCCACCAGGTCGAGCAGTCCATCTCCGAGGCGCTCCAGCTGTTCGGAGGCGCCGGCTACACCACCGACTGGCCGGTCGAGCGGGCGCTGCGCGACTGCCGGATGGCGCGGATCGCCGGGGGAACCGACGAGATCATGCGCGAGCTCGTCGCCTCGACACCGTTGCCTCGGGGTCGGTTCGACGCCTGGCTCACCGACCGGACGCTCGCGGTCGTCGACCCCGGAGGCATCCCATGACCGTCACGACCTTGGCCGGGCTTCTCGACCAGCAGGCGTCCCAGCCCCTGGGTGATGCTCCCCGCTACTCGTTCGTCGAGGAGGCCGAGACGTGGAGCTGCGCCGGCCTCGCACGGCGGGCGACACGGGTCGCCGGCCAGCTGCGCCGGGGCGGTGTCGGCCACGGCGACCACGTCGGTCTGCTCTGCGACGACCGCCAGAGCTTCGTCGAGGCGTTCTTCGGCCTCCAGCACCGCGGTGCGGTCCCGGTCCCCGTCGGGGTGGCGGGTCGGCCGGGAGGTGCCGCGTGGACCGAGATGCTCGCCCGGCGCTGCGCCTCGCTCCGGCTTGCCGCGCTGGTCACCGACCCTCCCCTCGTCGACGCCTGCCGCGCGGCCGCCCCTGGGGTGTCGGTGCTGACCGTCGACGGGACGCAAGGCCCGCCCGATCCCCCGGGAGATCCGTGCCCGGTCGCGTTCATCCAACCCTCGAGTGGGACGACCGGCGAGCCCCGCGGGGTCGTGCTCTCGCATCGCGCCGTTCTCGCCAACCTGACGGCCACCCGCGAGGCGTTCGGCCTCGGACCGTGGTTCGTCTGCTTCACCTGGTTGCCGTTCTTCCACGACATGGGGTTGGTCGGCACGGTGCTCAACCCCCTGTTCTCCGAGTTCCTGGTTCACATCTGGCGGCCCAAGCTCTTCGTCCTCCGTCCGCGACGCTGGCTCGAGCTGGTGTCCGAGACGGGCTCGACGCTGACGGTCGCGCCGCCGTTCGCGCTGGAGATGGTGACGCGGGCGGTCCGGCGCACGGGCGGAGGCACCAAGCTGGACCTCAGTGGGGTGGACGCGTTCCTCGTGGGCTCCGAGCAGATCCGGCCACGGATCCTCGACGACTTCGCCGAGACCTTCGCGCCCTTCGGCTTGCGGCCCGAAGTGATCACCCCGGTCTACGGGCTCGCCGAAGCGGTGCTCACCGTCGCCGTGACCCGGATCGGCGACGGCGCCACCCAGACCACGGTGCGCGGGCGACGTGCGGTCGCCTGCGGTTCGGCGGTGCCTGGCACCCAGCTCAGCCTGTCACCCGACGATGAGCTGCTGGTGCGGACACCGTCGGCGATGGACGGCTACCTCGGCGACGAGCCCGGCACTGCCCGGGTGCTCGCCGACGGCTGGCTCCACACCGGCGACGTCGCCGAGCTGACCACCGAGGGCCTGGTCGTCGTCGGCCGGGCCAAGGAGATGCTCAACCGCAACGGCATCCGCATCCCACCGGAGGACCTCGAGAGCGTCGCGGCGTCGGTCGACGGCGTGCGCGCCGGTCGAGTCGTAGCCGTCGCCGACACCAGCGACGCCAGGGAACGGATCGTGGTGCTCGCCGAGTCCGCAGCCCAGGGTCGTGATCGCGATCACCTAGTGCTCGCGATCCGGGCCGAGCTGGCCGACGCCGGCACCCCAGCGGACGTCGTCGACCTGGTTCCCCGTGGGTTCCTGCCCCGGACCACCAGCGGCAAGCTGCGTCGCACGGTGCTGCTCGACGCGTACCGGCAGCGCACGGCGACCCGACAGGTGGGGACGAGCGTCGCGGGGCCGGGCCGATGAGGGCGGCACTGCGTGAGGGGCCCCGGACGGTGCTGGTGACCGGCACGTCCAGCGGTATCGGGCTCGCTGTCGCCCAGGACCTCGCCGCACGCGGCTACGAGGTGATCGCCGGGGTCCGGAACGAGGACGACGCCCAGAGACTGAAGTCGCTCGGGCCGGACGGCCGCATCGTGCCGGTGATGATCGAGGTCACCGACGACGCCAGCGTGGACGATGCCATGTCGTTCGTGCGCGCTCACATCGCCGGCGGCCCGGGTCTCCGCGCCGTGGTGAACAACGCCGGCATCGTGGGCGGCGGCCCGGTCGAGCTGCTGCCCCTGGGGCACTGGCGCGAGCGCTTCGAGGTGAACCTGCTCGGCCAGGTCCGGGTCACCAAGGCGGCACTGCCCCTGCTCCGGGAGACAGCAGGAACGCTCGTGTTCCTCGGCTCGATCAGCGGTCGGGTCTCGACGCCGTTCCTCGCGCCCTACTCCGCGACGAAGTTCGGGATCGAGGCGGTCGCGGAGGCGCTGCGCCACGAGCTCCGGCCCTGGCGCATCCCGGTGGTCGTCGTCGAGCCCGGGGCGGTCAAGACCCGCATCTGGGACAAGGGCCGGGCGCTCGTCCCGCAGCTCGTCGCCGACCTGGCCGACCCGGGGGCGACCGCCCTCTACGGCACTGCGGTCGAGGAGATGGTGGGCACGATCGACGCGCAGGAACGGGCGGCGATCGCCCCGCAGCGGGTCGCCGCGGTCGTCGCCCGCGCCGTCGGAGCCAGCCGGCCCCGCGCCAGGTACCTGGTCGGGCTGGACGCGAAGCTGGCCGGCGGCGTGGTCACGCGGTTCGCACCCGACTGCGTCCGTGACCTGATCGTCCGGAAGTTCGTCGGCCCATGAGCGACGTCGACACGCGTCGCGCGACCCAGCGCCGCCTGGCCACGGTCATGCTGGTCGAGGCCGCGCTGTTCGTCCTGTTCTGGGGGGCGTGGTTCGTCGACAACGACCTCGTCGCAACGGACACGTCACCCGAATACCAGGCCTTCGAGGAGGCCTTCCCGCTGCCCGACAGCCTCGTCGTCGTGTGCCTGGTGCTGGGGGCCTACGGACTGCTGCGGGATCGCCGATGGAGCGTCTGCTTCGTGATGTGGGCCTCCGGAGCGATCGTGTTCCTCGGTCTGGTCGACCTGGCCTACGACGTGCAGAACGGCATGTGGGGATGGCACCCCGACGGGCTGGGCCGGATCGCCGTCGTCACCGGGCTGCTGGCATCCGGGCTGGGATTCGGCCACTGGGGATGGCGCCAGGTCACCGAGCCGACCCGCGTGCGGGCGCGTGACGCAGCGCTGGCACGGACGGGATCGGACGAGTCGTGAGCGTCCAGTCGTCGCCCTCCGCCGCGACCGCACCCACGTAGCCGGTCGGCGTCGTCAGGCCCTGAATGCCGACCGGTCGGTCGAGCCCGGGCGCCGTCACGAGCAGCAGGTCCCCGGCACCGGGATCCCGCACGTCGAGCCTGCCGGGGCCGCCCAGCAGACCTGCGCCCGTCGCCTTCAACACCGCCTCCTTGCGCGTCCACAGCTCGTGGAACAGCCGCTGGCGGGTCTCCACACGCGCGGTCGCGGCGACGCACGCCGCCTCGGCGGGGGTGAAGAACCGTCGTGCCATGCCGGGGGCGTCCACGGGGGTGACCTCCTGCACGTCGACGCCGACCCGTCGCCGCCGGGCGACGGCCACGGCGACCAGGGTGCCGGAATGGCTGAGGTTGAAGTCGTGCCCCGCGTCGCCCGCGAGCCTGGGTTTGCCGTGCGGTCGGCCGCAATGCTGGCACGGGTCGGCGACCAGGCGCAGCGAGCGCGGCGGTTCGTCCACGTACCGCGCGAGGACGTACCGGAGCGTGGCGTGGGCGATCGTGTGGCGGTAGCGGTCGGTCGGGCGGACGAACCTGTCTGCCCGCGCCAGCTCCTCGTCGTCGAGCTGGCGGCGGGCCAGGCCCTCGTCACCCTGCACGGTCGCCAGCCAGACGTCGACCTCCCGGGTGGAGCCCAGGCCGGTCACAGCACGTTCAGGCCGGCGAGGTTGGCGAAGGCCTCGACGCACCGGTCGATGTCGCCGTCGCGATGCGTCGCCGTCGTCGACAACCGGAGCAGGGCGGCGCCGCGCGGCACCGCGGGGAACAGCCCGAGGTTCACGTAGACACCTTGGGACAGCAGCCCACGCCAGGTCATGACGGCCTTCAGCTCGTCGGCCATGGGCACGCTCACGATGGCGGCCCCACCCCAGCTCACCGCCGTCCCGAGCTCGCGCAATCCCTGCGCCAGCCGAGCGGCCGCGCTGACCACGCGCTCGGCGCGCCAGGGCTCACGGCGGCAGATGTGGACGGCCTCCAGCGCGGCGCCGACCGCGGCGGGAACGGTCGACGCCGTGAACAGGAACGGCCTGGCGTTGATGCGCAGGAAGTCGATCACGTCGGCCTCGCCGGCGACGAACCCGCCACAGGACGCCAGCGACTTGCTGAACGTGCCCATGACGAGGTCGGCGGAGGGATCGAGGTCGTGGCAGATCCCGGCGCCCTGCGGTCCCATGACGCCGAGCGAGTGGGCCTCGTCGACCAGCAGGCGGGCGCCCGAACGGTGGCACAGGTCGGCGAGCTCGCCGATCGGCGCGACGTCGCCCTCCATCGAGAACACGCTGTCCCAGACGACCAGGATGGCCCGCCCGAGCGCGCCGAGCCGGTCCAGCTTGGTCTCGAGTTGCTCCAGGTCGTTGTGACGGACGCTCTCGACCGCGGCGCCGGACAGGCGCGCACCGTCCTTGAGCGAGGCGTGGTTGCGCGCGTCGGTGATGACGACGTCGCCCCGGTGACACAGGGTCGACACCGTGGACAGGTTGGCCAGGTAACCAGCCGAGAACACCAGCGCCGCCTCGCGGCCGACCCAGCCGGCCAGCTCGGCCTCGAGGTCGCAGTGCAGGCTCAACGTTCCGTTCATCAGGCGTGAGCCGGTGCAGCCGCTGCCGTAGCGACCGATCGCCTCCCTGGCGGCGTCGAGGACACGGGGATCGTTGGCCAGGCCCAGGTAGTTGTTCGATCCGAACATCAACGTCGGCTCGCCGGCCACGACCACCTCGCGGTCGAGCGGCGAGCCGACCGGCAGGAAGTACGGCATGGCGTCGGCGCGCCCCGCCAACTCGAGGCCTCCGGCGCGGCGGTCGAGCCGAACCCGCCAGAACAGGTCGGCAGTCAGCCGGTCGGTCGCGCTCATCCGATGGGCAATCCCCGGAGCATGCGCTTCGCGAGCCGCAGCGTGGCCGCCGTGGCGCGTTGACCGGTGTGCTCCTCCTCTGGTCGGCCGAGAGGCAACAGGTTGTCGATCACCACCCGCCGGGCACCGGCACGCACGTAGTCGCGCAGCAACGAGGCCACGTGCTCCGGCGGGCCGTGGAAGCTGACCGGCACCGCGGCGGCGTCCAGGAGAGCCGGCCAGACCAGGTCGAGCTGTTCGTCGGGGACCTCGCCGCCCACCCAGCCGCTGACGAGCCGCTGCACCTCGGGACCCGCGGCGGCGGTACCGCCCTCGGCGGCACCGATCGCGAGGTGGATCCCCACGAGACGACTCGCCAGCGCGCTGGCGACCACCGCCTCGTCCTCGTGGATGACGGCCTCGACCACCAGGCCGGGCACCATCCGCGACCAGTCGTGGCGAGCGGCCGCGGCCGCCTGCTCTGCGGCCTGCACCCCCTGGGCGTAGGCGCCGACGCCGAGCCCGACCGACGAAGGCAACCAGCCCGCGCCGTGACGGCCGGCCAGCGCCGCTGCAGCCACGGTGGATCCCTCGACCACGACCTCCAGGCCGGCGTGGAGGAACGCTCGCGGCGCGTCGGCGAACCGCACGCCAGGCCGGTCCGCGGGGGACGGTCGCTCGTGCGCGAGCGCACAGGAGATCGCTCCGAGCGTGTCCTGCAGGGCGGCCGTCGGCGGCGTCCAGGCGTCCCCGTCGCCGATCGGCCCGAGGCCGTCGACCAGCCCCCGGGCCCCGAGGCCGAGCACGAAGCGACCCGGCGCGAGGTGGGCCAGCGTGACCGCGGCCCGTGCCAGGTCGGACGGGCTCCGTCGCCTGAGGTCGATCCCGCGCACACCGACCGTGGCGCGACGCGAGACCAGGAGCGCCGCGGTCGCGGCGACGAACGGGTCGGCCAGCGCGTGGGGGTCCGGGACCGACACGGCCCGGGCCCCGCCATGGTGACGCCAGGCGTCGGGCGACGTCCGGGCGCGGAGGTGGTCCGTGAACCAGATCGACGTCGCCCCGGTGACCTCGGCGTCGAGCGTGTGGGCGATGAGTGGGCTGCCCAGGCGATGGGCGTAGCCCGGCAGCCCGACGTCGAAGCGCGGCACGGGACGGCCGTCGGCCGGTCCCGGTGCCTCGCTCGTGTCCGGTGCGGCGACCGTCAGGTCGGCGGTCACCGCTGCGCCGTCTCCAGGCAGTGGCGCACGAGGGCCTGCAACCGGTCCATGAAGGCGTCGGCGAGCCCCTCGATGGTCGACGGACGATGCAGGTTGCGGCTGTAGATCCACTCGCACGACAACGTCTCACCGAAGACGTCGGCGTTCACGTAGATGGCCGACGGCCGCAGCGCCCGGGGGCCGAACATGGGACCTGGAGACTCGTCGGCGAGCGTCATCGGCGACCCCGGTCCCAGCACCGTGTCGAACCGGCCGATGTAGTTGAAGTTGATGCCAAGGTCGGTCGGTGCCGGTAGCCGGGACACCACGTCGGCCGGGCCGTAGGACTGGAGCGCGCCGAACCCCACCCCCAGGCCCGGCACGGCATCCAGTTGGGCCTTGACGCTCTCGATCGCCTCGCCGTCGCCCAGCCCGTCGCCGAGCCGGAAGCGGATCGGGAAGATCGAGCTGAACCATCCGAACGTCCGGGAGAGGTCAAGGTCGCCGCCGATGCCCTCGTCACGCCCGTGGCTCTCGAGCCACACCAGCACGTCCGGGCTCCAGGTGCGCAGCACCTGCGCCAACGCGGTGAGGAGCAGGTGCTTGGCCTGGGTCCCGTACGCGGTGTGGACCTCGTGCAGGAGCGCGGCCGTCGTGCCCGCCGGCAGGTGCCGGACGACGGTGAGCTCGGATCCACCTGTGTTGCGCCCGTCCGGGAAGTCCACCGGCATCGGCCGTGACGGCCGCTGCGCCGCCCAGAAGTCGGCCTCGTTCGCGAGGGCCTCCGCCGTCGCGAGGTCCCGCACCCGATCGGCCCACTGCTGGAACGAGCTGGTCTTCGGAGGCAGCACGACCGCTTCGCCGGCGACGACGCTGCGGTACGCGCTCTGGAGATCCTCGAGCAGGATGTGGAGGGACACCACGTCGACCACCAGGTGGTGGATGACGACGAACAGGCGGGCCTCGTCACCGAGGTCCATCAGCGCCACCCGGACGACCGGCCCGTCCGCGAGGTCGAGGCTCGCCTGTAGCTCGGCACAGGCGCTCTCGATCGCCGACCGGTGCTCCGATCGCGGCACGCCGGTGAGGTCGATCGTGTGGACAGGGACGTCGGCCTCGGCGAGCCCGCCGTAGGACTGCACCCACCGGTCGCCGACCTGCCGGTACCGCATCCGGAGCACGTCGTGGTGCTCGGCCAGGGCCCGGAACGTCGCTCGCAGATGCTCGGCGTCCAGCACGTCCGGCGGCACGCGCAGGAGGCCAGCCATGTTCCCGTGGTGGTAGGGCTCACCCAGGCTGAAGTACCAGCGCTGGATGGGCGTGAGCTCGACCGGACCGGTCGCCGGGCCCTGATCGGCGACGACGACGCGTGCCTGGCCCGCGGTCCCGGCCAGACCCTCCACGGTCTGGTTCTCGAGCATCATCCTGAGGTTGACGTGTACGCCGGCTTCGGCGGCGCGGGCGACGACCCGCAGGGCTAGGAGCGAGTCGCCGCCAAGCTCGAAGAAGTTGTCGTGGACGCCGATCTGGTCGATGCCCAGGACGTGGGACCAGGCGTCGGCGACGACCTGTTCGGTGGCGGTGCGGGGAGCGACGTAGCCGGCCTGCAGCGCGGGCCGGTCGGCCGATGGTGCGGGCAGCTTGGTCCGATCGATCTTGCCGCTGGGCGTGAGGGGCAGGTCGTCGAGCATGACGAAGGCGTTGGGGACCATGTAGTAGGGCAGGGTGCGACCGAGGTGGCTGCGAAGGTCGGTGACCGTGGGGCCGGGCGGGTCGGTCGCCACGTACGCGACCAACCGCAGGTCGCCGTCGTCGTTCTCGGGAGCGGTGACCGCCGCGTCGCGTACCTGGTGGTGACGGCGCAACGCGGCCTCGATCTCGCCGAGCTCGACGCGGAAGCCCCGGAGTTGGACCTGGTTGTCGAGACGACCGAGGAACTCGAGGGTCCCGTCGCGGCGCCAGCGGGCACGGTCCCCGGTGCGGTAGAGACGACCGCCGGGCTCGCCGAAGGGGTCGGCGACGAATCGCTCCTGGGTGAGGTCCGAACGGCGGAGGTAGCCGCGTGCGACCCCCGCCCCGGCGACGCACAGCTCGCCGGGCATCCCGATGGGCACCAGGTTCATCTCCTGGTCCAGGACGTAGACCCGGGTGTTGGGGATGGGGCGACCGATCGGCGGGTCCTGCGGACCGGCGGCCTCGCACTCGACGTAGGTCGCGACGATCGTCGTCTCGGTCGCCCCGTAGGCGTTGAAGAACCGACGGCCTGGCGCCCATCGGGCGACGGTCTCCGCCGGGCACACCTCTGCGCCGACCGCCACGCTGGTGAGGTCGGGGAGCTCGTAGTGCTCCGGGATCCGCGCCAGCACGGAAGCCGCCGCCGACAGGTGGGTGATGCGGTCGCGGCGCAGCTGCTCGGCGAGGGCCTCGCCGGACAGGAGTGACTCGACCGGAGCGATGTACAGGCTGGCGCCGACCGACAGGGACAGGAGGATGTCGCCGATCGAGATGTCGAAGCTGACCGGTGCGAACTGCAGGAACCGCAGCTCGTCCGACGGCGTGTCCCCCTCGACGCCAGGGATGGCCCCGACCAGGTTCGCGAGGCCGCGGTGTTCGACCATGACGCCTTTGGGGGTGCCGGTGGAGCCTGAGGTGTAGATGACGTAGGCGAGGTCGTCTGGTGTGACGCCGCTCGTGGGATCGTGCGCCGGGCAGGCCGCGATCGTGGCCGCCTGCTCGGGGTGGTCGAGACACACCACCTCCACGTCGGCCCCCGCGACGTGGGCCAGCAGCGCGGTCTGGCTGACCACCAACTCGACCTGGGCGTCGTCGAGGACGAGGGCGATCCGCTCCGGCGGGTACAACAACGCGTCGATGGGCACGTAGGCCGCACCTGCCTTCAGGATGCCCAACAGCCCGACGACCATGTCCGGGCTGCGATCGACGCACAACCCGACCAGACAGCCGGGCTCCATGCCACGTCCCGCCAACCAGTGCGCCAACCGGTTCGCCCGCTCGTTCAGCTCGGCATAGCTCAGCGAGACGCCCTCGCACACCACCGCGGTGGCTTCCGGCGACGTGCGCACCTGCGCCTCGATCAACTCGTGCAGGCAGGCCGACGGGATCGGCGCGGCGGTGTCGTTCCACTCCTCCAGCAGCAGGCGACGCTCCTTGTCGCCCAGCATCTGCAACTGTGACAAGGGCCGATCCGGCTCCACCACGGCCGAGCCCAACAAGACCTCGAGATGCTCGACGAACCCTTCGATCGTCTCGCGGTCGAACAGGTCGGTGTCGAACTCCACGACCCCTTCGACACCCTCGGGGCTCTCCACCACCGCCAACGCCAGGTCCAGCATCGACGACCCCTGGTCGGGCACCAGCTGGCTCAGCTGCAGACCACCGGCAGCCGGCGACGATCCGGTCAGCACGTCCACCGACGGCACGTTCTGCAGCATCAACAGCACCTGGAACAGCGGGCTCCGTCCCGGATCCCGGGGCAGCCGCAGGTCCCCCACCAGCTGCTCCAGCGGCACGTCCTGATGGGCGAGGGCATCCAGCGTCAGCTCGCGCACCCTGCCCAGCAGCTCCCGGAAGGTCGGATCCCCCGACACGTCCACCCGTAGCGCCAACGTGTTGACGAACAGCCCCACCAGGCTCTCGGCCTCGGCCCGCGACCGTCCCGCCACCGGCGAGCCCACCACGACGTCGTCCTGCCCGGAGTAGCGGCGCAGCAAGGCGGCGAACGCCGCCAGCAGCCCCATGAACACCGTGGCGCTCTCGCCGCGCACCACACCGCGCAAGTCCTCGAGCACGTCACGGCCCAGCCGCACCCCCACGCGATCGCCGCGGAACCCCTGGACCACCGGCCGGGCCCGATCCGTCGGCAGCTCGAGCATGGGCAGGTCCGCCAGGCGCTCGCGCCAGAACGCCAGCTGCGACTCCAGCACGCCACCGGCCAGCCACTCGCGCTGCCACAGGGCATGGTCCAGGTACTGGAGGGCCGGCTCGGGCAGCGCCGACGGCACGCCGGTCCGGAAGGCGAGGTGCAGCTCGAGCAGCTCTCGGGCCACGATGCCGAGCGACCAGCCGTCGGCCACGATGTGGTGCACCGTGAACGAGACCACGTGATCGTCCGGCCCCAGACGCAGCGCCGCGACGCGGAGCAGTGGTCCCCGGGCCAGGTCGAACGGCGCCCGGGCGTCCTCGGCCGCGAGACGTTCCGCGTCGGCCAGGTCCGCGACGTCCACGACACGTAGCGCGACGCTCGCCGGAGGGTCGATCACCTGGCCGGGCCCGTCGTCGGTGGTCACGAACCGGGTCCGCAGCGACTCGTGGCGACCGACGACCTCATCGAGCGCTCGCTGGAACGCGTCGACGTCGAACGGGCCGTGGACCCGCACGGCCGCCGAGATGTTGTACGAGGGGCTGTCGGGCTCCAGCTGGTTCAACACCCACATCCGCTCCTGGGCAGAGGACAGCGGGAACGGTCCGCCCCCCGACCGGTCGACCCGGGCGATCGGGTGCAGCTCGGCCTCGGCAGCCGATTGCTCGGCCGCGAGCGCCAACGTCGCCACGGTCGGGGTCTCGAACAGCGCCCGCAGCGTGGTCGCGACCCCGGCCGCCGCGGTGTGGGCGACGACCCGCAGGGCGAGGAGGGAATCGCCGCCGAGCTCGAAGAAGTCGTCGTGGATGCCGATCTGGTCGATGCCCAGGATGTGCGACCAGGCGTCGGCGATGGCCTGCTCGGTGACGGTGCGGGGCGCGACGTAGTCGACCTGGAGGGCGGGCCGGTCGCTGGTCGGAGTGGGGAGGTTGCGGCGGTCGATCTTCTGGTTGGGGGTCAGGGGCAGGCGGTCGAGCAGCACGAACACGTTCGGGACCATGTAGGAGGGCAGAGTCCTGCTGAGGTGGGCGCGGAGCTCGGTGACCGACGGCGCCGGCGGGTCCGCCGCGACGTAGGCGACCAGACGGGTATCGCCCGGCTGGCCCTCTCGGGTGATCACGGCCGCCTCGCGGATGTGGTCGTGGCGGCGAAGAGCGGTCTCGATCTCGCCCAGCTCGACACGGAAGCCCCGCAGCTGGACCTGGTGGTCGATGCGGCCGAGGAACTCAAGGTTGCCGTCGCGCCGCCAGCGGGCGCGGTCGCCCGTGCGGTAGAGGCGTTCCCCGGGACGACCGAAGGGGTCGGGCACGAAGCGCTCCTCGGTCAGCTCGGGGAGCCCCAGGTAGCCGCGGGCCACACCGGCTCCCGCGATGCACAGCTCGCCGGGCGCCTCGACCGGCACCTGGTTCATGTCCTCGTCAACGACATAGACCCGGGTGTTCGGCAACGGCCGGCCGATCGGCGGATCCCCTGGAGTGCCGTCAGCGACGCACTGGGCGTAGGTGGTCACGATCGTCGTCTCGGTCGGGCCGTAGGTGTTGAAGAACCGGCGGCCCGGCGCCCAGCGGGCCACCGTCGCGGCCGGGCACGCCTCGGCACCGACGAGGATCGTGGACAGGTCGGGGAGGTCGACGCCCTCGGGGATCCGGCCCAACACCGACGCCGCGACCGTGGCGTGGGTGATCCGCTCGCTGCGCAGCTGCTCCGCCAGCGCCTCGCCGGACAGCATCGAGTCCACCGACCCGACGTGCAGGCTCGCGCCGAAGCACAGCGACAGCAGCACGTCGCCGATGGACATGTCGAAGCTCATGGGCGCGAGCTGGAGGATCCGATCGCCTGGCTGTGGATCGACGACCTCCCGAACGGCCGCGACCACGTTGGCGACGCCACGGTGCTCGACCATCACCCCCTTCGGGACGCCAGTGGATCCCGACGTGTAGATCACGTACGCCAGGTCGTCCGGCGCGACCTGAGCCTGCGGGTTGCCCGACGGGCACGCGTCGATCGCCGATGCCTGCGCCGCGTCGTCCAGGCACACGATCTCGGCGACGGTCGAGCCCAGCTGGCCGACCAGCGCCTGCTGGGTGACGGCCATCTTGACGTGGGCGTCCTCGAGGATGAACGCGATGCGCTCTGGCGGGTACAGCAGCGCATCGATCGGAACGTAGGCCGCGCCGGTCTTGAGGATGCCCAACATCCCGGCGACCATGTCCAGGCCGCGGTCCACGCACAGCCCGACCAACGAGCCGGGCCCTGCTCCCCGCCCGACCAGGTAGTGCGCCAACCGGTTGGCGCGGGCGTTCAGCTCGCCGTACGTCGACGACATGTCCCGGCACACCACCGCGGTGGCCTCCGGACATCGCTCCACCTGCGCCTCGACGAACTCGTGCAAGCACCCCGCATGAATCGGAGCCCCGGTGTCGTTCCACTCGTCCAGCACCTCCTGACCCTCCTGCGGAGAGCGCAAAGGCCTCGCAAGCGGCGATCGCGGCCACCTGCCGTTGCGAGGTGCTTGCACCGTCGGCGGACACTGGCCCACCGTGACGTGCGATCCGGTCATCGTGACGGGCGCGAGCGGCGGGATCGGGTTGGCGGTCGTGCGCCGACTCGTCGGCCAGGGCGGTCCGGTGGCGGCGCTGAGCCGGACGCGCGGCGATCTCCAGCCGCTCCTGGAGCGCTCCGACGCCACGTCGCTGCGCTGGTACTGCTGCGACGTCACCGACGTCGACCAGGTCGCGGCCGCGGTCGCCGCGGCGGCCACCGCCCTCGGCGGGCTGGCCAGCGTGGTGTGCGCCGCCGGCGCAGGGGTCTTCGGCAGCGTGGAGGACACGCCTGACGCCGTGGCTCTCGACCAGTTCGACGTGAACTACCACGGCGTCGTCCGCACCATCCGGGCGGCCCTGCCCAGCCTGCGCCACTCACAGGGACGGATCGCGGTCGTCGGCTCGCTCGCCGGGCGTGCTCCGATGCCCTACCAGACCCACTACTCGGCCGCGAAGGCTGCCCTGGAGGCGCTCACCCTCGCCCTGTCGTGCGAGCTGAGGAGCGCCGGCATCCGGGTCAGCCTGATCGAGCCGGGCGACATCCGCACCCGCTTCCTCGACGCGATGCCGTGGATACCGGCGTCGGCGGCGTACGCCGCCGAGTGGGAACGGGTGGCGGCCGTCGTGCGAACGACCTTCGCCGACGCGCCGGCACCGGACGTCGTCGCGCGAGTCGTCACGCGGGCGCTGGCCGCACGCCGACCACGCAGCCGCTACACGGTCGGGCCCTCGCGGGTGCTGGTGGCCGCGGCGACCCGGGCCCTGCCTGACCGCGTGAACTTGAGGCTGATCAGGCGACACTTCGCGCTCTCGCGCTGAACGGCGGCCGGGGCCGCGCTGGTGGGCACAGACTCTGCCCGCTCAGGCCACCACCCACTGACCGGTGGCCTGGCGGAGCCCGTCGGCCAGCGCCGTCGGCGTCTGGTCGCCGTTCCGGAGCTCCAGCTGCTCGGTGACCGGACGAAGCCAGCGGTCCACGAGGTCGAGCCACGACGACGGCGGCGACACTAGGTGGAGCTGGAACCGCTCTCGGCGGGGGTTCGACAGCCACCGATCCACCGTGAAGTGGTCGACCTGGGGCGAGAGCTGGTCGAGCATGAGGTGGATCGGTTGCGGCTCCACGACGCCCAGGTCCAGCCGCTTGGCGAACAGCAGGAAGTCCTGGTAGCCGTGGCACCGCGAGTCCTGTCCGAGGCCGTGGGCCGTGGACCGGGCGGCACGGCCCACGCTCACGGCGACCGCACGCTGCGCCGGGTTCAGGTACAGCCCGACGACCCTCACGTAGCGCTCCCCGCGTCCCACCGCGCGCCGGAACGTCCGCGCTGCGAGCTCGTCGGGAAGGCGACCCGGGAGCACGCGCCCGCGCCGCGCCCGGCGGACCGTGTCCAAGCCATCCTCGGCGAACTGGCTCCTCCACGTCGCGACCGTCCTCGGCGCGACGCCGAAGCGGCTAGCGATGTCGACATTGCTCAGGCCCTCGGCCGCGAGCAGCAGCGCGTGGGCATGACGGACGCTGCGGGTGGGGATCCCCGTGGAGCTGCGGATGTGCTCGAGCTCGGTTCGTTGAGCGTCCGAGACCGACAGGAGCGGGGCCGACCTACCCATGCGCTGCTGCTCCGGTGCTCATCCCCAGCGGGGCTGCTCGTCGGGATCGATGCCCAGGCTCAGCTTGCCCACCAGCTCGTGGGTCAGCATCGGGTTGGCCGGGTGCAGCGGCCCCAGGCGGGCATCGCGCAGCAGCTGCTCGAGCCGGGACCGTTTGAAGATCCCCGAACCGCCGCTCACCTCCAGGGCCTTGTCGACCACGGACCAGGCCTGGCTCACGACGGCGTGCTTGCAGGCCATGATCTTCACCGGCCAGTCGAGGCCGTGGTCGACCCCGGTGACCCAGTCCCCGCAGACCCGGTCGAGGTGCGCTTCGGCGCTCTCGAGCGTGATCCGCATCTCGGCGATCGCGCGCTGGACCTCAGGGTGATGAGCCATCGACCGTTGGAGCGCCACCGACGTGCGGCGAGGTACAGCGGTCACCACCTCGTCGTAGGCGCGCCGCGCGGTCGCCAGGTAGACCGCCGCCACCCCGAGCAACGCCCAGGCGAACATCGCGACGTGGAACAGCCCCGCTCCGGCGAATCCGGCCGGGCACACCAGGACGACGTCCTCGTCGGGGACGAACGCGCGGTCGAGCACGGTGTCGTGGGACGACGTGGCCCGCATGCCCAGCGCGTCCCAACTCTCCACGATGCGATAGCGGGACGCGTCGCGGTGCAGGAAGCCGTGCACGATCCGGGGCGCGTCCGGATTCGAGGCGTCGGCGGCGTGCACGCCCAGGTACGTCCAGACCGGCGACAGGCTGCCGAAGATCTTGTGGGCTGTGACCTCCCAGCCTCCGTCGACCCGTTCGGCGGTCGCCGCCGACCTGACGATCGGGATGTCGTTGCCGGCCTCGCTGTGGCCCGACGCCAGCACCTGGCCGTCCGCGGCCCGACGCAGGATCCACTCGCCGCCGGAGGCCCCGAGACGTTCGAGGTCCGCGGCGAGGCCCACCCAGTAGATGTGCATGTTGACCGCCAGCGCGGTCGCAGGAGCGTGGTAGGCGAGCTGCCGTTGCAGCCGGTTCACCTGGCCGAGGTCCAGCCCGGCGCCGCCGCGGGCGACGGGGAGCGCGACGCTCAGGTAGCCGCTGGCGCGCAGCTCCTCGAAGTCCTCGTGCAGGAAGGCGTTCTCCCGGTCGTAGACCGGCGCCCGAGCGTCGAAGCGGGCCAGCATCTCGGCATCGAGGAGCCCTGTCGCGTGCTCGGCGACGTCAACCACCGAACCACCTCTCGATCGAGGCCGCAGCGAACGGACTGCCTCGCACCTTGAGCCGGCGGGTGCCGAGAGCGCGCAGCGTACCGAGGGTGCCCGACACCAGGCGCAGGAAGGTCGGCAGGCTCAGCTCGAGGGTCACCTTCGGCGGCCGCGGCGTCCCGGTCGTCGCGATGCAGCCGTCCGGACGGACGACGGTCTGCCACCGGTGGACGCGCCCGTCCGGCCCCGCGACGTCCCATTGCACGACGACCTCCTTCTTCGGGGCGTTGGCCGGCACGAAGCGCCGCTGCATGCCGGCGAACACCATCGTCAGGATCTGGGAGACGTCACCGATCGAGGCGGCGTCGTCGATCTCGCGGTCCCGTCGTTGACGGACGTAGCTGGCGAGCAGCTCCCGGTCGTCGACAGAGGACGCTGCGGTCATGGCGCCGAGGTTGCGCGCCGCGGCGCAACGGCTGTGCAAAGGCGCTGTGGCTAGCGGCGGCCGGTGCGGAGGAGCTGGTCGACGGGCCGCGGCCCGTCGGAGCCGGGGCGCGGCCTGCTCTCCTGGACGATGCGGCCGTCGCGGAGGTGCACGACGCGCTGCGCCTGGCTGGCGAGGCGCATGTCGTGGGTGACGATCACCACCGTTCGACCCGCGTCGTGACAGGCGTGCAACAGGTCGGCGACGGCAGCACCGGCGCGGGAGTCGAGATTGCCGGTGGGCTCGTCGGCGAGGACCAGCTTGGGGTCGTTGACCAGGGCGCGGGCGATGGCCACCCGCTGCTGCTCACCGCCGGAGAGCGAGACGGCACGCTGGGCGCCCTTGTCGGCCAACCCCACGAGGTCGAGCAGTTCCAGGGCGCGCTGGCTGCTGTCGCGCTGGGGGCGCCCGGCCAGGATCGCCGGTAGGGCAACGTTCTGGGCCACCGAGAGATGGGCCAGGAGGTTGAAGGACTGGAACACGAACCCGACGACGTGGGAGCGCAAGGCAGCACGGCGCCGCTGGTTCAGGGTGTCGAGCTGCTGCCCGTCGACGACGACCCGGCCACTGGTCGGGGCCGCGAGGGCCCCCATGATGTTGAGCAGCGTCGACTTGCCGGACCCCGACGGACCGCACACGCTGACCAGCTCGCCTGGCGCGATGGCGAGCGAGACGTCGACCAGTGCCTCGACTTCGGGGGTGTCCGAGCTACCGGGGTGACGCAGCCCGACGCCCTGCAGTTCCAGGGCCACTCCCCCGTGCGCCACTGCTGCCGTCATGCCGTCCAGTCCTTAATCGCATCCTCGCAACGTTCCAGCCAGCGCAGATCGGCTTCCAGTCGCAGCATCGCGCCTTCCAGCAACAGCGCCGTCGCCGGATGGATGCTCGCGTCGTGGGTGGCGTGCTCGAGGTCGGCGAGGGCCGACAGGTGGGCGTCACGCTGGCGGCGGACGAGGTCGACCGCCTGGGGGCCGTCGGTCAGGCTGCGCACCGCGATCTTGAGGAAGAACTCCTCGCGCAGGCTGACGGGACCGGTGTCAGGCGTGCCGGCCCACCGCTCGAGCTCGTCGCGGCCGGCCACGGTGAGCGCGTAGACCTTGCGATCCGGCACGACGTCCTGGGGCACGATCTGGCTCTCGACCAACCCGTCGCGCTCGAGCTTGCTGAGAGTCGTGTACACCTGGCCGATGTTGAGAGGCCACGTGCCACCGAGAAACTGCTCGAACACCGCCTTCAGCTCGTAGCCGTAGCGGGGCTCGGCCCCGAGCAACCCGAGCAGCACCTGGCGCAGCACGAGACGATCTTACCCACCTTGACGCCCCTACCTCCACCTGTATATACATACCTATGTAGCTATGAGTCGACTCCGGGGGGGCAGGAAGGACCATGATCTCGAGCGTCCGGCTGCTGAGCCTCTCCTGGTTGCGGCAGCGTCCTCTCCGAACGCTGCTCACCGTCGTCGCCGTCGCGGCGGGCGTCACCCTCCCCGTCGCCGTGCTCGTCGCCCAGGCAAGCGTGTTCGACGCGCTGGCCGGCTTCGACGAACAGCGCAGCGGCCCTGCCGAGCTCGAGGTCGTCGGCGGCAGCCAGCCCGGCGGGGTCGACGAGGCCACGTCGTCCCGGGTCGCCGACGTCGACGGGGTCGAGGCCGCCGTGCCGATGGTGCAGGCGGTGACGTTCGCCGAGGATGGCGAGGGCACCGAGACCCTGGTCGTCGCCCTCGGCGTCGACTGCCGGATCGAGACCATCGTCGGCGAGGTCGGGTGCGCCGGAGCAGGGGTCGCCGGTGAGCTTCCGGCTGCGGGCGATGCCCCGTTCGTGTCCCCGACGATGCAGGAGCTGCTCGGCCAAGACGGCGTGCTGCGCACCGACGGCGGGCGCGTGGCGACCGGCGACGCTCCCGTGCTCGACCTCCTGGACGGGATCAACAACGGCCGGATCGCCGTCTTCTCGCTGCCGGTCGCCCAGGAGCTGTTCTCGCGCCACGGCGGCGTCGACAGTGTCCTGGTGGTCCCCGAGCCCGGCATCGACCTCGAGGACCTGCGCGAGCGCGTCGCGGACGCCGCGGGCGACCAGAACCGGGTGCGCACCACCATCGGCGCGACCGAGTGGATCGACCCCCAGGTGCCGCTGCTGTTCCTGGTCAGCCTGATGGCGCTCGGCGTCGGCGGCCAGCTCGCCCACAACGCGGTCGCGCTCGCGCTCGAGGAACGCCGCAAGGATCTCGCGGTGACCGGCGCGCTGGGCGCCTCGCGCCGGATGCTGTTGGCCGGCACCCTGGTGGAGGCCGCGCTGTTGGGGCTGGCGGGCGGCGCTCTCGGAGTCCTCGGCGGCCTGCTGGTCGCGAACCCGCTCGTCGACCAGCTCGGCGATTCGGCGGCCCAGCTGACCGGGGTCGGCGTCGCGCTCACGATCCCGCCGTGGGTGGTCGTCGCCGGCCTCCTCGTCGGCCTGGCCGTCACCTTGCTGGCCACCATCCGCCCGGCATGGCGTGCTGCGTCGGCGGACATCTCCGCCGACCTGCAATCCCGCGCGGTGATCGCGGCGGGGCCGGAGACCCGTGCCGGTGTCCGTGCGCTCGTGCTGCTGGGGCTGGCGGGCGCGTGCGCGGTGCTCGCCTGGTTGGGGCAGCGCGACGGAGCGATCCGTCCCTGGCAACCGATCGCTGCGCAGATCGGGTTCGTCGGCGTCACGATCCTGCTGGCGCGGGCCAGCTACAACGCGGCTGCGCCCATGTTGCGAGCCGTGGCCGGCTGGGTCCCCCGCCTGCGGCGCGGCATGGCCGGCGTCGCGGTCGACAACCTGAGCGGCAATCCTCGACGCACGGGCACCCTGACCGTCGCCGTCGGGGCTGCGGTCAGCCTGGGTGTCGTCCTCGGGAGCATCCACCAGGCCCTGCCCGCCGGCCTGTCGGCCGAGATGGATCGCGACGCGCCCGGTGCGGTGCAGGTCTCGAGCCTGCCCGCCCTGCTCAACCTCGGTCTCGCGGCCCGGCCCGAGCCCGAGATCCGCGACCGCATCGCCGAGCTGGACGGGGTGGCCGCCGTCGCCGGCGAATACCTCCTCACCATCGATCACCCCGACCTCAGCTCCGAGCAGGTTGCCGTGGTCGCCCGCGACGGCCCGCCGACCAGCGACTTCCGGGTCTACCGGGGCGACGGGCCCACCGATGTCCTGGACCGCGGCGACGTCCTGATCGGTGCGGCTCTGGCCCGCGACCTCGGTGTCGGCGTGGGCGACGTGTTCCAGGTCCCGAGCCGGACCGGCCTCGCCGACCTCCGGGTGGGTGCGATCTGGGCCAACGGCTGGCTCTCGGGACGGAACATCTCGGTGCCCTACGAGCGCTTCGAGCAGCTGTGGGGACGCCACGCGACCTTCGACCTCCTGGTGACGCCCGAACCGGGCACCCCGGTGGAGGCCCTGGCGACGCGCATCGGCGACGAGCTCGGCGGCCGTTACCCCGACCTCGAGATCCGCACGAGCGACGTGCGAGCCGACGTGATCGCCGACGACGTCAGCGACCAGATGGACCCGTTCGTCGGGTTGCAGCGGGGCCTGCTGGTCGTCGCCCTGATCGCCACCCTCTCGACGCTGCTGCTCGCCGCGATCCAGCGTCGCCGCGAGTTCGGGGTGCTCAGCGCGGTCGGGCTGGCGCCGGAGGGCATCAGCCGGATGGTGCTCGTCGAAGCAGGCCTCGTCGGAGTGATCGGGACCGTCGTCGGCACCCTCGGAGGCATCGCGTCCGGGGTGGTGCTGACCTTCGTGGTGCCGGTCATCTTCGGCTACGGCTCCAACTGGACCTACCAGGTGGACCTGCTGGCCCCCCTCGCGTACGGAGCGCTGGCCACGGCGTGCGTCCTTCTGGGTGCCGCGTTGCCGGCCTGGCGGGCGGCCAGGCTCGACCCGACGACCGCCCTTCGCTACGAGTAGGAGATCGATCACGATGGTGCAGACCCAGACGGCCACCGAGGTGAGGACGACCACCGACGGCTCGGCGCTGCTGCTCCAGGACGTCTGGCACAGCTACCGCCAAGGTGAGCGTGAGGTCGAGATCCTGCGCGGCATCGACCTCATGGTGCACGGCGGTGAGTACGTCGCGCTCGTCGGACGCTCGGGCTCGGGGAAGTCGACCCTGCTGCACGTCGCAGGCGGGCTGACCACGCCGACGCGCGGCCAGGTCATGGTCGGCCAGGACCAGCTTGCGGACTGCAGCCCACACCTCCGAGCGGTCCTGCGACGGCGGCACATCGGCTTCGTGTTCCAGTTCTTCCACCTGCTGGGCCATCTGCGGGTGATCGACAACGTCGCCCTCCCGCTGGTGCTCGACGGCCGCCCGCGCGGGGCGGCACAACGCCGCGCGCTCGAGCTGCTGGATGCCGTCGAGCTGAGCGATCGTGCCCTCCACCTGCCCGCCGAGCTCTCCGGAGGAGAGATGCAACGTGTGGCCATCGCGCGGGCCCTGGTGGCGCGGCCCGCCCTCGTCCTGGCCGACGAGCCCACCGGCAACCTCGACAGCGCGACAGCGACGCCCGTGCTCGACCTGCTGCTGGCCCAGGTTCGGACGCACGAGGCCGCGCTGCTGCTCGTGACCCACGAGCAATCGATCGCCGAGAGCGCCGACCGGGTGATGCGCCTGGAGGACGGCAAGCTCACCGAGGAGGCGGTCCTCTCGGTCTGAGGTCTCCGACGGCAGCCTTTGCGCGCCTGTGGCGCGCCTCCGCTCACCATCCGGCGGTCAGTGAGCCGCGGGCCGATGGGGAGGAGGGCACGTTGAGCACAGCCGGTGGACGACCAGACCCCGGGTGGCCTGGGATCGCGTTCCTGTTCCCCGGGGAGGGCTCGGTCCAGCCGGGCGCCGGCCGGCCGTGGCGTGACCACCCGTCGTGGACGGTCGTCGAGCGCCTGTCCGACCAGATCGACGTCGACCTCGCGGACCTTCTCCTCCACGCGCCCGCCGAGCAGCTACGACGGGTCGAGTCGGCCCACCACGCAGCGGTCGCCCTCGGCCTGCTCCTGTGGGATGCCCTCGCCCGGTCCGAGGTCAGGCCGTCGCTGTGCCTCGGCCACGGTGTCGGGGAGTACGTCGCCCTGACAGCTGGCGGTGCCCTCGGGCTCGATGCCCTTGCCGCGGTCGTCGCAGCCCGGGGCACTGCTCTGGCCGAGGTGGCCGAACGCCGTCCGGGGACGAGCTCGTCGGTCGTGGGGCTCGACCAGGACTACGTGCACGGACTGTGCACCATGGCGGCCGGCCAGGTCTGGGTCACGCAGCACAACGCCGTGCGACGCGTGACCGTCGCCGGCGTACCCGACGCCGTCGCCGCGGTCGTAGGGTGGGCGCAGGACGCCGGCGCCGACGGCATCACGGCGCTGCCGGTGGACGCCGCGCTGCACTGCCCACTCGTCGAGCCCGCCACCACCCGACTCGAGCGGGCCCTGTCAGCGGTGGCCTGGCGGGCACCCGTGGTCCCGGTCATCTCCAGCCTGCTCGCTCGGCCCTACCCGGACCACTTCGAGCCCCAGAGCCTGCTGCTCGCTCACCTCGTCAGCCCCCTGCGTTGGCGACACGCCCTGACCAGCGCCGTCCGTCATGGCGCAGCCGCGTTCGTCCAGCTCGGCGGTGGGCTCCCCGGCACACGACACGCGGACATGACCCCACTCCCGACGGTCGATCTCGCGGTGCCGGACGACCTCGACTTCGTCAACATCGTCGTCCGGCGTCAGCGGCAGCTCCATCGGCAGCCCCAGCGGCCCGAGCCGGCCGGCGAGGTGCTGACCGTCGCCGAGCGCTTGGTCGTCAGCCCCGTCGCCGGTCGCTTCGTCGCCTCCGGGCCGGTCTTCTCCGAGGCCGGCGTGGGGACCGAGGTTCGGGCCGGGCAGCGATTCGGCAGGGTCGGCGAGTCCGACGTGCGCTCGATGTTCTCCGGCCAGCTGATGGGCCTGCTCGCCCGACCGGGTGAACGGGTCACCGTGGGACAGCCGATCGCCTGGATCCGCACGTGACCGATGCCTGAGCCGACCAAGCCACGCGTCGTCCTGGTCACCGGCGGGAACCGGGGCATCGGGCTCGCCGTCGCCGAAGCGTTCGCCGCGCAGGGCGATCAGGTGGCCGTCACCCACCGGACGACCGCTGTCCCCGGGTTCACCTCCGTGCGCTGCGACGTACGCGACAGTGACCAGGTCGCCGCAGCGTTCGACGAGGTCGAACGGACCCTCGGCCCGGTCGAGGTGCTGGTCTCCAACGCCGGCATCACCCACGACGACCTGCTGCTTCGGTTGAAGGACGACGACTTCACGAGCGTCCTCGACACCAACCTCATCGGCACCTACCGGATGGTGAAGCGCGCCGTGACCCGGATGTTCCGTGCCCGCCAGGGGCGCATCATCCTGATCTCGTCGGTGGTCGCCATGATCGGCTCGGCCGGGCAGTCGAACTACGCGGCCTCCAAGGCGGCGCTGATCGGCTTCGGGCGGTCGCTGGCACGGGAGCTCGGCAGCCGCAACCTGACCGTCAACATCGTCGCGCCCGGGTTCGTCGAGACCGACATGACCGCCGCGCTACCGACGGACCTGCGCGCCACGCTGGTCAAGCAGGTCCCGTTGCGCCGTGCCGGCACGCCGAGCGACGTCGCCGGTGCGGCAACGTGGCTGGCGTCCCCCCAGGCGTCCTACGTCACCGGCGCCGTCATCCCGGTGGACGGTGGCTTGGGGATGGGCCATTGAGGCGGTCGGCCCGGTGACCACGGTCGCGGTCCGCCCCGTGTCCCACGACGACGGCGAGAGCCTGGCCGCGACCGCGACCCGGGCCCTGGACCTTCGGATCCCGCTCGTGCTCACGATCGCGACGCACGGCGCCGACCCGCTCGAGAGCGTCGCGGCGCTTCACGGATGGGGTGCGACGGGCGGTGCGCTCGCACAGTGCTCGGGCACCGTACCGGTCCTCGTCGTCGTCGACGGACCGGTGACCTCCAGCCTGGCACTCATGCTCGGGCTCGCCGACCTCGTGATCATGACCGAGGCCGCCATGGCCTACGTCAGCGGGCCGACGGCGGTCGCGGACCTGACCGGGCTCCTGCGCTCGGCCGACGAGCTGGGTGGCCCCGACGCCCATGCTGCCGCGAGCGGCCTGGCGGCCTGCGTGGTTCGCGACCGGACGGACGCGTTCGCATGGGCCGACGCCGTCCTCCGCTACCTGCCCCCCAACGTCGACAGCGAGCCATCGGTCGTCCCGACATCCGACCCGGCGACCCGGCACGTCCCCGAGCTGCGCGATCTGGTGCCGACCGACGCCAAAGTGGGCTACGACGTCCGGGACATCCTCACCCGGGTCGTGGACCACGGCGAGCTGCTGGAGCTCCGGGACCGGTGGGCGCCCAACATCGTCACCGGCTTCGCGTCGGTGGCCGGGCTGCCGGTCGGCATCGTCGCCAACCAGCCCCAGGTGATGGCCGGCACCATCGACATCGTCGCGTCGCAGAAGGCCGCTCGCTTCGTGGCCCTGTGCGACGCGTTCAACGTCCCGATCCTGACCTTCGTCGACACGCCGGGCTTCCTGCCAGGGGTGGACCTCGAGTGGCGGGGGATGATCCGTCACGGGGCCCAGCTCGCGTACGCCTACGCCGAGGCCACCGTCCCCCGGGTCGCGGTCGTGACCCGGAAGGCCTACGGCGGCGCCTACATCGTCATGGACTGCAAGGCGATGGGCAACGACCTCTGCTTCGCCTGGCCGAGCGCGGAGATCGCCGTGATGGGGGCGCGTGGGGCGGTCCAGATCCTCCACCGGGGAGTCGACGAACCGACCCGCCGCGCGCTGGAGCGGGACTACGACCGGACCTACGCGAACCCCTACATCGCCGCCGCCCGCGGCTACGTCGACGACGTCATCGACCCTGCCGACACACGGTCGAAGGTATCGGCAGCGCTCCAGCTGTTGCGCACCAAACAGGATCGCCCGAGGCCCCGCCGCCATGGAAACTGCCCGCTCTAGCCCGCAGGCCGTCCCGCCGGCGCAGGTCGTGACCTACCTGGTCGTCGAATGGGAGCTGCCGGCATCTGCTGCCGTCCTGTCCCTGGTTCGCGACGTCGTGCTCACGTCGGGATCGTTGACGCCGTGGCCGCGCTCAAACCGGCCGGGCGCCGACACCGTCGCTGCGGCGTTCCGGACGACGGCCAGCGCGGTCCGTGCCGCGCTCGAGATCTCGCGCGCGTCGATGCGCGAGCCCGACCCGTTGCCTCGGATCGCGGTCTGCACGGTCGGCGACCCGGCCTCCGGTGGCCAGGCCCGCGCCCTGGCCACGGAGCTCCTCCACCAGGGCCAGCGCGGCCAGACGCTGGTGGGAGCGACGACCGCGGCGTTGGCGAGCGCCTGGCTGCCAGCCCACGTCGACCTCGTCCTCCGGGAGCGGCGCGTGGCCGCGACCCACCGGCCGCTCGAACACATCTATGAGCTCCGACACGGGGCGACGGCGGGCTCGAACCTCGGTTGGGCCCACCGAGCAGTTCCCCGTCCCCTGGTCGGCCGGGAGGACGCGACGGCAGCACTGGAGTCGGCGTGGAAGGAGACGATGCACACCGGGGGCAGGACCGCGGTCGTCGTCGGCGAGAGGGCCACGGGCAAGACCGCCCTCGCGGCCCTGCTGGCCATGCGGGCCCACGCCGAGGGTGCGCTGATCCTCCACGGCCGATGGGACCCGCAGCCGCGCTCCCCCTACCAGGCGATCCGCGAGGCCCTCGGTGCATATGCCGGTGTGTGTCCCGTACCGGTGCTGCGGGAGGACGTGGAGGCCGACCTGATTCCGCTCGTTCCGCTGGTTCCCGAGCTCGGGGCCAGGCTCGGTTCCCGGCGAGCCACGAGCGGCTCCGTCCACGGCCCGCACCACGCGGCGCTCGTCGAGGCCGTCGACGCGTGGCTCGACCGTCTCGCCGGGAGACGCCCGGTCCTCATGGTCCTCGACGACCTGCAGTGGGCCGACCCGTCGTCGCTGCGGATGGTCGAGACCCTGCGCCACACTGGCGGGCCCACACCACGGATGCTGGTCGTCACCACCCGTCGCCCGGACATCGAGCCGGCCAGTCGGTCGCCCGGGCTGCCGGCACTGATCCACGCTCTGGCGGGCGACCCGGACGTCGCGCTCGTCGAGCTACCCGGGGTCGACGCTGCAGCGGCATTACCCACCGTAGGTCGTTCGCACCTGCCGTCAGCCGACGCCATAGGATGGCGCCCGCATCTGGGGTAACTGTGGGGGCACGGAGCGTACCTGCGCGTCCGAGACCTCCTGGCTGGGGTGACGCACGGCGCCAAGGGGGGATCCGTGGACCATGCAGCGACGTTCATGCTGATCACGGTCAACGCCTCCCGGCGATCGGCGGTGCAGCCGGTGTTCCGTGAGGCGGTGCTCGACGCTGGCGGCTCGATCGTCGCGGGCACGCAGGTTGACCCCGTGGTCGACGCGGCCCGGTTCGAGCTGGCCATCCACGCCACGATCGCCGTGGTCGCGCTTGCCCGGTCAGGGGTCGGTGCCGAGCCTTCGATGCGCGTCGCGTTGCGTAGCACGACCGTCACCGATCCGGCTGTGCGAACGACCGACGCCTGCCTCGACGCCACGGCCCGCCTCCTCGAAGCCGCCGCGCCGGGCCAGATCGTCACTGACGCGCCGACGGCCGTGGCGATCGAGCCGACCCTGCCAGCCGACATCGAGCTGTTCCACCTCGGCATGCCGGCGAGGGCCGGCAGACACGCCGCGGAGCGGACCTACGAGCTGCGCGCCACCGGCACCGAGCCCACCGGGCCCGTGACCTCCAACCTCGGCTGGGCCCACCGTGCGGCCATCGGCCCGGTGCTGGACCGGCAAGACGCTCTGGCCATGGTCGACGACGCCTGGGCGTCCACCCTGCGCGGCCGTCGGCGTGGGGTGATGCTGGTCGGCGAAGGCGGGATGGGCAAGACGGCGGTCGCCGCCGAGTTCGCGATGCGCGCCCATGCCGCCGGGGCACTGGTCCTGTACGGCCGTTGGGATCGCGAGCGGATCTCCGCGTACCAGGCCGTCCGCGAGGCGCTCGCTCCGTCGGTCGGTGGACGCACCGGACCCGAGCTCGACGACGGCTTCGCCGAGCACTGCAACCAGATCCGTCGCCTCCTACCGAGGCTCGGAGCGCGCCTGGGCGCTCGGCATCCGCCCCTGGCAGGCGACAGCGAGGGCGAGCGGATCGCCCTCTACGACGGCGTCGCCGCATGGCTCGATCGCCTCGCGGCCGACCGCGCCGTGCTCGTGGTGCTCGACGACGTCCACTGGGCGGAACGATCGTCGCTCTTGCTCGTGGACCACGTGGGAAGGACGGTGGGCCCGGCACCGTGGATGCTGCTGGTCACCGCGCGGGCCACCGGTGGCCTTCCCGTGTCCGCGGAACCGGCAGGCGGGGCCTCGGTCGGGCGCGACCTCGATCGCGTCGAGCTCTCCGGCTTGAGCACCGGCGCAGTCGCGGATCTCGTCTGCCTCGGCCTCGGCTGCGCGGTCGCGCCCGACGACGCCGTGGTCACCTGGCTGACCACTGCAACCGCCGGCAACCCGCTGTTCGTCCAACAGATCCTGCGTGCGGCAGGCGGCACCGGCACCGCGACCGACGCGCTGGTCGAGCTACATGCCGCCCGCCATCGCCTGCCCGCGCTGATGACCGAGGTCGTCCGGTGGCGCGTGCGCCACCTCGCCGAGCCGAGCCGCCGCCTGCTCGCCGATGCCTCCGTCGTCGCGCCGAGCGCCGACCTCGACCTGTTGTCCAGAGCGGTGTCGTCTCCCGAGGTGATCGTGCGCTCGCGACTGGAGCCCGCCGTCAGGGAGGAGCTGATCCGCCTGGAAGGCGACACCGATCGGTGCGCGTTCGCCCACGAGGTCGTTCGCCTGGCCCTCAGCGAGGAGGTCGCGCCGGAGCGCTCGCGCCTGCTGCACCGCCGTGCCGCCGCAGTCCTCGAAGCCCGCGCGTCCAGCCAGGAGGTCGAGCCCGGCGAGGTGGCCTACCACTACCTGCGCGGCGCCGACCCGGACACCGCGGCGGCGGCCGTGCGCTGGGCGCGACGTGGCGCCGACGCCGCTCGTCATGCCACCGGTTTCGACGAAGCCGTCCGCCTGCTGGTCGACGCGGTGGACGTCCACGAGCGCTTCGGCTCCGAGCACGACCCAGGCCCCGACACCCTCGCCTGCGAGCTCCGGCTCGAGCTCGCCGAGGCCCACGACCGGGCCGGCCAGTTCGCTGCCAGGGACCGGCGCCACCTGGAAGCCGCGGCCCTCGCCCGCGACCTCGGCCGGGTCGACCTGTTCGCCCGGGCGGCGCTGGGGTTCGGTGGCCGCCTCCCCGCCGCTCCCCTCCCCAACCCCGTCGGCCGCGCCCTGCTGGAGGAGACGCTCGAGACCCTGCCCGCCGGCGATGGCCCGGTGCGGGCGCTGGCGCTGGCTCGGCTGGCGCACCTCCGTCACCTCGATGCTCCCTACGAGGTGCGCCGGACCGACGCGGACGAGGCCGTCGCCATGGCCCGCCGACTGGGCCGACCGGAGATCCTCGCCCCTGTCCTGCTGGCGCAGTGCTTCGCGCTCGACGGACCGGACGACGTCACCGAACGGCTGTCGATCGGCACCGAAGTCAACCGCATCGGTCAGCAGATCGGTGATCCCGACCTGGAGCTACAAGGGTCAAGGGTCCGGATCACGGCGCTGCTCGGCATCGGCGAGCACCAGGCCGCCCGCGAGCTCGCCGCATCCTACGCGGCGTTGGCGCGGGAGTCGCGCCACCAGGACCACGTCCGGCTGGCGACGATGGGCGACATCGTCTGGGCCGGCCTCGCCGGGCGGCACACCGACGTCGAGGCCATGGCGGAGCGGCTCACCGAGCAGCTGACCACGGCAGGACACGCGCACAGCGACTTCATCCACTTCGCGTACACGTTCGTGCCGCGATGGTTGCACGGCGATCTGGAGCAGACCCGTCCGAACATCGACGCGCTCGCGTCCACAGATCCTGCATCTCCCACATGGTGGGCGATCTCAGCGTGGCTCGATGCGGCGACCGGACCCGTGGACCGGACGCTGGCCCGACTCGACGAGCGGGATCCCGCGACCGTTGTCGGATCGGTCGAGCGGAACTTCCTGTGGTGGCCGACGATGATCGCGTGCGCCGTGTCGTCCGCGTGCGGCAATCGCCGTTGGGCCGAGGCCGTCTCCAGGGCTCTCGAGCCTTACTCCGGGCAGAGCGCCGTCGCCGGCTTCGCGCTGTTCCTCGGTGCCGTCGACCACCACCTCGGGGCGCTGGACGTGGTGCTCGGCCGCCCGGAGCCAGCAGTGCTGCGGCTCCGGTCAGCACTCGACCATCACCGCGCGCTCGACTCGCCGCTGTTCGTGGCGCTGTCGGCCTCGTGGCTGGCTCGCGCGCTGACCGTGCGCAGCGGCCCCGGAGACCCCGAGGAAGCCTCGGCGCTGGTGGCCGAGGTGGGCGTGTTGGCCGAACGCCACGGGCTCACCGGCCTTCCCCGGTTCGACCAGCGGGTCGACGCGGATCGGTGAGGCAACGGTGACTCTCAAGATCAGCCTTCTCGGCGACGTGACCATCCGGGACACGGGGCCCCAGGCACGACACCAGGGCTCGCTCGGCAGCCCCCAGGCTCGGGTGGCGTTCGCGCTGCTGACCGTGGAGCGCCACCACGGCGTCACCCGCGACGCGCTTGCCGACGCCATGTGGCCCGACGGGCTGCCACCGACGTGGGCGTCGGCCCTGCGGACCGTCGTCAGCCGGGTCCGCGCCTTCGTGGCCCGGGCCCTCGGACAGGACGACGACCACCTGCTCGTGGCACGGGGAGGCAGCTACATCCTCCGGCTGCCTGAGGACACGGTGGTCGACGTGGAGCTGGCCGAGCAGCAGATCGCCGGGGCAGCAGAAGCCCTAGCCGACCATGAGCCGGCCCGCGCGCACCGGCTGGCCGGCGAGGCGACCAGCCGGCTCGGCGCGCCCTTCCTTCCCGACCACGACGGCGACTGGGTGGGCGCACAGCGTGCCCGGCTCGCGGACCTCCTCGTCGTCGGGCTCGAGGTGACGAGCCACGCCGCCGCGGCCCTCGGCGATGGGGGGAGCGCCCTCGCCGCCGCCCAGGAGGCCGTCCGCCAGGCGCCGTTGCGCGAGAGCGCGCACCGCTGCCTGATGGCGGCACACGCCACCACGGGGAACCGGGCCGAGGCCCTGCGCGCCTACCAGCGGCTCCGCCGGGTACTCGTCGAGGAGCTCGGGGTCGAGCCCGACACGGAGACCGAGACCGCCTACCTCGACCTGCTCGGTCCTCCGCTGCTGCCGGTGGCGGCCCCGGTCCGGGACCACGACGCCGCACGCAGCCCCTTGCGCGCCGGCGTGTCGGTGCCCTTCGTCGGGCGGGAGTCCGAGCTGGTGGCGGCCTCCGACGCGTGGTCGGAGGCCCTCACCGGTAGCCGCCAGGTCGTCGTCGTGACCGGCGAGGCGGGCGCGGGCAAGACCCGATTCGCCACCGTCTTTGCCCGGTCGGTGACCGTCGAGGGTGCACTCGTCCTGTTCGGGCGCTGCGACCAGGAGCCGACGATCCCCTACCAGCCGGTCG
Organism: Acidimicrobiales bacterium; assembly: GCA_050744325.1. Taxonomy (GTDB): domain Bacteria; phylum Actinomycetota; class Acidimicrobiia; order Acidimicrobiales; family VFJN01; genus DASXTK01. The sequence goes on from JBOGHK010000042.1 coordinate 34,025, forward strand.
TCGAGACGCTGGACGCGCTGATCGCCGCGACGCCCGACGACGAGATGCCGCGGTTGAGCCCGTCGGCCCTCGCCGAGCTCGGGGCGGTGTTCCCCTCCTTCGCCACCTCGGCCGAGGCGACGGGCAGGACCGACCGGACCCTGCTGTTCGATGCCGTGACCAAGCTCGTGAGCAACGCGGCACGCGATCGTCCGCTCCTGATCGTGCTCGACGACCTCCAGTGGGCAGATGGCGACAGCGCGCTGCTGCTGTCCCACGTGCTGCGCCGCCTCCCCCAAGCGCGGATCCTGGTGATGGTGGTGGCGCGCGACGAGCTGCCGTTGGATCACGTGCTCGACGAGACGATCCAGTCGCTGGACCGGGAGGGGGTGGTGCTCCGCATCGGGCTTGGTGGGATCGACGTGGCCGCCTACCGGGCACTGTGCCGGGAGGCTCTGCCGGAGGACACCGACCTCGTGACCATGGCCCCCAAGCTGGTGGCCGACACGTCGGGCAACCCGTTCATGCTGATCGAGCTGCTCCGCGCCTACAGCGACGGGGTGCCACTCGCCGGGCTGGCGTCCGGCCCGGTCACCGCCGGCCTCCACAACCTGGTCACGAGCAGGCTCGCCAGCGTGGGCCCCGTGGTCCGGACCTTGCTCGACGCCGCAGCGGTGTCCGGCACGACCTTCGAGCTGCCCGTGGTCGCGGCGGCAGCCGGCCTCGACGAGGACGTCGCCGTGGAGACGCTCGACGTCGCCGCCGCCTCCGGCCTCGTCGTCGAGGTCGCCGCATCGAATCGGGACTCCTACCGCTTCGCCCAGGACATCGTCCGGCGCACACTCCACGGGCGCCTGAGCCAGGCGCGGCGACGCCTCCTCCACGGCCGGCTCGCCGACGCGCTCGAGGATGGGCGAGGTGACCCCCGCGTCGTCGACGCCGCCACCTTGGCCCACCATCGGTGTGCCGGCGCCGAGCCTGGCGGTGACATCCGCGCCGTGCGGCTGGCGCTCGCTGCGGCCGCCGAGGCCCAGGCCATCGGCGCCCCGTCGGAGGCCGTGCGCTGGTGCCGCTCGGCGCTCGACCACGTCGCAGCCGGTGACGCGGTCCTCCACGCCGAGGTGGTCACCGAGCTGGGCCTCGCCGAAGCCGCACGAGACGAGGTCGACAGCGAGCGAACGCTGTTCGACGGCGCGGTGCGTGCCCGCCGCTGCGGCCGCACCGACCTCGCAGCGCGTGCGGCCCTCGGCCTCGCCGACCTCAGCCGGCGCCGCGCCGACCTGCGCGACGACGCAGACGCCCTCATCCGGGCGGTCCTGGTCGACGAGGACCCCGGCACGCGCGTCGACGGCCCACGGCTCTCACGGCTGCTGTGGGCGAGGCTGATCGCCCGGCAGATCGAGCTGGGCAGCGCGTCCGGACGCGAGACCACCGAGGCCGCCACGGCGGCGAGCATCATCGGCGCCCACCTCGGAAGTCTCGAGGGCCCTGACCACCATGACCATCGCCTCGAGCTCGCCCACGACCTGCGGACCCTCGCGACGGTCATCCACAACGCGCCCGCGTTGGCGCTGGCCCATCACCATCACGCCATGGTCGCGGCCGCGGTCGGCGACAGCGCGGCGACCGAGGACGCGCTCCAGGCGATGGGCGCGGCCTTGCGAACCGCCGGCAACCCGGCCGGCCGGCTGCTGCTCGACGAGCGCAAGCTGGCGCTCGCGGTCGCGCAGGGCCGCTTCGACGAGATTCCCCTGGTGGCGTCGACCGGGAGCGACCAGCCGCTCGACCTCGGCGGACCGCCGCCTGGCAGCGCGGCGTCGCGCCAGGTCGCCGTGGCCCGATGGCTGGAGGGACGGCTGGCCGAGGCACCACCGTACGAGCCATCCGACACCGGCACGTCGGCGTCGTTCGCGCCGGCCGAGGAGGCCCTCACGGCCCTGGCCCTCGGCGAGCGGGGACGGGCGCGGATCCTGGTCAGCGAGCTCGCCAGTGACCCCCATGAGCTGCTGCCCCCGGGCGACTGCTGGCTGCACGCCGTGGGCCTGCTCGGCCTTGCCGTCGTCGAGGTCGGCGACGCTGCCATCGCACTCGACCTCTACGAGCTGGTGTCGCCGTACGTCACGCTGACCTGTGGCATCGGCTACCGGAGCTTCGTCGGGACCGCCACCTTCCACCTCGGCCGGCTGGCCGCGCTGGGCGGAGAGTGGGCCGAGGCCGAGCGACACCTGGCTTCGGCCCTGCGCCAGCTCACGGCCATCGGGGCCCATCCCTGGATCGCACTCACCCAGCACGCGCTGGCGCGGGTCCTCGAAGCGCGCGGCCGGTCGTCGGACCTCGAGTGGGTCGCCGCGCTCGACACGGAGGCGCAGTGGCTCGCGACCAAGGTCGGGCTACGACCGATGACGGCGACGTGACAGCGGCCTGACACCACCCCGGGGACCCAGGGGCCGCAGCTGACCGCGGCGTGACAGCTCCGCTGCACGGTTCGGTCGTGCCTTGCGACACCGGTGTCGTCACCTTGTTGCTGGTCGCCGTGGATCGCCACGACGGCTCGGCGGCGTGGCCGTCGGTCGCCACGGCGACGACTGCAGCGGGTGGGGCGATCGTGGTGCAGCGGGCCGTGGAAGGCATCGACGCCTGCGTGCTCGGCGCGGAGTTCACCGTCGCCATGCACGCGACCCGTGCCGCGCTGCGAATCGTCGAGCCAGCCGGGAGCACCGTGGCCCGAGCGGTGGTGTGCACCCATCGACGCAACCTCGACCACCACGAGCTCGCGACGGCCGCGGGACTGCTCCGCAACGCGCCGCCAGGAGAGGTGATGGTGAGCGCGTCGACGGCTGTGCTGATCCAGCCCGCGCTACCGGCCCATCTGGAGCTGGTGCCGTGCCCAGGGCCGGCGCCCGCTCGCCCTCGCTGGCAACCAGAGCGCCTCTACGCGCTCCGGCCCACGCGAACGGACGGCTACCTGCTTCGCACGCCCACCACCGGCCCACCAGCCACGTCGCCCAGGTCGGAGCTCGGGTGGGCGCGGCGTGCGGCCCCCACCATGCTGGTCGGACGGTCGGACGCGACGGCTCGCCTGTGCAGCGTCTGGCGCGCGGCGCTCGCAGGTCAGCGCCGCACTGCGCTGATCACCGGCGAGCGGGGCATCGGCAAGACCGCCCTCGCCGCGGACCTGGCGTTGGCGGCGCATGCGGCTGGTGGGCAGATCCTGTACGGCCGGTCCGATCACGAGGCCCGATCCGTCGACCTGGCCATCCACGGCGCGACGGGGATCGGCGCCTGCGATGACGGCTTCGACCAGCTGCGAGCCCGCCTGGACAGCCTTGCCGACCACCGTCCGGTCCTGCTGGTCCTCGACGACGTCGTCCGGGGAGCCCGACTGGAGCAGCTGGTGGGTGTGCTCGCCGAGCCATCCGGTGGGGCACCGTGGATGGTCGTGGCGACCGCTCGGCCTGGCCGATCCGCCCCGAGCGGACGCGGGACGCGTGAGGCCAGCACCCCGAGAGGGCACCGGGCGCATGAGGCCAGCGCGGCGGGCGCCGGTGGTTCGGGCGGCTCGATCGGCGCCCGTCGCTCGACCGGCGCGGCGAGCGCGCCGGGTGACGACGACGTCGAGCAGATCGCGCTCGCCGGCCTCGACGCCAGCCACGTCGCCCACCTGGTCCACCAGGTGCTCGGTCGGTGCCTCGCCCCCGAGGCCACGGCGATCGAGTGGCTCACGTCGGCAACGGCCGGCAACCCCCTGTTCGTGCGGACCATCCTGAACAGCGTTCCGCGCCCGACCGGGACGGAGGCCACACTGCGTGCCATGCGGTCGCTGCTCCCGGACCAGGTGGCGGAGGTGGTCCGATGGCGGCTGGCGCCCCTGCCGGCACCGACGCGGCGGGCCCTGGCGTGCGCCGCGTCGTGCCCCGGGCCAGCCGTCGAGCTCGCCGCCCTCGCCGCCGCCATGTCCACGGCACCGGTCATCGTGCACTCCGCCCTCGAGCCCGCCATCCACGACGATCTCCTCGACCTTCTCGACACCGACCCCACCGTCGACGCCGGCACCGACCCCGCCGGCGCCCGCTACCGCTTCCGCCACGACATCGTCCGCCAGGCGCTGTGCCTCGACGCCGTCCCACCATGACGGTTCGATGACGCAGGGAACCCCGCACCCGCGGCCAGCCGTCGGATTCTGCAACCCGGAGGATCGAGGGAGCGGAGGCGACATGGGCAAGAGACGGATCCTGGCGGCAGCGGGCGGGCTGGCACTCCTGGCGGCCGCGTGTAGCGACGATGCCGACGGCGACGCGGCCCTCAATGAGACCCAGGGGGCTTCCGACCAAGGCGGCGAGGGCGCGGTGGCTACCGACGAGGTGGGACGGGCCGGCAGCAGCGACCCCGAGGCGCCGGTGTTCGAGGACTACGGCGTCAACCCCGTGGTCACCACCGCCGACGATCCCCAGTCGACCTTCGCGCTCGACGTCGACACCGGGTCGTACACGATCACCCGCAACCACATCGGCGACGGGTTCCTGCCCGACCCCGCCGCGGTGCGCACCGAGGAGTTCGTCAACTACTTCCCCCAGGACTACGAGCCACCCGAAGACGGGATCGCCGTCCACGTCGACGGGACCACCGTCCCGTTCCTCGACGACCCGAGCCGCCGGGTGGTACGGGTCGGGCTGCAGGCAGCCGCGGTGTCCGACGAGGATCGCCCACCCGCGGTCCTGACCTTCGTGGTCGACACGTCGGGCTCGATGGCCGACGGTGGCAAGCTCGACGTGGTGCGCGCCGCGCTGGACCGGCTGGTCGACTCGCTGCGGCCGGACGACCAGGTCGGCATCGTCGCCTACAGCGACGACGCCCAGGTGCGGCTGGAGCCGACGCCGGTCGACCACCAGGGCCCGATCCGCGAGGCCATCGACGGCCTGCAGCCCCTCGACTCGACCAACGCCGCGGCCGGCCTGCGGCTGGGCTACGAGCAAGCCCGCGCCCACCTGCATTCCGGTGGCGTCAACCGGGTGATCCTGCTGTCCGACGGGGTCGCCAACGTGGACGAGACCGATCCCGGGGCCCTGGCGTCGGAGATCCAGACCGCCGCCGACGACGACATCCAGCTGGTGACGGTCGGGGTCGGCATGGGCACCTACAACGACGTGCTGATGGAGCAGCTCGCCGACCAGGGCGACGGCTTCTACGCGTACGTGGACGACGTCGGAGAGGCTGAACGGTTGTTCGTCGACGACCTCACCGGGACGCTGCAGGTCGTCGCCCGCGAGGCCAGGGTGCAGGTCACCTTCGACCCCGAGGCGGTCGTGAGCTACCGCCTCCTCGGGTTCGAGAACCGCCAGATAAGCGACGACGAGTTCGAAGACGACAGCGTGGACGGCGGTGAGGTCGGCGCGGGCCACAGCGTCACCGCGCTCTACGAGGTGACGCTGCCGGAGGGCGGCGATGCCGGCACTTCACCGCTGCTGACGGCCGAGGTCCGGTGGGTCGACCCGGACAGCGACGATCCGGGCGGGCGATCGGCGGAGCTGACCACCGACGGCCTGTCCGCCTCATTCGACGAGGCGTCGGACCGCTTGCGCCAGGACATCCTCGTCGCGGCGTTCGCCGAAGTCCTTCGGGACGGGCCGTGGTCCGAGCAGGTCAGCCTGCGCAACGTGGCCGACAACGCTGCTGCCCTCCAGTCCGATCCCGACGACGTCGTCGCCGAGTTCGTCACCCTCGCGAGCGCCGCCGCGGACCTCGCCCCTTGATTCCAACGGGGAACTCGTCGTCAGATTGTCAACAGATAAGCGCGCAAAGAGGGCTAGTGTTCGGGTAGCCGAACACTGCAGTGATTGGCCGCTCCGCGCCGCGGGGAGGTGAGCCTGGTGAGACCCGTTCGTGTCGACATCGTCGCCTACGCACCCACGGTGTTCCGCCACTGCCAGCACTGCGAGATCGCCTTCCACCAGCTGGGCGTCGGCTCCCAGGTGCGCCACATCGAGGCCGACGAGTCGCTGCCGCTCGACCTCCAGCTCGAGTACCTCGACCTGTCGGACTGGGCGCGCGGCCTGCGCGACCGCCACGGCGCCGGTGTCGCCATCCGGGTCGTGGACGCGGCGTCGCTGCTCGGCGTGTGGATGTCCTGGCGCCACGGGGTGCGCTCGTACCCCGCGGTGATCGTCGGCGCACGGGGGAAGGACAAGCAGGTCGGGGCCGACTACCGCGGCTTCGACGGGGTCATCGACCGCATGGTCGCTGACGCGATGCAAGAGGGGGGTACCACCACATGAACTCGTTCTGGGTCGTCGTCGTGGGGGTCGTGGTCATCACGCTGGCCTACCGGCTGTACGCCAAACGCATCGACCGCGTGGTCATCGAGGCGGATGCCGACCGGACCACGCCGGCCACGATGTACATGGACGGGGTCGACTTCGTCCCCACCAGCCGCTTCGTGCTGTACGGCTACCACTTCAAGTCGATCGCCGCCGCCGGGCCGATCGTAGGGACGATCACCGCGACCAACCTGTGGGGCTGGCTGCCGTCGATCATCTGGCTGATGGTCGGGGTCAGCTTCATCGGCTGGGTCAGCGACTACACGGCCATCATGATGGCGGTCCGCAACGACGGGAACTCGATGAGCGCGGTCGCGCACCGGCTGCTTGCACCGCGCGCCCGCTCGATCCTGTTCGTGTTCATCTTCTTCTACCTGCTGCTGATCGGCGGAGCATTCGTGGGGATCATGGCCGCGGTCCTCGACGCCCGGCCCGACGTCCCCTTCGGCATCGTGATGCTCGCGCTCATGGGCGTCGCGGCCGGCTACCTCATCTACCGGCGGAAGGCCGACCTGCTGATGGTCACCGGCGGCGTGGTCGGGATCACGATCCTGGCCATGGCGCTCGGGCCGGTGGGCGCCGACCTCGACACCGCGCCAGTCGACTGGAGTGAGGGCGCGATCAGCGGGGTGGTCAGCGACCTCAACGACGGGCTGAACGGCGACGAATCGCTCTACGGCGTCGAAGACCCGACCAACGCCGACCCGCGGGTCCCGCCCGCCGATCCGACGACCGGCGAGCGTCCCGAGACCCGCAACTACGACCCGGCGAGCGGCACCATCAACGTGTTCCCCAGCTTCGTGTTCTGGGCCATCGCGCTGCTGGTGTTCAGCTACCTGGGGGCCAACCTGCCGATCTGGCGGTTCGCCCAGCCGGTGAACTACATCGGCTTCTGGGTCACAGCCCTGGTCATCGCGTTCAGCGGCATCGGAGCCGTGCTCGCGCCGTTCACCGATTCGGACGTGGCCAACTTCGAGGTGAGCCGCTACACGGCGTTCGCCCCCGACCAGGCCAACGGGGCCATCCAACCGCTGTGGCCGATGCTGTTCGTCACCATCGCCTGCGGGGCGATCTCGGGCTGGCACGCCCTGTTCGGGTCGGTGGGCACCTCACGCCAGCTCGAGTACGAGACCGATGCCCTACCGGTCGGCGGGGGAAGCATGTTCTCGGAGAACACCCTGGCGCTGCTGTCTCTGACCGCGGTCGCCATCGTCGGTGGCGGGATCGCCGGTGCCGGGGCCTTCGCCGCCGGGATCGGCAACCTGCTGAACGTGGCCAGCTTCGACCTGATCGACGTGTCGTACGGCACCGCGCTGGGCTTCGGCACCTTCGTGGTCATCGTGCTCACCGTGGTGCAGCTGGTGTTCCGGGTGATGCGGGTGACGCTGGGCGAGTGGCTCGGCGGTGCCTGGGTCGGCTTCAAGAACCAGCACGTCGCGTCGATCGTCGGATCGGCGGCCGTGCTGCTGCTCGTGCTGTCCGGCACGTGGGTCTACCTGTGGCAGCTGTTCGGTGCGTCCAACCAGCTGCTGGCAGCGCTCAGCCTGCTGTTGGTCACGATCTGGCTGGCCGAGACCGGTCGCAACCCGTCGTTCGCCGGCATCCCGATGCTGTTCATGTACGTGACCACGATCGCCGCGTCACTGGTCACCGCCTGGAACCTGTGGAAGACGCTCGTCCTCGGCGACGACGTCGCCACGATCTCTGTCCTCGGGGCGTGGGCGATGATCGTGGTGTCCTTGCTGCTGGTCGCCGCTGCGCTGGTGATCGGCTGGGACGGCTGGCAGGCCTGGCAGCGCCAGCGCCCGACCGGCGAGGCGGTCGCGGCCGCCGAACCCGAGCCCGCCGACGCGTGATGACGCGCCGAAATTGCGGCAGAAAGTGCCGTATAACGGCGATTTTCTGCCGCAATTTCGATCAAAGGTCCCGCGTGACCAGGCGGCCGAGGGCGGCGAATGCGCCGACCAGGGCGGCCGGGTCGGCGGCGTCGTCGCCCTGGACCGTCGGCGGCTCGAGGTGGACCTCGACGTGGGGGGCCAGGTTGCGCACCGACACCCGCCACAGGCTGCCGACGACCCCGGCCAGGTCGTCCCACGACTGGTGCAGGTCGGCGAGGTCGGCATTGGTGGCCCGGCCGGAGTGGGCCACCTCGACGGCGCCGTCGGCGTCCTCCCACCGGGCGCGCACCCAGGCGTCCGGATCGAGGCGGTCCAGCCGGTCGCCGGCGGTCCACCCCCGGCTACCGCCCACTTCGACCTCGAAGCGGGGCGGGCCGGCCAGGGTGCCGCGCAGGATCAGGAAGTCGCGCCGCCCGCGTCGACGGGCCCATGCCCACAGCCAGCCGAGGTCACGCGGCTCGAGCACCACGTTCACCTGCGCGGCCGTGTACGGCGCCTTGGCCTCGGTGATCTCCAGCTGGACCGCCGAGCTGCCGAACCACCGCAGCGTGGTCTTCCGGCCGACCAGTGGCAGGCCACCCTGCAGCCAGCGCAGCAGGTCGTTGCCGCGGGCGATGTTGCGTTGCGTGCCGAAGGCGAACCACAGCATGAACGTGATCAGCAGGACCGTTCCCACGGCGGCGACGACCGGCATCGCGCTTGTTGTAGTTGATCGGCAGGTCGTCTGATGGGTTTTCGGTCAGCTCTCCGTGAGTTCGTCTACGGGATGGGTAGTTACGAGTTCACACGCCACGCGATGGAGGAACGAGCGGCCCGGGAGAGCCTGTTCATGGTCATCACGCTCGGCGACATGATCGGCGTTCCGGTGATGCCGCCCTATTACTCGCTTCGCCTGCTCCCCTACGCGGTGCCCGACCTCGCGGCCTGGAAGCGTCGAGCACTGCGCGAGCGGGCGGTCACCGACAGCCACGAGTTCGACCTGCACGGAGTGTGACCGAGTCCGACGACCGGAGGTACCGATGACCGAAGAACAGCGCCGCGGCCTGTTCGGCTTCCTGGACAAGGCCCGCCGGGTGACCTACGGGATGGCCACCCACGACATGACCCGGCAGGCCCTACGCACCCGGGGCAGCATGGAGCACCTGTTCATACTGATCACCATGGGCGACATGCTCGGCGTGCCCATCCTGCCGCCGTACTACTCGCTGCGACTGCTGCCCTACGTCACACCGCAGATCGGGACCTGGAAGCGGCGGATGCTCCGCGAGAAGGACGTCACCGATGCCATCTTCTGACGCTTCCGCCGCCACTCCCCTGGCCCAGGAGTTCCTGAGACACCCCGAACGCCGCTACATCATGTTCGGCGGCAAGGGCGGTCTGGGCAAGACCACCTTCTCCGCAGCGACTGCGTTCTGGCTGGCCGAGCAGGGTCACAAGGTGCTGGTGTTCTCCGTCGACCCGCAAGCCAGCCTGTCCGACATCTTCCAGCGCGACATCTTCGGCAAGGGCGCCGTGAAGATCACCGAGAACCTGTTCGCCCAGGAGATCGACGCCGACGCGCACATCAAGGCCTACCAGGACGAGATCCGGGCCAAGATCCGCGAGGTCAACAACATCGACACGGTGCCCGACGAGATCGAGGACTACATCGCGGCCGCGTCCGCCGAGCCCGCGATGGAGGAGAGCGCCATCTTCGACTCGGTCGTCGACATCGTCTCGGCCGGCGACTACGACTTCTACATCTACGACCTCGTGCCGCTCGGCCACGCTCTCTACTACCTCAGCATGGCCAAGGTCTACGACGAGTGGATCGGCAAGATCACCAAGCTCCGCGAGGAGATGCGCGAGTACGAGGAGATGGTCTCGCGGCTGCGGCGCGAGAAGGAGACCCAGGAGGACCAGATCCTCAGCGAGCTGCAGGACATCCGGTCGCGCATCAACACAGCGTCGCGGGTCCTCACCGACCGCGAGCACACCGCCTTCTTCTTCGTGCTGGTACCCGAGGAGATGATCCTGCTCGACACGGCGAAGGCCGCCGAGATGTTCGCCCGCTTCGACGTGCCGATCGCGGGCTACGTGGTCAACCGCGTGCTGCCCGACGAGCTGATCCACGGCGACGGCGTACCGCCCTACCTGGCCAATCGGGCGCAGATGCAGGGGCGCCATCTCGGCCGGATCCGCCAGGACTTCGGCGACCAGGTGCTGGCCTACGTTCCCGAGCTCGAACGCGACATCACGGGCCTCCCGATGATCGAGCGCATGGCCCAGATGATGTACGCCGACGGTTCGGCGACCGCCGGGATCCAGGGGGTGCAGCGATGAGCCTGGTAGCCGCAGCGGAACGCGACCTGGTGACCACGTCGATGGCCGACTTCTCGGCCGAGCACCCGAACCTGCGCTACCTGTTCTTCGGTGGCAAGGGCGGGGTCGGCAAGACCGTGATGGCCGGCGTGACCGCGGTGCACCTGGCGAGCACCGGCAAACGGGTGCTGCTCGCGTCGACCAACCCGGTGCACAGCCTGTCGGGCCTGCTCGACCAGGACGTGTTCGGGCGCCACACGCCGGTGACCGGCGTCGAGAACCTCTGGGCGCTCGAGATCGACACCCGCGAGTCCATCGAGCGATCCAAGCGCGACATCAAAGAGAAGATCGAGTGGTTCCTCAAGTTCGCCGAGGTCAAGACGAAGGCCGAGGAGTTCGTCGGAGCGGCCACCACGAACCCGGCGTTCGAGGAATCGGCGATGTTCGAGAACATGACCGATCTGATGTTCGCCGACGAGTACGACGCCTACGTCTTCGACACCGCGCCCACCGCCAACGCCCGCCGGCTGCTCGGCATGTCGAAGGTCTACGCCTTGTGGGTCAACAAGATGGTGAAGTCCCGGGAGGAGGCGCAGAGCCTCCGGGAGCTGCTGTCGATCACCAAGAAGAAGGAAGAGGACCCGCTGATGCAGTACCTGGTCGACTTCCAGGGCCGCATCGGCCATGCCCGGGAGCTGCTCACCGATCCGGAGCGGACGGCGTTCTTCTTCGTCACGCTGCCCGAGGCGTTGCCCATCGCCGTCATCCGCCGCTTCATCAACTGGTTCCACGACTTCGGCATCCCGGTCGGCGGCGTCATCGTCAACGGCGTCATCGACACCGACGACCCCGACCGGGCGCCCGAGTTCGTCCGCAACCGGATCGCCATGCAGCGGGATCATCTGGAGAGGATCCGGGAAGAATTCCCCGGGATGGTCCGCGCCGTCGCCCCCCTGCTCGACTCCGACATCCGCGGGGCGCCCGGCCTGGAGCGGGCCGCCGCCACCCTCTTCTCCTCGCCGCCATCGGGAGGTGCCGCATGAGCCGTCGCCATCGAGTGTCCGAGAAGGAGAAGGCCCTCAAGAAGGACGACCGGCTGGCCGAACACCGCCGGGACCGGCGTGCCGCCCGCCAGAAGATCGACAAAGTCGACCCGGAAGCAACCGTCCTTCCCGGTGAGGGCCCCGGGCACCTGCACGCCCACCGGCCCACCGTCCGGGAGAAGCGACGCCCCCGGCACTGGAAGCTCCCGTTCTGGAAGCGCCGGCTGGCGGCGCGGGCCGAGAAGGTCCGGGCCGAGCGCCGCCTCGCCGAGGA
>JBOGHK010000043.1:0-31626 GCA_050744325.1 Acidimicrobiales bacterium
TGTCGTGCAACAGGTCGGCCAGTCGCAGTTCGGAGTACTCGTACTCCGGGCTCCAGAACAGGGCGTCGAACGGGCACACCTCGACGCAGATGCCGCAGTACATGCACAGCGCGTAGTCGATGTCGAAGCGGTCGAGCTTGCTGACCGTTCGCGGCTTGCCGCCGGGGCGGCGCGGCGGCGCAGTGTCCTTGTGGCCCTCGATGTAGATGCACCAGTCGGGACAGCTACGGGCGCACAACATGCACACCGTGCAGTTGTCCTCCTTGAGGGCGATGACCCCCCGGGACCGGTTGGGCGGCGTCTCCTTCTCGTGGGGGTACTGGACCGTGACCGCACCCTTGGACGGCGCCGGGATCAGGGTCTTGAGGCCGCGCGCCGGGAACATGGTGCGGGTCATGGTCTTCAGCGTGACGCCGAGGCCCTTGACCACCCCGGGCAGCTTCGGTGTCGGTGCTCTCTTTGCCATCAGAACGCGACCTTCAGTGCCATCGTCGCCAGGATGTTGACCAGCGACAGGGGGATGAGGATCTTCCAGGCCAGCTGCTGCAGTTGATCCTCGCGGAACCGCGGATAGGTGAACCGAGCCCAGAAGACCAGGAACGAGACGAACATCATCTTGGCGACGAGCACCAGCGGACCGACCACGTTCATCCAGTCGGTATCCAGGTCGACACCGGGAAGGCTCCAGCCGCCGAGGAAGAGCGTCGACGCCACCGCGGCGAACGCTCCGGCGCTGGCGAACTCGCCGATGAAGAACAGCAGGAACCGCAGGCCCGAGTATTCGGTCATGTAGCCACTGACCAGCTCGGACTCGGCGACCGGCATGTCGAACGGGGTCTGGGTCAGCTCGGCCTGCATGGCGATCAGGAAGATCAGGAACCCGATGGCCTGGGTGAAGATGAACGGGTTGCCGATACCACCCCACTCGCCGACGAAGGGCAGCCAGATCTCGCCCTCGTGCTGGGCGGCGACGATCCCCTGCAGGTTGAGCGTGCCGGCCTGGATCACCACGCCGACCACCGCCAGGACCATCGGCAGCTCGTAGGCGATCAGCTGACCGGCCGCCCGCAGCCCGCCGAGCAGTGAGTACTTGTTGGCCGACGACCAGCCCGCGACGAGGATGCCGAGCACGCTGATCGACGACACCGCCAGCGCCCAGAAGATGCCGACGTCGAAGTCGACGAAGTAGGCGTCGGGGCCGAACGGGACCACCAGATAGATCAGGAACACCGACGAGATCACGATGTAGGGCGCGAACGCGAACAGCTTGCGGTCGGCCCGCCAGGGGATGATGTCCTCCTTCTGGATGAACTTGCCGACCTCGGCCAGCAGCTGCAGCGATCCGTAGGGCCCGGCCTCCATCGGGCCGAGGCGGCTCTGCATGAAGCTCATCATCTTGAACAGGAAGACGTAGACCAGCGTGCCTGCCGGAAGCAGCACGGCCAGCAGCACGCCGACCGAGCGCAGCGTCGTCTGCTGCCACCAGGCCAGGTCGATGCCGGCGGCGAACGTGGTGAGCGTCGCGGTGGCGGTCATCGGTCGATGTCCCCGAGGATGAAGTAGAGGCTGGCGAGGATCGTGATGATGTCGGGGACGTAGACCCCGCGCAGCAGCCAGGGCAGCACCGACACGTTCGAGAAGCTCGCCGAGCGGATCTTCACCCGGAACGGCCCGATGTCACCCTTGGAGACGACGTAGTAGCCCATCTCGCCGAGCGGGTTGTCGGTGGCGACGTAGGCCTCGCCCTCCGGCACCTTGATGATGCGGGGAACCTTGGCCATGATCGACCCGCCCGGTAGCTGGTCACAGAGCTGGTCGACGATCTTGGTGGCCTCGCGGGTCTCCTGCAGGCGGACCCAGCAGCGGGCGAAGCTGTCGCCGTCGGGATGGGTCCAGACCCGCCAGTCGACCTCGTCGTGGGCCAGGCCGTAGTTGGCGTCGCGGCGCAGGTCCCAGTCGACGCCCGAGGCCCGGACGTTGGCGCCCGTCAAGCCGTAGGACAGGGCGACGTCGGCCGGGATGACCCCGACGCCCCGGGTGCGGGCCTCGAAGATCTCGTTGCCGAACAGGAGGTCCTCGACCTCGTCGCAGAACATGCGGATGCGCTGCATGACCGCCCTGGTGTCGGCGATCCAGCCCTTGGGCAGGTCGTCCTTGAGGCCGCCGATGCGGTCGAAGTTGGGATGGAAGCGGCCGCCGGTGACGCTCTCGATCTGGTCGAGGACGTGCTCCCGGTCGCGGAAGGCGTAGAACGTCGGCGTCACCGCCCCGAGCTGCACCCCGAGGTCGCCGAGGAACAGCACGATGTTGGCCAGCCGGGCCATCTCGAACAGGATCGTGCGGATGTAGCGGGCCCGCGGCGGCGCCTCGATCTCCATCAGCTGCTCGGCCGCGAGGATGAACGGCACCTCGTTGGCGAAGCTCCCCAGCCAGTCGATGCGGTTGATCAGCGTGGTGACCTGGGGATAGGTGCGGACCTCGCAGAGCTTCTCGTAGCCCCGGTGCATGTAGCCCGGCGCGATGTCGGCCCACACCACCTGCTCGCCGTCGAGCCTGGCGATGACCCGGAGCGTGCCGTGCGTCGCCGGATGCTGGGGACCGAGGTTGAGGGTCATGCCCTCGTCGGTCTCGAGCTCGACAGCGACCCGCATGTCCGCGGCCTGCTGGTCGATGTAGGCCCGCTGTTGGCGTTCGGTCACGGCGGTCACGACTCCGCCTCCCCCTCAGGGTGGTCGGTGTCTTCGCCGTCGCCATTCTGCTCGGGGCTCTGTTCGGGGATCTCCGGCATCGGTTCGACGTCGACGATGCCGGGCCACGGCTTGACCAGCCGCGCCAGCAGCGGGAAGTCCTTGCGCAGCGGATGCCCTTCGAACGCGCCAGGGAGATAGAGGTGTCGCAGGCCCGGATGGCCGTCGAAGCTGACGCCGTACATCTCCCAGCACTCGCGCTCGTGCCAGTTGGCGCCGGCGTACAAGGGGACCAGGCTGGCGACGCGGAGGTCGTCGGTCGGCAGGTCGGCCTTGAGGATCACGCTGTGGTGCTTGCGGACGTTGACCAGGCGGCAGAAGACCTGGAAGCGGGTGTCACCCCCCGCGTAGCCGGTGGCGATCGCCGCCGAGGGATCGGGTCGGGGGATGCCACCTTCGAGGTCGAGCGCCGAGTACTCGTAGCGGCCCCACGGCGACGGCATCCAATCGATGGCCGACAGGAAGTCGAACAGCGCGCAGCCGAGCTTGAGCTTGGCCAGCTCGGCCCCGTCGTACCAGGCATCACGGTCCAGGCGGACCCACAGCTCGTGGCCTGCCGTGACGTGGCTGCCGGTCACCCGGTCGCCCAGCGCCTCGGTGAAGCTGGCCAGCAGGCCCTCGCGCAGCTCGTCGGCCGGCGCGGCGGGCTCGGTGGCCTCGCGGGCCTCGGCTTCCACCTCGGCGTCGGTGCCTTCGGTCGGAGCTTCGGGGTCGGCGGTCGGTTCGCTCATTGGACCACGATCGGGTCGCCCCGCCAGCGGGTGGCGGGGTCTTCCTTGCCGATCTTCTGCTGCAGCAGCACGATGCCTTCGAGCAGCGCCTCGGGCCGCGGCGGGCAGCCGGGCACGTAGACGTCGACCGGGACGATCTGGTCGACGCCCTTGGTCACCGAGTAGCTGTCCCAGTAGGGCCCGCCGCAGTTGGTGCACGAGCCCATGGAGATCACGTACTTGGGGTCGGGCATCTGCTCGTAGAGCCGCTTGATCGAGACCGCCATCTTGTCGGTGACCGTGCCGGAGATCACGACCAGGTCAGCCTGGCGCGGGCTTGCCGGCAGGGGGATGACGCCGAGGCGCATGACGTCGTAGCGGGGGCCGGCGAAGGCCGCGCCCATCTCGATGGCGCAGCAGGCCAGGCCCCACTGGTAGCACCAGATGCTGTAGCGGCGGCTGAGGTTGAGCAGGCTGGTCAGCGGCTTGGGGAGCTTGCCACTCTCGACGAGGCCCACGTCAGGTTGTGCCCCAAGTGAATGTCATGGGATTCCTGTCAGATCCAGCGGAGGACGTTCTTCTTCCAGGCATACAGCAGACCGAGGGCGAGGATCGCGATGAAGATCCCCATCTCGGTGAAGCCGAACCATCCGTAGGCCTCGGCTCGGGTGGCGAACGGGAAGACGAACACCGCTTCTACGTCGAAGAGCACGAACAGTAAGGCGAACAAGTAGTAGCGGACCTGACTCTGTGCCCACCCGGATCCCACCGGGTCGACCCCGGATTCGTAGTTGATGTACTTCTCGGGCTGCGGTCGCGTGGGCCGAAGCAGGCGCCCGATGCCGAGCAACGCGGCGACCAATGCGACCGAAACACCCAGGAAAACACCGGCTAGGAGGTACGAGCGGAGCAAGTCCGACACGTCGGCGGAGCCTAGTGATCGTTTGCACGAGGGGCCAAGATGGCCCTTCAGCCGCAGGTCTGGCGGAGCCGGATCACCTCGACCTCGCCGACGCTGATCTCGGTCACGTGCGATCCGTCGGTCACGAAGGCGATGGCCATGCCCGAGCCGTCGTCGGCGCGCTGGAGCAGCACGTGGCCGCCGGGTCGGGCCGGGGTGTCGCTCACCTCGAGGTCGTCGTAGGCCGAGCGCACGTGCTCCTCCGTGGCACCGAGGCCGATGCCGACGTCGGTCAGCCGACCCGAGCCCACGCCGGCGTCGATGTTGATCGACGCCAGGATCCCTTCCTGAGGGCTGGACACGGGGACCATCGCCTCGGGGCTGCGGAACCGCAGGGTGAGGTCGGCAGCACCGGGCAGCGCGACGTCGAAGCACGTGGCCCCGCTGGCGTCGTAGGTGCTCTGTTCGATGTTGAAGGTCGCACCGAGACCCTCGAGCTCGCCCAGGGTCATCCCGGTGGCCACCGGGCCGATCCCCGCCGCCGTCAGCGGAGCCGCGGAGTCGAGACCAGGGACGGCGGTGGGGGCCGGCGCAGTGGTCTGTCCCGGGGGGAGGCCTGGCGCGGCGGTGGTGTTCGTGAACACGGGTGGTGCCGCGTCGTCACCCCCGCCGAGGACCGACGCCCCACCGAGCACGGCCAGCACTGCCGCCACCACCCCGACCACGACGAACCGACGCCGCCGGGCGTCGTCGTCGTCCAGCCGCCGCGACCTGCGGACCTCAGGTCGCAGAGCGCTCGAAGGTCGGTAGGCCGCCAGGCCGTGGCGGGGATCGTCGTCGAGCGTGGGCTGGCTGATCGGTGGTGGCTCGGTGATCGAGCGGACGGCGGGCCGGGTGACGATGTCCAGTTGGTCCTGGTCGTCGAGCGCTCCCTCGAGCCGGTCCCAGAAGGCCGCAGAAGGCTCGGGCGGCGTCAGGCTCACGAGGGCGGCGCGGACACCGCGCTGGCGCGGTCGGTCGCCGTCGGCGGACACTGCCGGATCGCTCGACCCCGACGGTCCGCCGTTGGTGCCGGAGTCGGCGGTCATCCCGGATCCCGATCGTCGCGGCTGCCGCCGCCTTCGCTGGTGGGTTTGGCCGCCCCGGACACCTGGCCACCGCCCCGGGGACGGGGTCGTGCAGCGCGCTTCGCGTCGCGGCGGCGCTTGCGTCGGGCCCCAGCCCCGCCGGTCGGTGCCGAGGGGACCTCGGGTGTCGCCGACGCGGCCGGATCACGCGGCTCGGCGTCGCCGCCGTCGAGGGTGGCCGCCGCCGGATCGGGCTCGGTCACCGGTGCCTTGGACGGCTTGGCCCGCTTGACCCGGTCGGCGCCGTCCGACCGAGCGGCCGCTGACCTGCTGGACTTCCTCGTACCGGCGCGGACCGGCCGGGCCTTGGGCGGCGATGGTGGTGCCTTCGGCGCCGACGGCGCAGCAGCGCCTGGCTCGCTGCCAGTGCTGCGCTTCGAGGTCGGCCGATCAGCTGGCGCCGGGTCGGCGCCACTGGTGCGCCGACCGGTGGGCGGCTTGGCGGCGAGCGGTGGCGGCCCCGACTCCCCTGGCGTCGACGCCAACAGCTTGACGTGGCCGCCCGGCTCGCGCGGGGCGGTCGGCGCGGCCAGGGCGGCGAGCTTCGCCATCGTCGCCGCCGGGGACGGCGCGAGTGGCCGTCCGGGCTTGTGACGCTCGGCCCCGTTTGCGGCCTCGGCGGGGACGACAGGCTCGGGGAGGGGCTCTGGCTCGCCGCTCACGAACGCCCGCCAGCGACCGCGGGCGTTCGTGAGGTCGCGCGCCACCTCGACGGCCTCGCGTCGCATCATCCGTGCCGCAGCCTCGAGGCTGAGGCCTTCGCCGTCGACCAGGACCAGCGGGATCCGCTCGGCAGGCCGCAGTGCCCGTAGCCCCATCAGGCGACGCTCGGCGGGCGCCGCCGGGAGCGGCACCGGGTCCACCGGGTCACCGTCGGGGGCGCGCGGCGCGGCACGCGGCGGTTCCCAACGCATCTCGTTGATGCAGACGTTGTAGACGATGCGGTACAGCCAGCCGGCCGCCGGCTCGGACCGCTTGAGGAACGGGAGCGAACGCCAGGCCATGAGGTAGGCCCGGTTCAGCACCCGCTCGACCCGCGTCGAGTCGGCCAGGAGCCGCAGCGAGAGCCGTCGCAGGCGGGGGTCGTAGCGACGCAGCAGGGCCAGGAAGGACTCGCGGTCGCCCTGTCGAGCCCGCCTCAGAAGGGTCTTGTCGCTGGGGCCGTCTCGTCGCACGCTAGGTGGCATCTCAGCACAGTCGTGGGGCTCGGTGGGGCATCCGGACTTTACCCTGGCTACCCCGTTAGTCGTGCCACTCACACCACAATCGCGTGTCGATCAGCCGCTGCCCGGCAATGTCGGCATGTGCTCGTCCGGAACGCTCCGCCGAACGAGCAGCGGGCTTAGCCGC
Organism: Acidimicrobiales bacterium; assembly: GCA_050744325.1. GTDB lineage: Bacteria > Actinomycetota > Acidimicrobiia > Acidimicrobiales > VFJN01 > DASXTK01. The sequence continues at coordinate 6,836 of JBOGHK010000043.1, forward strand.
CGAAGGCGACCAGGACCGGGACGGCGTCCTGGGTGACCTCGGTGATCACGCCCGGCCAGACGCCAAGGCCGACGGTGACCACGAAGCAGGCCGCCAGGGCTAGGCCGGCACCGACGGGGATCGCGACCGGCGGCCGCGTCGCGCCCTCCTCGGCGGCTGTGCCGGCCTCGTCGCCGGCGCCGCCGTCGGTCATGTACATCGACACCACGATGCGCAGGTAGAGGTAGGCCGCGATCACGGCCGCCAGCATGGCGACGATCGCCAGCTTGCCGGAGCCGGCGTCGACCGCGGCGAAGATCACGTAGAACTTCGCGAAGAAGCCAGAGGTCAGCGGGACACCAGCCTGGGCAAGCAGGAAGATCGTCAAGAGCAGCGCGAGGACTGGTCGTTCGCGCCCCAGGCCGCGGTAGTCGTCGAGCTGATGGTGGCCGTCGCCGCGGCGGCCCACCAGTGTCACGATGCCGAAGCTGCCGGCCACCATGAACGTGTACGCGGCGAGGTAGAACAGCGCGGCCTGCACGCCGTCGTCCGATGCGGCCTGCACGCCGACCAGCACGTATCCCGCATGTGCGATCGAGCTGTACGCCAGCATCCGCTTCACGTTGGTCTGCACGACCGCGAGCACCGAGCCGACCAGCAGCGTCGCCACCGCCAGGCCGGACACCAACGGCTGCCAGTCAACGTCGTAGGCGCCGAACGCCAGCACGAAGACCCGCAGCAGACCGGCGAACCCGGCGACCTTCACGCCCGACGCCATCCAGGCGACCATCGGCGTCGGCGCACCCTGGTAGACGTCGGGCGTCCAGAAGTGGAACGGCACGGCCGCGACCTTGAAGCCCAGCCCGACCAGCATCAAGGCCAGGCCAGCGACGACCAGCCCCCGGTTCTCGAGCACGCTGGTGCTGAAGAGCTCCATGATCGACGCCAGGTTGGTGGTCCCGGTGCCGCCGTACACCAGCGCGATGCCGTAGAGCAGGAACGCCGACGCGAAGCCGCCCAGGATCAGGTATTTGAGGCCCGCTTCCTGCGAGGTCACCCGCCGGGTATGCATCGCTGCGAGCACATAGGCCGCGATCGACAGCACCTCGAGCCCCAGGAACAGCACGATCAGGTCGTTGGCCTGAGCCATGACCACCCCGCCGGAGGCCGACAGCAGGAGCAGCGCGTAGGCCTCGATGCCCTCCAGCCCCTCCCGGCGCAGGTAGCCGTCGAGCAGGAGCGCCGCCATGATCACACCCGCGGCGATGACCACGACGGAGAACACCGAGAAGCCGTCGACGCCGACGGCACCGTCCAGGGTGGCGAACGGGCCCCGGTCGGAGTCCTGGACCCGGCGCCACAGCGGCACCGCCAGCCCGATCGCCGTGGCGGCGGCGACCACTGTCACCAGGGCGTAGGCCCCGGGGAACAGATGCGAGCGCACGAACGTGGTCAGCAGCATCAGGGCCAGGGCCCCGCCGAGCAGCGCCAACATCGGGCCGAGTGCCCACCAGTCGACGCCGGGAGTGGTGATGGGGTCGGGGTCGACCGGCAGCGGCTGGGTGATCCAACCGAGGACGCTCAGCATCACTCGTCCTCCTCGGCCTGCTCGGCTTCCTCGGCGACCTCGGTCGAAGGACTCTCATGGGCGACCGTGGGCTCGCGGAAGTCGCTGTTGTCCTCGACGTGGGCGATCAGCCGATCGACCGCGGGCTCCATCCGTTCGAGCACCGGCTTGGGGTAGACGCCGAGGAACACGATCAACCCCAGGAGCGGGGCCATCACCATGCCCTCGCGCCAGGTCATCTCGCGGAAGCTGCGATTGTCGTCGTCGGGCTCGCCGTGGAACACCCGCTGGTAGGCCCACAGCAGGTACAGCGCGGCCAAGATCACCCCGGCTGTCGCCACCACCGCCCACCACCGCCGGGTGACGAAGGACCCGACCAGCACGAGGAACTCGCCCACGAACCCGTTCAGGCCGGGCAGGCCGATCGACGACATCATCACCACGGTGAAGACCGCGGCGAAGATCGGCGCCACCTTCTGCAGGCCCCGTAAGGCCGAGATCTCGCGGGTGTGCCGGCGGTCGGAGATCATGCCGACCAGCAGGAACAGGGCCCCGGTCGACAGGCCGTGGTTGACGTTCTGGAGGATGCCGCCCTGCAACCCTTGGGTCGTGATCGCGAAGGTGCCGAGCACGATGAAGCCCAGGTGTGCCACCGACGAGTAGGCCACCAGCCGCTTCAGGTCCTTCTGCATGGCAGCGACGATCGCCCCGTAGACGATGCCGATCACCCCCAGCGTCACGAACGTGGGGGCAAAGAAGGTGGCAGCGTCGGGGAACAGGTAGAGCCCGAACCGCAACAGCCCGTAGGTGCCGAGCTTCAGCAGCACCCCGGCCAGGATCACCGACCCCGCGGTCGGCGCCTCGGTGTGGGCGTCGGGTAGCCACGTGTGCACCGGGAACAGCGGCACCTTTATGGCGAACGCGAGGGCGAAGGCGAGGAAGATCCACCGAGCGGCCGACCAATCGAACGGGTTGGCGCTCGACGAGTCGTCGACCACGGTGCGTGACTCGGCGATGGTCACCAGGTCGAAGTCGAGGTCGGCGTCGCTGGCGGGCTGGGCGTTCAGCTCGTCGAAGCGGGTGGTCAGCTCATCGATCTGCCGCCTGTCCGCGACAGTGATCGAATCCGGGTCGGTCTGCGCCTGAGCGTCGAACTCCTGCAACTCGGCGAGCACGTCGTCGAGCGCAGCCGCGGTCTCGGCGTCCTGCTGGTCGTCGAGGGCGCTGCGGTGGAGGAAGGCCAGGCTGACGATGCCGACCAGCATCAGCGCCGAGCCGAACATCGTGAACAGGAAGAACTTGAGCGCCGCGTAGACCCGCTTGCCGTAGCCCCAGCCGCCGATGAGGAAGTACATCGGCACCAGCACGATCTCGAAGAACACGAAGAACACGAAGAGGTCGAGCGCGATGAACACCCCCAGGCAGCCGGCCTCCAGCACCAGCAGCCAGGCGTAGTAGGCCTTCTGGTCGTGGTGCGGATCGGCGCCCAGCAGCGCGATCGGGAACAGGATCCCAGTGAGCACCACCAGGAACAGCGAGATCCCGTCGACGCCCAGATGCCACGAGATGCCGAAGTCGCCGATCCACGACCGGTCGACCTCGAACTGGTAGCCGGACTCTCCGGTCTCGAAGGCCGCCAGCAGGTAGACGCTGAGTGCGGCAGCGGCGCCCGAGAACAGCAGGGCCACCAGCTTGGGCAACTCGCCGCGGCTGCGGGGCACGAGGGCCACCGCCAGCGCGCCGACCGCCGGCACGGCCACCAGCGCGGTCAGGATGTCGAATCCCGGCTCGCTCATCGGCGCGCCTCCAAACTGCGGCAGAAGCGGCCGGATAGCGGCGGTAACTGCCGCAGTTTCGAGGACGACGTACCCATCAGAAGGTGAGCCTCGTGAGGAAGTAGGCCAGCACGACGACGACGCCCGCCGTCATGCCGAGCGCGTAGGAACGGACGAACCCCGACTGGGCGAGCCGCAGTAGCCGACCGCTGCCTCGGACCGTGGTCGCCGCACCGTTGACCGCACCGTCGACCACCACCCGGTCGAACGCTGCGACTCCCTCGAAGCCGGCCTCGCCCGGCCCCCCGGCGAAGGCGGTGACCGCCTCGTCGTAGTACCAGCCGTGCGCCAGTACCTTGGGCTCCACCGGTCGGAGTCGTCGGGCGAGGTAGATCCCCGCGGCGACCAGGATGCCCACCAGCCCGACGGCCACCGCGACGATCGCCAGCGTGACCTTGGTGCCGGTCGACACCGCGATGTGCACCTCGTTCTCGCCGATCGCCGGCTCCAGCCAGTGCTCGACGAACTTCAGGTCGCTGGTGAAGGGCAGGTTCAGGCCACCGCCGACCAGCGACAGGCCGGCCAGGATCACCAGCGGCACGGTCATCAGCCACGGCGACTCGTGGGGACGGACCTTCTCCTCGTCCCACCGGGGCTTGCCGAAGAAGACCATGAACACCTGGCGGCTCATGTAGAAGGCGGTGAGCAGCGCGGTCACCAGGCCGATGGCCCAAAGCGCCTTCCCTTGGGCGCCACCGAGGTTGTAGGCCCCGAGCAGGATCTCGTCCTTCGACCAGAAGCCGGCGAACGGTGGGATACCGGCGATGGCCAGCCACCCGACGATGAACGTCGCGGCGGTGATCGGCATCAGCCTGCGCAGCCCACCCATGTTCCGCATGTCCTGGTCGTCGTGCATGCCGTGGATGACCGACCCCGAGCCCAGGAACAGCAACGCCTTGAAGAAGGCGTGGGTCACCATGTGGAAGATCGCCGCGACGTAGGCACCGACACCGACGGCCAGGAACATGTAGCCGAGCTGGCTGATCGTCGAGTAGGCCAGCACCTTCTTGATGTCGTTCTGCGCGACGGCGATCGTCGCCGCGAACAGCGCGGTGACCACGCCGACCCACGCGATGACGTCGGGCACCCAGTCGTAGCCCGCGGCCAGCAGCGGGTTGACCCGGGTCATGAGGAAGACACCGGCGGTGACCATCGTGGCCGCGTGGATCAGTGCAGACACCGGTGTCGGGCCGGCCATCGCGTCGGGCAACCACAGGTAGAGCGGCAGCTGGGCCGACTTGCCACACGCCCCGAGGAACAGCAACAGCCCGATGCCGGTCGCGGTGACCGCCGCAAGCTGTCCGCCCTCGGCGCTGGCGAACAGGTCGGCGTAGTTGATCGATCCGACCGAGGCGAAGGCCAGGAACATCGCGACCATGAAGCCCCAGTCACCGATGCGGTTGGTGATGAACGCCTTCTTGCCAGCCGACGCGTTGGCACGGTCGGAGAACCAGAACGAGATCAGCCAGTAGCTGCACGCCCCGACGCCCTCCCAGCCCAGGAAGGTGACCAGCAGGTTGCTGCCGAGCACCAGCATCAGCATCGAGAAGACGAACAGGTTCATGTAGACGAAGAACCGCGAGAAGCCCTCGTCGCCGTGCATGTAGCCGATCGAGTAGAGGTGGATCAGCGTGCCGACCCCGGTGACGAACAGGGCCATCGCTATCGACAGCGGATCTGCCAGGAAGCCGAGGTCGACGCTGAGGCCCCCGGAGGGCAGCCACTCGAACAAGGTCTGGACGAAGACGCGCTCCTCCTCCGGCTCGCCCAGCAGCCCGAGGTAGACCACGACGGTCGCCGCGAAGCTGCCGGCGCAGGCCGCACTCGCAACCCAGCCGGCCAGCGGCTCACCCAACCGGCGTCCCGCAAGCAACAACACCACGAATCCCGCCAGCGGTAGCGCCGGGATCAGCCAGACAGCTTCGACCACTCTGTTCCCCTCTAGCCCTCGAGCAGCGCGATGTCGTCGGCGGTCGCGTCAGGCCGCTTGCGCATCAGGGCGACGATGATCCCGAGGCCCACCACCACCTCGGCCGCGGCCACGACCAGCACGAATACCACCGTCGCCTGGCCACCGACGTCGTCGAGCATCCGCGAGAACGTGACGAAGGTGAGGGCGACGGCGTTGAGCATGAGCTCGACGCACATGAACATCACCAGCGGATTGCGCCGGACCAGCAACCCGACGGTCCCGATACCGAACAGCACGGCGCCCAACACCAGGTACCAGGCCGGCGTGACCTCGACGGCAAGCATCACGCCTTCGCCTCCTGCTGTTCAGGCTCGGGCTGGTCGGTCGGGTCGGTGGGCCCGGGCGTGCGTCCCTCCTGGTACTGGAGGCCGTACGCATGCATGGCCGCCCGGGTGATGCGGTCTTCGACCTCGGCCTCGCGCTCGGCCTGGCCAGGGTCGACGATCTCGTCGGCGCGTGGCGTCCGGCGAGCCAGCAGCACTGCACCGACCACGGCGATCACCAGCAGCACCGAGGTCAGCTCGAAGGCGAAGACGTAGCGGGTGAAGATCGCCTCGCTGAGGATGTCGATGTCCGGGCGGTCGCCGGTCAACGAACCGGCCGCGCTGCGGACGCCGGTGGCCTCCCAGTCGGTGTCGGCCAGGGCCACGAGCACCAGGCCCACCAGGCCCAAGCCCAGCACGCCCGCCGCGATGCGTTGGCCGATGCCCAGGGGCTCGACGCGCAGGTCGTCGGACTGGTCGACGCCGAGGAACATGATCACGAACAGGAACAGCACCACGATCGCCCCGGCGTAGACGATCACCTGGACGGCAGCCAGGAAGTTGGCCTCCTGTGCCACGAACAGCACCGCGATGCCGAACAACGTGCCGACCAGCGACAACGCCGCGTGCACCGGGTTCCGGCTGGCGACGACCCCGATGGCCCCGGCGAGACAAGCAGCGCCAGCGCAGATGAACACGACGAGCTCAACCATCAGTGCTCGCCTCCGTCCTCGTCCAAATCTGGTGATTCCGTCACGGATTCCGGTGCTTCTTCACCAGATTTCGATTGGCCAACCTCGGGCGGCCGCACCCCATAGCCCAGCTCGCCGGCCCAGGCGACGATGCCCTCGAACTCGGCGGCACCGCTCGACGACGTCGCCCGCATCCACGCCGAGGTGTCGGCCTCGACCGCGGCCATGTCGGTCCAGTCCTCCCACGGCAGCTGGCGGGGCCGGCCGTCGTCGCCCACCACCAACTCGGCCTTGGTGTAGATGGCGTCCTCGCGGTTGGTGAAGCTGAACTCGAACAGCTTCGACTCGGTGATCGCCTCGGTGGGGCACGCCTCGACGCACAGGTCGCAGTGGATGCACCGCAGGTAGTTGATCTCGTAGATGTAGCCGTAGCGCTCGCCCGGCGCGACCGGTTCGTCGGGCGGGTTGTCGGCACCCCGCACGTAGATGCAGCGGGCGGGACAGACACCGGCGCAGAGCTCGCAGCCGATGCACTTCTCCATCCCGTCCTCGTATCGGTTGAGCACGTGGCGGCCGTGCAGGCGCTCGGGCTTGACCCGCTTGCCCCCCTTGTCCTTCTGGTAGTCGCGGGTCACCCGCTTCTCGACCATCTTGTGCAGCGTCACCCGGAACCCGTCGAGGTAGCCCATCAGCGGCCCGCCCCTTCGAGGTCGCCGACCTTGGCCTCGTAGAGGTCCTCCTCGGCCCGGCGGGCCTGGCCCACCTTGAGTGCCCCGCTCATCGCCAACCACCCCGCGACCAGCAGCCCGAAGCACACGGCGACCACGACACCGGCGTTCCAGTCCTCGTCACGGCCGATGTTGATCGCCGCGAGCAGCAGCAGCCAGGCCATCGCCAGCGGGATCAGCACCTTCCACCCCAGGTTCATCAGCTGGTCGTACCGGAACCGCGGCAGCGTCGCCCGCATCCACACGAACGTGAAGAGGAACAGGAACAGCTTGACCACGAACCAGACCACACCCCACAGCCAGGCGGGTCCTCCCAGTGTCGGACCGGACGGACCGCCGAGGAACAGCGTCACGATGATGGCGGAGAGGGTGACCGTGTTCATGAACTCGGCCAGGTAGAAGAACGCGAACCGGATCGACGAGTACTCGGTGTTGAACCCGCCCACCAGCTCCTGCTCGGCTTCGACCAGGTCGAACGGTGGCCGGTTCGCCTCGGCCGTGCCCGCGATCAGGAAGATCACGAACGGCACCAGCCCGGTCAGGATCAGGTTCCAGCGCGGCAACGACCACGAGCCGAACAGGTCGTAGCCGTCGCCCGCCTGCTGCAGGACGATGTCGTGGGTGGACAGCGAGCCGGTCATCAGCACGACCGCGACCGTCGCCAGGCCCAGCGCCGCTTCGTAGGACACCATCTGCCCCGAGGCGCGCACCGCACCGAGCAGCGGCCACTTCGAGCCGGAGGACCAGCCGGCGAGCATGATGCCGTACACCGCGATCGACGACATGGCCAGGATCAGCAGCACCCCGATGGGCGGGTCGGCCAGCTGGAGGTAGGTGTCGTGCCCGAACATCCGGACGCTGCCGTCGTGGTCCTGGTTGAAGCCGCCGCCGATCGGCACGACGGCGAAGGTCACGAACGCGGGGACCAGCGACAGGTATGGCGCCAGCGCGAACACCCTCCGGTCGGACCGATCGGGGACCAGGTCCTCCTTGAAGAACAGCTTGATGCCGTCGGCGAGGGTCTGGAGCATCCCCCACGGGCCGGCCTTGTTGGGCCCGATGCGGTTCTGCATGTCCGAGATGATCTTGCGCTCGAACCAGATCATGAACAGCACCGACACCAGCAGCAGGGCGAACACCACCACCGTCTTGGCCAGGACGATCGCCACCACGCCGAAGTCGACGTGGTCGACCAGCAGCGGATCGAGAGCAAGCACGGCTAGGGCCTCTCCACCCGGATGTCGGTCACCGGGCTGTGGATGTCGATCAGCGCGTTGGCCCGCCCACCGCTCTGGTTCAGATGCAGCAGCGCCAGGCCACGGGGCACGGTGTCGGACGGGCGGACCGGGACCAGCACCTGGCCACGGGCCGAGGTCACCCGGGCTTCATCGCCCGCGGCCAGGCCGAGCTTCTCGAACTCGTAGGGGTTCAGGCGCAGCACGGCGCCCTCGGCCAGGCCGACCAGCGAGCCGCTGTGGCGCACCAGCGTCCCCTGGTCGTACAGCCGCCGGGTGGCCACCAGCCGAAGGCTGTAGGCGTCGGTCGTCTGCGGCTCGATGACCGTCAGCTCGGGCAGCGGGATCGTGTAGGGCGCCTCGATCAGAGCGGACTCCTCGGCCGGTTCGACCTCGGGAGCCACTGCCGAGTCCACAGGCGTCGTCGTGATCGTCGCACCCGGACTGGTTTCTGCTCCGGCCTCCGCCGTCGCGACGTCCGGGTTCGCACTCTCGAGCTCGTCGTCGGAGGGGTCGCGCCGTGAAGGCGCCGGAGGAGGCGGCGAAGCTGCCTTGCCGGAGGCCGCGACGGTGACCAGGACGCCGTCAGGATCAGCCGGGGTCGCCATCACCTGCGAGCCCACCCGGGCGAAGCTCGGGGCAAAGGTGCCGAGCTCGTCCCACGCGTGGCGGGGCGACTCCAGGCCCAGGTCGTAGCCGAGCCGCCGCGCCAGCTCGGCAGCGATGACCCAGTCGGACTGCGCCGTGCCAGGTGGAGTCACGGCCTGCGCCAGCGTGGTCACCCGGCCTTCGAGGTTGACGGTCGTACCGGCGACCTCGGCGTAACCGGCCGCTGGCAGGACCACGTCGGCCTGCCGCACCGACTCGGTCAGGAACAGGTCGGTGGCGATGACCGTGCGGGCACCCGCGAGCGCCCGCTCGGCCAGCTCACGGTCACCGAAGTCGTTCAGCGGGTCGGCGCCCAGGAGGAACAGGGTCTCGATTCGCCCGGCGGCCGCCGCCTGGAGGATGCCGGCGGCGTCCAGGCCCCGGTTGTCGGGCAGGCGCGGCCACAGCTCGGTCAGCCTGTCACGGGCTTCGGCGGCGGTCGCGTCGGATCCGCCGGCTCTGAGCTGGAGACGCCCCGGCAAGATGCCCGGTGCCATCCCCATCTCGAGCGCGCCATGGACGTTGGCCCGGCGCAGCGCGGAGAGGAACCGCACCTCGGGACGCTCCTGGCGGACGAGCTTGCCCGTCGCAGCGATCGACGTCGCCGACTCGGCCAGGTTGCCGCGCCCGAGGATCACGGTCAGCGGGCGGCCCGCGAGGAGCTCGGCGACGTCCTCGATCTGGTCGGCCCGGATGCCGGCGACCTCGACTGCGCCTTCCGCGACCCCCAGAAGCGCCTCCACCAGGCCGAACATCTCGCCCGGCCGGTAGCGCAGCGAATGGGACGCGAGGTGGGTGGTCGCGGTCTCGGTGGAGGCCAGCTCGACCAGCGCGACGTCGTCGTTGAGGACGGCGTGGCGCAGCCGCAGGTAGAGGACCGGCAGCTCCTCCTTCGGGTCGGGCCCGAGCAGCAGGACCACCCCACCCGGCTGGCAGGCCTCGTCGATCGTGGCTCGGGGCAGCCCGAGCACGGCCTCGGCCGGTAGCCCGTCGCCGAGCTGGCAGTCGACGTTGTCGGTGCCGATGATGCCCTTGGCCAGCTTGACCCAGGCGTACGCGTCCTCGTTGGTCAGCCGCGAGCCGCCGAGCACGGCCACTCCCTCGGCACCGCCGCGGTCGAGGCCGCGCTGTAGTGCGTCGGACGCACGGCCCAGTGCCGCCGACCACGACGCCTCCTCCAACAGGAGGCCCTCGTCGCGCAGCAGTGGGCTCGACAGCCGCTCCTCGCTGTTGACGGCCTCGAAGTCGAACCGTCCCTTGTCGCACAACCAGCCCCAGTTGACAGGGTCGAGGTCGACGCCCTGGTAGCGCAACACCTTGTTGCGGCTGGCCTGCACCACGACCCGGCAGCCCACCGAGCAGCTGGTGCAGGTCGACTCGGCCTCGTCCAGGTCCCACGGGCGGGCCTTGAAGCGGTACGGAGTCGCGGTCAGCGCACCGACCGGGCAGATCTGGACGGTGTTGCCACTGAAGTAGCTGGCGAACGGATGACCGGGGAAGGTGTTGACCTGCGTCTCGGCGGCCCGGTCGATGAAGTGGATCAGCGGGTCGCCGGCGACGTCCTTGGCGAAACGGGTGCAGCGGTCGCACAGGATGCAGCGCTCGCGATCGAGCAGCACCAGGTCGCTGATCGGGATCGGCTTCTCGAAGTGGCGCTTCTCCTCGACGAAGCGACTCTCGCCCGGGCCGTAGGACATGGTCTGGTCCTGCAGTGGGCACTCGCCGCCCTTGTCGCACACCGGGCAGTCGAGCGGATGGTTGACCAGGAGGAACTCGAGCACCCCCTCCTGCGCCTTCTTCGACACCGGGGAGTCGGTGGCGACGGTCATCCCGTCGGCCGCCTCGATCATGCAGGACGGCTGGAGCGCCGGGCCGCGGCCGGTGTCGATCTCGACCACGCACATCCGGCACATGCCGACCGGTTCCATGCGCGGGTGGTAGCAGAACCGCGGGATGTAGACGCCGTTGCGCTCGGCCGCGGCGATCACCAGCTCGCCCTTGCGGGCCACCACCTCGTTGCCGTCGATGGTGAGCGTCACGCCGTCGGGCGGCGGCGGTGGCGCGACCGAGGCAGCCGTCATGCCCGTGTCGTCGGCGGACCTGGTGTCGGTCACGGCTGTGCCTCAACAGGTGCCGGCCTCGACAGGTAGGCCTTCCCCTTCACGGGAACGGTGATCGGTACCGCCGGCGGGTTCGCCCCAGCTGCCGGTTCGCCAGAGATGTCGCGGTCGGTACTCGCCGGAGGCCCCGAGCCGGAGACGAGGGAACGGCCGGATGCAATGAGCGAGAAGAACTCGTCGGAGAAGCGCAGCACTGCCGACGCGATCGGCGACACCGCCGACGGGCCGAGCGGGCAGATCGTGGTCTGCTTGGGCGGCCAGGTGATGTCGGGGCTGATGTTGTCGCAGATGTCCATCAGCTTGTCGACGTCGCTGGGTCGGCCCTTGCCGTCGAGCATCCGGCGCAGGATCTTCTCCAACCACGCGGTGCCCTCGCGACACGGGGTGCACTTGCCACACGACTCGCGGGCGAAGAACCGCACCACCCGCCACGCGGCCTTCACCACGTCGGTCGTCTCGTCCATCACCACGATCGCCCCCGAGCCCAACATCGAGCCGGCGGCGCCGACCGCGCCAGCCTCGAGGGGTAGGTCGAGATGTTCCTCGTAGAACCATGGCGCAGACGCGCCGCCGGGGATGAATGCCTTGAGCTGGTGCCCGTTGCGGATGCCGCCGCCGTACTCCTTGTCGTAGAGCAGGTCGCGGAACGTGGTGACCCCGAACTCGACTTCGAAGACACCCGGCGTCTCGACGTGGCCCGACACGGCGAACAGCCGGGTGCCGGTGCTCTTCTCGGCGCCCAGCGCGGCGAACGCGCCGCCGCCGTTGCTCACGATCCACGGCAGGTTGGCCAACGTCTCGACGTTGTTGACCACCGTCGGCTGCAAGTACAGGCCCTTGGCTGCGGGAAAGAACGGCGGCTTGAGCCGGGGCATGCCGCGGTTGCCCTCGAGCGACTCGATCAGCGCGGTCTCCTCGCCGACGATGTAGGCGCCGGCGCCCCAATGCAGCACGATGTCGATCGAGAACTCGGAGCCCAGGATGTTGCGCCCCACGTAGCCGGCGGCGTAGGCGTCGTTGAGGGCGCTGGCCAGACGCTCCTGAGCCAGGGCCATCTCGCCGCGCACGTACAGGAAGGCCTGGCCGCAGCCGATGGCGTAGGCCGCCAGCAGCATCCCCTCGATGAGCAGGTGGGGATCGCGCTCCATGACGATGCGGTCCTTGTAGGTGCCCGGCTCGGACTCGTCGCCGTTCACCAGCAGGTAGCGCGGGAACACGCCGGGCGGACAGAAGCCCCACTTGATGCCGGCGGGGAAGCCCGCGCCGCCGCGCCCGAGCAGGCTGGCGGCCTTGACCTCCTCGTGGACCTGGGCGGGGGTCATCTCGTCCAGTGCCCTGCGCAGCGCCTGGTAGCCGCCGCTGGCCTCGTAGCGGTCGAGGGTGAAGCCGTCGTCCAGGTCCCACCGGGACGACACGATGCGCGGGATCTCGCGGACGCCGTCGGTCACGACGACCCTCCGCCCACCCGCTCGTTGCGGCTCAGCCACACGGGCTCGATGCTCTGGTCCGGGCGGGCGACCCGCGCCCGGCGGTCCACGTCGACCTGCTGGCGTACCCGGGCCAGCGTGCCGTGCTTGGGCACCTCGTGGGCCAGCCGCCCGGCCCGCAGGTCGTCGAGCAGCTCGTCGACCTGCTCGGTGCTCACCTTGTGGAAGTAGCGGTAGTTGATCTGGAGGCACGGCGCCTCGGTGCACGCGGCGATGCACTCGACGTCCTCCAACGTGAACTTGCCGTCGGCCGTGGTGCTGCCGGCAGTGACGCCCAGCCGCTCCTCCAGGTGCTTTAACAGCTCCTCACCCCCGCAGAGCATGCACGAGATGTTGGTGCAGACGTTCACCACGTACTCGCCGACCGGCTCGCGCTTGAACATCTCGTAGAACGAGCATGTCCCCAGCACCTCGGCCGGCGTCAGGTCGAGCAGCTCGGCGATGTGCTCCATGGCATCGGTGCTCACGTACCCATCCTGCTCCTGTGCCAGGTGCAGCAGAGGGACGAGCGCGGACCGCGGCAAGGGGTAGCGCTCGACGATCTCGCGAGCGATGTTGGTGTTCTCCTTGTTCAGCCGGGCCATCAGCGGTCGACCTCGCCCATGATGGGGTCGGCCGACGAGATCACCGCGACCGCGTCGGCGATCAGCCCGCCGCGCAGCATGTGGGGCAGGGCCTGGAGGTTGACGAACGACGGCCCGCGGATCCGCATGCGGTAGGGCCGGGCGCCACCGTCGCTCACGATGTAGCAGCCGAGCTCGCCCCGGGGGCTCTCGACCGCACGGTAGACCTCGCCCTCGGGCACCTTGAAGCCCTCGGTGAACAGCTTGAAGTGATGGATGAGCGCCTCCATCGACTCGTCGATCCGGCCCCGGGGCGGCGGGGTGACCTTGCGATCCTGGATGCGGTAGTCGCCGGGCGGGAGCTGGTCGAGGATCTGGTGGACCAGCTTGATCGACTCGCGCACCTCGTTCAGCCGGATCGCGTAGCGGTCGAAGCAGTCGCCGTAGCTGCCGACCAGCACGTCGAAGCGCAGCTGGTCGTAGTAGAGGTACGGCATGTCGCGGCGCAGGTCCCACTCGACGCCGGTCGAACGCAGCATCGGGCCGGTGATGCCGAGGGCCACCGCCTCGTCGGCGGTCAGCACCCCCACGCCCTGCAGGCGCTCACGCCAGATCGGCTGACCGGTCATCAGCACGTCGTATTCCTCGAGCCGCGGGGGGATCAGGTCCATGACGCGGAGCACGGCGTCGCGCCACCCGTCGGGGAGGTCGGCAGCCAGCCCGCCAGGGCGGATGAAGTTGTGGTTCATCCGCAGGCCCGTGATCATCTCGAGCAGCCGCAGCGTCTCTTCCCGCTCGCGCCAGCCGAAGATCATCATCGACACCGCGCCGATGTCCATCCCGTTGGTGGCCAGGAACAGCAGGTGCGACGAAATGCGGTTGAGCTCGCACAGCAACATCCGGATCCACTGCGCGCGCGGCGGGAGGTCCTCGTCGATGCCGAGCAAGGTCTCGGTGGCCAGCGAGAACACCAGCTCGTTGAACAGTGGCGAGGCGTAGTCCATCCGGGTGACGTTGGTGCCACCCTGCATGAAGGTGAGGGTCTCGCCGGTCTTCTCCATCCCCGTGTGCAGGTAGCCGATGATCGGCTTGCAGCGCAGCACGGTCTCGCCGTCGAGCTCGAGCATGAGGCGCAGCACCCCGTGCGTCGACGGGTGCTGCGGCCCCATGTTGATGATCATGGTCTGGTCTTCACGGGGCTGCTGGTCGTCGAGCGCTTGGGCCTCGGCCTCGGACATCCGTAGCACCGCGCCCAGCTCGCGCAGCAGCTCGGCCGCGCCCGCTCCCTTGCGGGGGCCCATCTCCTGGCCGCCTTCGGCGGTGCGCTCGCGCTCTGCGGTCTCGGCCTCAGCGGGCATTGGCCACCCCCTTGAACTGCACCGGGATGGCGCCGACCGGGTAGTCCTTGCGCAGCGGGTGGCCCTCCCAGTCCTCGGGCATGAGGATGCGGGTCAGGTCGGGGTGACCCTCGAAGCTGATGCCGAACAGGTCGAAGACCTCGCGCTCCAAGGCCTCGACCCCGGGGTGCACGTCGAACAGCGACGGGCAGGTGGGGTCGTCGTCGGGCACCTGGACCCGCAGGCGCAGGCGCTCGCGCTGGTTCAGCGACAGCAGCACCACCACCACCTCGAAGCGCTGCGCCGCGATGCCCGCAGGAAGGTCACGGGTGGCGGCGTATGCCACATAATCGACGGCGGTCACGTCGAGACATACCCGGAAACCCTCGTCGTCGCGCAGGTTCCGGACGAGATCGACCAGCTGCTCACGGGACGGGTGCAGGACGTCCTGGCCCCGCGAGCGCGTGAGCACGACGTCGTAGCGCGTCTCGGGACCCTCGCCCGCCTGAGCGGAGCCCCCGGCAGCTTCGGTGTCGTCGACGTGCTGGCGGTCCGCGTCGAGCTCGGCCACGGCTATCGGTTCCCAGCGGGAACGGTGGTGGTGCCCTTGGCCGCGAGGTCGACTTCGGCGCCGCGACCGGGCCCGGCCTCGGCACGGCGGCGGGTCAGCTCACCGGAGCGGATCTGCTCGTGCAACGTGTTGATCGAGTGGATCAACGTCTCGGGCCCGGGCGGGCAGCCGGGGGCATACACGTCGACCGGCACCACCTGGTCGACGCCCTGCACCAGCGCGTAGTTGTTGAACATCCCACCGGAGCTCGCGCAGACGCCCATCGAGATGACCCACTTGGGCTCCATCATCTGGTCGAAGATCTGGCGCAGCACGGGCGCCATCTTCTGTGACACCCGACCGGCGACGATCAGGATGTCGGCCTGCCGGGGCGAGGCCCGGAACACCTCCATGCCGTAGCGGGCGAGGTCGTAGTGGGCGCCGCCCGCGGCCATCATCTCGAGTGCGCAGCAGGCCAGGCCGAACGTCGCCGGCCACGACGACCGGTACCGCGCCCACTTGACGAGGTCTTCGAGCTTGCCGGTCAAGAAGTTGTGGTCCAGGCCCTCGAGGCCCTTCTGGACGTCCCATCCCATCAGGCGGCGACCCCCTTGCGGGGCGGCTCAGGCAGGCGACCCTCCAATCCGACCCGGCGCACCGTCGTCGACGCGGTGCGCTCGGCGGACACCATCGGCGACGTCGGCTCGACCCGTTTGGCCGGACCCCACTCGAGGGCGCCCTTGCTCACCAGGTAGAGCAGGCTGACCACCACGGCGACAGCGAACAGCACCACCTCGACCAGCCCGAAGACCCCGAGGTTGCGGTAGTTCACGGCCCAGGGGTACAGGAAGATGATCTCGATGTCGAAGACGATGAAGATCATCGCCACCAGGTAGAACCGCACCGGGAACCGCTCGGGAGCGTCGCGTCCGGGGACGATGCCGCACTCGTAGGGGGCGCGCTTGGGCACGGTGGTACGGCGGGGGGCCAGCAGCTTCGACGCGACCAGGCTCAGCGCGGCGAACACCACGGCGAGGACGACCAGCGCGGCGACCGGAAGGTACTGGCCCACTACGCGCCCCCCGTCGTAGTCGGGGCGGGTAGAGGCGCCGAGCGGTGTTCCTCCACTCGACGATCACGCACATGCAGCATGTAGCACAACAGACCGAAGATCATCGCCGAGACGATCGTGATCACGGCGGGCAGCATGCGCACCTGCCCCAGGTCGCGCACCATCACCACGGAGATGACGTCGGTGGCGTTGTCGCACTCAAGGGGCGGCGGCGCCTCGCCCGGCTGCGCGGCCTCCGGCC
Organism: Acidimicrobiales bacterium; assembly: GCA_050744325.1. Taxonomy (GTDB): domain Bacteria; phylum Actinomycetota; class Acidimicrobiia; order Acidimicrobiales; family VFJN01; genus DASXTK01. Next base: position 23,125 of record JBOGHK010000043.1, read on the forward strand.
GGCTCTCGGGCGTGGTCAGGCACACCTGGACGATGGCGTAGTGCGGCGGGCTGGTGATGCGCAGGCTGTTGGTGAGTTTGTTGGTGACCCGGTCCCAGACGGAGTCGCTCCGACGCTCGGGCTTGCCCCCGATCTCGAACGCGTAGAGCGTCACATAGTCGGAGCTGGCGCTGATGCCCGGGTAGCTGCCGTCGGTCAAGACCGCGTCGACCACGGCCTGGGCCTCGCCCCGTGAGGGATCCGACGCCGCGATCAGGGACCACCCGGCCAGCGCCGACTCCTCCTCGGCCGCGATCTCCTCGAACTCGGCCTCGCTGGCGTCGTCGAGGGTCGCAGGATCGGGAAGGTTGGACGTGTCGAGGTCGCGGGCCTTGTCCAACCGGGCATCGGCAAGGTTGCCGGTGTTGATCTCCTCGGCCTCCCACGCCGGCACGCGCCCCTGCGGCCCGGTCGCCGACGGCTTGATCCACCAGAAGGCGCCGAGGATCACCATCCAGCCGAAGAACCCGGCCAGAGCGACGAGGAAGCCGAGCCGCGTTCCCAGGTTGGTGCCGAGCAACAGGTAGATCGACCCCATCAGGACGGCGACGGCGACGACGACGGTCAGGAACCCGCGGATCTCCGGGTCCCACGCGATGCCGGCCACTATCGACGAGAGCGTGTGCACAGCTACTCCTCGCCTTCGGCGTCTTGTTGGGCTTCGAGGTCGCAGAAGGCCGGCTCAGCCTCGGCTTGCTCCTCTTCTTCGGTGACCTCGGCACCGGGCTGTGTGGTGGTCGTGGTCGACGTCGTAGTCGTCGTCGTCGGCACCACGCCCGTCGGCTGGTCGCCACCCTGGAGGGTGGACTCGTAGCGGGCGATCGCACAGATGACCTCGCGGGGCAACATCCCGTCCCCGGGGACATCCTCGGTGTTCGGGTCGTCGCCCAGGCCAGGCATGCGGCCCGAGCCTTGGCCACGATTGCCGTACTGCACGCCGTCCTCGCTGCCGGTGGTGATGAACTCGGCCAGCGCGTCGACGCTCGCGAACTGGCGCGGCACGAGGTCGGAAAGTGGCGGCGCCAGCGCGCCGGAACCCGGCAGGTAGTCGACGAAGTCACTCACGTCGGCGCCCGGAGGCTGGATGGCGCCCTCGCCCTGGGTGATGATCGACCACCCCTGGGTGTGACACCGCGCACAGCTCGCCGCGCCTGCAGCGAAGCCCGACTCCTGACCGAGGTTGAACGCCGCTTCGCCCGTTGCGGGGTCCTCGTAGTCGATCTGGGCCAGCGCCTCGTCGACGGCGGCGTCGTCGTCACGGTCGTCCTCGCTGAGGACCCCGAGCGCCACGGCCAGCTCGACCTGAGCTTCCCGCTGCGCTTCCTCCGAGGTCAGCTGGATCGCGGCCAGGTAGTCGACGATGTTCTCGATCTCCTGCTCGGAGCGCGGCCCACCGCCGCCGACGCCCCACGCCGGCATCGGCGTGCCTGGCCGGCCGAAGTCGACGATCGAGATCACCTCCTCGCGCGAGAACCGCAGCAACACGGTGTTGAGCGCCGGCGCCCGCCAGTTGACCTGGGCGACGAAGTTCCCGTTGTCGTCGAGGATGGTGAACGGCGCCTGGCCGCCGACTCCCTCGGCACCGTGGCAGTTGGCGCACTGGGAGCCCTCCTCGTATTGCTCGAGCCCGCGGGACTCGAACGTGTTGAGGTAGCCGTCGATCGCACCGTCCTGGCGACCCGGCTCGTAGAGCCAGTACGTCGGCAGCCCGATGGCGACCACGGCGAGCAGCGCCATCCCGCTGAACAGGGTGCGGGTCAGCTTGCGACCCTCCAGCTGCTCGTCGTCGTAGTAGGGCTTGCGGTTGGGGGCGAGCTCGATCTCCGAACCGGCCTCCGCCCGCGCCGACAGGAAGTTCGCGATCAGGTAGAAGGCGAGGCCGACCACGGCGAGCACCGCCAGCACGGTGCCGATGGTCCGCACTGTGCTGGCCGCCAGCACCGGCATGGTGAGATGACCCGGCGCGACGGCGCCGGGCCCCGAGGCGACGGTCATCAGTGGTCAGAGCCTCCGGTGATGCAGTGCGGACCCTCGGCCTCCTGGCCGGTCGTGTTGGTGCCGATCGGGGGCCCCTGGATGATGCCGGCGGACGAGGTGTCGACGACCAGTGCACCACCTTCGATGGTCATCGTGAATCGGTCCATGCCCCTGGGCGCCGGCCCACCTTTCTTCTCGCCCACCTGGTTGTACTGCGAGCCGTGGCACGGGCACTCGAACCACTGCGAGGTGACACACTGCGGCACCCGGCAGCCGAGGTGGGGACACTTCTGGTAGAGCGCGACCACCCCCTCGTCCATGCCCGTCAGCTCGCCAGGGCTGTACGTCGCCCGGGCCTTCTCCAGCGCCGAAGACGGGTACCCGGTGACCCAGGCGCGGGCCTCGGGGAAGTACGCGAAACCCTGGCCCTCCTGGATCTTCGCCTCGACGTCGGTGAGCGACCCCAGCCGGATGACCGAGCCGAAGCCGCCGGTGTTGGTCGGCCAGAGGAAGGCGACGCCCGACGCGGCGCCGAAGCCACCCAGCGCCACCCCGAACAGGGTCACGATCGAACGGTTGAAGAACTGGCGGCGGCTGACCGCGATGGTCTCGTCGTCGGGCGGCACCCAGGGGACCGGTGCCGTCTCGGTCTTCTCGACCACGGCCAGCCTGCTGTCGCGCCTCTCCATCGCTGCGAGGCGTTCGACCTCGCGACCGGTGGCGGGTGCAGGATCCTCGCCCTCCGCCGGCTCCGGAGAGACCGGGCCGCGGTCGCGCGCTTTGGTCTCGTGGCTGAGCTGGCCGAGGGCGGCACCCGTGTCGCGCCGGCGCGCCGCGGCGAACAACACCAGACCGGCCAGCACCACCAGGACGGGAACGGCGATCAGCAGCACGGTGTTCGAGCTCATCGGTCGTGCGCCACCTCACTCACAGGTCGAAGAAGATGCCGTCGTTCCACGGGAAGACGAAGTTGAAGCCGGGCCCCCGGAAGAACGACCCGATGATCACCAGCACGGCCCAGAACATCAGGAACATGGTGAACAACGAGATCGCGAACTTGCGGTCCTCGGGCTTGTGCGACGGATTGCGATCGGTGTACGGCACCAGGATCAAGCCGAAGATGCCCATGCCCGGGATGGTCACGCCGGCGACCATCGGGTGGAACATGGTCAACAGCTCCTGGAGGCCGAGGAAGTACCAGGGTGCCTTGGAGGGGTTCGGGGTCTGGTTGAAGTTGGCCAGCTCGAGCAGCGGGGCGTTGACGAAGACCGAGAACACCAGCAGGAAGGCAAGGCAGGCGAGAGAGGCGACGAACTCGACGGCCAGCAGGTGCGGCCATACGTGCACCTTGTCCTGCGGGGTGGCCTTGACGTCCTGGATCGATCCGGACTTGACCACCGTGAGAAGCCGCTGGGTGTGACCGGCCGGGCCGGCGGAGACCGGCGGGGCCGTGCCCGTGGCCGGTGCCGCGGTGGCCACGGCGGTCGCTGCTGCCGTCGCCTGGCCGCCACCGCCTTCACCGGCTTCGGCCCGAGCCCGGGCCGAACGCGACCGCTCGAGCAACTCGGCCGGGATGCGGCTGTCGCCGCCGCCGCTGGCAGCACCTCCTTCGGCTTCGCCCGCGCCCTGCTCGGCGGCGGCTGGACCGCCACCGCTCTCGGCCGCCTTCTTCTCGGCCGCCTTGCGCCGGGCCTCCTCGGCTCGTTTGCGGAGGTGTTCGGGGATCTCCGTCATGTCGCTCGTCCCTCGCCGATCACTGAGCCTCCCGCTCCTGGCCTACGGCCGGGCCGCTCGCGCCACGCTCGCTGCATTGCGGACGCTCGCTCATAGCGGGCCTGAGATTCCGCCATCTTTCCGTACCCGCCAGAAGTGGACGGCCAAGAAGACCACCAACACGAACGGCAGCAGCAACACGTGCAGCACATACCATCGCAGCAGTGTGTCGGTGCCGATCTCGGCCCCGCCCAGCAGCACGAAGCGCACGTCGTCGCCGAACACCGGTGTGTAGCCGATCATGTTGGTGCCCACGGTGACCGCCCACAGGGCCAGCTGGTCCCACGGGAGCAGGTAGCCGGTGAAGCTGAGCAGCAGGGTCAGCGTCAGCAGGATGACGCCGATCACCCAGTTGAACTCGCGGGGCGGTTTGTAGGCACCGTGGTAGAAGACCCTGGCCATGTGCAGGAAGACCGTGATCACCATGAGGTGGGCGGCCCAGCGGTGCATGTTGCGCACCAGCAGGCCGAAGGTCACCGACGTCTCGAGCGTGTAGATGTCGTCCCAGGCCTGGGCCGCGGTCGGCCGGTAGAAGAACATCAGGAAGATGCCGGTGACCGTGAGCACGATGAACAGGAAGAAGCTCAGCCCGCCCAGGCACAGCGTGTAGCTGACCTTCACCGCGTGCCGCTTCACCTTCACGGGGTGTAGGTGGTAGAGCACGCTGTTCATGATCACGTAGGACCGGTTACGGGGGCTGTCGGTGTAGCCCTTGCGGAAGATCGAGCCCGGCCGGAAGATCGAGTTCCAGGCCTGGGAGCCCTGGACCGTCTGGGGGAGCCCACGGAGCGCCTTCTCGACCCGCTCACGGAGCGGTGGCTTCGATTCGATGGTCTTGGCCACTAGCGCTTAACTCCTTGCCGAGCCCCTGTACCAAGCCGTGCGGGTGTCATCCGAGCCGCATCCCGTAGCCGTAGCCGTAGGTGTTGGTGCGCTGGTGGGTGTCGCCGCCAGCCGCCGGGTCGCCGACCTTACCGAGGATGATCACCCCGGTCGGGCACCGGTCGACACAGAGGGCGCAGCGGGTGCAGACGTCGTCGTCGATGACGAACAGCACGTGGTCGGACGGGTCGTCGCCGGGCTGCTCGGTGCCCACGGCCTCGTCGATGGCGTCGGGCGTCACCATGAAGATGCACTTCCACGGGCAGATGTCGACGCAGCCCTCGCACATGATGCATTCCGACTGGTCGATGTGGATGAACTGCTTCGGCTTGACCGCCTTGGACAGCCAGGCCGCGTCGACCTCTTGGAGGACGTAGTCGGCGCGGAACTCCGGCATCGGCGGGTTGGCATCGGTCTTGGCCATCTACAACCCTCCTTAGCCTTTCCTCACCAGTGGGCGTCCGTAGCGGGAAGCCGGGATCGCGACCGGTCGCTCCTTGCCGCGGTCCTGCCACAGCGCCCACACGAGGACGTGCAGCCCGAGCGCGACGCCGTAGATCCCGACGACGATGATGTCGCGCACCGCCTGCTTCGGGATGTCGAGCGGCCACCAGTTCAGCCATTCCTGACCGAACAGGGCCTGGCCGGCTTGGGCGAAGTAGACGTCGCTGCGCCAGTTGAGCTCGGTGTCGGCCCAGGTCAGCCAGTAGTGCGGGATCACGCCGTTCCACCAGAAGAACATGAAGAAGACGTACATGGCGGCGGCCATGGCCTCGCCCCAGCTGAGCGGCGCGCCAACCGGCCGGCGGCGGCCGTAGATGAAGACCGCGACGCATCCCAGGATGCCGATCAAGCTCGATGTGACGAAGGCGACCACGCTGGCGCGACTCCTCGTGAAATCGCTCACATTATTCTGGCCCGACGGTAGGACATCGGGCGCATGTTGTGTCCGAGGACCACACGAGCCCCGACCCTCGGTGGTTTAGCACGGGCGTGTGCATCGGTTCACATTTGGCTCAGTGGGTCTACTGCCCTGAGTTTCCGGTACCAATCGCATCTTGGTATCGGACCGAGAGCGCTGCCTAGAGTGGCCCGCGTCAGACCGTTGCGGAGGCTGCGTTGACCGAGATTCCCGAGCATCTTCTGAAGCGTTCGCGCGAGCGACGCGCCGCCTTGGGCCTGGGCGGCGGCGAGAGCGCGGCGCCCGCCGAGTCGGGGGGCGTGACCGAGTCCCCCTCCGATGCACCTCCGGCGGCGCCGGTTCCCGCGGCGGCTGCCGCGACGCCCGCTCCGGTCGAGGAGGCTAAGCCCGAGCCGCCCAAGCCGGTGCCGGCCTACATCCAGGCGGGGCGTCAGCGGCGCCGGGTGCCCTACTGGGCCATGCCGGTGCTCGCGGCCCTGCCGCTGTGGGCCTACGTCTACGTCGGGACGCTCGAGCCTCCTCCGGTCGAGAACGATCCGATCGAGCTGGGCAGCGGCGTCTACTCCAATGCGGGGTGCGCCGGATGCCACGGCGGTGACGGGTCGGGGTCGGCAGCGGTCCCCGGCTTCGTCGACCAGGCGGTAATCGAGACCTGGCCCGATCCGATCGACCAGATGGTGTGGGTGCGCCTGGGCTCGGAAGGATGGCCCGGCGACACCTACGGCGACACCGACAAGCCCAAGCAGGGTGGGATGCCGCAGCACGCGAGCTTGAGCGACGAGGAGCTGGCCCAGGTGGTGCTCTACGAGCGGAGGGTCCTCGGCGGCGAGGAGATCGACGTCACCCCGGAGGAAGATGTGCTGGCGCAGATCGCGCTGGGCGAGCTGACCTTCGCCGAAGCGTTCGCCGAGGCAGACCACGCGCCGATCGCCAAGGAAGCTGGCGTCACTGAAGAGGACCTGGCCGGAGCTTGACTCATGCCGAGGCAATAGTGCCCATCCCGCGACGCCGGAGGTCGTGGTGCTCACATGCGGGCGCTATCGCCTCGACCTCGTCCCGGCGGGCACTATGACCTCGGGTGTGATCCCTGGGACCTGGTGGGCGCGGGCGTGAGTCCGCACCGCTACGACGTTCTGGTGATCGGCGGCGGGCCGGCGGGTGCAGCAGCGGCGTACTGGCTGGCCCGGGCGGGTCAGGACGTCTGTGTGGTCGAGCGCAAGTCGTTCCCCCGCGACAAGACCTGCGGCGACGGGCTGACGCCCCGGGCCGTCCACCAACTGCGCGAGATGGGCCTCGAGCCGGCCATCGCCGAGAGCCACCACCGGCACGAGGGCCTGCGAGCACTGGCGCACGGCATCACCCTCGAGCTGCCGTGGCCGGAGCATCCGGTGTTCCCGTCGTACGGCTACGTCGTCCGGCGGCGCGACCTCGACACGCTGGTGGCCGAGCACGCCGTCGCGGCGGGTGCGGAGCTGCGCACGGCGACCGAGGCCGTCCGGCCCTTGCTGCGCGACGGGTTGGTCACCGGAGCCGTGGTGCAGGACAAGTCGTCGGGCTCGGCGGCACAGGCCCGGCCGGCCGGCCGCCGGGCAGCGCAAGCGTCAGGACTCGGCGCCACCGTTGGCCGCGCTGCCGGCGAGCAGTCCGCCAACAACCCAACCGGTCCGCCCGGCGACCCGTCGGGCGCCAACGCCACCGAGATCCACGCGCGCTACGTGGTGGTCGCCGACGGGTCGCTGTCGCGGTTCGGCCGGGCGTTGGGCACGGCCCGCAACCGGTCCTACCCCCAGGGCATGGCCATCCGGGGGTACTTCGAGAGCCCGCTCTCGGCCGACCCGTGGATCGAGTCGGCGCTCGACGTCCACGACCGCGGCGGGCAGAGCCTGCCGGGTTACGGCTGGGTGTTCCCGCTGGGCGACGGCACGATCAACGTGGGCATCGGCCTCCTGTCGACCTACAAGGGCTGGCGCGAGGTCAACACCAGCCACCTGATGCGCGAGTGGGCGGCGACTGCGCCGGAGCATTGGGGCATCGATCCCGGCGCGATGCTGGCCCCGGCGACCGGTGGACGCCTCCCGATGGCCGGGTCGGTCAACCCCAAGGTCGGGCCGAACTGGATCGTGATCGGCGACGCGGCCGGGTCGATCAACCCCTTCAACGGCGAAGGCATCGACTACGCCTACGAGACCGCCCGGATGGCCGCCGAGCTGCTCACCCAGTCGCTGGCCGAGGGATCGGCCATGCCGCTGCAGCGCTACCCCGCGCTGCTCGAGGCGGAGTACGGCCTGTACTTCAAGGTCGCCCGGGCGTTCGCTCAGGTGATCGGTCAGCCGGCACTGATGCGCGAGCTGACCCGGGTGGGCATGCGCTCACGCAGCCTCATGGAGTGGGTGCTGCGGATCATGGCCAACCTGCTGCGCGACGACGAGCTCGGCCCCGCCGAGGCGGCCTACCGCTCGGTCGCCCGTCTCGCCCGCGTGGTCCCCGAGCCCGCCGCTTGACCGCCCCTGACCTCGAGCGCCGCGACTTTCGACCACCGCCCGGCCGCCCAGGCCGGCGTCGCCGCGGTCAGTCGGCCTCTGCCCGCTCCCGTGCGGAGTCGCGTGTGTCACCGTTGCCCGTGTCCGGGCTGTCGACGCCGGCTGCCGACTCAGCCTCCTCGACCGGTTCGGTCTCGACCTCGCCTCCGTCACCGGTGCCATCACCCCCGGCGGCCTCCGGGTCGTCCGCGAGGCCGGCCAACTCGTCCTCGGCATCGGCCCCAGCCGCCTCGTCGGCATCACCGGCATCGTCGTCACCAGTCTCAGACGACGTCGTCTCGGCCGTGGCGGGCTCGCCATCGGCCTCCGCCGGCTCGCGCTCCTCGCGGCCCGCGTCGTCATCCGCGTCCGCATCGGCGTGGACTTCCG
>JBOGHK010000044.1:0-6844 GCA_050744325.1 Acidimicrobiales bacterium
TGGCGGAGAACGGGTCGCGTTCGACCCCGTTCGTGTACACGGTGGCGTCGCTGTGGGCGGCGCTGGAGGGCTCGATCCTGTTGTGGGCGTTGCTGCTGGGCGTCTACCTGGTCGCCATGGTGCGCCGGCTGCGTGGGGCGGGGCTCGATCCGCTGGCCGGCTGGGCGACACTGTGTGGCCTGGTGGTGGCGGCGTTCTTCTTCGCGCTGATGTTGGGCCCGGCCAACCCGTTCCGGACCGTGGGCGGGCCCGTCCCCCTCGATGGTCCCGGCCCGAACCCGTTGTTGCAGAACCACCCGCTGATGGCGTTCCACCCGCCGATCCTCTACCTCGGCTACGTCGGCTTCACCGTGCCCTTCGCCTACGCCGTCGCCGCGCTGGTCACCGGCCGGCTCGACGGGGCCTGGCTGGCGTCGACCCGGCGCACCACCCTGTTCGCGTGGGGCTGCCTCACCATCGGCATCGTGCTGGGCGGCTGGTGGAGCTACGAGGTGCTGGGCTGGGGCGGCTACTGGGCCTGGGACCCGGTCGAGAACGCGTCGCTGCTCCCGTGGCTCACCGGCACCGCGTTCCTGCACTCGGTGATCGTGCAGGAACGCCGCGGCATGCTGCGGCTGTGGAACCTGTCGCTGGTCACCGCGACGTTCTGCCTCACCATCCTGGGGACGTTCCTGACCCGCTCGGGGGTGGTCAACTCCGTCCACTCGTTCACCCAGTCGGCCATCGGACCGCTGCTGCTGGGCTTCTTGGGCCTCGTGGCTGTGGTGTCGGTCGGGTTGATCGCCTGGCGGGCCGACCTGTTGCGCGCCCCGGGGCGGATCGACTCGGCGTTGTCCCGGGAGAACGCCTTCCTGGTGAACAACCTGCTCTTCGCGGCGTTCGCGCTCGTGGTGCTGCTGGGCACGGTGTACCCGCTGGTCGCCGAGGCCTACGACGGCCGGCAGCTCTCGGTGGGCGAGCCGTACTTCGACTCCATGACCCGCCCCATCGGGTTCGCGCTGCTGTTCCTCATGGCCGTCGGCCCCGCCCTGCCTTGGCGCGCCGCCTCAACGGGGGTGCTGCACCGGCGGCTCGCCGCGCCGGCGTGGGCCGCGGCGCTGGCCATGCTGGCCGCGGCGTTGGTCGGGTTGCGCGGCATCGCCCCGGTACTGGCGCTCGGCCTCGGGGTGTTCGCGCTGGCGGTCATCGCCCGCCAGTACGTCGCGGCGGTCGCGGCCCAGCGTCGGGCGGCGGCCCGGTCACGGCTCGGGACGCTCGTGGCGGTCACGCGCAGCAACCCCCGGTTCTACGGGGGCCTGATCGTGCACGCCGGCGTCGTGGTGTTCGCGCTGGCGTTCACGATGTCCTCGTCGTTCACGGTCGACCGCGAGCTCGTGCTGCGAGAGGGCGAATCGGGCCGGGTCGGCGGCTACGAGATCACCTACCGGGGCAACCGGACCACAACCGACGGCGACAAGCAGGTCCGCTCGATCGACCTGGCCGTCGAGCGTGACGGCCGACGCCTCGGGGTCTACGCACCCGCGCTCACCCGCTACCCCAACGCCACCCAGTTGATCGGGACGCCCTCGGTGCGGACCGGTCTGCGCGAGGACCTCTACCTCACCGTGATCCGCCTCCCCGACGGCGCTGGCCCCGCCGTCATCGGGGCACGGGTCAACCCGCTGGTGCTGTGGCTGTGGGCCGGTGCCGGGATCATGCTCGCCGGCGCCGTTATCGCTCTGCTTCCGGCCCGCCCGATCCGACGCGCACCAACCCCGAAGCCCGAAGGGGCCGAGGAAGAGCGGGAGGCGGTCCTCGTGGGGCAGGGCTCGTCGTGAGCCAGCCCCGGGCCCGGCACTGGCTCTCGTGGCTCGGGATCGTGGGCCTGGTCGTGCTGGCCCTCGGCATCGCCGCCCGATCCGACCACGCTCCCGGCGATGCCGCTCGGGTCGAGGGGATCGCGGCCGGTCTGCGCTGCCCGGTGTGCCAGGGCCTGTCGGTGGCCGACAGCGACGCCGAGACCGCACGGCAGATCCGCTCCGACATCAACCGGCGGGTGGCCGCCAGGCAGACCGACGCCGAGATCCGCCAGGCCTACGTCGACCGCTATGGCCAGTGGATCCTCCTGCGACCCTCCAGCCGAGGCCTGGGCGCGCTCGTGTGGCTCCTGCCCGCGGTCGTCGTCGGCGCCGCCGCGCTGGGCCTGGTCGTCGTCTACAGGCGCCGGCGGCAGGCCTGGCCTCGCGCCGCCACCGAAGCGGACCGCGAGATCGTCGAGCAGGCCCGCCGACAGCAGCTCGTCGGTGAGACCGATCCGTGAGCGGGCTCGCCGATCGTGGCGGGCTGGAAGCCGAACGGGACTTCCTGCTGCGCTCGCTCGCCGATCTCGACGACGAGCGCGACCGCGGTGAGCTGGTCGTCGAGCAGTACGAGGCGCTTCCCGCGACCTACACGGCGCGGGCCGCTGCCATCCTCCGCACCCTCGAACGCAACACCCCCGCCGCCCCCGCGGAGACAGCAACCCGTCCCGAGCGGCGCACATCGAGCCGGGCGCTACCCGTTGCCGTCGCGCTGACCGCAGTGTTGGGTGTCGGGGCGCTGGTCCTCCCCGGAGCACTGAAGGACCGGCAACCGGGTGACACGGTCACCGGCAACGCCCAGCCCACCGGCCCAGCGGGCGACAGCCTGGCGGCGGCGGTCCAGCGGAACCCCAACGAGCCGCAGGCCCGCCTGGCCTACGCCCGATACCTGCTGGACCAGGGCAACCTGGTCGACGCCGTGCGCCAGTTCGACGCCGTCCGCCGCCTCGACCCCACCAACGCAGAGGCCCTCGCCTACAGCGGCTGGATCATCGCGCTCGCCGGTGTCACCGACGCCGGCATGGAACGCCTCGACGCCGCAGTCGCCGCGGACCCCGACTATCCCGACGCCCACCTGTTCCGGGGCATGACCCTGCTCGACACCGGCCGGCCCGCCGACGCCGTCGCCGAGTTGGAGCGCTACCTCGAGCTGGCACCCGGCACCCCCCAACGCGCCCAGATCGAAGCCCTCCTCGACCAGGCCCGCCAGCAGACCACACCCAACCCGCCCTAGGTGCCGATGCCCTCGCCAGCGACACCGGCGCTCAGCCACGTCACGCCGTGACGGCACAGGGCCGCGGGCTCGCCGTGGCCGGGCGTCACCAGTCGGCGCAACCAGCTACCGCATGCACTGTCCGGCCATGGCCAGCACGGTGCCGGCGCCGGCGGCCCAGGACACCATCGCGCCGACCGCGACCGTGCCGAGCACCGCGCCCGGGCAGTACAGCAGCGCATGGGTGACCCGGCGGGGCTCGGGCGCCTCCGCGTCGAGCGCGTCCAGCCGCTCGACGATCGTGTCGGCCGCGGAGAACGCCGCGACCCCTGGCGCCGCGACGAGGCTGGCCGTGACCGCCAGAAGAGCGCCGCGCAGGACCTCGCGGTCCGCGTTGTCGGTTGCGGCCTCCTCGTCGGCCCAACGCTCCAGCGCGACGCGCAGGGTGGCGGTACTGCGCCGCGCCCCTGGTAGCCAGGCGAACGCGTGGTCGACGATCACGGCGGCGGCGAGGTAGCGGTGGTGGCCGTGGCGCAGGTGTGCGGCCTCGTGGCGCACCACCGCGTCGAGCTCCGCCGGCTCGAGGACGTCGACCAGCCCGTCGGACACAACGATCTGACCGTGTTCGGCCCGGCGATCAGCGCCGGGGACGGCCACCGCGACCAGCTGCGGCGTCGGCAGCACCACGAGCTCGTGGGCGCCCGACCGGGTGTGACGACCGAGGCAGCGCTCGACCCGCAGCGCACGCGTGCTCTGGCGGGAATGGACCTGGCCCCAAGCGCCCATGGCGGGGACCATCACCGCGGCCGCGGCAGCGGTCCAACCTGCTGTCGCGCCACCCGGCGTCAGGTCCCCCAGCATGCGTCGGCACAGTTCGGCGACCATCGGCACGTGCAGTGCCGTCGCCACCGTCGGCGCGGCATACAAGATCACTGCGACCTCGACGACGAGACCGCCCGCGGCGATGGCAAGCAGGCAGAGCCGGGACCACTCGTCGGGCCGCAAGGCACGACCCGACCGGCGAGTCAGCCCTGGCAGGAACAGCAGGCCCAAACCGCTGGCCAGCAGGACGATCACCACGCTCGCAGCGTACCCCCACGTGCCGTCGCGGCCCGCGAGGGGATTTGACAGCCTTGGGCGAGCGACCTCAATATCTGAACATATGTTCAGATGTGGGATGGTTGCTCGTGGGGGACGCTGAGGTCGTCGGCCTGGATGCGTGTTCGGCCCGATCGGTCGATCCGGAGCGGGTCGCGGCGGTGCGGTCACGGTTGGCCGAGCCCGGGGAGGCCGCTCGCCTCGCCGAGGTCTTCAAGCTCCTCGGCGACCCGACCCGGACCCGGCTGCTGTCCGCGTTGCTGGAAGCCGGCGAGCTCTGTGTCTGTGACCTGGCCGAGGTCGTCGGCGTCCCGGAGACGTCGGTCTCCCATGCGCTGCGGCTGCTGCGCACCGCGGGGATCGTGCACAACCGTCGCGCTGGCCGGATGATGTACTACTCGCTCGCGGATGCCCATGTCCGCATGTTGCTGGACCTGTCGCTGGAGCATCTGCGCCACGGCGACACCGCCTCGCAGCGGGACGCAGAGGCGACAGGAGGTCGCTGATGAGCCACGACCACTCCCATGGCGGCGCAGCGCGTGCCGGTGCCCGCCACCGCAGCCGGCTGCTCGCCGCGTTCGGGCTGCTGTCGGTCTTCATGGTTGTCGAGGTCGTCACCGGGTTCCTCACGAACTCCCTGGCCTTGATCTCCGACGCCGGGCACATGCTCACCGACGTGATCGGTCTCGGCATGGCCCTGGCCGCGATCCAGCTCGCCAACCAGACCAACAAGCGCAACGACCGGACCTTCGGGCTCTACCGGCTCGAGATCCTCGCCGCGTTGGCCAACGCAGTCCTGCTGTTCGGCGTGGCCATCTACGTACTGATCGAGGCCGTGGGTCGTTTCAGCAACCCACCCGAGGTGCTCGGCATCCCGATGCTCGTCGTTGCGGTGTTCGGGTTGGCGGCCAACCTCGTGGCCTTCGTGTTGCTGCGCGAAGGCTCCAAAGAGTCCCTCAACGTGCAGGGCGCCTACCTGGAGGTCCTGTCGGACACGATCGGCTCGATCGGAGTGATCGTCGGCGCTGTCGTCTTGCAGCTCACCGGGTGGGGATGGGTCGATCCCCTCGTCGGTGTCGGCATCGGGCTGTTCATCCTTCCCCGTACCTGGCGCCTCGGGGGCCAGGCGGTCCGCATCCTGGTGCAGGCCGCGCCACCCAGCCTCGACATGGCACAGGTGGAGAACGACCTCGCACGGGTCCCTGGCGTGGTCGATGTCCACGACCTGCACGCCTGGACGCTCACCTCGGACATGGAAGTCCTCTCGGCCCATCTCATGGTGTCGGTCGGCACCGACCAGCACGGTGTGCTCGACGATGCCCGCACGCTGCTACGTGACCGCTACGGCGTGACCCACGCGACCCTGCAGGTCGAGCCCGACGACCACCAAGGCTGCGAAGAACTGACCTGGTGACCGACACCACCACCCCGGCCCGCACGGGTGCCGCACGGCGAGCGATCCGCTACGAGGTCGCCACCATCGCCTACAACATCGGCGAAGGCGCAGTGGCCATCGCCGCCGGGCTGATCGCGGGATCGGTCGCGCTCACCGGCTTCGGGTTCGACTCGATCATCGAGGTCGCCGCCGCGACCGTGGTCCTCGTGCGGCTACGAGCCGAGCTGACAGGCGGCGAGATCGACGAACGCAAACAACGGCGGGCTCTCAGGTTCATAGCGGTCACGTTCTTCGCACTGGCTGCCTACGTGATCGCCGAAGGAGCCCGAGACCTGCTCACCGACAGCCGACCCGACACCTCGTGGGTCGGGATCGCTCTCACCGGGGCGTCGATCGTGGTCATGCCCGCTTTGGCAAGGGCCAAACGCCGCACCGGTCAAGACCTCGGCTCCGCGCTCGTCATCGCGGACGCCGCCGAGACCCGGCTCTGTGCCTGGCTGTCCCTATCGACCTTCGCCGGCCTCGTCGCCTTCGCCGCGACCGACGCAACCTGGGTCGACCCCATCGCCGGTTTCGCCATCGCCTACTTCGCGATCCGGGAAGGCCGCGAAGCCTGGCAAGGCGAACTGCTCTGCGAAGACCACAACGACGATGCCCCGGAGGCCGGGACGAAGATTGCCTAGGGACCATGTGCCGGAACTCGACCTGACCGGTCGGTCGGGTCGGTCCGATGGCTGATCACATGCCCTGGTAGAGCAGGATGAGACCGAACAGCAGGAACGACGCCGACGCAGCGAGGCGGATGGTCCGATCGGGCAATCTCGTCCCGAGCACCCCGGCCGTGTCCTCTGTGTCGACTGGTCGTTCATCGGATGTTGGGTTGCTCCTGGCCTCCGTATAAACGACCATTGATTCAATGGTGGCTGATGTGCGGCCGGACGTTGGGGCGTTGCTCAAGTTGCTGGGCGAGCCGTTGCGGTGGGAGATCGTGCAGCGCTTGGCGGTCGAGGATCTCTGCACCTGCCACCTCGCGGGGGACCTCGACGCCGCGCAGCCCCTGCTGAGCCACCACCTTCGTGTCCTGCGCCAAGCCGGGATCGTGCACACCGAACGAGTGGGGGCGTTCGCCTACTACGTCCTGAACCGTGACGTGGTCGCCGACCTGGCCCGGACCCTGGGGGCGCTGGCCGAGCAACCGGCCCAGCAACGACGGCGGCCCTGCTGGTGAACACCGAGCTCTCGCTCCCGGCCCGGGCGCTCGCCGAAGGTCTGGGCGCCGGCATGCTCGTCACCGCGGTC